>JANYKN010000028.1 GCA_025361565.1 Bacteroidota bacterium | reverse complement strand
AGCCAGATACTCTAAACAGGCCTTATCTGTGGAAAATCTTTGAGTAAACTTTATAAGCTCTTCTCCTTCAAATTTGTTCATAAATTATTATTTTTGAATCAAATATAATAGAATTTATGTAAACACCTCAATAAATTTATTCATTGGCATGTACTTTGTCATATAATAATATACTATCAATTATCGTTTTACAGAACTGATAATTAAACTTTTCTGGATAGCTTTATCAATGATAATCAAATTAATGATGAAATTTCTTTTATTTTTTATAGTTGGACTTATTGGTATATTACCTTTTAAAACTTCAATGAGTTTTTTTGAATCACCACATCAGAATAAAAAATCGATAAATGGAATTACGGATACATGCAAAATCGAAGGTTTGGTTTTTGAAATGCTTAACTCTCAGTCGCCAAATCCATTAAATGCCAAAGTTAAAAATGGCAGAATACATATTTATAATCTTCAGGGCCAAGAGCAGAATTGTAGAGTAATCAGGTATGTTTTTTCAATCAAGGCAGATGATGGGATTTCATCCGTGAGAAATTATGGCGATCTTGTTTCTTATCCAGTTTTGCAAATCCTGAAAGATGCCCAAATTGATGAAACATTCTATTTTGAAGAAATTATCATCGTTGATGAGTCTAAAGAAATATTAAACAACGCTGTCCGTCCTATTATTATTAAAAGAATTGCTAATTAATGCTGATTTTCTAACTGTCGGATTTGAGATTCCAGTTGCTAATTGGAATACTTTTCAACTTTAATGCTTCTATTTGCACGAATTTTCTTCGATTAAACTAAAATACCTTTCTCACTCAAATTTGAATAAATTATCGGTTTTAACTGATTATTCATTTCCACTCTGATTATTAGTTTTAATTTTGTCAGATTAAAATTAGTCAATCACTTAAAATTGAATTTATCATGATTATTATAGATAAACCATATGTTTCGGAATTTTTAAAGCAAACACTTGTAAAATACCAGTTTCCCGTTTTGGATATACCCCAAATAAAACAGTTTAATTTGAATGGAAATGTTAATTTATGGTCTGAAGAACGAGTAATTGAACATTTTAAAAAAAATCCTGAAACCCGGCTTTATACTAACTCTGAAAATGCCATTAACTGGATTAGCGAGAATTTGTCATTTACCGATTTTCCAAGGAAAATAAACCTTTTTAAAAATAAATATTTGTTTAGGGAACTGGTAAAAGACCTATTCCCGGATGTTTATTATAAAAGTCTTTCTGTGGATGATTTGGATCAATTAAACATTAAAGATATTCCTAAACCATTTATAATTAAGCCAACTGTTGGCTTTTTTAGCATGGCCGTATATCGAGTGAATGAAGATTCAGAATGGCCTTTGATCAAAGCAAAAATCACAAAGGAACTGGAGACGGTAAAAGATATTTATCCAAAAGAAGTGATGGATACCAGCCGGTTTATAATTGAAAGTGTTATTAAAGGTGAGGAATTTGCGATTGATGCATATTATAATTCTCAAGGTGAGCCAGTTGTCTTAAATATTATGAAACATGTTTTTGCATCTGGCAATGATTTTTCAGATAGACTTTATATTACTTCAGCAGAGATAATCCGTGAAAATATTGAGGAAATGGAGCAATTTCTGCACGAAATAGGGAAATTGTCCAATTTAAAGAATTTTCCATTGCATGTTGAAGTTCGAAAACATCCAGGTGGTAAAAGTGTCCCAATTGAAGTAAATCCACAGCGTTTTGGCGCCTGGTGCACTACTGCTGATACAACGTGGTTGGCTTATCAGTACAATTCGATTGAATATTTTTTATCTGATAAAAGGCCCAATTGGGAACAACTTTTATCTGGTAAAAATGAAAAAACCTATGCGATGATGGTGCTCGAAAATTCAACCGGATACTCTGCCAGTCAAATTAAATCCTTTAATTACAAGAAGTTGCTTGCTGATTTTGAAAAACCTTTGGAGCTTAGAGAAATAAATTATAATGAATACCCGGTATTCGGATTTTTATTTGTTGAAACCCAAACCCGAAATTTTGCAGAATTGGAACGTATCTTGAAATCTGATTTAAGTGAATACATTCAATTGTTTTAAAGAGTAATAGCAATAAGATTTTGAGGGTTTTGTATATCTATAATAATTACTTCATTTTTAACATTTCAAAACATATTGACGAATGGTTGTTTTTGTATTGTTAAACAGGAAAATCTGTTAAAATCATGCAACAACTATAAAAATTAGGACTATATTTCTTTCCTGCCTGATTTTTTATCATTTGATAATTTTGAAATTTTAGTTTCAATCAGGCTCTATGATTGCAGAAATTGAATAATTGGATTTCTAGTGATAATAAGCTTTATTTAAATGTTAAGTAAATATAAATGTTCGTTTATTAACGAAATTTGCCTTTACTTTACATAATAGATAATTAATTTAAAGAATAGAATGGCTGATAGTAGGAATGTACACAATTTTCATATCCCGGTTATGGGAATTGGATTCACAATAGATACACCGGTAAAAGTAGCTCAATATGGAATATCATCAGTAATTTCGATTGTTGATGATATGTTGGTTGAGAAGATGAGGGAATTTTATAGCCAGAAAATTGATAGGCCTTTTCATGCTATCACTGATAAAATGGAAGATTTCCGTGCCAAAAGGATTACTGCTTATCTCGATATTGTTGATGATATCGTAAATGCTAAATTTCAGGAAATAAAACAGTCTGTAATAGAAAAAGGAAAGGATTGGGAAAAATATTTTGAGATGCTTCCAGATTTTTCAGAATTGAAAAAGGAATTTAGGCATCTTGTGCAAGATCATGATTACATGAAAAAGTTGAAAGATTGGGTTAATGAAAAAATGGCGGTAGGTTCTATCGATGTGAATATCATGACCAAACTCGATAAAGAAAATTATAAAAAAACCGAAAAATTACCTGTTGAATTTAACGATGCACATGCCGCATTGCGCGGATTTGCAAACAGCAAATTAAGTTCATCCATTATATTTTCGGCAGGTATGAATCCTCGTTTATATAGTTATATTGAACAATTTGATGATTTTTATCCTGATGAAAATGGATTTTTGAATAAAAAAGTAATTCTTAAAGTTAGTGATTACCGTTCAGCATTGATTCAAGGTAAGTTTTTAGCAAAGAAAGGAATCTGGGTATCTGAATATCGTGTTGAATCAGGATTAAATTGTGGAGGTCACGCATTTGCAAGTGATGGAAGTTTAATGGGCCCAATTCTTGAAGAGTTCAAAAATAGCAGACAATCGCTGATTGAAACCACTTTTGAAATATATGCAGCTGCTCTTAAGGCTAAGAACAAGGTATGCCCTGAAAAACCGCTGAATATACGTATTACCGCTCAAGGTGGAGTTGGTACTGCTGAAGAGCATCAATTTTTAATTGATTATTATGGTTTGGATTCTGTTGGATGGGGAAGTCCTTTTTTACTGGTCCCTGAAGTTACCAATGTTGATAATAAAACCTTGGAAATACTAAGTACTTCAACAGAAAAAGATTTTTATTTAAGCAATATTTCTCCTCTTGGTGTTCCTTTCAATACGGTTAGGGGAAATACAAAGGATATCGAAAAATTTGAACTCGTTGCTCAAAACAACCCAGGAAGTGGTTGTCCTAAACGGTTGCTCATATCTAATACAGAATTTACTGAAAAGCCAATTTGTACAGCATCTAAAAAGTATCAAAAATTAAAAATTCAGGAACTTGATCAGAAGCACTTAGATAAAAAAGAATATCAAGCTGCTTTTTCAAAAATAATCGATAAAGCTTGCCTGTGCGTTGGGCTTGGTGCATCTGCATTGATGGCCAATAAAATGCCGGATACAGTTGAAGACAAGGCTGTTGCAATTTGTCCTGGACCTAATTTGGCATACTTTACAAGTGTTGTGAGCCTCAAAAATATGGTTGATCATATTTATGGTAAATCCAATATTCTAAAACGGACAGATAGGCCAAATATGTTTGTGAAAGAGTTGAGGATGTATGTTGACTATTTCAAGAATAAAATGACCGAAATACAAGAAGTTTCAGTTGAAAAACAAAAACAGAGCCTTCAGATTTTTAGGGAGAAGCTAAATAGTGGAATTGAATACTATAAGGAATTATTTGCCCAAAAATTACAGACGAAAAAACTGGATGTCGTTAGGGATTTTGAGAAACTTGAAAAGGAATTAAATGGCATTGAAATAAAATTTCTAATGGTCGAAAAAAAAGTGGATCTTGTTAGTTGATCCTTGTATTTGAACTTTAAATTAAGAGCCTGTTTATCAGGCTCTTTTTATTTAATATAGTTAACTTGTCTATCTTTTTTGGTACAATCATTGAGCAGATTACTAAATAATTAAAACTTTACAAAATGGGCAAGATATTCTTAATTATTGGATTGTTTTTATTTACAATCAATGCTTTAACTCAAAATATTGCTGCATTTCACGACTATCGTAAGCACTTTATGATATTCGACGCCGGTAAAGTTAAAGATGTTGAGTATCTCCCTGTTCAGTCTTTTCAGATTGGAGGGACTTGTATTCCATATGTTTCAAGTTCCGGTCAATTCAATGTATATTATAATGGGGCGGTGCAGAAGCTTTCAGATCGTCTTGTTTCAAAATACATAGCAACAAGATATTTATTAGTCTATCAACTTTATGATCAACTTTATGTTTTTGACAATGGAAAAACAACATTGTTATCCAGTAATGTGAAAAATTATGCTGTAGGCGATAGCCTTGTTGCATTTTATAACGAGAATACACATGCATCACAAGTTTATTATAAGGGGCAAGTAATTGATCTTGAAAGCTCACTGGTTGGAAGTCCAATTATGGCATTTCGGGCAGGTGATAATTTGTTCGCCTATTTTAACGATAATACAAAATATTTCAGAATTTTCTATAATGGTGAATTGCGTAATATTCTAAAATCAAATGAAAAAGTAGTTTACGAAGTAGGGCGAAATATTGTTGCCTATATAGATAATTCTAGAAATTCTTTTCATGTGTTTTATAAAGGAGAAATCATTGATTTAGAAGATTATAAACCAAAAACTTTTCAAGTAGGCGATGATATATTGGCTTATGTGAATAATCTGGGTGAGTTTAATGTTTTTGTTGATGGCGAAAAGAGGCAACTTTCGTCATTTGAACCTGAATTATACATGGTAAAGGACAGTCTTTTGGTTTTTTCCGAGCAAGGATATTTTAAAGTTTTTTATAAAGGAGAAGTTTATGAAATTGAGAATTATATTCCAAAGGATTTTCAAATACAGGAAAACACGATTGCCTTTATTGATTTAAATGGATGGCTAAAAGCTTTTACCAATGGAAAATATATTAAAGTAACGAATGATTTGGTAAGTTCTTTTGTAGTTGCCTACAACTTGATTTATGTTAATACCACAGTTAATACTGTTAAAATTTTCTATAGTGGAAAATTGCACGATACCAATTGATAGTCGCTAAAAAAGTTCATTTTTTAATCCTCAAAATTACTAAATGTTGTTTGTTGCCTAATCATGTTGTAGAAGTTAGAAATTAGAACTTTCGATATTTAACTTTTTGAGGTGATATAACAAAAAATGGAAGATGAATGTATTATTAAATTCTCTTATTTTTAACGAAAAAAAAAGCTAGTTTTATGGCAAACAGAAAATGATTTAATATGGTAGTTATAAGTCCATAATTTTTGATCATAATCTTAAAACGTTCTTTAAGCCCTGGAATTAAGGTTCTTGATGTTTGACCTCCATCCATAAATTTAGATAAGATTAACCCTGAATTGTGTATGGTTGCAGCTTTTTTAAGTATTCGTATAAGCCATTCAAAATCAGACGAATATTTGTAATTTAAATTATAATCTTCAACAATTTCTTTTTTTACTATAAAAGACTGGTGACAGACAAGCATTCCATGTTTCAGACTTTTCCAATTTAATTTTTCGGGAGCCGAATGGCGGCGCATTCCTAATGATTGCCCTTTGTAATCGATAATTTCTGTTTCGCCATAGATAATGTCCGGTAGAAAGTGCGCATTTGGTAATATTTCTTGTAAAACGGTATTTGAATAAACTTCATCGCCTGAGTTGATGAACCACAAATATTCACCCGAAGCCATTTTTATGCCTTTGTTCATGGCATCATACAAACCATTGTCTTTTTCGCTTATCCATTTGGTGATGAATTTCTCGTATTTTTGGATAATTTCAATAGTTCTATCGGTTGAACCACCGTCAACAATTATGAATTCAAACTGTGAATATTCCTGATTGATAATGCTTAAAATGGTCTTTTCTATATAAAGTTCACTATTATATACAACTGTGATTATTGAAACCAACGGGTTTTTCCCTTGTATTTGAGGATTTTTTATCGTCATAAATCAATATCAACCGATTAGAAAGGATATCCAATACCAAAGTTAAATGTCCATTGATCTTTTTCAAATGCACTCATCCCAAGCCATTTACTGCCATCCGGAATAGATGGATCATAAAGTTTAAATCCAAAATCGAACCGAAAAACAAAGAAAGTGAAATCAAGTCTAAATCCCAAACCTCCTCCTAGAGCAAGTTCTTTATAAAAACGATCCAGTTCGAACTTTTTTTCGGGAATAGGTTCATATTTGGACAAAGACCAAATATTACCTGCATCGGCAAATAAAGCACCTTCAACCATCCAGAAAAGTTTGAACCGATATTCAAGGTTCATTTCAAGTTTTAAATCACCATACTGATAAGTGTTTAAACTGTCATCACGATAAGTACCTGGGCCTAGTTGTCTTGCCGGCCAGGCCCTCATACTGCTGGCGCCACCAAGAAAAAACCTTCTTTCCTGAGGTGAATAAAAAGAGTTTCCATAAGGTAGAATAACGCCTGGATTGATCCTGTAAACCAACTGATTTTTAGAACCGAAAATCTGATAATAACGAAAATCAATTTCAGTTTTAACATACTGAGCATAAGGTATGTTGAAAAGTGTATAAAAACTTGGATAATTGGTGTCTAAATAATCAATTTTTCCTTGTATTTGATCTGTAGTCAGGGAATCGGTAAAAAGAGTAGTTAGCACAGTTTTTTGATATTCACCATATCCGAGCTTCTCTGCATTCGTTAATTTATGAAAAAGGTTCAGCAAATTTCCAGCAATGTCAAATTTAATTCTCAAGAATTGAAAATCCCTGCTTTTTTTTATGTTTTGAGAATTATAAGTGTATGTGTAAGAGCCTCCCAGAATCATGTGATCGTATTTTTCTACAAATTGGCCACTTGTCATTAAATCTTCCAAATAGGTATAATCCATGTCGCTCATAACTACTGAACTAAATTCAAGTGGATTTAATTGATGCGTAATTGAATTACTTGAACGCCAGTCATATCCATAGGTTGTTGTAAAAATGGCTCGCTTATAGCTAGCGTTATACCTAAAATTATAACCGAGTGAAAATGCGGTTTTAGGAAAATATTTCAAATAAAAACTTTTTGAGCTAAAAGGCATTAACAAGTTTGGAAATCTGATAGTTGCATTGACACCATATTCGGTTTCGCTAAAATAGCTATTGGTTAATGCAGCACTTTGATCCTGATTGTTTAGCTCCACTTTAAATTTTAACTCAAGGATTTCTGCACCTCCAAATATATTCAAGTGTTGATAGAGAAAATTGGTGGCCATTCCAAATTTGCCAGCCGTTGTATTTCCTTCAAGCTCTACAGTAAAGGATTGCGGTGTAAGTGGCGTTAGCTTAATATTAGTATTCAGATAATAATATCCTGAATCGTTTTTGGCTTGAAAACCTATGGGTTCGGAAAGATCAAAATTGATTAATCTAAAATTGGCCAGTGAACTATAGTATGTAAATGAGCTTTTTGCTTTGCTTGCCCTATAAATACTATCGGCTGTAATTGTAAGCCCTCGGGTAAGTACTGCTTTGGTATATTTATTTTTTTTTGCAATCAGAAATTTAATATTGTTTTTTCCTGGTACAGTATCATATGTAATAGCTTGATTGTTTTTATTTTCGATAATAGCAGCAGGCTGATAATCAGGAAATATTGCTAAATCTTTAAATATGTATTTTTGATGCGGTATAATCGTCTTTTCTCCATTTTCATCGATAATTACAGGACTTTTTATGGTTATTAAAACATCCGATTGGTGATTGCCGATAAATGTATCTACCTCAAAAAATATATATTCTTTTGAAAAGCGGTAATAACCATTTTCGAGAAGTAACTCGGTAATTTTAACTCTTTCGGCATCGAAATAGCTGACATCTACATTTTCACCGCTTTTTATTTGACTTGTTTTAAAATAATTGTGAACTAATTTTGCAACTTCAGGATCTTCGATGGAATCTGTATATTTATTTATGGTATAGGGTTTACCAGCTTTTATAATATATTTTACACTGGCTGTTTTCTTTGCTTTAATATACTCTATTGAATCTGTGGTCTTTGCATTGAAATAACCTTTGTTTTTGAGCATTGTAGTTATTTGTTGCGAAGATTTATGGGTTTGAACTGTGCTAAAAACAACAGGCGCTTCGCCTATTTTCCTTAGCCATCTCGAAATTTTAAATTTTTCTTTTGTTTCTTTACCTTTTTCGAGTCTCTTTCTGTTTTTTTCATCCTCTTTTGGTTTCCATTTTTCTTCCCTTATTTCTTGTTTGGCCGGATCTACAATATTATAAATGCTGGCATAGGGATAGAATCTAAGCACTTTTTTGTTGGGTTTCTGCTTCACATAATCTTCGGGATAGTAATCCATAACTCTTTTATCATCAGCTTCAATTTTATACCCTTTAAAAAAGTATTCGTCTTCTTTGATGTATTTGGTTGGACTACAAGAGGAAATGATTAAAATAAAAAATAGCAGAAAGCTAAAGACCTGATTAAGGCTTAAATTGTTTATATTCTGTAATTTATAGCTCAACTGGTTTTGATTTAAATGGTAGTTTTTATAATAATGCAAAAAAATAGTAAATAATTCTACTTTAGAAATCAAGTTCCCGACATATGTTTTTGATAACGATTAAATTAATTCACTTTATTCTGATGATACTAAAAACCTTTCCAATTGGTTTTTAATATTGGATACAAAACGTACGTAAAAATTGACTTGAGCCAAATTTGGTTTAAACAAAAATAACTTAACTGTTTGATATCTCCAAAACAAGTATTTGGCATTTGATAAGTTGCATTATTAATATTATTGACAAAAAGAAAACCTGTCTAATAGCATAAACAGGTTTTTAGACAGGTTTAAAATCAGTTTTAAAACTTTCTGAATCCTATTACATTACGAACTTCCTTAAGTGTTTTAGATGCGCTTTCCCTTGCTTTTTCAGCACCTTGCGTAACTACTTTATGCAAATAGGCATCATTTGCCGATATTTCAAGAATTTTTTCGCGAAAAGGATTTGTAAAAGCAATGATATCTTTGGTTAGTTGCTTTTTTAAATCACCATATCTTATCTCGCAATTGTTGTATTTTTCATCAAAATAATTGTAAGTGTCAGTTGATGAAACTACTTTTAGCAATGTAAAAAGATTTTGGATAGCTTCAGGTTTATCCTGATTTTTAGCAGTTGGTCCGCTATCAGTAACTGCACGCATCACTTTTTTTTCTATTTCTTTCGGTGCATCCACTAGATAGATAGCATTTCCTTCAGATTTTCCCATTTTTCCGCTTCCATCCAATCCTGGAATTTTCACCAATTCTTCACCAAAATTATAGGCTGATGGTTCAGGGAATAAATCGGTATTATACATGTGGTTAAAACGTTTGGCGAATTTTCGCGCCATTTCAAGGTTTTGTTCCTGATCTTTTCCAACGGGTACTTTATTGGCTTTGTGTATAAGTATATCGGTTGCCATAAGCACTGGATAGGTCAATAATCCAGCATTAACATTATCAGGTTGTTTGCGAATTTTTTCTTTAAACGTAGTTGTGCGCTCTAATTCACCAATATATGCATTCATATTAAATAACAGGTACATTTCGGGAATTTCAGGAACGTCGCTTTGCACATAAATCGTAGCTTTTTCGGGATCCAATCCGGTTGCGAGATATTCGGCAAGTACAGTTTTTACGTGGCCGTGTAAATCGCCAGGTATTGGATGAGTTGTAAGTGAATGAAAATCTGCTATAAAGAAAAAACAATTGTGTTCTTCCTGCATTTTAATAAAATTTTTTACCGCACCAAAATAATTGCCAATGTGCAGGTTTCCTGTAGGTCTGATGCCGCTTAATACTGTTTCCATAATCAAATATCTTTCTCTATTTTGGCGCAAAGATAATAGTTAAGCAGTAGAATTCATAAAATAATATAAAATTGGGATGAAAGGCTTATTTATTCTAATTTTTTTATTGATGGGAACATACTTGTAGTTGCTAGGAAACTCTACCAAACGCAAATGTTTTGAAACTTTAGGGTTAAAGCTTTTGAGTAAATAATCAGGGATTAGTGTGGTTTAATTTTTCCTTTATATATTTTTGACGTTAATACACTATATAATATACCATCACCTGAGTGTTTTTCACCTTCTGACTTACTCATATTTGCTGATAAAGTATAATGATATAGATATTTATTCTTTTTGAATAAGATCATTTTGTCTGACTCATCAAATGGAAAAGTATCAATATTAAAATGAATGCTATTTTTCAGTATCCAAGGAGGTTCTTTTTTAAAAACTAAATTATATCCTTCATAATTTAGGATTAAATTGAAAACGGTTGAAATTTTAGGAGTTATAATGAATTCATTATTAAAGACGGGTAGTAATAAATGCTCACTCGAACTTTGTATTTCAATAATGAAATTCTTGTCTATTGTAATTTCTTCATTATTAACAAATAAACTTATATAAGTTGTATCCTGAGAATAAGATAAATTTGTAAAATAGTTAATTAATGTGATTGAGATTATAAGAATTATTTTTTGTAAAGCCATTTAAATCCCCTTTATATTTAATATCAAAAATTCAACTTCTCCTTCAAATTTTTAAATCCTGCTTTGCTGATTTTAAGTTTTACATCATTTTTTAAAATGGCAATAAAACTTTCTTTTTCGTAAGGTTCAATCTGTTTAATTTCATCTACATTTACTATATAAGATCGGTGGATTCTTAAAAATTTATCAGGTTCAAGCCCCGATTCAAAGAATTTCATGGTTGATTGTTTAATGTAATGTGCATCTTTTGTGTAAATCATTACATAATCATCCTGCGATTCAACATAAACAATTTCGTCAGTTGAAATAAACTTAATTTTATGACCGGTTTTTACAACAATTCTTTTTAGGAATTCGCCTGGCTTGTTAACATTATATTCGCTTAGTTTATTGTAATCTGGCTTTTCTTCCTCTGGCATTTCGTAAGTAGTAATTACCTTATTAATAGCTTGTAGAAGACGTTCTTTTGAGTAAGGTTTTAGCAGATAATCAACAGCATTTACTTCAAAAGCTTTAATGGCAAATTCGTCGTAAGCAGTTGTAAATACTATCATTGGTTTGTAATCGAGTAGTTCAATCAGCTCAAAACCAGTTAATTTTGGCATTTGAATGTCAAGAAAAACAAGGTCGGGCTTTAATTCGTTAATGGCCTTGAGCCCACTAAATCCATCATTGCAAACTTCATTAAGTTCTATAGTTGAGATATCTTTTAGATAAAATTTCAACAAATCAACAGCAGGTAATTCGTCTTCAATGATGATAGTTTTCAGCATTTTATCCATGATTTTTACTTTTGAGGAATTAATAATTTAACGATGAACAGATTAGACCGTTTTTCGGTGTTCAACAGATTTGGAATTTTATACATAATAGCCAGCCTTTTTTTTATATTGGCAATTCCAATTCCTTCTCCTTTATGAGATTTCCCGTCCGGATCAAAATTATTTTCAATTACAATCTGCAGCAAATTGTTTATTGCCCTGCATTTTACTTTAATGGTAACCGATTCGGTGCTCTCATAAATTCCGTGTTTTATGGCATTTTCGAACAAAGGTTGCAGCAGCATGTTTGGTAATAACATGGAACCGCTGGTTTCGTCTATATCTTTTTCATAAACAAGCTTATTTCCAAACCTGATTTTTTCAAGTGCAATGTATTTTTCAATGTTTTCGAGTTCAATATTTAAGGTCGATTGGTCGTTGTGGTTTGTTTTTAGCGAATAACGCATTAGTTCTGACAATTTTACTAGCATTTCCCTTGCCTTTTCAGGATTGGTAATAGTAAGCGAACTGATTGAGTTTAAACTGTTGAATAAAAAATGTGGGTTTATTTGGTTTTTAAGGCTGTTAAGCTCTGCTTCCTTAACCAACGCTTTTAATTCCGATTCAGCCTTTATTTTGTTCTGAATATTTGCATAAAAGATATATACATAGTAAACAAGACTGATTAATGCATAAAAAAAGACACCCATAATTGCCCTCAAGGCTATTGATTGCCTTAGAAAAATTTTATATTCGATGTTTGAAATTATAGATTGGCTGATAAAGAAACCAATAGCCAACCAAATTGCAACAAGAAAAAGCATCGAAAAAAAGTGATTTAGTATAAATGAAAGGATAGATGACTTGGAAAAATCGGCAAACCTGACAATGTATCCTATACTAATACTTAAAAATGCAAAAGTTCCATTGAAAATAGTGCTATCGGCCAATGCCAGAAATCCTTCCAAATTATAAAAATAGTGAAGGATTACGGATTGTAATATGATAATGATGAGCCAGGCAGTGCTATAAACAATAACATTAACCTTATTGCTATTATCAATTGAAATCATTGGATATTTTTTGAAAGATTGGTTTATTATAAAAAAAGTTATGCGTGTTTTTGATACTACATGATTTTACATATTCTTGACTTCACCACCTCCAAAAATGGTAAATCCTTTAATAATGAGCCTATTGTCAGTTAAGATGTTGATATTGTGTTGCGAATGGCGCTTGTCCGCAAAACCTCCAAAAATTGAAATCACATCAATGGTTACGTCCCAATCTGTAGGAACTACCATTTTTGTACCGCCAAAAATGGTCAATACATCTATCATTGCTGTTTTTCTATTCATTCCTGCTTTTGTGAAATTATATTCGGCGCCACCAAAAACACAAGTAACCCTACCTCCTTGAAAATTTTGTGTAGTTATATTACGGTTGCTTCCACCAAAAATATTCAAATCGTCAATGATGTCAATCCCATCACTTTTTGCTTCTAAATCTGGATTTTCATTACTTGAAAATTCGTGTTTTTTTCTAAATAGAATAATTGCTCCAAGCGCTACTAATGCAATTGGCCAGAGATTGGCGAATACAAAGTGAGGCAAACCGAAAATGCCGGGCATTATAAAAATTACACCAATCGAAATCAGAATTAATCCTGTTGTTTTATTTTTATTTCCTGTAATTGAGAACAAACCAATTACAATCAATATCATTTGCCATGAAAATATGTAGTTTTCTATCGCATTGGGCATTAATCCGGTATTGCTGAGAATAAAAATAATTCCAATAAAAATAAAAACTATCCCCAACCCAAGCCGTTTATCATGTTTGGTTTCATGATTTTCAGGCTTTCTGTTATTTTGATCATCTAATCTTATCATCAAGAAATAAATTTAATAATGTACGAATTAAAGAAAGATTTTTGAAAAATGAATTCAAAAGAATCTTTTATATAAAAATATTAGTATTAGTCTTCTATTGGTTCTATTTTGTCGATATCAAATTCAATGTCTTCATGCCTTTTTTTATGGGTTTTTGGTTTTTCTACTTTTGATTTTTGTTCGGTAGGTTTAGACTGAACAATTTCTTTAATTGATTTGCTTAAATAAGTAACAACCAATATTGCACCCACAAATATAAACAACAACGGCCAAACTATTTGCCATTGAAATATCGAAAATGGAACGATTTTATTCCATAAAAAAATAGTGCCGGTTCCTATTAAAAAAAGTCCGCCAACTGGTTTTCCTTTCGATGCAATCATCAGTATTCCAATTCCAATGATAAGCATTTGCCATGTAAACAGTATCCTTGTAACAACAGTTGGAATGAAATGTAAATTTCTGCCCAATAAAACAATTCCTACAATAAGAAGAATAATTCCCATAAAAGTTTTATCACGTTTTATTTCTCCTTGTTTATAGTTGCACGCTTTCATAGCTTAAAATATTTAGAGTTAAACAATAGGTCAAAACTATGGAGATCTGCTATGATATCAAATGTAAAATCGGTAAAATCTGCAAATTAATCGGTAAATGGCTTTTTATGACTTTGGAAAAATAAATCATTATGATTTAATGAGTTTAGTTTAAAAACAAAATGCTTCAGATATTCCAAATTTAATTTTGGATAATCTGTAAATTAGTGCATTTTAAGTACTTATTCTTTTTTATTCCTGTTCAATTTCATCTACTTTTGTTTTTTATTGATATTTATACAGTTTATGGGACTAAACCAAGCATACAAAAAACAACTATTTCAACCAAATTTTGTTAGCCTTTTCATTAATCCTTTTTATATTATAAGAAGTGTTTTGCATCGGACAATTAAAAATGAAGCAATAAACCTAAATGGGAAAATACTCGATTTTGGCTGTGGACTAAAACCCTACAAATCCTTATTCGTCAATGCTTCAGAATATATTGGGCTTGACATAGAAAATGAAGGACATTCTCACGAAAAAGAAGATATTGATGTTTATTACGATGGAAAAATAATTCCATTCGAAAATGAATATTTCGATTCTGTATTTTCATCTGAAGTTTTTGAGCATGTTTTTGATATTGATCCCTCATTGGATGAGATAACCCGTGTATTAAAAAAAGGTGGTAAAATTTTAATTAGCTTACCTTTTGCCTGGAACGAGCATGAAATTCCAAACGATTTTGGAAGGTATACTTCGTTTGGGATCAAATATTTACTTCAAAAACATGGGTTTGAAATAATCCGATTAACAAAAACAGGTCATTTTGCTTCAGTAGTTGCGCAGTTAATTCCACTTTATATTTATGAATTGATTAATACAAAAAATAAATATTTCAATTTGCTATTGAATTTTATATTTCTGTCACCTTTTATTATATCAGGTTTAATTTTTAGTTTTATTATGCCACGAAACAGAAGCCTTTATTTCAACAACGTAGTTTTAGCCAAAAAAATGTAATCCTCCATGAAGATTTTAATTGTAAGTAAATCAGACACTACCGGAGGAGCTGCAATTGCAGCAAAGCGATTGAAAGATGCCTTGCAGGCAAGTGGGCATGAGGTAAAAATGCTTGTTCAGGAAAAGAAATCAAATGACGAAATGGTGGTTTCAACTGGAGAATCGGCAAATAAAAAGAGGTGGAATTTTATTTTATTCATCATCGAACGGCTTTATTTTTATTTTTTCGAAAAATCTAAAACCGTCCGTTTTGCATTTTCACCAGCAGTTGCCGGAGAGGATATTTCGGAAAACCTACTGGTAAAAGAAGCTGATATTATTCATATTCATTGGTTTAATCAGGGATTTTTATCGCTTAACAGCTTTAATAAGTTGGTAAAACTCAAAAAGCCAATCGTATGGACATTGCACGATATGTGGGCTTTTACAGGAGGTTGCCATTATAGTGGAGATTGTGAGAATTACAAAAACAATTGTGGCAATTGCAAGTTTTTTAAAAGACCAGGCAATCAGGATTTATCGAGTTGGGTTTTGAAAAAAAAAAGAAGGATCTTAAAAGATTCGAATATTCAATTTGTAACCTGCAGTGATTGGTTGGCGCAAAAAGCAAAAGAAAGTTCTTTGTTGGAAGGTTTTGATATCAAGTCAATTCCAAACCCAATTGATACGGGTGTTTTTTATCCAAAAGAAAAGACAGCAGTCAGGCAAAAACTTGGATTACCACTTGATAAGAAGCTTATATTGTTTGGTTCAGCCAACATTATGGATGAGCGTAAAGGTGTTGTTTATCTTTTAGATGCTTTAAAAAAAATGGAAAAGGATCAGCCTGATTTAAAAAGCGATATTGAAATAATCATGTTTGGAAAATCAGACGAAGCTTTTCTTTCAAAAATACCTTACAAAGTAAATAATTTGGGTTTGCTTCATGGTGAATCAAGTATTTCTGAAGTTTATAATGCTGCCAATGTTTTTGTACTTCCATCGTTAGAAGACAATTTACCAAACACCATTATGGAATCGCTTGCATGTGGAACTCCGGTTGTGGCATTTTATACAGGTGGTATTCCTGAAATGATCAATCACAAGTCGAATGGCTATTTGGCTGAATTTAAATCGGTTGATGATTTGTTAACAGGAATAAATTACATTTTGAATGAAGATATTGAAAAGTTAAAATTAGCTTCATTAATAAAAGTAGAATGCTTTTATCAACAAAAAATTGTCAGTGAAAAATATGCATCGTTATATAAGTCATTAATTTAATAATTTCAGATTGTGGATGTAAACAAAGAATTACAACAAGAGTACAACCAATTTTACGAAAAAGATATAAGCGAATGGCGTGAGCTGGGAGCGAGGGCTAAAGCAAAAAACATCATTAATCTTTCAAAAAATCAATCTTTCAAAAAAGTGCTTGAAGTGGGCGCCGGTGATGGATCAATTTTGCAAAAACTGAATGATGAAAAAATATTCGGAGAATTATATGCACTTGAAATTTCGGATAGTGGAATAGAACAAATTAAAAAGAAGGAATTGAACCTGCTTAAATCTGTACAAAAATTTGATGGTTATAAAATACCTTTTGGCGATAATGAATTTGATATGGTTTATTGCTCTCATGTTATGGAGCACGTTGAACATCCTCGTATATTGCTTCGTGAAATAAAACGAATTTCAAAATATCAAATCTTCGAAGTTCCCATTGATTTTTCATTTTCGGTAGATAAAAAAGCAGAGCATTTTCTGGCATATGGTCATATTAATATTTTTACTCCATCACTTTTTAAATTTTTATTAAAATCTGAGGGTTTTGAAATAGTTGAAGGCAAATCAAAAATCCTTGACAATAAAGTTAACAACTACATTCTGGCTAAAAAGAGGAAGGAATTGTCTTTCATTGGTTTTCTGGGTTTCAATATTAAAACCAGTTCGATAAGATTAATCTGGAATATTTTACCAAATAAATATAAAGATTTTAAACCACAAACCTATACTGTATTAACAAAAAGTACGGATAAAAAGTTTGAAATGAAATAACAATTTAAGTAAAAAAAGAGGTAGCCATAATTTTGACTACCTCATTAAAAAAGTTACTGAATATTGAATTTACCTTCCTCTTTTCTTAATCCCCTAACCTAAACTTATTATTTTATATAAGGGCTTAAACAAATTCAATGCCGTGCTGATTAATTTTCTGTAAATCAAATAAATATGACGAATTTGAAAAAAGTTTGAAATATATAAATATGTCCGAAATAGTACATAGTATGTTCGGATTAGTACACCAAGCAATTAGCAACTAAACTTTGAATTAATTATAATTATCAGATAATCAAAAAATAAGAATTTGATTTTGGTTGTTGAATTAAAAAAGGGAGCTCTTTGGATTTAAGGTTTCAATAAAATTAGTTATATTTGTTGTATTCTATATTCTTCCTTTTTCATAAAGTTACCGAATGAATATTGAATTTACCTTTCCTCAGCTCCCCCAGGCTGAGGATTTTTTTCATCCAACGCATAAATATCCAGTGCACAAATAAGTGCAATCAATCCCCAAAAAGGAACGGAAGCTTTGTCTGAATCTAGATAATTGTTCAACAGTCCATGTATTAGATATGTGCTCAAAGAAAGAATGCTAATCAAAGAAAGTAATTTTATTTTTGTATTTTTTGATTTATAATAGACTTTTAAAGCAGTTGCAAAAGTGGTAATAATTACAATTAAAAAAATTAAAAGACCGGGTACTCCTTGTTCAACCAAAGGGCTAATGTATTCGCTGTGTGCATTTCCGGCTTCGCCAAAATCGGTACTTATAATTGTTTTGTCGCGCGCCATTTGAAATGGAGCATATTGAAACATATAAGCTCCTGGCCCCCAACCCAATATAGGTCTTTCTTTAAACATTTTGAGCGCAGAATTCCATCGGTTTATACGTTCAAGGTTTGAAGCATCTGTTGCAATATTTGACATAGATTGAATATGGGCACTCAGCTCCATGGAAGAATCCTGTTTATTTTTATTTAACTTATCAATTATTTCTATGCGATAAATAAACAAAAATATAACTGCTACCGTTGAAGCAACAATAATGTACCTGATTCTGATTTTAAAAAGTATTAGTGTTGCAAGAATTGTAACACCTACAATACTTATCCATGCAGCTCGTGTATAGGATAAAAGCAGTGCAAGAGAATAGAGTGAAAGCACAAGAATTATTATAAATCTTATATAGGGCTTTATTTTTGGGAAGAATAAAAGTCCTGCCAATATTGGAATATACATTGCTAAAATTGCACCATAGGATGTGTGATCGTTGAAAAAAGGCTGCATTACAAAATGTGCAGCGTTTTTATCGAATAAACCAAACGATAAATGTTTGTTAATTGAGTAAATTATCACAAACGAAAATGAAATGATGTAAAGGCTAAAAAAGAGTAGAATATTCTTTTGTTTGCGAAACAAGATTACTGGAAAAAAGTAAAGTGGAAAAACAAACCATATTTTTGAAATCAAATATTTAAACGAAACCAAAGGCATTGAGCTAGTTATACTGGTCAGAAAAATCCAGAATAAATAAAATAAAATAGAAAGGCTAATCGGATGGACCAAAATTGTTTTTTCGAACATTCCTGTTTTTATGCTTTTCAACATAATGATGAAAAGCAATAAAATCATTAATGGTTCCGAAGGGAGCGCAAGATTAAAAGGAGCTTCATGGAAAAACCATTGCAAGCCAATTGAAATGGATGTAGTAAAAACAATAAAGAAATATATTTTTTCGAATTCAAATAAACTATAATAGGCTAACAATGCAATTATTGCAATGCCCAACAAAAAATAATTGTTGAAATAGATCAACAACGAATTGGTCAGGATAAAAAGAATAGAAACCCAAAAAAATATTTTTGGTAATTGAATTCCAAAAATGCTATAGTTATTTTTAGACAATTTTATCAGAAGGTATGTTGTTGATAGCCAGTTCTTTTTTAATTGCTTTAAATCTTTCAAGAATTAATAGAAAGAAAAGTGCAAATACAAAAGTTGAGATTGTAGAAACTACTACAATTAGCCAGCGCACAGGATAGGCTTTCTTCTCAGAAACCTGGGCAGGGTTTACGATATATTTATGCGGCAAATCTTGAAAAGCATCCACTTTGGCTTCGTTAAGCTTTGACTTTAAAAGACTTAAATGTACTATTTCCTCATCAAGTTGCTTTGCCATTGAGTTATATATGCTGCTTTTTCCAACAGATATAGAAATTATTGAGTCTTTTAATCCATCAACAAAAGTTTTTTGATCGGAATATACCTTTTCAACAATTTCAAGGGCTTTAAACGACCTGTCTTTCTGTATTTTATTATACACAGAGTCCAGCAAAGCTGCGATATCATTGGCAATTAAGGCTGCATATTCAGGGTCAGTATCCATCACTTTTATTTCGATGGCTTGAAATTCAGTTTTTTTAATTGAAACATTATCGTAATACTCATTTAACAGAGCTGTTTTGTAAAATTTTGAACCGGAATCAATTTTATAATGATTAAGTAGTTTGTATTTTTGGATAATTCTTGCTGTTATTTCATCTGATTGTAAAATTTGCATCAATTGCTCTGTTTCTTCCTCTTCTCCAAATTTCATAATATCTTTTGGTGTCATTGACATATCTGTCAATAAAGCTTTTGATATTGAGCTTGTTGATGCCGGAAAAATAACGATTGCCGATTTATATTTTGGTGTAATTGAAAGTGCAATTATTATAGACGCAATCGCTCCAATTAGTGTTAGTGCTATGATTGGTTTATAATTCCTAACTAGAAATCTGAAAATATCAACTGACGAATAAACTTGATTTTCTTGCTCTTGCATGGTGTTTAAGTTTTAATAATCTGATCCTGAATTTATTAAGCTACTTATAGCAGTTTAATTTGCTATTATTAAAAAATAGTTTTTCTTACCTTTTCTTACCACAATGAATTGATCATTTATCAAATCAGAAGCAGTTATTACTTTTTCAGGATCTTGCTCTTTTTCTTGATTGATGCTAAGCCCATTATCTTTCATAAGCCTGCGCATATCACCTTTCGACGGAAAAATCTGAGTAGTTTCAGCCATCAAATCAAGAATTGGAATGCCTTTATTTATCAGGTCTTTTGCGATTTCAAATTGTGGCACTCCTTTAAAAACCGCTAGAAACGTATTTTGATCCAAATTGTTCAAAGTTTCTTTGGTTCCATTTCCAAATAAAATTTCAGAAGCTTCAACAGCTGTTTGATAATCTTTTTCGGAATGGGCTATTATAGTTACTTCCTTTGCCAGCGTTTTTTGCAATATTCTTAAATGAGGCGCATTTTTATGTTCATCGATTAATGCGGCAATTTTTTCTTTTGGAAGAATGGTGAATATTTTAATAAATTTTTCAGCATCTTCATCGGAACTATTTAACCAAAACTGGTAAAATTCATAAGGGCTTGTGCGCATAGGATCCAACCAGATATTGCCTTTTTCAGTTTTTCCGAATTTTCCACCATCTGCCTTTGTAAGCAATGGCCATGTTAGGGCAAATGCTTTTCCTCCTTCTTTTCTTCTGATTAATTCGGTTCCGGTGGTAATATTGCCCCATTGATCGGAGCCACCCATTTGCAATTTGCAATTTTTGTGCTTGTAAAGGTGCAAAAAGTCATAACCCTGCACCAGTTGGTAAGTAAATTCTGTAAAAGAGATCCCTTCGGCATCATCGTTGTTGCCATCACGGTTCATTCTCGATTTTACTGAATCTTTGGCGATCATATAACTAACAGTAATCGATTTTCCAACATCACGAATGAAATCGAGGAAACTAAATTCTTTCATCCAATCGTAATTGTTTACCATTTCGGCAGAATTGGCTTCTTTACCCGAAAAATCAATAAACTTTTCAAGTTGTTTTTTTATACAATCCTGGTTGTGTCTTAACGTTGGCTCATCAAGCAGGTTTCGTTCTGCCGATTTTCCTGATGGATCACCAATCATTCCAGTTGCGCCACCAATTAAAGCAATTGGCTTGTGCCCGGAAGTTTGCAATAACTTAAGCATCATAACACCTGTAAGGTGACCAATATGAAGAGAATCAGCTGTTGGATCAATACCCAGATATGCTGATGTTGTTTCCTTTTGTAATTGTTCTTCAGTTCCGGGCATCATGTCGTGAAACATGCCTCTCCACTTCATTTCTTCGATAAAATTCATTGTAATAAATAAGTAAGATGATTAGCCAAAAAATAAGGCGCAAATATAAGTGATTATACTATTTCAGGCAATTAAAAATGTGAAGTTTATAATCTACTTTTTTGTGGAATCCGATTCTTCAGGATCTACTGTAAAATCCTCAAGTTCCATTGGTTCTGCCTGCCTTACATCAAATTTAAGAACCGGCATAATAGCAGGTGCAAAGTGCAGTACTGGCAAATATAAAATAGTTCTTTGTCGTTCTTTTTCTGTCCGAATTTTAAAACTTCGGTCAATCCTATCAACAAAGATTAGAAAAACGCTGGCAATAAAAAGGTATTTTAATGCTCCAAAAAAGGCTCCTAAAAGTTTGGTGTAGATTGTCATACGAACAGGCATTACTTGTTTTTGAACTTGCAATGCGGCATAGTTGGTTCCAAACAAAACCAATCCAAACATTAAAGAAAAAGCAATTACTGGAAGATTTATCAGCGGAACAGTTGATTTATCTACAAGAAGGTTATAAAATCCCATTGAAAGTTTTGCCGAAATAAAAACACCAACCAGCAAAAAAAGCATCGCAATAGCATGAACAATAAACCCTTGCATGAACCCTTTGTATATTCCCCAAAGCATTGCACCGGAAACTAAAAAATCAAAAATACTTAATTGTAAGTCAACATTAACATCCATGTTAATCCATTTTTTAGTCAAATGATTTGGATTTAATCTAATAGATTATTTACTGATAACCAATTCATAATATAATTGAATAAGTGTGCAAAAATAAATATAAACTTTTAAATTGTAATGAATACTTGAAGAAAAAGATTTTGTTGAAATTATTAAAACGTTGAATATGAATAATTAATGTTAAATGATTTAAAAAAATAGCATTAGTGAAAAGAATTATTATTTTTGGGATTCAAACTTCTACTAAGAAACCGTTTATGACATTTATACATTCAATTATTTCCTGGGCTACTATTAAGCGGATGAACCAAATAGAATTGTTCAAGAAATACCCTGTTGATGTGCAACAAGAGCAATTATTAAATCTGATTAAAACAGCAAGCAATACTGAGTGGGGACTTAAGTATGATTACAGTTCAATTACAAATGCTGGAACTTATGCACAAAGGGTTCCGATACAGCCGTATCCTGGTTTTATTCCCTATATTGAAAGAATTAGAAAAGGAGAGCAGAATATATTATGGCCTACTGATATTAAGTGGTTTGCAAAATCTTCGGGTACTACAGCCGACAAAAGCAAATTCATCCCTGTGAGCAAAGAGTCGCTTGAAGATTGCCATTTTAGAGGTGGACGAGATGTTATAGCACTTTATGCCAGCAATTATCCAGGTGAAAGTCTTTTTACAGGAAAAGCCCTTGCTATTGGTGGAAGTCAACAAATTAATAAATACGAAAATGAACTCTATTATGGTGATCTTTCTGCTGTATTAATTGAAAACCTTCCTTTTTGGGTTCGTTTATTAAGAACTCCAGATAAAAAAATAGCTTTAATGGAAGAGTGGGAAGAAAAGATTGAATTGATGGCCAAAAATACAATTAATGAAAATGTGACTAATATTTCAGGAGTTCCTTCGTGGACACTGGTTTTGATAAAAAGAATTCTGGAATTGACTGGTAAAAAATCGCTTCATGAAGTATGGCCTAATCTTGAATTATTTGTGCATGGCGGCGTAAGTTTTACACCTTATCGCGAGCAATTTAATGCTCTTCTGGATGCAAGTAAAATGAATTATCTAGAAACTTACAATGCTTCGGAAGGTTTTTTTGCAATACAGGATAATCCTGAAACGGATAGTATGTTGCTAATGCTTGATTATGGAGTATATTTTGAATTTGTACCGGTAGAAAATCTGGATGAAGAGTTTCCAAAAACATATAGTATTGGCGAAGTTGAACTGGAAAAAAATTATGCGCTGGTAATTTCAACAAATGGAGGACTTTGGAGATATTTAATTGGCGACACTATTAAGTTTACATCAAAATATCCATTCAGGATAAAAATTACCGGACGTACAAAACATTTTATTAATGCATTTGGTGAGGAGGTAATTATTGAAAATGCTGAAGCTGCACTTAAAACAGCTTGTGAGCGTACGGGAGCCGAAATAAGGGAGTATACAGCTGCCCCGATTTATATGAGCGATAAACGAAACGGCGGCCATCAATGGTTATTTGAGTTTTCTAAAATTCCTGATAACCTTGAGCATTTTGCCGAAATTTTGGATACTTCATTAAAATCGGTCAATTCAGATTATGAAGCCAAGAGATATAAAAATATTTCGCTTGGATTTCCAACCGTTGAAGTAGCGCGTGAAGGTCTTTTTTATGATTGGCTCAAAGAACGCGGAAGGCTTGGCGGACAGAATAAGGTGCCCCGTTTGGCAAATAACCGCGATTTTATTGACAGGCTGTTGGAGATGAACAAAAAGATATAAGAAATAAATTTGCAAACCTTAAGGATTTCAAATCCTTAAGGTTTTTAACATTCTAGTTTCCAATGTCTTCGATTTTTTTTCTTACCAAAGTAACCACTTTTCCTTTTATTGGGCTTATTGTAATATTCCCTTCGAAAGTAGGTTTTTTAACTACATAATTATTTCCTAATCCATCTTTGATTTTATATACCCAACCTTTACCTTCGCCCAAATAGGTATCATTAACAATGTCGTATTCGAGCCATTTATCTCCAGTTGCAAAATAAATAGACTGCAACTCATCATTGATGTTTAGTTTCAGGTACGCATTAAAAGTTGCACTGGTATACAAATAATCCGTTGGTCCGTACTCTTGTGCTGAAATTTTTGTTGTCTCGGCAAAAATCCCTAAAAAAGCGATTATTAAAATTAGTTTTCTCATGATATATTTAGTTAATAAATAGTTTTTCTTCTATTTCTCTTCGGTTCTGTTTAATTCGAAGAATGGTAAGCGATTGATAATTATCAAATTGTCGAATTGCTATAGTGTCAAATTGAAAAAATCACTTTCTGAAAACATGAAACTGTTCAATTACATCATTAAATTTTAGAAGTGAATCCTGTCCAATTTCCTTATATTCATCGATATATTTCTTCTGCTTTATGATTTTTTTGATTACGTCGAGCTTAACACCAGTTTTTTCGGCAATCTTTTCGGCTTCAAGATTATCTGGATTGTCGATACTGATGTAGTATTCTTCTCTTAAAAAATCCAACCAGTAATTGTATTTTTTCTTAGCTATGTCTTTGTGGTTCTTGCTGTTCATATAAAGATTGCCAAGTGTTTTAGCAAATTCGAGCGAACTGTTTTCGGGTGGGGCAACTACCGGAATAACGCGCTGAACTCTTTTTGAACTAAAAAACAGAAAAACAAATGCCAGTCCCAAAATTGTATACCATGCGGCACGCAAAGCTTTCTGGCTTAGAATATAACGAAGTGGAGTAGAAGCCTCCTGCCCCGGTTTATAGTTATCATCCCAAATAATGGTTGGATTGTCAATATAGCTAAGTGCCTTGAAAACATATTCGGCATTGTTCCTTTTTAACAGATTATAATTTGTAAAAGCAAAAGGTTGGTTGTGGATAAATAGTTTGCCAGTTCCAAATTTTATGCTAAAAAAATTGATAAACGCTGAGTCAATCGATGCAATTGCTTTACAATTAGCAGTATCCAAATCATCAAAATAATAATTGATCCAAGAACCTTTAAAATAATAGTTGGTTTTTGGCTGTAAAAAGTTGTTTTTGAATTGATAAGGAATGCTGTCTGGGCTTAAAGTTTCAGCATACAGCATAGTACTGTTAAAGTTCAGCGTGTCGCATAATTTCTTTCCAAACATTTCGGCTGATATGAAAACCTTATTGCCCTGCTCTACAAACTTAAGTAATGATTCGAGGCTGACCCTCTGTGGGTCGAAAGTTTGTGTGATAATGATATACGAAGTATTTGATACAGATTTATCTTTAAACTTCAAATAGAGACTTGAATCATTCTTTTCAATTTTACTGCCAGGGAAAGCATCTGACAAAAGATCGAACATTACATAACTGCCAAAAGGAATTTTGTCATATCTTTTAAAACTAGGTGTCCAATCAGGCTTTTTGGGTGCCATGTATTCAAAAAGCACAAGCAAAGTAAAAATGCTTACAAGAATAATGATATGTTTGTTTTTCTTCATTGTTCTTGTGAGTTTTAATTTTTACTCATGGTTTTAAAAACGTCTAAAAAACTCGATTGCCAATTCTGAAACTTATTTTCGTCGACCTCAAAATGTCCATACCACGAATATTCATAAATGCCTGATAAGCTGATGAAATTTTCAAAGTTGGAATTCTTGCTCAATTCTTTTTGGTAGTCACGGTTTGTTTTTCCAGCTTCCCATTTAATTAATTTATTGATATCCAGTTCCTTTAAAAGCTTGATATAATAAAATCGTATGGCTTCTCTGTAATTTTTGTTTTGAATAGCATTATTTAGTTTCTCATCCAAATTCTGTTGATAAATATCTTCTTCAAAATATTCAAAACCGTTTTTCCCTATTATTTTTTTGTTGTGCGAAAACAATCCAGAAAAATTGCCACCAAATATTTTGTATATCACAAATGCAGCAACCAATAGCATCACCAAATATCTAATATAAGGAGCCGGGCCATGATCACTAAAAACTTCTTCAAGGATTTTATTTACCCAGTACCAGAAAATTGACCAAAAATCGATACCAGGAAGTTTGGCCTGATCATATTTAAAAGCATTGTTATTTCTAAAATCTTCAATTTTTTTATTCGGAACAGGCTCAACTTTGAGTTTGCTTTGATCTGTTTCAATTGTCTTGTTATTTTCAGTAGTATCTGAACTTTGTCCGAGTATTTGCACAAAATTTCCATGCATCATTATAATGAGCAGGATGAGTATTGTTGATTTGTATTTTAATGTGCTAATATTCATTAATTTCTCCTTTATACACCAATTTTATTTTAAACTTATTTATTCTCTTATTAATAAGCCCAAAGGGCTTAAATGTGAATAGCCGCGAGTGCAACTCGTGGATCTTAATGCAAAATTTAAAACCCTGATAAGGGTTTAATTTAGAATAAATACTTTTCATCGAATTCAATCCCAAATTCAATTATCAATCGTTTATACTCATCAATAAAGCATTCTTTTTTGTGATGTTCTTCCTGATTTTTAACATATTCAATTAAGTCGTAAATCATATTGTAATGATAAGTAAATGCGGAATAACCATCTTGCCAACCTGTAAAACCCGGAAATAGATTTTCTTCTTTAATTTTTTTAGAACTCGCTACTTTTATATCTTTAATCAAATCAGCCAAAGCTACACTAGGATGAAGGCTTGTAACTACATGTAAATGTTCTTCTACACCATTGATTCGATAGAGATGGCAATTATTGTTTTTTATAATTCCCCAGATATATTTGAAAAGAATTTCCCTGTTTTCTTTTAATAATGTTCGTTCACGATTTTTTGTTGAAAAAACCAATTGGTAAACAATTTGTTTATATGTAGCCATAAAATTGTTTCTTTTCATCCCTTTCAGGGATGGCTTTAGATTTGAATTCTTGTTTTCCACGGGTTAACACCCGCGGCTATTCGTATTCAAGCCTTTCAGGCTTATTTTTTGGAACAGCTTTTTAATATCAAATATCACGCAGTTATTAAAATTAATTTCAGGATTTAATTTATAGCTGATTAGCTTATTTAAAAAATGCAAATAACCCTAAGTACTTTAGTCATTTCCTATTCCACCTCCGGCTTATTAATCTGCTCAATTTTATTAATAAGATTAGGGCTTTCTTTCTTTTCAACCTGGCTTAAATAAAACATAGACATGGTAATATGAGGTATTCCATATAGTATAGAAGCGCAAAAAATTCCTATGGATGATAATATTAAGAAAATAATTGAAACGGTTTGAGAGGTTTCTCCCTGTATTTTATTTAACATTAAAAACATTGACAGTATACTTGCTGGAGCTGAAAAAATTGCACCAAGCATACCTGCGATAAGAGACATTACAAAACCAATTCCAAGAGCAAACCAAAAATCTTCTTTAACCAGAAACATACTGCGCTCCATGGCTTGACCTGGACTCAGATTTTCGAAGATACTTGATGCAATTACAAGGGTAAAAACTACTGCAAGGTAAATTCCGGGGATTATACATAAAATGATTCCAAAAGAGACAATAATCCCCACCAAAATTAAAAGACCAAGAATTGGGAAAAATTTATCTTTAACCATTTCCCAAACATCTTCCTGCAAAAAGCCATCTTTGCCACGTTTGGAGTATAAAAACATATAACTGTATAAGGTGCACATCATCATGGTGCTACTTATCAGTGTGGCCATAATGTATATGAAATATTTCATTCCAATTTCACGGAAAAAACCAAACGGATCACCTCCTTTTGCTAAATCCATCATCGAAAACATTTGCGACTGCATCCATGCACCGGCAAACGCAGTAATTAAAACAAAAGGGCCAACATAGGTCAATATTACTTTCAATAGTAATTTGTATTCTTGTTTTATAAATAGAAAAGTGTCAGTGATTAGCTGGCCAAAATCTCTGTATTTTTTCAGGTTTAGTGGTGGTGTTTCCATTTTAGTTTAATTTATAATGAAGTGATTTAAAGTTGTTAAAGACAAAAGATAAAAGTAAAAAGACAAAAGTCAAGCGATATCAACAAATTTCCAATTTTGGTTGCTGAGCGCAGTCGAAGCACTAAGTTCCAATTTCTAAGTTCTAATAAGAAAGTCGAAAATAGTGCTTTTTTTATAGATATTGTGTTTTCTGGCAAGTTTTACCGGATAAATAATAAAATACCAGATAATAAAAACCAATGAAGCTAAGATAATACCCGCCCTTATCACATTTGGAGCTTCGGTATGCCTGGTAACAAAACCTTCAAGAAAACCTGCAACAATAAACATAGGCATTAATCCGATAACAATTCGTATTCCGCTTTGTGATCCTTTTTTAAATGAAATAGCTCTTGAATAAGTTGCTGGAAAAAGCAGGGAGCTTCCTAGAATCATACCAGCTGCTCCAGCAACTATAATTGAAAATATCTCTAAAGTGCCATGTATCCATATTGTTAAGATAGATTCACGTAACAACCCATATTGATAGAAAAAATATTGGAAACTACCCAACATGATGCCGTTATATAAGAGTACAAATAAAGTGCCCACAGAACCAGCTATACCCCAGATAAATGCAAAAAAAGAAACCCTGATATTATTAATGGTAATGCCAATAAACATATCGGCTTCAAAGGCTTGTTTATATACTGCCATTGGATCACCTTTTTCAATATTTTGTAGCGTCATATCCACATAATCATCTCCTAAAATAAGGCGTACAAAATTCATGTCGTAGGCTGCCGAGAATGCACCAATCAGTGAAGCCACCATAAAGCATATAAATGAAATGCGGATAAATTTATGAGATTGATATATTAATAAAGGAAAATCTTCTTTCCAGAATTGCTTGATTACGCTGCGATCTTCTTTTTTGTTTTTATAAATTTTCAAATGGGTATTAGCGGCAAGATGGTTTAGGTAGCGGGTTGTATCACTGTTTGGATAAAAAGTACGGCTATAAGCCAAATCGTCGGTAATTTGAATAAACATGGAAGCCAAAGTATCCGGATCATCGTCTGCTTTTTTTTCGACCAGCAATTCAAATTTGTTCCATCGGTCAATGTTTCGCTTTATAAAAACCAACTCTTTCATTCATCCTAATATTAAATATAAATATGATAATCAATAGCTTGTAAATTTGTTAAAATGCTACATTGTTTAATTGTCAAATTACCGAATTGCCCAATTTTCAAATTGATTTTTTCCGGTTTAAAGATAATCTCTTTCTTTAAAATACTAAATTAATTTGTAGATTTCGTAGCTTAATCCTTTCAAACATGTTTAATAATATGTTTTGCGTGATAAAAATCATCCGTTTTATTCGGATTGTTTTTATCAAATGCTTTACTTTTGCAGAAAATTTATAAAACACTTATGGACAATAATAAAAAGAAAGCTTTGTTTTCTGAATTTCCTCCAATTAGCACAGCGCAATGGGAAGAAGTGATTGCCAAAGACCTGAAAGGGGCAGATTATGAGCGGAGATTAATTAAAAAAACCATAGATGGGATTACTGTAAAACCATACTACAGAAGCGAAAACCTAGATGAATTGGATTATTTGCTTCAATCCAAACCAGGAGAATTTCCTTTTGTACGCGGAGTGAAAAACGACAATCATTGGTTAATCCGTCAAGATATTAAAGTTACAAATTATACCGAAGCCAATTTAAAAGCCCTCGAATATATTGAAAAAGGTGCGGAATCGATTGGTTTTATCCTAAAAGGAAATAAAACTATAAATGTTGAGGAATTACGTTCATTATTACAAGGTTTTCCTTTTGATAAAATTGAAATCAATTTTTCGGCAGGTAAATTGACTAAAGATTTGATAACGAATTTAGCTGAATATCTAAAAATCAATAAAATTGCTGCTGAAAAAATTCAAGGTTCCATTTCTTATGATCCATTGGGCTGCCTTACTATAACTGGTCATTTTTGTGATGATGATGTTTGCGATGGAATGCCTTTCTCGAAAGAAATATATGATTTGTCTGCAAAATTATTGCCATCGGTTGAGTTGTTTACTGTTCATGCAAATTATTTCAAGAATTCCGGCTCATCAATCGTTCAGGAATTGGCTTTTGGTTTGTCCATGGCCAATGATTATCTGGCTTATGCTAAAAAACTAAATATTTCGATAAACGATTTAGCACCAAAAATCAGGTTTAACCTTGCTATTGGACCTGATTACTTTATGGAAATTGCCAAAATACGTGCTGCCAGATATTTATGGGCAAAAATTGTTGAAGCTTACGATTCTTCCGCAATTGCAAAAGCCAAAATGAAAATCCATTCGGTTACTGCCGAATACAACCAAACTATATTCGATCCTTATGTAAATATGTTGCGCTCCACAACCGAGGCCATGTCTGCTGTGTTGGGTGGAACGGATTCATTGGCTGTTCTTCCTTTTAATATCCAATTCGATGAGGCCAATCCATTTTCTGAAAGGATAGCCCGCAACCAGCAAATTGTATTGAAAAAAGAAACCTATTTGGATAAAGTTTCAGATCCTGCTGCAGGGTCCTATTTTATTGAAAACCTTACTAATTCGATTATTGAAGAAACATGGAAATTGTTTTTACAGGTTGAAGAAAAGGGTGGATATTTCAAAGCATTTGAGCAAGGTTTTATCCAAAAACAAGTAAAGGAAACTGCCGAAAAGCGCAACTCAAATCTGGCAAACAGAAAAGATATCCTTTTGGGAACCAATCAATACGCCAATACCAAAGAAAATTCGAGCGAATTTGTTAAAACAAGCCCTAAAAAATCAGGAATTGGCGATGGCATAAAAGACCAAATTGCAGAACCAATCAATCAATGCAGGGAAGCCGAAGCATTTGAAAATCTTCGATTTGCCACAGAAAAAGCAGCCAAAATGCCTAAAGTATTTTTATTTACTTACGGAAATTTGGCTATGCGTAAAGCTCGGGCAGGTTTTGCTTTCAACTTTTTTGCATGTGCAGGATTCCAAATCATTGACCATTTAGGTTATCCATCGGTTCAGGAAGGCATTGAAGAAGCAAGAAAATCTGGTGCCGAAATTATTGTTATTTGCAGTTCCGATGACGAATATCCAGCAATCACAAAAGAAATTGTGGACGGATTGAAAGGCAAAATTATGGTGATAGCCGGCTATCCAAAAGATGCGGTTGAACAACTACAGTCATTTGGTATTAAGCACTTTATCCATGTTAAGTCGAATGTTTTGGAAACACTTCAGTCTTTCCAAAAAGAAATGGGAATTGCTTAAAACAGATGGAACACGGATGACACAGATTATACGAATTAACACAGATAAATAAAAAAATATACTAAATCATCAAATGGTTATTCTATTAAATACGAAGACGTGGTTTTTTAATGTTTTTTTAAGAAGCCAGCAGAATAAAATCAGTGATAATCAGCAAGATTCGTGTCATTCGTGTTCCAATTTTTACTTGCAGCAAAGCTGCCTTAAGATTTCAAATCTAATTTAAAAAAAGATGAGACCAGATTTTAAAAATATAGATATTAAAAAAACTTCGAAAAGCGGAGCCGGGAAACCCACTAGCTTTTCTGAAGCGGATTTATGGAAAACCCCTGAACATATTCAGGTTAAACCGGTTTACAACAAAGAAGATTTAGAAAACTTTGAGCATTTGAATTTTGCTGCCGGATTACCACCTTATTTGCGTGGCCCTTATTCTACCATGTATGTGATGCAGCCCTGGACAATCCGCCAATATGCAGGATTTTCAACCGCTGAAGAATCTAATGCATTTTACAGAAGGAATTTGGCTGCCGGACAAAAAGGTTTATCGGTAGCTTTTGACTTGGCAACCCACCGCGGCTATGATTCCGATCATGAACGTGTTGAAGGCGATGTTGGAAAAGCCGGTGTTGCTATCGATTCCATTTTGGACATGAAAATTTTGTTCGACCAAATTCCATTGGATAAAATGTCGGTTTCAATGACCATGAATGGCGCGGTTTTGCCAATTCTTGCGTTTTATATCGTTACCGGATTGGAACAGGGCGCCACATTGGAGCAACTTTCGGGAACTATTCAAAATGATATCCTGAAAGAATTTATGGTGCGGAACACGTACATTTATCCACCTGAATTTTCGATGCGGATTATTGCTGATATTTTTCAGTATACCTCGCAAAAAATGCCAAAGTTTAATTCCATTTCCATTTCAGGTTATCATATGCAGGAGGCAGGTGCTACTGCCGATATTGAGTTGGCTTACACACTTGCTGATGGTTTGGAATATTTGCGTGCTGGTGTAAATGCAGGCATGGATATCGACTCGTTTGCACCTCGTTTGTCGTTTTTCTGGGCTGTTGGAATGAACCATTTTATGGAAATTGCCAAAATGCGCGCTGCCAGGATGTTGTGGGCTAAAATTGTAAAACAGTTTAACCCAAAAAATCCAAAGTCGCTGATATTGCGTACCCATTGTCAAACCTCGGGTTGGAGCTTAACTGAGCAGGATCCTTATAATAATGTAGCCAGAACTTGTATAGAGGCCATGGCTGCGGCACTTGGACACACACAATCCTTGCACACCAACGCTTTGGACGAAGCCATTGCTTTGCCAACCGATTTTTCGGCCAGGATTGCAAGGAATACCCAAATTTATTTACAAGAAGAAACACATATCTGCGATTCTGCCGATCCTTGGGCTGGTTCCTATTACCTTGAAACGCTTACCCACGAAATTGCACATCAGGCATGGTCATTGATCGAAGAAGTGGAAGAATTGGGCGGAATGGCCAAAGCCATTGAAACCGGAGTTCCAAAAATGCGAATCGAAGAAGCATCTGCAAGGAAACAAGCCAGGATTGATGCTGGTTTGGATATCATTGTCGGTGTAAATAAATACAAATTGGATAAGCAAGATCCAATTGATATTCTTGAAGTTGACAATACATCGGTAAGACTGGCTCAAATTGAACGTTTAAAAAAGCTACGTGCAGAAAGAAATGAAGCAGAAGTAAAAGCAGCTTTGGATGCGATTGTTGAATCGGTAAAAACAGGAAAAGGAAACTTGCTTGAACTAGCTGTGGTTGCTGCTCAAAAACGAGCAAGTTTGGGTGAAATATCATACGCTATGGAAAAAGAAGTTGGACGCTATAAAGCTGAAATCCGTTCTATTTCTGGCGTTTATTCTTCGGAATCGAAAAAGGATGCCGATTTTATAAAAGCACAGGAATTGGCCAATAAATTCTTTGACATGGAAGGCCGCCGACCACGAATTATGATTGCCAAAATGGGTCAGGACGGTCACGACCGAGGTGCCAAAGTGGTTGCAACAGGTTATGCCGACATGGGCTTTGATGTGGATATTGGGCCGTTGTTCCAAACTCCAGCTGAAAGCGCCAAGCAAGCCGTTGAAAATGATGTGCATGTTTTAGGTGTTTCCAGTTTGGCTGCTGGACACAAAACCTTAATTCCACAAGTAATTGCTGAGCTTAAAAAGCTTGGCCGTGAGGATATTATGGTTGTAGCTGGAGGTGTTATTCCTGCACAGGATTATGCATTTCTTTACGAAGCTGGTGTGGTGGGTATTTTTGGCCCCGGAACACCGGTTTCTGTTGCAGCAATTAAAATTTTGGAAATTTTAATTGAGAGTATTTCTGATTAAATTTGAAAATATATGAAGAGCGCCTTTTGGCGCTTCTTTGTTTTAACCTGTCAGTGTGTATTGCACCTGACAGTGTTTAAAATAATATCTGCAAACCATTATTTTAGCACTCAAATATTCTTGTTTATATCTATCTTTGGCAAAATTAAAACGGATAATCCGCAGGTAGTGTCATTTTAAACATAAGTCAAAACAGAAAAATAATATGGAAGAAGTAATAATCAAGGACAAACAAAAATATCTTAACGAACATTATCCTTTCGCACATATCCCAAAACTAACAGATATAAAATCCTGTAATATTTGTGATAGGGTTTTTGCGGTGAGTGAATACAAAGTTTTTAAAGATATTGTTGGCGACGAAACAATTTGCTGCCCTGGTGCACCTGATTGTTACGGAACTGCAATTGATTGGATTGTATTGGAATAAAAAGTTTGTAATGGTTATAAGATTAAACAAATTCCCGAATTTTATGGAATTATAAAACCCGAAAGATCTGAGTTTATATTCACACTACTCAAAATACTCAAAGGCATCGATAATATCCAGATAAACTCCATCAAATCGGCTGTCAAGAATTTTTTTAAGATAAGAATTATTATTGCCAAAAAGGATGTTCTGCCATTCTTTATCCCAATATTTTACTTTATAATTGCCAGCCCAGTCCGGATTTTCTGCTGCAAGCCAACCTGGGTTTCCTACCGACCAGTTACTTTGCCAATAATAGCGATATGTTTCAGCTTCACCAATACTCATATAAGCTATCACCATTCGTTTTCCACCATTTGCCTTGTTTTTTAATTGGTCAATTTCGGCAGTGGTGTAAAGTTCATTATTAAAAAAACAATCCATTATAATCAAATCATAATTTGTAGCAGTTACAGCATTAATAAAATCAGTTTTATTTGTATAATAAGTCGGGTTAATCAAATAAAGGAAGTTTTCAACTTTAGAAAGGTTGTTGATAACACTGTTGTTCTCATTAATAACGGTTAATGGAAAATCAGGTATATTGTCCAGTTCGCGGTGATTTGCGGCGAACGAAATATAACCTTTCAATTGATTTTTGGCATACGAATCATCCATTTTGGAATGCGTACTGCAATAATCGGCAACTAAAATTTGTTTACCATTGGCTTTTGCAACATTTAAATATTCAACCATATAATCCGTTTCGCCTGTGGGTGTAGCAACATCATCATAGTCATAACCATAGAATAAATCTTCGCGACCAATGCCATCAATCGCCTTTAGGTAAGCCGGATCAATCAGACCGTTGCTTTCGCCGTCTTTTGTAATTAATTCCTGTCCATTCTGTGGAATTACTATAAAATTTGGATCAAAGGTTTTCGCATAGCTGCTGATACTTTGCACAAAATTCCGCATTTCCTGTCTGTAGTTTTGTGCATTAGAATTTTTTTCATCCCCATTTTTGCATGCACTGATACAAACCAAAATACAAAAGAATATCAGATAAGTTTTCATTTTTTATAGACTAATTGGTTAAAACACAGCAAGCGCATTAATTGTTAAAGCTACGAAATTAATAATATACCTTTTGCATTTCAGAGAGTTGCTGGCAAGTTTGAAATCCAATTTATTGTAAATGAATTATTTTCCGATATAGTTCATTTAGCGCAACCGATAGGCAAATTTTCAATAAAAAACTTAGCCAATTGTCAAATTTTTGAAAATTTATTCTTTGGGTAAATCTTCACATGCCACGCCATCCCCATCCTTGTCAAGGTTTTTGTAACACTTTTTGTCCGACTCGTAGGTTTTCTGAGCTTCTTTTTGAGTTTTAAAGTCCTTGCATTTTTTCGATTTGCATGGCGATGAACTTCCTCCGCATGATGCGAGGCCAATTGCTAAAATTAATAAAGGCAGTAATTTCATAAAGTTTGGTTTAAAAAGTTGAACATCAGTTTTTAATATGTTTTGGAGCTTTCTTTTCAGGAATCACAAGTTTTTCATTGTAATTTGGTAAAATGGTTTTTATATTATCCTTAGTTAAAATAGCTGTTTCAATAAAAGTCCAATTTTTGCCATTATCCTTTGAAACAGCCAGAAAATAAGACTTGCTAATCACTTTTCCATCTTTCAATTTCATAGTGATATTTTCAGGGATTAAACAATGTACTTCATTACCAGCGATAACAGTCTTGGAAGGTTTGCCAAGTTTAATGGATTCATACCTGTTTCCCATCGTTTTCATTTCCTGGGTGCCAGATTTTAGAATTTCAATAAAATTTGAATTACCCCCAATCATTTGAATAACTGATGGATGCGTGTATTTTAAAGTAACTTCATAATTTGCAGTTTTTATAGCTTCTGCCATTATCTTTGCTTGTTTTTTTGCCGTATATTGAACACCACATGATGCAAGCAAAAAACTGATACAAGCGATGTATATAATTTTCATAAGAAATTATTTAATATTTGTATAACAAATTTAAGAATAAATATGGATTTAATCTGAATTATAGGTTGTAGATGATTTTTTACTTTTTAATTTTGGAAATCAGAAACACTTTAATAAATGCATTCACCGAAACAATTCAATGTTCAAAAGACCATTCAATCTTGTAAAACTCACATTAAGTTATTTCATTTCAAATATATTGAAAAGGCCAATCCATTGGGGAATGCCATTTGGGATTTCAATCGAACCAACCAATAAATGTAACCTCAGTTGTCCCCAATGCCCAACCGGCTTAAAAATTTTAACCCGCCCCCAAGGCAGGATAGATTTGATTTTACATAAAAATCTTATAGATGAATTATCGCCTTTTCTTTATACTGCTATTTATTATTTTCAGGGCGAACCATTTCTAAACCCTGAAATTTTTGAAATGATAAAACATGCATCAGCTAAAGGCATTTATTGTATTACCTCAACAAATGGCCATTTTATCAATACATTAAATGTCAATAAGATAATTGAAAGTGGATTGAATAAATTAATCATTTCAATTGATGGAACAAATCAGGAAATCTATGAACAATATCGTGTAAGCGGATCATTAAAGAAAGTAATTGAAGGGACAAAACTACTTGTGGAAACCAAAAAAGGATTAAATTCTAAAACTCCAAAGATTGTGTTTCAATTTTTAGTCACAGCAAAAAACGAACATCAGATAATTGATGCAAAGAGGCTTGCAAAAGATTTGAGCGTAGACAAAATCGAATTTAAAACAGCACAGATTTATAATTACAAGAATGGTGACCCATTAATACCTGCTAATGAAAAATATTCGCGCTATAGAAAAATGAAAGATGGAACCTGGCAAATTAAATCTGACCAGAAAAATCAGTGCTGGCGGATGTGGACAAATCCTGTTGTCACAGTTTCAGGCGATGTAGTTCCATGCTGTTTTGACAAAGATGCAAAATACAAAATGGGAAATTTAAAAAGCAAAAGTTTCAAGGAAATTTGGAATTCCGAAACCTATAAAAATTATCGCACCCAAATCCTTAAAAACCGAAAAGGCATTGATATTTGTACCAATTGCACTGAGGGATTATTTAAAGTCCATCTTTAATTTGGAGATAAATTATAACCATCTATGTTTAATAGAAAATGATTTTTAAATTTGTCGCTCAAACAAATAATTCAAAAAGATATTTCTCTGCTTTAAATATTACTTTTTTAAGCTTCAGGTAGATTGTAATAATACGAAGCAATTAATTGAAATTCATGAATTTATCAACCGAAGAAATAAAACGATATAACCGGCACATCATCCTTTCGGAAATAGGCCTGGATGGGCAGCAAAAGCTAAAACAAAGCAAAGTGTTGGTTGTAGGCGCCGGAGGATTGGGTTGCCCTGTATTGCAATATCTTACAGCTGCGGGTATTGGCACCATTGGTATTTGCGATTTCGATTTTATTGATGAAAGTAATCTGCAACGTCAAATTCTTTTTGGGACTTCTGATGTTGGAAAGTCCAAAGCCATTGTTGCCGCTCAAAAACTGGCAAATTTGAATCCATTTGTACAGTTTGAAGTTCACAATGTTATGCTTACAAATGAAAATGCTTTGGAAATGTTTCAAAATTACGATATTATTGTAGATGGTTCCGATAATTTTCCAACCCGGTTCTTAACCAACGATGCCTGCCTCATCTTAAACAAACCATATGTTTTTGGTGCTATCTATAAGTTTGAAGGACAAGTAACTGTTTTTAATTACCAGAATGGCCCAACTTATCGCTGTCTTATACCTGAGCAGCCCGATTCGTCAGAATCGCTTTCATGTTCAAATATTGGGGTGATTGGCGTTTTGCCGGGTATCATTGGCGCTTATCAGGCTAACGAAGTAATAAAAATGATTACAGGGGTAGGAGAGGTTTTAAGTGGTAAGCTTTTAATTATTGATGCAGCAAGGATGGATCATAACCTACTTTCAATAAAAAGAAGCGAAAATTTTGCTTATGTTAAAAAGCTTGGGGAATATGGATCTTTTTGCACCGAAGGATTTTTGAATGTTAAACAAATAAGTCCACTCGAATTGCATGAGAAAATGCAAAATAAAAAGGCATTGGTTATTGATATTCGTGAAAAAGAAATTTTCGATCTTTATCATATCGAGAGTAAACAATTATCAATTGGTTCTATTCTTGAAAATCCGGATTTAATCCCAGTTGGTCAGCAAGTTGTGCTTGTTTGTGAAAATGGGACAAACAGTATGGCGATAATTGAAGAGCTTCAAAAATCAGGAGAAAAGAACAATTTATACAACTTAGAAGGCGGAATACAAGCCTGGATGAAAAACAATTTACCAATTATATCAAATAAATCTTAAAATATTGAGTTCAGGGATGAGTGAAGAGCAAAAAAAGTTTATGCGCGAAGCCATAAGCTTATCATTAGAGAGTGTCAATTTGGGCGGAGGGCCTTTTGGTGCAGTTATAGTTAAAGATGGTAAACGAATTGCTGGTTCAGCAAATTCAGTTACTCGCGATGTTGATCCAACTGCTCATGCAGAAGTGAATGTAATTAGAAAGGCATGTAAAGTGTTGGATACATTTGATTTAAGTGGATGTGAGATTTATACCTCGTGTGAACCGTGTCCCATGTGTTTAGCCGCAATTTATTGGGCAAGAATTGATGTCATTTATTACGGAAACACCAAAGAAGATGCCCGAAAAATTGGCTTTGACGACCAATTTATATATGATGAAATTGCCACAGATAGAGAAAAACGCAAAATAATGGCAATTCCTTTTATGCATGAAGAATCAATAGTTTCTTTCGAAATGTGGGATAAAAAAGAGAATAAAATCAAATATTGAAATAAAAGCTGGACGTATACTTGTATAAACTTAAATGAAAAAGGAGCCAGATAACCGACTCCTTTTTCATTTAAGGCTTTAAATTCTATTTATTCCAGAAAAAAATCATCCGAGACAACAATGCTGTCTTTTTTTAACAAATCATATATTGTAACGCTCAAGGTGAATTTGCCAGGCTTATCTTTCAGATCCGATTCATATGAAGCGTAAGGCGATTTAAGTATATTATTTTTAAAATTACCTTCTCCGCGAGATCCAAAAAGATTTTCTCTTCGAGTTACCAATTCTCCAATTGAGTTTGTAACTTCCATTTTCATCTCGGCATGGTTTAAACTATCTTTGTCCTTTGCAAAAGGACCAACATTTTCGAGTACCATATACACTTCGTCTCCACGGTGATAAATGGCCTTATTGTATGGTATAAATTTGGCGTTTTCAAGTATAGCGAAATTATAATTACCAACAGAAAATGGTTTTACCACCTGGATCTTTGTAGAATCGGAGACATCGGTCTTTTTTTTATCGGAACCACATGAACTGGAAATTATTACAATAAAAATTAAAGCTGTAATAATGCTAAATGAAAGGGCATGTTTTTGCATAGGAGTAGTTTTAGTTTGTATACTTAAAGTAAAAGCAAAATTAATGTAAAATTCTTATATGATAAATAAATTTTGCAAATGGGGTTTCCCTTTTATGTATGATTCAATTATTTAAGACCTACTTCGATTTGGAGTGAAGCCAAAATGGTTTAAATTTAATATAATTACATACAGATAAAATAGCTTAATTTGTTTATTTTTAATGTAATTGGAATGGAAATATTAAAACCTTGGAAATTATTTTTAACTACAATTGATATCTAAGCATTTAAAAACCAAGCAGAAAAACAAATGCTGACAATAGTCATTGTAAATTGGCAAAAATAGTTTGACATTTACAAACCAGAATTAGGGATTGAATTGAAGCCTAATAAGATATATAAAGTCTAAGAACAAAATCATGAATTTAACAATAGATATTTTAATTGAGAACCAGAAGAAGATAGCCGACTTGATTGAATTCTTCAACGATGCAATGAATAAAAAAAAATGCAAAGATGAAGTACTTGAACTTTTACATCGTGTAAGTTATTATACCGAAGATTTTTTTATTAATGAAGAGTTGTTTTTGAAGAATTACCAAATACCTTCTTATCAGTTACATAATAATGAGCATAGGCAGTTTGTTGAAAAAATGATGCATTTTTATAAACGCCTCGAAGCGAATGATCCTGATATCTGCAATGATGTAATGAGTTATTTGAAAGAATGGTACGAAAAGCATATATTGAACTCCGATAAGCAAATCATTGAATATATTAAACAAAGTAAATTAGAATAGAAACCATTCTGATTTGTTTTATCATAATTGTTTGCATACACCCTTTTTTTGCAATGGGTATGATTTTTAATCCTATCGAAAACATTTCATGTTTTACGAAACTGGTTTCTTTTTAGTTTATTCCTATCTATAAAATTTCAAATTTCAATATAAATCGATTTGATAATGATAAATTTGTCATTTGGAATCCTTATTTGTAGAACATTTCGCATTTTTAGTTGATTAAAATATCGGTGCAGCTATGAATTTAGTTAAAATAGTCTTTATTTTCCTGTATTTTATTTTTTTACAAGTAATTGTTAAATCTCAGGAGTCCAGCAATTTCTCAAAAGCTGCTTATGGGAACTATACCATCGATCAGTTTTTTAATATCAAATCAAACGTGCTTCCTAATAATTATTCAAGATCAAATATTAAAAGTAAAGGTGCCATTTTCATCAGTTTTTCGCATTTAATTTCTGAAAAGATTTCTTCGGGCGCTAGTTTTGGATCAAATAAAATAACCAGTGATATTTTACTTAATAATCAAGTTGTTGGCACATTAAACAGGTATTTGTACACACTAGCCATAGAATCTGATTTTGCTTATATTAAAAAACAAAATTTCCAATTATATGCAGTAACAGGTATTGGATATTCATTCGGAAAAGATGAATATTTTATTAATACAGGCCATTCTGACAAAGGTTCAATCGGTTTTATGGTATTTCAGGTTTCACCTATAGCTTTAAAATTTGGAAACAGAGTAGCCATATTTACAGAACTTGGTTTTGGATATAAGGGAATTGCCAATTTGGGATTTTCCTATGTTTTTTAAAAGAAAGCAAAGTATCTTAATTAGAATAATAAATTACCAGATTCATTTACTTGGTAATCTTAAGTTTAATCGCTTTCTTCCTATTTTATTTCAACCAATAAAAAGCTATTATTTGCTTTTATGAAGCTGAAAGTAATTTCTTTTTTACTAGATCCTGATTTATAGCTCAATAGAAGCAAATGTTTGTCAGTTGCTCCCTCTTTTTTAACAGAATATTTAATCAATTTGTAGTTTTCAATATTATCGAGCCATAATTTTATCATTTTCCCAGTCTCATCAACAATTTTACGATCTTCTGCCTTGTTATAGTCGCAAGCTGTTTTGTTTTTTCTGGCAAGATCACTTCCATTATATAAAACATATTTCGAAAGTCTTTCAAAAATAATAATATCTGAGTTTTCACCTTCAGGGCTAACAGAATTACAAACAGTGAATACTTCTTCAAGAATTGCGTATACTTCGGTTGAATCTGACTGTTTCTGAGCTTTTGCCGATACGATTGAAGTGAAAATTAAAATGGTGAATATCAGTGATTTCATAATTTTATAATTATCTGTTTCTTTTGCGCAATTTAGCAATTTTGTTCAGAACAACTACATTTTTGCTGCAAATATTTTTCAAAAATTCAAGATTTCGATTCTAATGTTATTTTGGAGTGATGAAAATTTTATATCGTTCAATTTTTTCTTCAAGCCGGTTTGCTAGTTCTTCATTTGCTACATATAAATTTTCATGGATCAGCTTTGCTTCTTCTATATAGCTGCAAATTTTATTATCATCCCAATAATATGGAGGTTGGTGCAAATTTGAAATACGATCGGCCATTTTTACCATCCAAATTTCTTTTGGCTGTTGTTTAATACGTAATAAACTGTCAAGCATTTGTTCCTTTTTAGTTGCGAGTTTTTCATTCTTTGTCAATGCAAGCACACCATCAGCCACTTGATTGCCGAATAGGGAATTCAACTCTTCATAGGTTGTGGATGTATCTTCAATTGTATCATGCAAAATAGCACATTGTACGGCTAAATCTGCGTGATAAGGCTCATTGGATTGGCCAATTGCCCAAATAACCTCCATGCTGACTTTGCCTAAATGGGTTAAGTAATCAATCTGCACACCTTCTTCATGACTTCCATATTTTTGTCCGGTATGGCGAATGCTCGCAAAATACCAGGCTTTAAGATATTTTTCCCTGTCCCAGTTATTCAATTCAGAATTCATAATTGTAAATAAGTTATAAAATAAATTAGCCCAAATATATAGGTAAAGTTAATGTTTTATCAGCAATTGTAATCTTTTAAAATTTAAATTGAAACCAGAAACATAAAGTTAAAATGAACAATCCAATGATTATAAGTATGTAAAGATCTTTGATTATATTTGCTATTCACAATTTGGATGTGAATAGATGAAGAAAAAACGAAATATTAGTCTTGATTATTATAAAATTATCGTTACACTGGAACGACTTGAAAAGCGTATTTCTGACAGGTTTCCCGATTCCGGCTTAAGGCTTGTGATCAATGATTTTTTAATAATTGCAAAAGAAAGTAAAAAGAATATCGAATGGATTTCGAAGCCACATCTAACGCTCCGTTTTTTTTCCTATTTCGTAATTTGTATCGCTATTGGAGGTATTTTCTTCAGTTTTACTCAAATCGATTTTAATAATGATGTTAAAACACTTAGTATAATCATTACTACAAGCGAAGCTTTGTTTAACGAGTTGGTATTAATAGGTGCTGCCATCTTTTTTATGATAACTATCGAAACCAGGGTAAAACGTCACAAAGCTTCTAAGTTTTTAAATGAACTTAGGGTTATTGCGCATGTAATTGATATGCATCAATTAACCAAGGATCCCGGCATGCATGAAGATCATGGGAATAATACTCAAAATTCACCTAATCGTGAATTAGATACCTTTGAACTGCAGCGATATCTTGATTATTGTTCTGAGGCTTTTTCGCTGATTGGTAAAGTGGCTGCTTTGTATGCCCAAAGCTTACCTACCGAAGTAGTTGTAAAAACCGTAAATGAAATTGAAGATCTAAGTTCCGGGTTAAGCCGAAAGGTTTGGCAGAAATTGATTATCTTAAATGATATGGTGGGTAGGGAAGAGTTTGAAAATAGCATTTTTAAAAAGAAGATTAAAATTAGGAAAACAAAAAAGAGTTCCTCTGCTAAAAATTGAGATATAAGTTAATGATGTAATTTTATCTGAATCGCACCATAATATACCATGTTTGTTTTTATGCCTGAACTATTAATATTGCATTCTACCAGGATTGTTTTAAATGACGATATTTGAATAAAAATTGCCACAGCCTTTTAAAATTAGGGATACTAAAAAAAACTGAGTATTTTTGTCTCAATTAAAGCTTGATAGGCTAATTAAAACAAAGTTTGGTTTTATTCTTATAAAAAAGATGGAAAATATTTAATAAATGAATAACCTGACAAAACGATTTCCGCCTATAAATAGCCTCAAAACATTAATTTTTTTGGTTTTTTTGCTGATTAATAACCATGTTTTTGCTCAGTATTATCCTACTTCATTTTATAGAAATTTACAAATTGATACAGCTAAAATTAATTCCCTTGAATTCAGGATTGAAAATTCCAATTTTTTAAAAAATGATGAATATTTTAATGATATTGTTCAGGGATATACATTAATTGGATATTTTATAAATCCAAAATTGGTTTATTTTCCTGCAAAAAATGCCAGGATAGAAGTAGGAGCGCACTTTTTAAAATATTCTGGAATTGATCAATTTACAAAAGTTTTGCCAACTTTGAGTTTCCATTATCAAGCTGGTAAATCGACCGAAATTGTAATTGGTACACTAAATGGCACTGCCAATCACGAATTAATTGAACCGATATTTAAATACGAGTATTTCTTTACCGATAATGTTGAAAATGGATTGCAGTTTTTGTTTAATACAAAGTATTACAAAGGTGATATTTGGGTCAACTGGCAGCAATTTATTTTTAAGGGTGATAGTAAGCAAGAAATTTTTACGGCGGGCATTTCAAATAGGTTTTTTCTGAATGGCCAACATAAATTACACAGCCTTTCAATTCCACTGCAGATTCTGTTTGTGCACCACGGTGGGCAAATTAACGAAACTACAAAAAGCGTGACAACCCTGAATAATTATGCAATTGGTTTAAATTATTGCTACAATCCTGTTAGTGCTTTTATAAAATCGGTAAGTATTGAGAGTTTTTATGTATCGTTTAAAGATCAATCGTCAGACCATCAATTGCCTTATATTCGGGGTTATGGCCTATATTCAAGTGCCACTGTCAAAGCCAGTTATTTCGATTTGAGTATAGCTCATTGGTTTGGAGATTTTTATCTCAGTGCGCATGGTGATCCGATTTTTCAGTCGGCCTCAACCGTTTATGAAGATCATGTTGAACCACAAAGGGCACTTATTACAAGCAGGCTGATGTTTGAAAAAAATATGCTCAAAGGCCTTGACATTGGTGCAGGGGTTGAAACCTATTTTGATTTATACAATTATTACTTAGATTATTGGTATATGTTTTATATCCATTTCAATAGAGATTTTTTCATTAAGAAATTTAAATAAATCAATTATGATCTCGAACAATTTTTGGTATTCGGCCAAAATCGGATTTCTTTTCTTTATTGTATTGTTCCTCTATGGATCTTGCAAAAAGGAGAATTTGCCGATTGTTGATAGCTTAAAAGGAACTACGGTGCGCTATACTGTTTTGGTAGTTTTAGCAGGAAATTCCAGTTTCAAATCTTCAGATTTAATTGATGGTACAATAGTTTCAGTTGTTATGAATGATAGTATTTACAATTCGGTAACAGATGAAAATGGTCTTGCTACATTTAATAATCTGGCAGCCGGTGTTACCGCTGTTCATATCAGGCATTCAAATTATACAACAGCCAATCTTATTGTTGATCTAACAGCAAGAATAGATACAGGATATGATACAGAAAACCTTAGGAATGCTGCTACCATGGTAGTTTTGTTTCCATTGAGCGGATCAGGGACAGCAACTATTTCAGGTCGTATTTTTGCCGATTTAGATATTACAAGCCCTGGACTTGAAATTGCTCCACCTGGTTTACAGGTTAGTTCAATTATTGAACCGGGTCAGTTAATCAATTATGTAAACCACAGCGGCGATGGCGAAATTTTAAGTTTATTTTATGAATCTACAGTAAAACAGGAGGTTACTAACACAGGTGGTGATTATAGTATATCAGTTCCTGCTACAGGTTCCGGTTTAAAAATAGTGGTAAAAGCAAATGATTTTGAATATAACCAGGTTACAGGGGTGGCTATGTGGCAGCGAAAGGTATATCGATCGGATTCTGATACGATAGTTGCCGTTTCGGGAATGAGTTATTATAACGATATAGATTATAATTAAAATGATTGATACTAAACAAGAATTATTGGATCGCAGGTATCTGGATATGGCCAAAATCTGGGCTGAGAATTCATATTGCAAGCGCAGAAAAGTAGGTGCTTTGCTAGTAAAAGATAAAATGATTATTTCGGATGGATATAACGGAACACCATCGGGTTTTGAAAATAATTGTGAAGATGAAAATGACAAAACCAAAGCTTATGTGTTGCATGCCGAAGCCAATGCCATTACCAAAGTGGCAAAATCAAACAATAGCAGCGATGGTTCTACGTTATATGTAACTTCTTCGCCTTGTTTGGAATGTGCAAAATTGATAATACAGGCAGGAATAAACAGGGTAGTTTTTACCGAAAAATACAGGCTTGAAGATGGCCTCCGGCTCTTGGAGCGTGCTGGAATTGAAGTAATACATTCCGATTAAGCCTATTGGTTAAATAATGACTAATTAGAAATACATTTTAAAATTAATTTTGTAGAAGGAAGTCAAATTTAGTTTATGAATTTAAGGTAAATGGTTCTATTTAAATAATATAGAATTCCTTTTAATTCTTTTTACTATTTTTGAAACAAATTTTATGATTAAGAATTCAGTAAATAGTATTGAAAATCAAATGAATAGTTTATAAAAATCATTTATTCCAACAAAAAATATGGCATCAGAAAATAATTCAAAATTCCAAAACTCAATCCGTAGCATTTATACTCCATTGGTATTGGCAGTAGTATTAGGTCTTGGAATCTTTCTAGGAAGTAGGTTACATACAAGCGATTCAAATGGGCTCATTTTCAAATCAGAGCCCAATAAACTCGATTTTATTTTAAATCTAATTGAAAGCGATTATGTTGATACAGTTCAAAAAGATAAACTTATAGAAAAATCTATTCCATTAATATTGGAACAGCTTGATCCTCATACAATTTATATTCCTGCTCAGGATTTGCAAAGTGTCAATGAACCACTTGAAGGAAATTTTGATGGAATTGGTGTTCAGTTTAATATATTGAACGATACTGTTTTGGTAATTAATACCGTTTCGGGTGGTCCTTCAGAAAAAGTGGGTGTGCTAGCCGGGGATAAGATAGTTAGAATAAATGATTCTATTTTTGTTGGAAAAAAAATCACCAATGAAATGGTTATTCATAAATTAAAAGGAGAACAAGGTTCTAAAGTAAAGATTAGTGTTGTAAGACCTGGTTTTGCTGGCTTGCTAAGCTTTGAAATAATCCGTGATAAAATTCCATTATATAGCATTGATGTTTCTTATATGGTTAATGAAACTATTGGATATATAAAGATTAGTGCTTTTGCAAGAACCACCTATGATGAATTTAAGCAAGCTGTAGATAAACTTAAAAAACAGGGAATGAAAAAAATGATTCTCGATCTCCGTTCAAATGGTGGAGGTTATCTCGATGCTGCGATTAGTATTGCTGATGAATTTTTGAAGGAAAATGAACTCATTGTGTATACTCAGGGAAAATCAAGACCTAGAACCGACTATAAAGCTACTGGTAAGGGCATATTTGAAGATGAAAAATTAGCTGTTTTAATTGATTCTTGGTCGGCATCTGCAAGTGAAATTGTTGCTGGGGCAATTCAGGATAACGATCGTGGTGTTATAATTGGTCGTCGTTCATATGGAAAAGGGCTTGTTCAGGAGCCAACTTATTTTCGCGATGGCTCAGCTATTCGGTTAACTATTGCAAGATACTATACTCCAACTGGGCGCTGTATTCAAAAATCATACACAAATGGCGTAATGGAATATGACCACGACCTGATGAAGCGTTATGAGCATGGAGAGTTTGAAAATGTTGATAGTACTCAATTTGCCGATTCGCTAAAATTCGTAACCAAAGGTGGCAAAACAGTCTATGGAGGTGGAGGGATAATGCCCGATGTGTTTGTTCCTGCTGATACTGCTGGTGTAAATGCTTTTTTTAGGCAAGTATCACAAAAAGCGTTAATTTATAATTATGCTATTAATTTTTCAAATCAAAACAGGGCTAAACTTATCAAGTTAAAAGATTATAAAGAAATAGTTAAATACTTGCAAGCCAGAAATATATTTTCCGATTTTTTAATATATATCCACAAGAATGGTATTAATCCAAAGGTTAAAGATCTTAATGAATCAGAAAGATTGATAAAAACCCATTTATATGCCTATATCTGCCGTAATATAGTTAATAATGAAGGATTTTATCCTGTGATGATGGAAGTGGACAATACTTTGAAAAAAGCAATTGAAGTATTGAATAAGTAATTGGCATTTGCAATATAATTGTTTATTGATAATAATCTTCTCGATTAGATTCCAATTGAAGTATATACTTTAATTGTAGTCGAAACCTTTTTGGAAAAAATACGTATAATGTAGAAACAGACGTTTAAATACTTCATAGAGGGCTATGTCAAAAGGGAAATATATCGAAGGAGAAATATATGAATTCCGTTACCTGAAAAACATTATGGTTGATGAGGAATACCAAGCCTATGAAGATAAATATAATGAGAAATACTTAATACCTGCAATATATTATCAAAACTACAATTTAGTTCCCGGGCAAATGATAAAAGTTCAGGTAGTGCGACTTGATTGCCAGGGCAAACTTTCTTTTGAACCGGAACATCCATACTATAAATTGGGGGAAATTTATGATTTCAGGTTTGTAAAAATGAATATTACTACAGATCGGGAATACAATCCAAATACCGGCCATTCGGAAGCAACTAAAGAATATGAAATGATTGTCGCCGATTGTTATGGAAACGAGCACTCAGTGGAAGCTTTAGGTTGGCAAAAACAAAAATTTCTACATGCCGGAACTGTAAAATGTCGTTTAATTAAGATAGTTAAAGGTCATTTTCATTTGGTAAACATAGCCAATAATAAACCTATTTTGAAAAGACTTTGGAATACCTTGAATGGAAGTACTTAAATTTTGACTATTATTTGATTTTTTATTTTCTAATAGTTATCAAGTTGGAAAATCGCTAACCAAGCCTAAAATGATTTTAGACTGCAAATAAAAAAGCAAGCACAAAAGGCAAGCTGCCCATTAATGCGAGCACTCCCAGACAAATACTTATCCATGACATAGATTCACCTCTGAATTTATCTTCGTTTTTGCCAATAAATCTAAGGCTTATAATTCCAAAAATAACCGAAGCCACTGCTAGGATAAAACTTATAAATAATCCACCAACCATCATCCATTTGATTTGTAGAAATAGAATAGCTATCATCAGAAATATTGAAGAAAAGGCCAGATATAAAGAATAACTGGCCTTTTGATAGATTTGTTTGTTCATTTAAACTTAGTTTCTATAAGAGCGTGCTCCAAATTTTTTCTTGTCCTTGAATCTGCTTTCTTTTGAAGAAGATTCGTTGTTGTACCTTTTTCTCCTGTCAGTTGGCTCATCCTGAAACTTTTTAGCTCCAACTGGTTCTGGTTTCGATAATTCTATCACAACTTCTTTATCATCAAAATCTGCATTTTTAAATGCTGCAAGTACTTCATCTTCATAGATTTTATCCATTTCGAAGAAAGAAAACTTTTTCATAATTTCCACCTTTCCAATCTCAATTTTTTGCCCTTTGAGGTTTCTGTTTAAATAACCAATCAAAGTTGAAACATTCACATTGTCCCTTAATCCCAAATTAATAAAAAATCTTGAGAAAGTAGTACCACGTTGTCTTCTTTGCTCCCTTGAATCACTTGAATCGCTTGATTCTGTTCTGGTAAGGTTCAAATCCGGAGCATCCTGGTAATAGGAAACAAATCGGTTAAACTCTACAGAAACAATTCTTTTTATTAAATCTTCGCGGCTTAGCCAATCTAATTTTTTATAGATATCTGGCATAAATGATTCGATTTGGGCATCATTTATATCAATGTTTTCAAATTTGTCGATGAGGTTGAAAAGTTGCTTTTCGCAAATTTCTTTGCCACCTGGGACCATTTTTTTGGTAAAGGTTTTACCGGTCATTTGTTGCAATTCTTTTATCTTTTTACTTTCGCGGCTATGGATAATTAAAATAGAAACACCTGTTTTACCTGCTCTTCCTGTTCTTCCACTGCGGTGAACATAAGCTTCTAAATCGTCGGGCAAATTGTAATTGATAACGTGTGTAAGCTCATTAACGTCCAAACCACGCGCAGCAACATCGGTAGCAACCAAAAGCTGTAGGTTTTTAGATCTGAAACGGCCCATAACTTGGTCGCGCTGTGCTTGCGATAAATCGCCATGCAAAGCATCCGCATTATAGCCGTCGGATATTAGTTTGTCTGCAACTTCTTTGGTTTCCATTCGGGTACGACAAAAAACAATGCCATAAATATTGGGGTTCACATCTGCAATACGTTTAAGCGCAGCATAGCGGTCGCGTCCATTCACTGTAAAGTATTCATGGCTAACATTATCGGCACCTGCATTTCTTTTTCCAACAGAAATTTCAACTGCATCTTTCATGTATTTTTTTGCAATCCGCTGAATTTCTTTTGGCATAGTGGCCGAAAACAATAGTACTTGTTTCGTATCGGGGCTCGATTGTAAAATGGCATCCAAATCTTCCTGGAAACCCATATTTAGCATTTCATCAGCTTCGTCAAGAACTAAAAATTTGATGGTATTTATCTTAAGTGCTTTACGTTTAATCAAATCCAGCGTTCTTCCAGGAGTTCCAACAACAATCTGGCAACCTGATTTTAAATCCCTAAGTTGGGTAGTTATACTTGAACCACCATAAACTGCTACTGTTTTAAAACCTCTCATCTTGGTGGAAAAACTTTCAAGATCTTTTGTAATTTGCATACATAACTCACGGGTTGGGCATAAAACCAAGGCCTGAACTTCGCGAATTTGCATATCAATCTGATTGATAATTGGCAGGCCAAAAGCTGCTGTTTTACCTGTACCCGTTTGGGCTAAGGCGATTAAATCACTCGTTGAATTTATTAATGCTGGAATTACTTTTTCCTGGATAGGGGTTGGATTTTCAAAACCCAATGCTTCAATCGCTTCCAGTATTTCTGGAAGTAAACCTGTTTCTTTAAATGTAGACATAATATTTTTTCTCCTGATAAGCTCTAAACAAACACCATATTATGTCCGGAGCTTTTCGATTATTTATTAAAAATGGCCGCAAAGGTAATGTTTTTTATTGATAATCAGCAAGTAGTAAAGCTTAAATTATGTTAAGGCACTGGAATGACTGTTTATCAATAGTATTTGCGTGTCTATAAAAACTTACTTTGAATACGTTTTAAAAGTATTATTTTAGCGTTTTGGAATTAGCCAATAAGGATTATTAAATGCGAATTTGAGCCTTGTCAGCATGTAGTTTATTAAAACTAAAAGACTTTCGATTTTTAGTTATCTATTTAAAAGTCAATAATAATTGCAGTCCAATTTTATTATTCGAAAAAAATAAAATATAAATATAATGAAATCATTTCAACAAGAATTTATTGAAGCACAACATGTAATTGAGAGTTTCAATAAAGTAAGCAGCAATTTTGAAAAACTGGAAAAGGCTGGAAAATATATGGTTCAATCGCTTAAAGGTGGCGGCAAGATTATTTCGTGCGGTAACGGTGGCTCTATGTGCGATGCCATGCATTTTGCCGAGGAATTGACTGGTAAGTATCGCAACGAACGACCTTCAATTGCAGCAATTTCAATTTCAGATCCATCTCATTTGTCTTGTGTGGCAAATGATTATGGATATGAGTTTGTGTTTTCACGATTTATCGAAAGCATGGGAAACCGAGGCGATGTTTTGTTAGCAATTAGTACGAGTGGTAACTCTGCCAATGTGATAAAAGCTGCTGAAATTGCAAAGCAAAAAGGTATTATAGTGATTGGCTTAACCGGTAAAAACGGAGGGAAATTGGCTCCTCTCTGTGATGTGGAAATTCGGGTAGAGCATATGGGTTATGCTGACAGAGTGCAGGAAATTCATATTAAAGTTATACATTCTTTGATAAACTATATTGAATTGAATTTAAGTGTATAGAGTCTTTAAATTACATAGAGTTCCTTAAGTATTTATTAATATTTATAAGTTAATGAATGGATTATTATTCGGGATAGTTAAACTTCCAATTTCAAATTTCTAGTTTTAAGCTCCAATTTCCAATTTCAAACTTTAGCTCACTCCAAACTTTTTGTCTAAATTAGCATTTTTATCGATAAACCATACTCCATGCTTGTAAAAACCTTTGGCTGTGCTGTTCAGGGAATTAATGCCATTACCATTACTATTGAAGTAAATATTCTTACAGGCATCAACTTTTTTATAGTTGGCCTGCCTGACAATGCAGTAAAAGAGAGCCAGCAAAGGATTGACTCAGCTCTTCGTGAAAACGGATATAAAATACCAGGTAAAAAGGTTGTAATAAATATGGCTCCTGCCGATATAAGAAAAGAAGGAAGTGCATATGATTTACCATTGGCAGTTGGTATTTTAGCAGCATCGGTAGATATTAAGGCCGATGATGTTCATAAATATATGATAATGGGCGAACTTTCGCTCGACGGAAGCCTTCAACCAATCAAAGGAGCATTGCCAATTGCCATTCGAGCGCGTGAAGAAGGTTTCGAAGGTTTTATCTTACCCAAGCAAAATGCGAGAGAAGCCGCAGTAGTTGATAAACTTAAAATATTTGGTGTTGAAAATATCAAAGAAGTAATTGACTTTTTTAATGGTAAATCCGAAATTGAACAAACAATTGTTGATACCCGCAAAGAGTTTTATGAAAATCAGACCAAAACGGATCTTGATTTCTCAGATGTAAAAGGACAAGAGAATGTAAAACGGGCACTTGAAATTGCTGCAGCCGGTGGACACAATATAATTATGATTGGTCCTCCCGGTGCGGGTAAAACAATGCTTGCCAAACGGATTTCGGGAATTTTGCCTCCGTTAACGCTATACGAAGCACTCGAAACAACAAAAATTCATTCGGTTGCTGGGAAGATGAATAAAGATACTGCGTTAATGGTCAGTAGGCCATACATAAGCCCGCATCACACGATTTCTGACGTAGCCCTTGTCGGCGGCGGTGCATTTCCGCAGCCTGGTTCCATTTCGCTTGCCCATAATGGCGTATTATTTTTGGATGAATTGCCCGAGTTCAAAAGAACTGTGCTCGAAGTTATGCGACAACCTTTGGAAGATAGGGTAATAACCATTTCACGGGCAAAGTTTTCGGTTGAATATCCTGCCAATTTTATGCTGGTGGCATCGATGAATCCTTGTCCTTGTGGTTATTACAACCATCCCGAAAAGGATTGCGTTTGTTCGGCCGGAATTGTACAAAAATACCTGAATAAAATTTCAGGACCATTGCTCGATAGAATTGATATCCATATTGAAGTAGTGCCCGTACCATTTTCAAAACTGGCAGAATCCAGGCCATCAGAAAGTAGCGAGGTTGTGAGACAAAGAGTTATAAAGGCACGCAATATACAGCAGGAAAGATTTAAAGAAGGCAATGGTATTTATGCCAACACTCAATTAAGTACAAAGCAGATCCAGCAGCACTGCCAGATTGATGCAACAGGGCAGGCTTTGCTTAAAAATGCGATGGAAAAACTTGGGCTTTCGGCAAGGGCTTATGATAGGATTTTGAAAGTATCGAGAACAATAGCCGATTTGGAAGGAAGTGAAAACATCAAGACAGAGCATTTGGCCGAAGCAATCCAATATAGGAGTTTGGACAGGGAGAATTGGGGTGGATAGGTTTTGCCCACGAAATTAATGGGCAAAAAATATTACTTTCAAACGAATACTGTGGTCAAAAGTATATGGTAGATTTAAAATCAAACCACCTCAATCCCAAACTCCCCCTTATCTTTCAAATAACCAAACGAATGCGAAATTAAATTTTTGCCTTTAAGCAAGGCTTCCAATTCCGGTATACTGGAATTTTCTACAGCAATAAGCAATCCTCCACTGGTTTGGGGATCACACAAAATGTTTTTTTGATCTTCGTCCGATAGTTTGATTTTGTCGCCAAAACTGGCCCAGTTTCGTTTGGTTCCACCAGGAATGCAATCTTGTTTAATGTATTCAAGGGCAGCTTCAAAAACGGGTATTTTTTCATAGTCGATAACGGCAGTAAGTCCGCTTCCTTCGCACATTTCCAACAAGTGACCCAAAAGTCCAAAGCCAGTAACATCGGTCAATGCTTTTACACCTTCCATTTTTGCCAATTCAAATCCCAAATTGTTTAAAATCATCATTGAATCTGGACCAATGTGCTGATGTTCAGTTTTTAATATTCCATTTTTCTGGGCGGTTGCCAATGCACCAACTCCCAATGGTTTAGTCAAATATAAGCTGCATCCCGCTTCGGCTGTATCGTTTCTTTTTAGTTTGCTAATTTCAACAATACCAGTAACTGCAAGTCCAAAAATAGGTTCGGGATTATCGATGCTGTGGCCACCGGCCAAAGGGATTCCGGCTGATTTGCAAACTGCCCGTCCTCCTTCCATTACCTCGGCTGCCACTTCGGCAGCAATTTTATTGATTGGCCAGCCCAAAATAGCAATGGCCATCAACGGTTTTCCGCCCATGGCATAAATATCACTGATTGCATTGGTGGCGGCAATTTTTCCGAAGGTAAACGGATCGTCAACGATTGGAAGAAAAAAATCGGTGGTACTGATGATTGCCGTTCCGTTTCCTAAATCGTAAACTGCAGCATCATCATTTGTTTCGTTGCCAACCAATAGATTTTTATCAAATACCGATTCCGATTTATGTTGCAGGATTTTGTGCAAATCTTTTGGCGAAATTTTGCAGCCACAGCCAGCGCCATGACTATATTGAGTTAGTTTTATTTTTGGTTCCATTTTAAAATTTTTCGGAAAAAGTAGATAAAATTATCTGTCCAAAATTATTGTTTTTATTTGGATTTAAAAGATCTCGTGAGACTTTCCAAGTTTTTAAAACTTGGAAAGTCTATCATTCTTAAAACCTCTTTTCAATCTCATCCATATTCATGATTTGAATTATACTTTTGCCCGAAGGACTAAAACCCGGTACTTGGCAGCAAAACAAATTATCAATCAAGGATTTCATTTCAATAACCGACATATTGCTTTCATAATCAATTGCAGCAGCTTGTGATAGTGATTTTGCGATTTTTTCGCGTGCATCGTTTTTTATATCACCTTCGGTTCCTTTGAAAATTTCAAGAAAATGTTCTATGAGAACTGTTGGCGAATAATTTTCGAATACTGCTGGCGTGGCATTGATTACATATGTGTTGTTTCCAAATTCGCGGATATCAAATCCAATGGTAAACAAATCATCTTGTATTTCAGCAAGAATTTCGGCATCATGATGTTGCAAAGAAAATGTGGTAGGAAAAAGGCTGATTTGAGAAACAGATTCACTTTTTTGGAGCGACTTCATAAATTGTTCATACAGAATACGTTCGTGAGCACGTCTTCTGTTTATGAGCATTAACCCTGATTTTACCGGAGTAACAATATATTTATTCTTAAGCATAAAAACATTCCCATTGGTCGATTGATTGAAGGTTTGTTCTTCAGGGAGACTTAATTGTTTGGTTTGCGAAAAATCATGCTGCATTTCTTCTTCCTGTTCCTCGTTTTCAAGAAATAATTTTCCCCAATGGTCAAGGTTGCTTTTGTCGCGATTTGAAGTATATGGTTTGTTTCCTGACGAAAATGTTTGATCATCGTCAAAAGGATTATAATTTGGATTTATTCCAATATGTGGAGAATTGAATTCGATACTTTTATTTAATGTAGGAATTTCAAGCGAGCCTTCCATGTCAAAATCAATTGATGGAATAATATTATGTTTGCCAAGAGCCTCTTTAATCGCAGCCCTAATAATTTGGAAAATGGCAGGTGAATCTTCAAATTTGATTTCCGTTTTTGTAGGGTGCACGTTGATGTCAATTTTACTTGGGTCAATATCCAAAAACATAAAATATGCTGGCTGGCTGTGGGAAGCCAAAATATTCTCATAAGCCATCATCAATGCTTTATGGAAATAAGGATGCCTCATAAAGCGCTGGTTTACAAAAAAATACTGAAAAGTTGTCTTTTTTCGTGCAAATTGTGGTTTCCCAATAAAACCGTTTAGTTTTACCAGACTGGTTTCGGTATTGAACGGAATCAAATTTTGGTCAAACCCATTACCAAAAAGATGCAAAATCCGTTTGTGGATATTAGACGGCGGCAATTGATAAACGTCATTTCCATTGTGCGAAAGGCTAAAAGCAATTTCGGGATAACATAAAACAATCCTTTGGAACTGCGTAAGAATATGGCTAAATTCAGCATTGTCCGATTTTAAAAACCTACGGCGAGCCGGAATATTATAAAAAAGATTCTTTACAATAAAGCTGGAGCCTTTTTCGCAACTGATAAATTCCTGTTTTTCAAACTCGGAGCCATTAATAACGATGTGGGTGCCCAATTCGTCGCTTTCTTTCTTTGTTTTTAATTCAACCTGAGCAATAGCAGCAATAGAGGCTAATGCTTCGCCCCTAAAACCCATAGTGCGGATGGCAAATAAATCCTCTGCTTTTTTGATTTTAGATGTGGCATGCCTTTCAAAAGACAATCTTGCATCTGTAGCCGACATTCCATCTCCATCATCAATTACTTGAACAAGGCTTCTGCCTGCATCCTTGATAATAAGTTTGATTTTTTTAGCACCGGCATCAATCGCATTTTCGACCAATTCTTTTACAACCGAAGCTGGTCTTTGAATAACTTCGCCAGCCGCAATCTGATTGGCTACTGAATCGGGTAATAATTGAATAATATCGCTCATTTAATGATGAAGTAAAAAATCTGAATGATAAAACTAAAATCGCAGATGATTGTCGTAAATGCAAAGATATAATTTTTTACGATGGGCTTATTAAACCATCAATTCTTTGCTATTTAAAAATGAGTTTTGAATATAACATCCTTTAATACCTACAAAGTTCGCCGTTTTTAATAACAAATATTCACAGGTTTATAACTTATTAACAATGATGCTTAATCCATTGTATTACAATTAGATAGCTATTGTTGTCAACAATGTATTGTTAATAAAAATACTAGTTAAATTACTAAAAACAAGATTGTTGTTAAATGAAAATAATTAGTTTTGTGAATAATTAATTCTTTAGCATATGGCAGTAACAAAAAAGCAAGGGGAAAAATTACTTCGCAAACATAAATTGTGTTTTGTTTTTAACGATATGGAACAACGTGCACTTGAAAGGTATTGTGACAAATATAATATTCAAAACCGTTCAAAATTTATGAGAGAGGCTATTGTTACTACTATTTTAAAACAATTCGACAAGGATCATCCAACTTTATTTGATGGTTTGGAAAAGGTCAAACAGCCGGTTTATGAACAAGGTGTTTTGTCGCTTTAATTTAGATTTTGCCCATTGCTTTTAATTCAAGATACTTATTAATAGTGTTAACTGTCAGGTTCTCAGGTTCAGTAAGTATGCTTTGGATGCCATAGCGTTTTAATTCTTTTACAATCAACCGCTTTTCGTACATCAGTTTTTCCGCAATCGCTTTTACATAAATTTCATTAATTGAGTACGATTTTTCGCGCACCAATTTTTTTACCTCTGTATTTTTAAAGAAAATAACAATCAATAAGTGATTGTTGTTCAATTGCCTCAGAAATCTAATTTGCCTCATCAACGAAACTTCCCATTCAAAATTGGTAAATAAAAGCAGCAAGCTTCTTTGTTTTACTTTTCGTTTAATGGTGGTGTATAAATTTTCGAAATCAGATTCATCAAAATTTGTTTTTTGCCGATACAAATTTTCCATAATCCGGTGCATTTGAATTTTATTCCTATCGGCAGGTAAAATGGTGTGTATTTTTTTTGAAAAAGTAATTAAACCGGCTTTATCCTGCTTATACATCGCAATATTTGAAATTACCAGGCTTGCGTTTATAGCATAGTCCAGCAAACTTAGCCCGTTAAAAGGCATTTCCATGGTGCGGCCCATGTCGATTAAACTGAATACTTGTTGCGATTTCTCGTCCTGATATTGATTTACCATCAGATGCGTTCTGCGTGCAGTCGCTCTCCAGTTAATGGTACGAAAATCATCACCTTTTACGTAGTCTCGGATTTGATCAAACTCCAGGGTGTGGCTCACTCTTCTTATTTTTTTAATACCAGCTTCAGTCAACCGGTTAGAAATGGCAAGTAGCTCAAATTTGCGCAATTGAATGTATGATGGATAAACCGGAGTTATTCCTGAAAAATCGAATTTTATTCTTCGGTTTATTAAACCAATTGCATGTAAAACATAAATATTGATTTTTCCAAAATCATATTCGCCTCTTTCTGTTGGCCTTAAGTAATAATGTTCTTCTTTTTCTTCACCTGGTTTTAATTTAGTTTTAATTTCAAAATTGCGGATTTGAAATTGGAATGGGATTTCATCAATTATTTTAACTTCAACTTCAAACTTGTAATTATTTTTGATTGAAATGCTAATCTTGTTCCGGTCACCATTTGACAGTCGTTTTGCCATTATTCGTTCAGGCTGTATTGGTTGATCTTTTTCGAATAAAAGTATTATATTCAATAAATTGCTGATGATAAAGAAAAGAAGTGCAGATTTTGCAACAATATAAACAACAGGAATAAAATGGCCTAATATAAAAGTGAATACGACCACAGTACCCAGATAATAAAACCTGTCAGCGATGTATATTCCTTTTAAAATATTTCGTATTTTATTTATGATATTCAAGTTAATGGATCTATAAAAAACCTATTTTTAATCAAACGGCTGAAATGGAATCTTAATAATTCTGAATTCTTTAACATTTCTAAAATCAACGGTTAAAAGTATGATTATTTTTGGTTTTGGTCAAAATTTCGATTCTTTTTTTAGTGTTTTTGAATGCTAGAGGTTAGATAATTTATTGAAAATGTGGAGATTTTGAAACAGTTACAGAAAATGCTGAACTTTAATTTATTTTGGAAGCAAAATTTTATTGATAGTTTTACAATCAAATTAGAGCAATATTTATCTGTAATTCAAATTTTTAGGAATAGTTTAAATCATTGGTTGTCAATTAATAATCCAAATTTTCTTATTATGGAAATTACCATCAAGCCTTTTTTTAAAATTTTGCTTGTCATTTTTTTGTTGTTTGAAGGTCAATTATATTCTCAAATTACAATTGACGAAATAATTGCTAAACATTTAGAAGCTTCTGGTTTTGAAAACGCAAAACTGGATTTGCAGAAGTTTAAGATTGAAGGCGTAATGGTACAAAATAAGGCATTTTTCCCTTTAATCATTCGGGGTGTATTGCCCTATAAATTTAGAATGGATTTGACTTATAACAATCAGGCTTATATTAAAATATCAAATGGAAATGTATCGTGGGATTATAATCCAGCGATCGATTCTGTCAGTTCGGTTATTAACCAAAGTGAAGAATCCCAGAACTTTATTGATAGGCTAACTGGTGGCCTATACAACTATAAAAGCGGCTTAATTAAAGCTGAATTATTGGGTGTAGTAAGTATTGATGATGTAGAACTTTACAAACTCGAAATATTTATTAATAAACTGGTTCGTATTTATTACATAGACAAATTAAGTTTTTTGATTATCAGAATTGATGACGATCTTGCCGAAAACAAAATAACTTATTATGACGATTATCGAAAAGTTGGGAATTATTATCTTCCTTTCAGTTTAACGGGTTTTGAAGGTGGAGAGGCTGCAATTGCAATGCAATTTAAAACAATGCAAATTAATCCTGACATAAAAGATGAATTATTTGAAAAGCCAGTTAAGCATAATTTAATAAAATAAAATGATGGAAAATGTAAGATGCGATTGGACGAAAAATAATCCCTTTAATAACGAATATCATGATAATGAATGGGGAGTGCCTTTGCATGATGATAAGAAATTATTTGAATATCTGGTTCTTGATGCTTTTCAGGCTGGCTTAAGTTGGTTGACCATTCTTAAAAAAAGAGAAAATTTCAGGAAAGCATTTGATAATTTCGATGCAGAAATAATTGTCGGATATGATAAAATAAAGACCGATTCGTTACTAGGAGATACAGGAATTGTGCGCAACCGTTTAAAAATAGAGGCAACTATTACTAATGCTCGTGCATTTCTTGCTATCCAAAAAGAATTTGGAAGTTTTGATAAATACATCTGGCAATTTGTTCAGGGAAAAACAATAGTAAATAAAAGGAAGAACTTCATAGACATTCCTGTTAAATCTAGTGAATCGGATAAAATGAGTGCTGATTTAAAAAAACGGGGATTTAAATTTGTTGGTACAACCATTTGCTATGCTTTTATGCAGGCGGCTGGTATGATTAACGATCACGCAACCAATTGCTTCCGCTATGAACAACTCAATACAGAATAATCAAAGATGAACAATACTATTGATATTGAAACTTTTTTAGAGTTAGCAGAATCCATCCCAGTAATTGATGTGCGGTCACCCAAAGAGTTTTTACATGCACATATTCCAGGTGCATACAATCTTCCGATTTTTTCTAATGAAGAGCGCGAAAAAGTAGGAATTTGTTATAAAGAGAAAGGCAAAGAACCTGCTATATTATTGGGTCTCGATTTAGTTGGTCCTAAAATGGCTAATTTGGCACGAGCAGCCAAAGACCTTGCATTCAACAACAAGTTGCTTGTTCATTGTTGGCGCGGAGGCATGCGAAGTTCCAGCATGGCATGGCTTTTTAATACAATTGGAATTGAGACTAATACATTAACCGGAGGCTATAAAACATACAGGAGACATATAAAATCATACTTTGCCAAGGATTTCAAATTGGTCGTTTTGGGTGGAATGACAGGAAGTGGTAAAACTGAAATACTTAAAGAAATTATCAACTTGGATGCTCAAGTCATAGATTTAGAAGGACTTGCCAATCATAAAGGATCTGCTTTTGGCTCTTTAGGTCAGCTAGAGCAAACTACTACAGAACAATTTGAAAACAATTTTTTTAAAGAATTGGTTACCCTCGAAATCGATAAGCCGATTTGGGTTGAAGATGAGAGCCAAACAATTGGTAAAATCTGGATACCGGAAGAGTTTTTTAACCAAATGCGGAATAATATTGTTATTAGGATAAATGTTCCCAAAGACAAACGGATTAAATGGTTGGTCGAAGGCTATGGCGGTTTTAATCCTGAGCTATTAAGCGATTCGATTCTAAGAATTAAAAAGCGCATTGGTGGATTAAATTATAATTTGGCGATAGAAGCCCTTGAGAAAAATGAATTGGAAAATCTTGTTGATATTGTGCTTTCATACTACGATAAAACATATCAATATGGACTTTCAAACCGAAATCAGGAAAATCTTTACACGATTGATTTGAATGTAATAGATCATAAAAGAAATGCAGTTAAAGTACTTGAATTTTACAGAAGATTAAATAGTTAGCATTTATCGATTTGTTAAAATAGGTAGTTGTGAAAATAATTTAGTTTGCTATTTAATCGTTAAAATTTCGTATATTTAAGTTTAAATATAAAGATGAATAAATAATTATGAAGAGTTTCCATGTACTTCAGGTATTATTTCTGGATAAATTTTTAAGTTTTTTTACAAAATAAAAAATTGTTGCGACTTTTTAATGTTAATTAGTATGAACGTAATAACGTTTTGATAATAAACAAGGTACTTCTAAATTTGCAAATATTAAATAATAATTGTCAAACATATTCGATCAAATTCAATTATTTTTATAATTTTGTGCCTCTTTAAAAAATAAAAGAATCCTTTGAAACTATTTGTTACCTTTTGAAATACAGTGAATTGCAAAATAAATTGACCTCTAACATTTGAATTAAAATTATATATGGTTCGATCAAAATTGCCTAATATCAGTACTTCTATTTTTACTATTGTCACTGAACTGGCAAATAAACATAAAGCACTTAATCTAGCTCAAGGTTTCCCTGACTTTTCACCACCTGAAGAACTTATCAGCCTGGTTGAAAAAAATATGCGAAAAGGGAACAATCAATATGCACCTATGCAGGGATTGATGGCGCTGCGGGAGAAAATTGCAGCCAAAACAGAATCTAGTTATGGTATGAGCTATGATCCCGATTCTGAGATTACCATTACATCGGGTGCAACTGAAGCAATTTTTTCTGCCATATCCGCTTTTATTCAGGAAGGTGATGAAGTTATCATTTTTGAACCAGCTTATGATAGTTATGCACCCGTCATTAAAATAAATGGTGGAAATCCGGTTTATGTTGGTACAAAACTTCCAGATTTTAGAATTGATTGGGATGAGGTAAATAAAATGGTGAATTCCCGCACCCGAATGATAATAATTAACTCACCACATAATCCTTCAGGATCAATTTTGTCAACTGAAGGTATGGAAAAACTTAATAAATTGATTACCGGAACCAATATTCTGGTTCTTAGCGATGAGGTATACGAACATCTTATTTTTGATGGTCGCACTCACGAAAGTTTGGCAAAATTTCCAAATTTAAAAGACAAAGCAATTATTATTTCTTCTTTTGGTAAGACATATAATGCAACTGGTTGGAAGCTTGGTTATTGCTTGGCTAGTGAGAGTATTACCAAAGAAATCCGCAAAATTCACCAGTTTAACGTTTTTAGTGTTAATACACCCTTGCAATATGCTGTAGCTGAATTTCTTGATAAAAAAGAACACTATCTTGAACTTGCTGATTTTTACCAACAAAAGCGTGACGAATTTCTTGGATTGGTTAAAGGCTCAAAATTTAGCTTTACTCCTTCGCAAGGTACTTATTTTCAGTTGCTTAATTTTAAGGATATTAGTGACGAAAAGGATGCAGATTTTTCCAATCGTTTAATAAAGGAATATAAATTGGCTTCAATACCAGTTTCAGCTTTCTATCATAATGCATTCGATAGCAAAGATTTACGCTTTTGTTTTGCAAAATCATCTGAAACGCTTAAAAAAGCAGCTGAAATTTTGCACAATATAAAATAAGCAATGTTATTTTGAAACTAAAGCTTTCTTATAAAAAAGCACTGGATTTATTTGATTCGGTGCTTTTTGTTTTATTGCATTTTATTATCCCTTTAATATTCATCATGCCTAATCATATAGTTATAATCCTTAACTACAATTCTTAAAAATTCCATCGATTCCAGCGTTGTTTCAATTCCTGTTTTAAGCTGAATGGCTTCTTTTGTTTTAATAAGTAATTGGCGGGCTTGCATTCCAGGGTTTTTATAGTAGTGGTTAATTACTTCATTTATTGTAAAGATATCTTGCTCTTGAAGTAACTCAACCTGTGGAAATTGTAATTTGTAATTTTCATTAATACTCCGATACATTGAATTCTTTAAATAATTTTTCTTTTGCAGGCTAACTACGGTAGTTCCGGCAGCCTTATCGCCCAAACGCTGGCCTTTGCCACCTGCAGCAATACTTATTATTGCAATGATTCCATAAAATGAAACAATATCTATAATTCTGAATAACCATCTGATAAAATAGTTTAGAAGTGTAGGTTGAGATCCATCAAGTTTTACTACTCTTATTTTTAATATCATTTTTGCAACACTTTGACCCTGGAATAAAGCTTCCATTATAAAACTATAAAAGAAAACAGGGAGAATGGCAATGAAAATTAGTGCAGAACTTTCAATTTTTAATAAGCCTACAATTATTATAACTATCATAATATAAACAAATAGTATAAAATAGTCAATTATCTGCGCTGCCATTCGTAAACCTACATTAGCAGTAGTTCTTTCTATTTCAACATTTTGAGAAGTATTTATTTTAATTTCAGACATAAAGTAGTATAAGATTCACAGATACAAATATAGTACACACAATGAGTTTTAAAAATTGTTTTGTCTGGTTTTGAAATTGAATATTTAGTAAAGTTAATCGTTAGCAAATTTGAAATTTTACTAAAAAATATTAAATTGGGGAATTAATATTTATAAAGAAATAAATGCTTACAATCGATATTAAATTTGAGATTTTAATTCAAATAAGAGATTTATGGATTTACATAAGTTCTTAAAAAAATTAAGAACTTGCATTAAATAAATAAAAAAATAATTAAACAAGTTTAAACATTTGAAAAAATTACTAAATTGCAATGTTTTTTGTTTGATTTTATATATAAAATTGATTAACCTATAAATGTGTTAAAATATTGATAAATAATATATTAAATTTTAGTTCATTGTAAAATTGAACAAAATAGTTATGCATTATAAAATATATTTCTAAATTAATAAAGTGAATAATGGAATTATCGCAATTATCAAAAGTAGAAAGAGCATTTTTTGAGCTTTCAGGAGCTTCAAAACCGAATGCTAAAATGCCATATATCTTGGTTGATAATTTTCCACAACTTGGCTTATTGACTTCTTTAAGATTTCTGGAATGGATTTCGGAAAACCCACAGGGAGTAATTAGTTTACCAACCGGAAAAACGCCTGAACATTTTATAAAGTGGACAAAATATTTCCTGGATAACTGGAAAGATAAAAAAGTAATTGAGATCCGCACAAAATATGGATTAGATGCAAAAGAAAAACCTGATTTGTCGCATCTTCATTTTGTACAGATTGATGAATTCTATCCAATAAGCTCAAAGCAGCAGAACAGTTTTTATTATTATGTGAACAATTTTTATCTTGAAGGTTTTGGACTTGACAAAAAGAAGGCACTTTTAATTAATTCCGACGAAATACCTTTATATCAAGGCTTACATTTTTCAAAAGTTTTTCCTGATTCAAAAGTTGATTTATCACTGCGTTTTAGGGAATATAAAACAGCTGAAGAGCATATGCAACAGCAATCTATATTTCTAATTGATAATTGGTGTACAGATTATGAAGCAAAAATAAGAGATTTAGGAGGAATTGGTTTTTTCCTCGGAGGAATTGGACCTGATGGCCATATTGCTTTTAATACAAGAGGTTCCGATCATTTTTCAAGTACAAGGCTTACTTCCACCAATTTTGAAACACAGGCAATTGCTGCCGGAGATTTGGGAGGAATTGAAATTTCTAAAAACAGGTTGGTAATCACCATTGGCTTGGAAACTATCACATTCAATCCTGAAGCTACAGCAATTATTATTGCTGCTGGAGAGGCAAAGGCCGAGGTTGTTCAGAATGCTCTTGAAAGTGAGCCGTCAAATGTTTATCCTGCTACAGTTTTACATAAACTAAAAAAAGGACGATTTTATACTACCACAAGCGCCGCGGCTCTTTTAACCGATACTGTTGATAAATACTATAGCTCAGGGGAATGGACGCAGGAGAAATCGGAACGAGCAATAATAAATCTTTGTAAACGATTGGATAAATACGGTCATCACCTGGTACTCGATGATTTAAAAAAGGACAGACATTGCAGGCTGATACCAAATCTGAATGATAATACAGTTAAATCGGTTATTGATTCCATACAAAATAAAATTTTAAATGGGCTTAAAAAGGAAACTGATCAAATTTATTATCATACCGGACCACACCATGATGATATTATGCTTGGGATTTTACCACATATAAACCGGCAATTAAGGAGTGCAAGCAATGAGTTTCATTTCGCTGTATTAACATCTGGATTTACTGCAGTAACAAATCTTTTTATCACTGATATTTTAAAAGACACTAAAAAATTATTGGAAGAAGGTAAGATTCAAATGGTTGAATATGCTGATTTTTTTGAGAGTGGATATAAATATAAATGGGATAAAGATGTATCGCATTATCTGAACAGGGTAGCTGCAATGGATCCTGTTGGAATGGGAAGGGGTTTGTGTCACAGAATAGTAAGGGCTATAGTTGAAATTTATCAGGTTAAAACAAAAAGCGAACTTAGGGATGCGATCAATGAAATTCTGGCCATTTTAAATAAAAGCTATAATGGCGAAAAAAATCCACCTAAAATACAGAAGTTAAAAGGAATGGTCCGTGAATTTGAAGAAGAATTGGTATGGGCTCATTTTGGCGTACAGGTTAAAAATGTACATCATTTAAGGTTGGGTTTTTACACTGGTGATATTTTTACCGAGCAACCCGAAAGAACCCGTGATGTAATTCCTATTTTGGAAATGTTACGAAAAATTAAACCGACAGTAATCAGTCTGGCACTTGATCCTGAAGGCAGCGGTCCGGATACACACTATAAAGTTCTTCAGGCTATTGCAGAGGCGATAAGGCTTTGGGGAAAAGAAGAGGATTTATCAAAATTAAGAATTTGGGGATATCGTAACGTTTGGTATCGATTCCATGCTGCTGAAGCAGATGTTATTGTTCCTGTTTCATTGAATGCACTGGCTGTATTAAATAATTCCTTTACCGATTGTTATATGAGTCAGGTAAATGCTTCGTTTCCAAGTTATATGTTGGATGGGAAATTTAGCAGGTTAACCCAAAAGATTTGGGTGGAGCAATTGCTTGATATTCAATTGTTGCTGGGCAAAGATTATTTCTATTTGAATGAAAGTCCTTTGATGCGTGCCAGCCATGGCTTATTGTTTTTTAAAGAAATGAGTCCTGAAAATTTCTTGAAACATGCACGCGATTTAGAAAAATCAATGGAAGGCGTGGCGTTGTAATGTCGAATTACTTATAATGAATTCCTTTATTTGACATAATTATTCAAGAAATAAGCTGACTTGTAATGTTTTATAAGTCAGCTTTTTTGATTCCAATAATCATTTTCTCACACTTTTATTCTGTGCATCAAAATATAAGGATGCCGCACCAAGAACAGCAATATCTGCTTGATCCGTTGATGCGATGCTGAGCTTTTTTAAAGTATGTTTATAAATAAATGTATTCACATTTTGCCACATTGATTTCTCAAAGAATGGAAATGCTTGCGAAATACTTCCTCCAAGTACAATAATTTCAGGATCAACCGAAAAGAGAATTGCTTTTACTAAATTACCCAGATCTAGTCCATATTGTTCGAAAATAGCCAATGCAATTTTGTCTTTCTTTTTTGCCCTTTCGAAGAAAATATCGAATGAAACATCATATTTTTCAATAAAATAACTTTCGCTACAGTAATACTCGAAATCATTTTCTTTGTAAGGAATTGATCCGAATTCTCCGGCTCCACAGTTGGTTCCAGAGTATAAATGCCCTTTGAAAATAAGCCCGGCACCAACACCTTCGCCAATAATTAGTCCAACAACATTTTCGAATGATTTTGCTTTTCCAAAATATAATTCACCTACTGCAAAACAATTTGCATCATTGTTTACATATACTTTTACTCCAAACTGGCTTTCTAAAATCTCTTTAATATGCACTTCGCGCCAAGACGGAATTCTTTGTACATTATACACAATTCCACGGGTTATTTCAACCAGACTAGGGACTCCAATTCCAATGCCAATGACATCATTGTCAAAAACTTCCGCTACTGAATTAATCACTTCAGAAAGAATTGCTTCTTCGGATTGGTAACGATCAATTTTTTTAATTGATGATTTAAAGATAGTCTTGTCTTTCACTTTTCCTGTTATCAGATTTTTACCATCAAGGTTTACCCCTATAATAGATTTCTCAAAATGATTGGCCATACAAGTCACAATTTAATTTATTTTGATATTAATTTATAGCAATCTATCCTTGATATATGTTCAAAGATAGTTGCCAAAAAGAAACCATTTTAGGCAATGCAATATATTTGCGCTAAAATACTATTAAAAATATATTCCTATTATAATTAATCCAATATTTATTCAATTTTATTGAAATATTTGAATTTGATGCAATGGATTTTATCAAATAAGAACCAATTAAAATAATTTTAGAATGTAAAAAAACATCTCATTACCTGTAATTAAATATTAAGCTAAACATATGATTGGATGTGATAATCAGGAGTTAATAATTGGACAATAATTTACTTCAATTGGATTAGAAATATATTTTGTTAATGCAAAAAAATTGCATTAAAACGAATTTTATAAAAAACAGAACAATTAATTTGCATTTTTATAATATTAATATAAATTTGACAATGAAATTTTGTATTTCAATATTGATATATGTTGCAAATTACATATTGAGATGAAAAATCTGAATATTGAATGTTTTTTATTAAAAGGAATTATATTTTGCAACATTAATTAGCATTAAAACAAATTTAAAACTTGTGCCTATGAAAAAATAACGAAGTATTTAATTAGAAGTATCAATTTGGTTTGCATTAGCAAACTAAACATTATTCAATAAGTTAATTCACATTAAAAACCTGATTAATCGATTTAAATCAAATAAAGGCAGCTAAAAATAAAGTGTTTATTTTTAATTTCTGCTTTTTTTGATATTACTAAACTAACTTAAAAAATACTTTATGGCTAAATTATTATTCAGTTATCCACATGAAGAAGGCTTTCTTCAAAAAAAAAGTAAAGGAATTATAAAACCAATATTTATTCTTTTATTTTCTTGTATTTTGATAATGATAGGTGTTCTACCTGTTATGGCTCAACAAACCCGAACAATTAAAGGAATAGTTACTGACAAATTAACACAACCGGTTCCAGGAGCAAATGTGGTTGTAAAAGGAACTTCCAATGGAACAATAACGGATGTTAACGGCAAATTCGCAGTTGAAGTTTCAGGGCCTGATGCAATTATTGTTATTTCATATTTGGGATATGCACCGCAGGAAATTACTGTGGGCAACCAGGAAAATATTGATGTTACCATCCTTGAAGATGCCCAAAATATAGACGAAGTTGTAGTTTTGGGTTATGGAACCCAAAAGAAAAAGGACGTTACGGGGGCTGTTTCTGTGCTTTCTTCCAAAGAATTTGACGAAAGACCAAATACACAATTCGGCAATGCAATTGAAGGTAAAGCACCAGGAGTGCAAGTAATCAGACCTTCTGGTCAACCTCAGGCTGGATTTTCAATAAGAGTTAGAGGAACCTCTACCATTACTGCAGGTAGCGAGCCGCTCTATCTGGTTGATGGTGTGCCCACAACTTCAATCAACGAAATAAACCCTGCAGATATTGAAAGCATGACCATTCTAAAAGATGCATCATCAACTGCTATTTACGGAGCATCCGGATCGAATGGAGTTGTGCTAATTACTACAAAAAGAGGGGGAAACCAAAAAACGAAAATAAGTTTTGATACTTACCTTGGTACCTCTAAAGTATGGAAAAATTTGGATGTTTTAAACGCTTCACAATATAAAGATCTGATGACTGAAATGGGTCAAACTGTTGATTGGAACCTATATCCATACAATAATAACTGGCAGGATAAGGTTTTTAGAACTGCCCATTCTCAAAACTACCAGCTAAGTGCAACCGGAGGTAACGAAAACACAAACTTTTATGTATCTAGTTCTTGGATGAAACAAGAAGGTGTAGTTATTACCAACCAGGTTGACAGGCTTACATTTAAAACCAATCTGGACCATAAAGTTGGTAAAATACTAAAAATTGGAACCAGTATTTCATATAACAGATGGAAGGATGTTGACGTAAACGAAAATTGGAAATATGGTGCAATAAACAGTATAATAACTGGTGCACCTGTAACCGATGTTTATAATGCAGATGGCACTTTTGCAATTAATCCATTTATTCAGGATCTTGAAAATCCAGTAGCATTGATCATTAAAAATGAACATGCTTATATCAACAATCGTTTTAACGGCAATGTTTATGCTGAAGTGAATATTCTTGAGAGCCTTAAATTCAGATCCATGTTTGGATACGAACAACTAAACAGTACTTATAATTCATGGGTTGATCCATATAGAAGCCGAGAAGGCCGTGGTTTTGATGGATTGGCAAGTTTAGCCAACAGTCAAAAGAGCTATTGGATTTCTGAAAATACATTGACCTTTAACAAAATTATTGACAAGCATAGTTTGAATGCCTTGGTAGGTTTTGTTACATCAGCAACAAATTCAGATAATTCATCAATCGATGCCAGGGGATTTGGCAGCGATGGTGTTCATACAGTAAATGGTGGGTCTGAACGTAATGCGAGCGCATGGGTTTCGGAGCGAAGGAATGTTTCATTTCTAAGTAGAGTAAACTATGGATATGACGATAAATATTTATTCACAGCTAATTTCAGGGCTGATGCTTCCTCTGTATTTGGAGCAACCAATAACGTTTGGGGTTATTTTCCTTCATTTTCGGCAGGATGGAGAATTTCGAAAGAAAATTTCTTTTCCGGACTTGACTTTATCAACGACTTGAAACTCAGGGCTGGATGGGGAGAAGTAGGAAACGACCAGGTTGGCGATTATGCTTCATACGGACTGGTTAGTACAGGTGGATTCTATGTATCAAATGGTAGCGTAGTATCCGGAACATATCAATCCACAATGGAAAATAAGAATCTAAAATGGGAAACCACAAAGCAATCCAATATCGGTTTTGATTTAGCAGCATTGGATAACCGTATTTTGTTCACAACTGATTTTTATATCAAGAACACAATGGAAATGTTGCTTGACAGACCAATTCCTGCCAGTCTTGGTATACCTGGCGATGTTGCTACCAAAAACGTTGGAGAAATGCAGAACCAAGGGATTGAGTTTATGGTCGAAAGTAAAAATCTGGTAAATACTTTAAAATGGAATACCAGTTTCAATATTTCCTTTAACAGGAGCGAGGTGGTCAGTCTTGATGGTGGTACTATCAAAGTTGGATATATTTCGGATAGAGGGGATGTTGCTGTTGCAATGGAAAATCAACCATTGGGTCTATTTTACGGATATGTTTCGGATGGAGTCGATCCGGCTACTGGTGACATGAAATATCGAGATCTTGATAATTCAGGTGATTTAAGTGATGGAGACAAAACCATTATTGGCAATTCCAATCCTAAATTTACCTGGGGTTTAACAAATACCTTTTCATATAAAAACTGGAATTTAAGCTTCTTTATTCAGGGAGTTCAGGGAAACGATATTTTTAATGCCACACGAATAGAAACCGAAGGATTGATGGATGAAACAAGCCAACTAGCTACAGTTCTCAATCGATGGACTACACCCGGTCAGGTTACTGATATCCCAAGAGCAACTTATGGAGATAATACCAACTCTTTGATATCTTCTAGATTTGTCGAAGATGGATCCTATATTCGTCTGAAATCATTAACATTGGGTTACGATTTTTCGAAAAACCTTCTGAGCAAACTCAAAATGAATCGTTTATATCTCTATCTTACATGCGAAAACCTCTTAACATTCACAAAATATAGTGGTTTTGATCCAGAAGTTAGTTTATATAGTCGCAGCAGCGATAATTCACTAAAAAATATTGCACCCGGTGTTGATTATGGTACATATCCACAATCAAGGGACATTATTTTTGGCTTAAATATTACTTTTTAATTCATGAAAAATTTAATCATATGAAAAAGGTACTCAACTTAACAATAATAGTTTGTTGTCTTTTTTTGGTATTGACTACCACATCCTGCAGCAAATTCCTCGATATTAAACCTCAATCAGATCTTACAACTGATAACGCTTATGGCACTGCAAAGGATTTTAAAAATGCCCTTAATGGAGCTTATCGTACATTTTATGGAGAATATTATCAATGGGATAATGTTTTATTAAGTGATGTTCGTTCAGATAATGCATATGCCGGTGGTGGTGGAGATCAACCTATAGTCCAATATGATATGGTGGATATTCCGGTTTCAAATAACCGGATATTCCAATATCAATGGGAAGGTCCATATCAAGGGATTTCGCGCAGTAACATCATCCTGAATAAAATTGATTCAGTTAAAGATCCATTACTTGGTGTTGATAATTTGAGGGAACAAATCATTGGTCAGGCATGCTTTATTAGGGCTTTTAATTATTATCAACTTGTTAAAACTTTTGGAGGAGTTCCAATCGAATTAAGAACTCTTTCAACCTCAGATCCTTCAGTAACCAATTTGCCACGTTCTACAGAAAAGGAGGTATATGACCAGATAGTTAAAGATTTAGAGTTGGCTGTTGCCGATTTACCTGATGATTATGGCGATGCTACAATCAATGTAGAAAAGGCTACCAGAGGTGCTGCCAATGCATTATTGGCAAAAGTATGGGCACAGCGCAGCGACAGGGATTATTCCAAAGTGATTGATTACTGCGATGAAGTAATCAATAGTCCTTTAGGATACCAATTGGTGGCCGATTATGCCCAATTATTCGATGGAGATAATTATACCAATGCCGAAGCTATTTTTGAGATAGCATTTCAGGGGGACAATTATGATGTTTCAAATTGGGCTGTTCAATTATTCCTTGCCCCGGAAGATGGATGGCAAAAGTACTGCATCCCATCAAAAGATCTTGTTGCAGCTTATGACAATGAAGGTGATATTTCCAGAAAAGATGCCAATATCGTATTCTGGGACAACCTGCCTTGGGCCGACGAAAACTGGAATCCTTGTTATGATGCCAATGTGGCCTGTCCTTTTAACTATAAACAAAAGCATCCGAATGGATGGAATAGCGGCGATCGTTTATATTTGTTGAGGCTTGGAGATATTGTTTTATTAAAAGCTGAAGCACAAAATGAAACGGGGGATCTTTCGGGTGCCCTTACTACACTTAATCAAATCCGTTTTCGTGCAGGACTTGCTGATGCCACTGCCTCAACAAAAGAAGAGCTCCGTTTGAAGATTTTGAACGAAAGAAGGCTGGAACTTGCGTTTGAAGCCCAGCGTTGGGATGATCTTGTACGCTTGGGAGTTGCAACTGATGTAATGAACAATCTACAGGAATATAAATATACCTGTGAAAACAATATAGTTAGTGCTCCGATAAAGATCGACTATAATGTATCGGATTACAAATGGTTGTGCCCAATTCCACAACAGGAAATGGATGCAAATGCTAAATTGAAACAAAATCCAGGATATTAATTTTCGCTATAATTAATCATCGCCAGGGAGTCTAAACCTAAATTTGATATCTTTGGGTTCAGACAACCTGGCGATTTATGTTTCATTTTTATTCAAATTCGTTTCATTTGCATTAATCCATAAATTCAATGCGCAACACTATACAATTTACTTTAATTATTGGCCTTTTATTGATGATAATTACTAGTTGTAATACATCTAAACCTGAAAACAAATTTGCAGAACATGTTTTTGTTGGCTGGGAATTACAAAGTAATTTTATTCCAAAAGACGGTCAGTGCCGTGCCGTATTTACTTTCGAAAATAAAAGCGACAGTATTTTTAAGTTCACCAACTGGAAAATGTATTTTAACCAGGTAACGCTTCAAATTTTACCTTCGCCAAATTCTGAAAATGGAGTTGTTGAACATGTTAATGGTGATTTATATCGGTTCATTCCCAGTTCCAAATTTGAGTTAAAACCAAACCAGAAAATTTCGATCCCATATGAAATGGATGGTTCCATAATTTCAGATAATTCTGCACCATCCGGTTTGTATTTTGTAATCGACGAAAACACAAAAGATCAACAAATTGTATTGGTTAAAAATTATAAACAAATGCCTTTTGTTAGAAACGAGCAGGTAAACCGTAGTAAGGATGATTTAATACCGGAGGCCACGCCTGAGTTTTGTTACAATCGAAATTTGAATATTACCCCCATTCTTCAAGAACAAATAAAAAGAATAATTCCTTCACCGGTTTCGTTTTTCGAAGGAAAGGGAAAGTTTCAGTTTTCGACGAATATGAAAATTGTTTATGAAAAGGATCTTGTTAATGAAGCCAGCTATTTACAATCAGTCCTATCAAAAGTTTTAAATACGAAAATTCAGATTTCAGTAGGGAATAGTGCTGGGAAAGGTGATATTTTATTAAAATTATCAACGCCTAAAATAAACGGTGTCGAAAAAGAAGCGTATCAGTTAAAAGTATTGGAGCAGAATGGCATTACTATTGAAGGTTCTGATGCCGCAGGTGTTTTTTATGGAATTCAAAGTTTAATGGCACTTTTGCCCTTCGATGTTTTTAAAAATCCGCAAACTTTATTCGAAATTGCCGAAATTAATGTGAATGATGCACCTCGTTTTGGTTATCGGGGCATAATGATAGATGTAGCAAGGCATTTTCATTCCAAAGAATCTGTTTTAAGATTGATTGATCTGTTTGCCTATTACAAATTGAATTTTCTACAACTGTTGCTTTCCGATGACGAAGGTTGGCGAATTGAAATACCAGGATTGCCCGAATTAACTGAGGTTGGTTCAAAACGTGGACATGTTGGCGATGGTTTCGATTTTCTTCAACCCAATTTTGGGATTGGTCCTTTTACTGAGGCTGCCGATGCATATGGAAATGGTTTTTTTAGCCGAAATGATTTTATCGAAATTCTGAAATATGCTCAAACAAGGCACATTACGGTTGTTCCCGAATTTTGTATTCCCGGACATGCGCGTGCAGCCATCAAATCCATGGAATTCCGCTATCATAAATTAATGAAAGCCGGAAAAGAATCGGAGGCACTTGAATATCGATTAATCGATGTAAACGATACATCAAAATATTCATCAGCCCAACTATACAATGATAATGTGGTTTGCATAGGGCAGGAATCGGTTTATCATTTCTACGAAAAAGTAGTAGATGAAATTCAAGCTTTGTATACCGAAGCAGGAGTTCCGTTTAAATATTTCCATACCGGTGGCGATGAGGTTCCTCAGGGCGCATGGTTGGGTTCTCCGCTTTGCAAAAAACTTGTGGATGACAATAAAAATGGAGGCACACTCAATTTGCAGGCGAGCTTTTTTAAGCGTATTGTCAAAATCATGGAAAAGTACAAGGTAAATATTTGTGGTTGGGAAGAAATTGCATTAATAAAAGATAAGTCCGGAAAAGTTATTCCAAATCCGGAGTTTAGCCATCATGCAATTCCATATATTTGGAACAATCTATGGGGTTCTCAGGATTTAAGCTACAAACTGGCCAATGCCGGATATAAAATTGTAATGTGCAATGTTTCCAATTTTTACTTCGACTTATCTTGCGAAAAACATCCTTTAGAGCCCGGCCTGCATTGGGGCGGTTTTGTAAGTACTAAATCTGCTTTTGATTTTAGCCCTTTTGATGTTTTTAAATCAACACATTACAATGGCAACATGGGTGAACCATTTACAGCAAAAGATGCAGCCAATATGGAAAAGCTTAAACCAGAAGCCTATCAAAATATACTTGGTTTGCAAGCTGAATTATGGGCAGAAACTGTTACTAAACCAGAACTTTTAGATTATCATCTTTTACCCAAACTAATCGCTTTTTCTGAAAGCGCATGGGCTCCACAACGAGCATGGGAATCACTTGAACCTGAATCTGCAAGACAGAAAGCAGTAGATATTGATTGGAACATTTTTGCAAATTCTATTGGGTTAAGTGAGCTAAAACGACTGGACTATTTATGGGGAGGATTTAATTACCGGATTCCGCCTGCCGGGGCAATAGTTAAAGACGGAATTTTATATGCAAATACTGAATTACCTGGTTTTACTATTCGCTATACAACCGATAATTCTGAGCCAAACGAAAATTCTACCATTTATACCAAACCATTTACCATTAACGGAACAATAAAATTAAAAGTGTTTAATGTACTGAACCGTAGTGGTCGTGCTATTGAAATTTCAAAAAACCAATAAAACAAAAAATTATGTCAGAAAGCAAAATTTCTTCACAACGGCTATTGTCCCTCGATACTTTTCGCGGAATTACAATTGCAGCCATGATTTTGGTTAATTATGCAGGAGATTGGAAGCATATATACATTCCACTCGAACATGCTGCCTGGAATGGGTTAACACCGACAGATTTAATTTTCCCATTTTTTCTTTTCATTGTTGGTATTTCAATCGTTTTTGCATACAATAAGCGGCTTGAGGCGGGTGTTAAACCATCAAGCATGTACAAAAAAATCATAACCCGATCGCTTAAAATTTTTGCTGTTGGTGTTTTTCTTTATTTATACCCCAAATTTAATTTTGCCGAAATGCGCATTGCAGGTGTTCTCCAGCGGATTGCTGTAGTTTTTCTTATTTGTAGCGTTCTGTTTCTTAACACCAAATGGAAAACCCAGACGATTATCGGAATTATTATTCTAATTGCATATTGGCTAGCCATGACATTGATACCTACTCCGGGTTTTGATAAAGTGATGTTTGAACCGGGTGCAAATCTGGCCGCTTGGGTTGACAGTATTTTGCTTCCTGGCAGAATGTGGAATAAAACCTGGGATCCTGAAGGATTGTTAAGTACTTTACCTGCGATTGCAACCGGAATAACTGGTTTACTTGCCGGAAAACTTTTGATTTCAAAACTGGAGACAGAACGAAAAATTATCTGGCTTTTTGTTGGTGGATTTATTTTATTTGCCGTTGGTATTATTTGGAGCTGGACTTTTCCTTTGAATAAAAACCTGTGGACAAGCTCATACGTTTTAGTAACTTCCGGGCTTAGTACGTTGACATTGGCTTGTTGCATTTTCTTTATCGATGTGTTGAAGTACACCAAAATAGCACAATTTGGAATTATTTATGGCTCAAATGCAATAACAGTATACGTTTTGGCAGGTTTGATATCGCCTTTATTTTATGAGGTTAAATTTGGAGAGATGAGCCTGAATGTTCATTTTACCACCCTGTTAAATAATGCAGGGTTTGCTCCTGAATTTTCAAGTATGGCTTATGCTTTAATGTTTGTATGCCTTAATTTTATTCCGGTTTTGATTCTTTACAGGAAGAAAATATTCATTAAATTGTAAATCATTGTCATTTAGTTAAGCCACAAAGCGAGACCCTTCAAGCGCTTGAAAACCCTTGAAGTGGTTGAGCGCTATAACCACTTTGGACCCAGGCTGATCCAGATAGATGGATTGTTTGACATTTACTAACTTAAAAACATTGAAATATGAACCCTATAAAATCATCTTTACTATTAATTTTCCTTTGTTTTTTTTCAAATTTGTCCATCGCACAAATTAACACAACTGTAAAATACAAATCTGCATCTGAGATAACCGAAACCATCATTAAAAATACTGGTAGCGATATAATTCCCAATACGGTTGATGTTTTTAAAGAAGGAAACCCTGAAACACAGGTAAAAGGTATTATAACCTGCATGTTTGCAACCATGGATATTTTAAAGCAAGCCGTGGCAAAAGATTGTAATTTTATCATCGTTCACGAGCCTTTGTATTACAATCATTTGGATGATACTACTGGTTTGGTAAACGATCAGGTTTATCAAGAAAAAAGGAATTTTATCAATAGCCACAAGCTTGTCATTTGGCGTTTTCACGATTATATTCACAGTATCAAGCCTGATGCTATCCTTACCGGATTGGTTTGCAAACTGGGCTGGGAGAAATATGAAATGATAAAGAATACGACCAATCAATTTATTATTCCTGCAACGACTTTAAAAGGATTGCTTAAATCGTTAAAACAGAAATTCCCAAAAAGTACATTCAATGTGGTTGGAAATCCGGAAATGAAATTATCAAAAGTTGGTCTGGCACCAGGTGCACCAGGTGGTGGCGAACATTTATCAATACTGACCGATCCCAATGTGGATGTTCTAATCACCGGCGAAGCCCCACAATGGGAAACTTATGAATATGTGCGTGATGCAGTGGACTTTGGGAAACATAAAGCTGTGATTTTTATCGGGCATATCGCATCCGAGCAATCGGGAATGGAATATGGAGCAGAGTGGATGAGGAAATTTATTACAGATATTCCGGTTTATTTTATAGAGAATAAATTATCGTATTGGACGTATTAGATTTTTTAGGAAGGCATGGTCCCGGCTGACTTCTCACAGCAAATCAAGTTTCAACCGTGGTTCACTCACTTGTTATCCTTGTCTGTGCCCACCACGCAAATGCGGGACAGTTTCCGCTTTCAGGATCAATTAGACTACAGTAATTGAAAATTCACATTTTCCGATATACCATAAACATGGTATATAAAATACCAATTCTGTGGGATTTTGTAGCTCTTAAATTAGCTTCACCTTTGTATCATACAATTAAAAAAGAAAATTATGGCACGAATAGCAAAACATCTTACAGATTTAATAGGGAACACCCCGTTACTGGAACTTTCGAACTTTAACAAGGCAAATGGTGCTTTGGCAAATATCATTGCTAAACTTGAATATTTCAATCCGGCTAGCAGTGTAAAGGACAGGATTGGCTTTGCGATGATTACAGATGCCGAAATCAATGGGCGGATAAACAAAAACACCATAATTATTGAACCTACGAGCGGAAATACAGGAATTGCCCTGGCATTTGTAGCAGCTTCAAAAGGATATAAACTGGTTTTGACTATGCCCGAAACTTTCAGTATTGAACGCCGAAACCTTTTAAAGGCCCTTGGTGCACAACTGGTTTTAACGCCCGGCAGCGAAGGAATGGCAGGAGCTATTAAAAAAGCAGAAGAACTTCAGAAAGAAACTCCAAATTCAATCATTCTTCAACAATTCAAGAATCCAGCAAACCCTGAGATACATCGCGCCACAACAGCCGAAGAAATTTGGCGTGATACCGATGGGAAAGTAGATATTTTTATTGCTGGCATAGGAACCGGCGGCACCATCACAGGGGTTGGCGAAGCACTTAAAAAGAAGAATCCCAACGTGAAAATAATTGCAATCGAACCAACAGATTCACCAATCATATCAAAAGGAACAAAAGGCCCACATAAAATACAAGGAATTGGTGCAGGCTTTATTCCCGATATCTTAAACAAAGAAATAATTGATGAAATTATAACCGTAAGTAACGATGATTCATTTGCCACAAGCAGGCAACTCGCACGCACCGAAGGGCTTTTGGTTGGAATTTCATCAGGTGCAGCGGCATTTGTAGCTTTACAGGTTGCTAAAAGGCCTGAAAACAAAGGAAAAAACATTGTTGTTTTACTTCCCGATACAGGCGAAAGATACTTATCAACAATACTTTACCAATTTGAGGAGGCTGAATTGGAAGCTGCCATTAATTAATAATGCGAATTAAGGGTTGAATAACCCGAGGCTTGTTCATCTTTATGGTGTCTATTATGGCCACCACGCTTCTTTCAGAACAATATTCACAATAGCTAAGATTAAAAAACTATGTGGCTATGTGTTTAATCAAAGATGTAATACTTTAATAATATCATTCTATAAAACAAAAAGATTCTTTAATTTTACCACATAGTCACAGAGTTTTCTTACAGAACAATATAAATTAAGCAAGAATTGAAACTTATCAGTTTTGAGGATCAACCAGCAG
>JANYKN010000148.1 GCA_025361565.1 Bacteroidota bacterium | reverse complement strand
TTGCTTCGCTTCGCTCGCAAAGACGTTGGGTTTGTTGACAGCAATGCAGTTTCCACATTCTCTATAAAGCACGGTAAAACTAAGGCTCAGGTTTTACTTGCAAAAAGAACACATCATGGTTCAAGTTTTCAAAACTTGGACTAGCTTAACATTAAAGACGTACCCTTTCAAAAAGGGTTTGCCTTTTATCCTTTTAATAATTTTGAATCATCCAAAAACTAATTACTTTTGAAAATCACAATTTAGATTCATAAACTATTAATAACTGCAAATCGTTTATATGCAAATATCCGAAATCAATGAACTCACAATTGATATACAGAAAGGCGATATAATTGCATATGAAAAGTTATATAGAACAATGCAGCCCCGACTGTATGCATTTTGCAGAAAAATAATCGAAGACCGGGAAATTGCAAGGGATATTGTGCAGGAAGTTTTTGTTTCATTTTGGGAAAACCACAAAACCATCCTTATCCATACTTCATTGTCATCATACCTTTTTAGGATGACTTATTTGAAATGCTTGAATCATTTGCGGCAGTTGAAAATTGACAATAAATATCAGAATTATGCTGCGCTTAAACTCAAAGAATCGGAAATGATGCATTTTGATCCGGATTATAACCCCGATGGAAGTATTTTTTTTAACGAAATAGAATCTTTGGTAAACAAAGCAATTGAAAGTTTACCGGAGCAGTGTAAACATATTTTTATTTTAAGCCGCGTTGAGGGAATGGACCACAAAGAAATTGCTGCCAAACTTGAAATTTCGGTAAGAACTGTTGAAGCACATATTTATAGGGCACTCAAAACCCTCAAGATTGAATTAAAAGATTACTACCATCTCATCATTCCTTTTATTGGATTTTTTATCCGTCCATAAACATAATTCATTACAAATTAGTACTTTTATTTTATTGGTTAATAGAATATTAAACCTAATTTGAAAATAAATAAACAATATTTTTATTTTGACTAAGTAGTTTGTGGTTTTAGTGCAACTTATCTATTGTAAGAACACTAAAACGGAATTATTTTGATTTAGGATAAAATAGAGTGGAGATAAAATAATTCAAAAAAAATAAACAATGGATTTAAGTAATTTAAGTGTAGAATTGCTAAACAATTACCTAACAGGAAACTTGACAGAAGAAGAAGGTCAATTGCTATTGCAATGGATGTATCAAAGCAAGGAAAATGAGCAATTATTGCACAATCTGAAAGATTTGTATGATGCCGGAGCATGGAAAAAATATTTTGATGAAGCAAAAACCGACGAAGGGTGGAATAATTTAAAAAGATATATCAATAAAAAGAATGATGAAAAAGACCAGACTAGAAGGTCCAGATTTCGGATTTCAGCAAGAGAATTACAGAAAATAGCAGCAGTTTTTATACTAGGTGTGATTTCAGCAGCCTTAATTTCGTATTATTTTTTAAGCCCCAAACAAGTTGAATCTGCCTTGACATATACGGTGATGAATACCGAAAAAGGCGAAAAATCACAACTCTTATTGCCCGATAGCACAAAAGTTTGGCTTAATTCGGCAAGTTCGATCAGTTATTCATCCGAATATGGCAGTAAAAATCGGAAAATTGAATTGAATGGAGAAGCCTATTTTGAAGTAAGAAAAAATACCGAACTTCCTTTTACTGTTGAAGCCGATGGATTTAAAGTAAGAGCACTTGGAACTAAATTCTCGGTGTCTTCCTATCCATCGGAGAATGAACTTTATGCCGTACTAGTTGAAGGAAAAGTAAGTTTTACCAGAGACGATGATTCTGCCCAGGTTATTTTAAAGCCAAACCAAAAAGCAACTTATTTGAAATCAACATCAGAAATATCAGTCAGTGATGTTTCCACTGATTTTTATACAAGTTGGCGTTATGGCGAAATCAGGTTTAGAGATCAAACGTTTGAAGAAATAGCTAAAAAATTGGAAAGGCATTTCAATATGAACATTGTTTTCCAAAATCAAAAAATCAAGAAAACATTATACACCGGTACTTTTTATAATTATGAAAAGGTGGATATTATTTTAAAAATATTTCAAAAGAATAAGTATTTCAATTATGAAATCAAGAAAGATTCTATTTATATAAAATAATTGAAATTGAAATAGTTGCATGTTATTTTAGATTAAGAAAAGTAATTAAAATCTAAATATTTGGTAAAAAAAACAAGGAGAAGCGGTCACTTCTCCTTGCAAGATGCCAAACATTTTGTTCTCACATTAATGTCTAACTAAAACTAAACAAAGTTATGGAAAAATTACGACAGAGTCAATTATTAAAATCAATTAAAAAATTATTGATGATTATGAAACTTACTCTATTCCTTTTCTTACTGAGTATTTCTGGCTTATTTGCCAATGGCGGTTATTCGCAGGAATCATTGGTAGATTTAAATTTTAAAAATGTCAGTGTAAACCAAATACTGGCAGAGATTGAAAGACAATCAGAATACAGGTTTTTTTTCAATCATGATCAAATCAATACCGAAAGGAGAGTTGATCTTTCAGTCACAAAAGTTAAAATTTCAAAAGTATTGAAAGAACTTTTTGCTGACACCGATGTAGCCTACGAAATGGTTGAAAACCACATTGTTTTGGTATCAAAAACTAAACTCATTAGTTTGAACAAGGAAATCATAATTACCGGTAAAGTAACCGATAGCAATGAAGGTCAGTCCCTGCCAGGGGTCAATATTCAAGTAAAGGGAAGTACCGAAGGAACAATTACCGATTTGGACGGTAAATTTTCAATCGGAGTTGCCGACCCAAATGCCACGCTCATTTTTTCATATGTTGGTTATGCAACTCAGGAAGTAGCACTGGAAGGTAGAACCACATTAGACGTTTTATTGGTGGAGGATATCAAGAATTTAGAAGAAGTAGTGGTTGTAGGATATGGAACAATTAAAAGGAGTGATTTGACCGGCTCCATAAGTTCCGTTAAAGGCGAAAAGTTAGAAACACTTACTTCAAAAAGACTTGACCAGGCGTTGCAGGGTCAAATGGCCGGTTTAACTGTTATGAATACCGATGGTGCTCCTGGAGGTAAAACAACAATCCGCATCAGAGGAAGTAATTCAGTGATGGGTGGTAACAATGCACTTGTTGTTGTTGATGGTTTACAAGGTGCAGATATGAGCATTCTGAACCCCAACGATATTGAATCTATAGAAGTATTGAAAGATGCCTCGGCAACTGCCATCTATGGTTCAAGAGGTAGTAATGGTGTAATTTTGATAACCACAAAAAGTGGCCAATCCGGAAAACCAACAATTACATATTCTATGTATGCCGGACGTCAAAAATTAAGCAATCGCCTTGATTTGTTAAATGCTGGTGATTATGCCAGAACTATAAATGCTAGCCATGCTTTAAATAATTCATTGTTTGAACCAACTCCTGTTTTTACTGAACAGCAAATATCAGATTTTGATGCAAACGGTGGAACAGATTGGCAGAATGAAATTTACAAAGTAGCGCCAATTCAAAGTCATCAGCTTTCGTTAAGCGGTGGAACAAAAAGTTTAAAATACTTTGTTTCGGGTGGATATTTAGGACAAGATGGTATTATGTTAAATTCCGGTTACAAACGTTTTTCAATTCGCGCTAATTTAAGTACAGATATTAACAAATGGCTAAGTTTCGGAATCAATACTTCGTCTATAAAAGTTGAAGGTAAATCTCCTGCTTTTGGCGAAAATGCTTCCGGTCAATTATCTTCTGTAGTGCTTACTGCTCCAAGATGGGGTGCAACCAATTCTGTTTATGACCAGGCAGGCAATTATACCCACCATCCGGCAAATTATGGACCATTTGATACTTGGAATCCTGTTGCCAGTGCATTGGAAGTGGATCCATCATATAAAAGTATTAATAATGTTGCAAACCTATATCTTCAGTTTAAAATACTAGAAGGCCTAACTTTAAGAGTAAATGGATCTGCAAATATTGTAACTAGCTCAAATTCCAGATTTTATAATGAAAAAACAAAAGAAGGAATTGAGAACAATGGTAAGGTTGGATATGGCGAGCTAGAAAATGGATTATGGGTTTATTATCAGAATTCCAATTTATTAACCTACGATAAAACCTTTGGCTCTCATCATATAACAGTTACTGGCGTGGCCGAACAATCAATTGGCGAATGGAATGGTTCATCGCTTCAGGCATCACAATTTACCGTTGGGCAAACCGGGCTTTATGATCTTGCAGGAGCTGGACTGGTTAAAAATTATTCCAGCAATAATAAAAGGGTTCTGAATTCCTTTATGGGAAGGTTGAATTATGCTTTCAGGGACAAGTATTTGATTACTGCAAGTTATAGAGCTGATGGTTCATCGGTTTTTGGAACAAATAATAAATGGGGATATTTCCCTTCTGCATCTGTTGCGTGGAAATTATCAGAAGAAGAATTTATTAAACAATTGGGTTTGTTTACTATTCTTAAACTGCGCACCAGTATTGGAACAACTGGCAATCAGGCCATAAATCCATATCAAACACAAGCTAGTATAAATTCTGGCGAAAATTATCCATTCGATGGTGGAAATAATACGAATGTTGGTTTCGGAATAACATCTGCCAAAAATGACAATTTGAAATGGGAAAGTACTTATCAAACAAATCTAGGACTTGATTTGGCCATGTTTGGTGGAAGACTAACCGCTACGTTGGATATTTATAAAAAGACCACTAAAAATCTTTTGCTTTCACGCGATTTGGCAACAAGCAGCGGGCTTAGCAGTATCATCGATAATGTTGGATCTATGGAAAACAAAGGTTTGGAAATTACAGTTGGGGGCGACCCAGTTGTTGGAGTTTTCAACTGGAACACCAGCTTTAACCTTACACTCAACAGAAATAAAGTACTTGATTTAGGTGAAACGGAGTTCCTTGAATATTATACTTCAAGTGGCGGATATTCTTTGGATGGATCGCTTATGAGAATTTATCCAGGTGAGCCAATCGGGCAAATGTATGGATGGGGATATGAAAACACCTGGCACGAAAGCGAAAGAGCAGAAGCCGCATCTTATGGACAATTGCCCGGAGATCCACATTATACCGATTTAAACAAAGACGGTAAAATTGATAATGACGATTTAAAAGTAATCGGTAATTCATTGCCTAAATTTGTTTATGGTTGGAGCAATAAATTTACTTACAAAGGTTTCGACTTAGATTTTATTTTCCAGGGTGTTTATGGCAACAATGTTTTTAATCAGCCAAGAATTCGATTGGAATCACAGGATCAGGCAACAAGCACTAATATTTTGAACAGATGGACACCGGAAAACCAGAATACCGATGTGCCTGCATTTATTTATGAAAAAGACAGAATTAATGCCAATTTAATAAACACTGTAAGCGGTGTAGATGCAAGGAATGGTCGTTGGGTAGAAGATGGATCTTATTTAAGACTTAAAAACCTGACATTTGGCTACAATTTTTCTACTTCAAAATTATCTAAATATGGGGTTTCAAGGCTAAGGGTATATTTCAGTGGATCAAATTTATTGACCTTTACAAAATATACCGGATACGATCCTGAAGTAAGCTCTTACAATGGTAACGATGCGCAAAGTGGGGTTGATTTTGGTAACTTTCCTTCATCTAGGATTTTATCTTTTGGTTTAGATGTTTCGTTTTAATTTTATAAATAAATAGTATGAAAAAAATATATTCTATATTTCTATTGATAATATTATCATGGCTAGGTTGCCTAAATATGGATGAAGTTCCTTTAAGTTCACTGTCTCCTGAAAATTTCTATAACTCTACAACCCAGATACAATCTGCATATACTGCTTCAATGAGTAAATTATGGGGATATTGGCAAGGATATGGAGTCAGGCTTCCGGGTTGCATAAACGATGATCAGATTTATGGTGGAGATCTAGTGATACCTGCCGATTATGCTGATGAACAATGGAGAATTCATTATGCCGCAATATTAAATATCAATGCAGCACTTAAAGCTTTATTATCTGGAAAAGTACTCAATGCTTCACAAACAGAAATTGATCAGTTGGTTGGAGAGGGTAAATTTCTAAGGGCATTCAATTATTTTACTTTGGTTAGAAAATTTGGTGCAGTTCCATTATATCTTGAAGATGATGATGCCGGAACAAACCCTGAAGCGCGGGCTCCTATTGCAGATGTTTATGCATCTATTGTAAGCGATCTTGAAGATGCTGCAATTAAATTGCCTGTTGATAAAGATCCTGCTAAACCAGGAAGGGTAACAAGCTCAACTGCATACGGGCTTTTGGCTAAAGTTTATGTAACAATGGCAACTGCACCATTAAATGAGACTAGTAATTATGCAAAAGCGGCAACAGCAGCACAAAAAGTAATAGATTATAGCAATGCCAATCCAACAAATCTTGGCCTTTTTACCAATTGCTCAGAAGTTTTTCAGATAGCAAATAAATATGGAAAGGAAATGATGTTCAGTTTTAATTCTACTGCAGATGATAAGGCTACAGATGCTCAACAATTTGCTCCAAGTGATTTTCCAGGAGGTAGATGGTCAGATGTGGCTGCGGAAATTTTATGGACAGATGCTTTTCCCGAAGGACCTCGTAAAGATGCCTATCTACTTACAACAATTGATGGTGTATATTATACAGAATGGACCAATTGGCTTATAGCTCCAGGTATACAAAAATACCTTAATGATGCTCCGGGCGATTATAATGCTTATGCACCTATCTATAATATACCGATTTTACGTTATGCAGATGTTCTGCTGATTTTTGCCGAGGCTGATAATATGGCCAATGGTGGACCAACCCAAGCTGCTGTAGATGCAATAAACCAGGTAATTGACAGGGCGAATGGGCATGCTCCAAATCCATTGTATCCTACTTTAACTACTTCTATGACTAAGGAAGCATTTGATGATGCCGTTATTCAGGAAAGAAATTGGGAACTTTGTTTTGAGATGGATCGTTGGTTCGATTTGGCTCGAAAAAGGATATTGCTTCAACAAACCCAACTTATGCTTCCGTGGGCTGCGGTTAATTTCTCTGAGGATGATTATTTATTTCCGATACCCGCACAAGATTTGAGATTAAATAAACTTTTAACTCAAAATCCGGGTTATCCAACACCTTAATTACATTGGGTGATAGCTTTTAATTAAATGACTTGAAATGAAATGTTTCAAGTCATTTATCAATCAAAAATTCATAAAGATGAATGTGAAATTTCACAACAAAGAAATTCATTTTTAAAAATCTTAATCATTAATCAATATAAATATGAAAAAAAATATTTTTTTAATATTCATAGCGTTCTTTACTGCAATAATAGTTGTTTTTACTTCATGTCAGAAAGAAAGCACTAGTCCTGCTCCGGTTGTCAATTTTGGTGATATATCTGGTTTAGGAGCAAAATCTACCGATGGGGATACTATAAAGTTTACTTTAGGGCCAGGAGTTAAAAAAGGGGTTGTTTCTTTTGAATACTCAATTGTAGCAGATGGTGTAATTAAGTCGGTATATTTGATGAGAAGTAATATCAGTAAACGAGTTGAAGCTGCTGAAGGCCAGAAATCTTATTCAAGTGCAGTACAAGACACTTTGAGCCCAAATATCTATACCTGCAGAGTTGAAGTGAAAGATAATGACGGCAATATTTCTTCTCAAACGGTATATGTTCGGATTATAGGTGTACTTATTTACAGAAAACCAATTTATGATCCAGCAACTTTCAGTGGCACTTATCCGCCAAACATGGAAGTAGTTGCCATTGGAACCACAAAGTTTTTGCGAGTTGTTTTTAATGGGTGGGAAAATAAATTTTGGTTCCCCGAAGTTGATACTTTCAATATTGACAAAGTAAGTTGGACTGGATGGAAATGTAAAGTGAGATATGCTTTAGGTCAAAATTCCATGGATAATGGCTGGGAAATGACAAATATTGATAACTATGTCAGGGTTAATGATGACCTTACACCAGGCGCAGAATGGTCAGAAGTACTGCAATGGTCTGGCCTTTACGATACTCCAACAGTACCATATTTCCCTGAAGTTAATGGAACTTTCCAGGAAATAAGTGGATCATTGCTTGATGGAAATATGAATACCATTAATTATATGAATTTTTATGCTGTGCAACAGATTCCTTGGGGACCGGTTACGGGCGATACACTTTGGGTTAGCAAAGTCGTTTCTTATGATCCGCTAGATGTAAAGTAGCGATTTATTTTTGAAATGAATTTCAGGGGAATGTATGGAATTTAAATCTGTACATTTCCCGGTTAATCTAACTCCTTTCTATATATTTCATACAAATGCAAGCCATCTAATCAAAAAGTTGACTTATGAGAATTGTATGCCTTTGCGCTATTAAATCTCATATATGTGAGGGGATTTTGAAATACACTTTAATTATCTTCAGTTGGATTTTTTTGAAATTAAATCTTGGAAAGCCATGAGAAATCTTCTCAAAAAATATTTAATCTTCATATTCTTGTTTTTTATATCATTTTCGATTAATGGGCAACCTTATTCTAAATGGCATTATCCGTTGTATTTGGCTAACATGGATTATTGGCGAATGCGTATTCCCATTCAGATCGAAAATACTTCAGCGATTGATGTTTTAGGAGAACCTGTTACGCTTAAAGTTGGTACATCACCTGGTCAGTTAAATATCGAAGGGGAATCTTTAGCAGGGATTAGAATTATTAATTCTAATAATAATGAATTGTTGTGGCGAATTAATAGGATTAATGGCCAGCAAATAAACGAAGGAATTATACCTGCAGGTAGTATTTTAACTATACCTGCAACTGTAAAATCTGGAATTAAAGAAACTTTTTATATTTATTTTAATAATCCATCGGCATGGGGAATTGAAGCTTCTCTTAAATCGCACAGAGAAATAACAAATGGAGGATTTGAACTTAATGAGGCTGATAATCCGATTGGTTGGAAATTGCAGGACAATGAGGAAGGACAAAAGGCAGAATTGTCAACAGAATTACCACATAGTGGAAAGTATTGTATAAAGATCAATCATGATTCAATCAATCAAAAATCGAAATGTTTTGCAACCCAATCCGAAATCTATATACAAGGAGGTGAGAAATATCGCTTCGAAGGATGGGTTAAAGCAAAAAATAGTAAAGGAACTGCAGGTTGGAGAATTAATTTCGGAAATGTGGCTTCCCATTCAAATGATTTCAGTGTTCAGGAGCAATTTTTAGATGGAGGACCAGGAACTTATGATTGGAAAAAGGTCTCAGGGGAATTTACAGCACCTGAAGATACAAATAGTGCAAATATTACTACCTTATTAAAAGGAACAGGCACAGCATGGTTTGATGATTTTGAAATAACCTCATTATCAAAAAAAAAGCTCAATATCCAAATTAAACCATTAGAAACCATTGTTTTGGATTCAAAAGGGAAAGATGAAAAATGGCCAAAGGAATTAGAATGGAACATCCGCATTCCCTTTAAAATTATGAATTTCACTAAAGAAGCAATCAGAGATCTTCCTGTTTATGTAGATTTAGAACAAGCTTTGCTTCGTGTACATGATAAAGTAGATGAAACAACTCCATTTAAATTAGGCATCGACATAGCAAAATCTTATGTAAGATTTGAAAATGCACTTTTGTTTGAATCGCCGATAACTGCACAAACAGAACAAACTAAGTATGCATATTTTGCAAGTGAAGAAAAGCATAATGCCAAATCCCTTCAATTAACTTATGATAAATGGCTAATGGACAAGAGAAATCTGGTCAAAAATGCAAACATTACAAAAGGTGAAAGTTCCTGGAAACGAATTTCATCAATTGCATTGCCAAAAAACGCCATTCAATCGTTAATTACCAATGATAAAGAGGATGGAAAATACTTACAACTTTATTTGCCAAAAAGTGGCCCGCTGCAGGAGATTGGGTGGACTCAAAATATAGATATAAAGCCTAATCATACTTATATGTTTGGCGCAATGATCAAATGTAAGGATATTGCACATGATGTTTCGATAAAAATTAAATTATTGGGGAATGACCAGATTCCATTGAAAACTCAGTTTACGAGCAATTCAGTTAATGGAACAGCAGATTGGAAATATGTTTCAGGCGTTTTTGATGCTCCGGAAAATAGTACTGAAGCTGAAATAAACCTTTCTCATTCTGAAGCCGGCGAAGTTTTTTTTAAAGGGATTTTATTCATGGAAGTGTTTGAAGGATATTCAAGTAGTTTGTTTTTTGAGCAAAGACAAAATCATGGAAATGAGTTATTGGATGCCTGGCAAGTTAATCCAATAGAGAAAATATTTCAAGAAAACCTGCCACCAGAGAATAAGTTACCCTTGCAAATTTCTGTGGCCAAAAATGAAACTGAACCAATCCAAATTGCATTACGGAGTAATAAATCGTTTGATCAGTTGAAGATTGAATTAAGTCCATTGAAAAATCAAAGCGGTCAGGTTTTGGAAAATGTAGAAGCAAATGTAGTTGGTTATGTGCCTGTTACTTATCCTTCGGGATATTATAGGACTGAAGTTCCATATTGGCAATTAAAAACCCCAACAGAAAAGATTGGAAGTGATGGCTGGATTGGATTATGGCCCGATCCACTTTTACCTAATAAAACATTTAAACTGATGCCAAATACCACCCAACCCATTTGGATTGAAGTATCAGTTCCTGAAAACGCAAGACCTGGCGATTATATGGGTCAAATTTTGATTCTTGAAAATGATTCTCTAATCAAAGAAATTCCATGGACTGTTCATGTTTGGAATTTTGCATTACCAAAAAAGCTGCAATTTGGGGCACTTTATGATTTAAGATCGCCTAATCGTCAGTTTTATAATGAATTAAACCTTACGGAATTTCGTGATATGAATTGGTCTTTTATGGCTAAGCACAAAATTTGTTCGGGGGAAATTATCCCATCTCCTAAAATAAATTACAAGGATAATCAAGTAACTGCAGATTTTACCGAATTTGATAAAGCCGCCACTTATTATTTTAATGTTTTAAAAAATCCTTACGCCTATTTTCCTAACGAGCTGTTTTATTTGTTCGGCTGGGCATTTCCACCTGATCAAAAATTTGGAGAAAACCCCTATGAAGGTGACTATCCTTACGAAAATGCAAATCATAATCTGTTGCGACAAGAATATAAGAATGCATATCAAAGGGTGCTTCGTGCTTTTTGGAATCACGTTAAGGAAAAAGGTTGGGCTGATAAGTTTGTTCTTTATTTAAGTGATGAGCCCCATGAAGCAGAAAATGGAAAATCCGATATTGATGCCCAAATGAAAGCACTTTGCAACATGATCCACGAAGTTGATTCAAAGATTCCTATTTATGCCAGTACCTGGTGGTATCGGCCAGAATGGGAGGGATATATCAATATTTGGGGATTGGGTTTTAATGGCGAAGGTGATTATGGACATAACGTTACCAAAGAAGATTTGCAACATATAAAACAATCTGGAGGCAGGATATGGTTCACAACGGACGGACATTTTTGCACTGAAACCCCTTATATGGCAATTGAACGACTTTTACCAACATTTGCTTTTAAATATGGTGCCGATGCTTATGAATTCTGGGGTGTAAATTGGCTTACCAACAATCCATATAAAAATGGTTCTCACAATTATATATTTGAAAGTCAGGCACCTGGTGAAGCATTTTGGATTCGTTATCCGAATGGCGACGGATATATTATTTATCCCGGAAAACCGATTGGTGAAAAGGGACTAATAGCTTCAATCCGTTTAAAACAAGTGCGCGATGGCATTGAAGATTTTGAATATTTATCGTTGTTGAGCCAACTTATTAAACAGGCCAAATCAAAAGGTGAAAACATTGATTCTGCCCAAAAAGCTTTGGACAATGCACTTGAACTTGTAAATATTCCATGTGCAATGGGAAGGTATTCAACCAAAATCATAAAAAATCCAGAAGATGTTCTCAAGGTCCGGGAACAAATTGCAATACAGATAGAAAAGTTAATCAACCAATAAAACAAGTTAAATGATGAAAAAATCTTTATTTTATCTAACCATCTCAACCATGTTTGCATTTGCATCGTGTAGCGATAAAAATATCACCATTAACAGTGGCAATCTCATTCTTGAAATAAATCAGCAAATGGAAATGAAGGTAAACTCAGCTATTTGCAAATCAAAACCATTGACCACTGATTTTGTAGCATCGGAATTTTTGATAACAAAGACATTTGAAGCCAAGCAATTTGGGATAGAAAATAATACTTCGGAATCGATTAACGATTTGCATGGAAAAGGAGAGAAGACGGTAATTACTGGCTTGTTTGATAAAGACGGTTTCCAAATAAAAAAATGCCTTAGCATTTCAGTTTATGATTCATTTCCAGGAATGGCATTTTATAAAGTCAGCTACGTCAATTCCGGAAAAAGGAATTTACAAGTTATTAAATGGGTGAATCATAATTACACAATACAAAGTAATGGTGATAAACCTAAATTTTGGTCATTTCAAGGTCAGTCAACAAGAAAAAGAGCAGATTGGATTTTACCTGTGGATTCAACATTCTCCCAAAATAATTATATGGGCATGAATAATACCGATTATGGTGGCGGTATGCCAATTACAGATGTTTGGAGACATGATGTGGGTATTGCAATCGGTCATGTTGAGTTGGTTCCAAAATTAGTTTCGTTGCCTGTTAACAAAGATGAATATTCCGATTTTGCAACAATTGGACTTGAATATAATTATGAGGACAACAAAAATTTCCTGCCCGGCGATACGCTTCAAACCATTGAAACCTTTGTAAGTGTTCATACATGTGATTGTTTTTCAACACTTAGCAATTATTCAAAATTCATGCAGCAAAGCGGAATTAAGTTCGTAGCCGAGGAACCAAATGCTTTTGAGCCAGTTTGGTGTGCGTGGGGCTATTGGCAAAAATTCACAATGGCCGAAATTGAAGGGACATTGCAAAAGGTAAAAGATTTGGGCATTAAATGGGTTGATATCGATGATGGCTATCAAATAACTGAAGGTGATTGGAATATTGCCCCAAACAGGTTTCCAAACGGACAACAGGCAATGCGGAAACTGGTTGAGAAAATACACGCAATGGGACTTAAAGCCAAAATCTGGTGGGCACCTTTGGCTGTTGATCCTGGAGCTAAATTGCTTAAAGATAATCCGGATATTATTATCAGGGATAAAGATGGGGCACCGCAATATATCACTGGGTGGGAATGCTATTATTTATCGCCCGTTTATCAAAAAACACTTGATCATACCAAGAGTTTGCTTAAAATGTACCTGCAAGATTGGGGTTTTGACGGGCTTAAAATGGATGGAATGCATTTAAATTGCGTGCTTCCCGATTATGCCGATGGACATTTTGTTTCGAGTCCAGAAGAGGCAGCCGAAAAACTCCCTATGTATTTTAAAGCCATATACGAAATGGCAAATGCCATCAAACCAAATGTAGTAATTCAGAATTGCCCTTGTGGCGATTGCGTTTCTTATTTCAATATACCATATATGAACCAAGCAGTTGCCTCAGATCCAGGAAGCAGCTGGCAAACGCGCTTGAAAGGTAAAACCTATAAAGCACTTAGGCAAGGCATTGCATATTATGGAGATCATATTGAATTAAGCGATGGCGGTTTTGATTTTGCTTCACAAGTGGGTATTGGGGCGGTGCCTGGCACCAAATTTACTTGGCCAAATGGTGATTTTAAATTAACTCCCGAAAAAGAAATTGCAATGAAAAAGTGGATTTCAATTTATAACAGCGAAATGATCTCGAAAGGTAAATACCTTGGAAATTTATACGACATCTGCTATGATAAACCCGAAACTCATGTTATTCAAAAAGGAGATACTTTGTATTATGCTATTTACGATAAAAACTGGAATAAAGAAATAGAACTTCGTGGTCTAAATGATATAAAATATACGGTTGTTGACTATGAAAACGATAAAGTATTGGGCACAGTTGAGGCTTCGAATCCTAAGCTGAATGCTTCTTTTACCAATCATTTACTTATAAAAGTTTATCCATCTGAAAAAAACAATTAAAAATTATCCTCCGAAAGTTAGGAATTGCTTTATCGAATAATTATATACATACAAGGTGTTGATATCAATGGCTAATTTTTAATATCGGGGGATATTTTTTTTCAGTGAGCCTTTTGTGGTTCCAATGATGATTAACAATAATATAAAAATTTTAAAATGAAAAATTTCCTATTATACATATTTCTAATATCAACCGCTTTTGCTATTTTTTCTTGTGGAGAAACCTATTATACGGTTGATGATTTTTCTTCAGTAAAAAAAATTGATGCGCATATCCATTATTTATCTCAAAATAATGCATTTTCAGAACTGGCAAAGACAGATAATTTTACGCTGATTGATGTTAATTATGATAGAGATGGATCCGATACTAGTTTGAATAACATGGAGAAAATGTCATTGATTCAGAAAAACCAATTTCCAAAACAATTTGAATTTATAACTTCTTTCAATCTCCAAAATTGGGATTCAGCAAATTGGGCGGAACAGACCATCAAAAAACTTGAAGTTTCCTTTAAAAATGGAGCAATAGGAGTAAAAATATGGAAAAATATTGGCATGAAATGTAAAGATTCATCCGGTAATTTTATCATGATTGATAATCCTCGTTTCGATTCGGTTATTGCCTATATCATCAAGCAAAACAAAACAATATTAGGCCATTTGGGTGAGCCTAAAAACTGTTGGTTGCCTTTGGACCAAATGACAACAAGTGGCGATAAGGAATATTTTGGTGGTAATCCTGAATATCATATGTATTTACATCCAGAATATCCATCCTATCAACAACAAATGGATGCGCGTGACCGATTGGTTGAAGAACACCCTGATTTACTGTTTGTTGGAGCTCATTTGGGAAGCATGGAATGGAGTGTTGATGAAATTGCCAAGCGCCTGGATAAATTTCCAAACATGGCTGTTGATATTTCTGCTCGATTGGCGCACCTTCAAATACAATCGATAACAGATTATGATAAAGTTCGAAATTTCATGATTAAATATCAGGATCAGTTGATTTATGCTTCTGATGAATCGTTAGATAATGAAAAAGATCCCATAGAATTTAAAAAAGTAATGCATGATATATGGAAATGGCAATGGAAATATTTGATTACGGACGATAGTATGACTTCTCCCCAAATAAAAGGAGAATTTAAAGGTTTGAAACTGCCGAAAAAAGTCATCGATAAAATTTATCTGTTAAATGCAATTAAATGGTACAGGCTTAAGGATAAGTAAATGGAATAAATTTGATAAAAATCAGGAAATTAACCAGATCACTTTTAAATTAAAAGAATGAAAAGATTTTATACTTGTCTAATCCTTTTGTCATTGTTCATTTCGATTTATGCACAGACCAATCATGCTTGGCAACGCACAAATCCAGGTGGAGGAGGGGCTTTTAATGTTGTAAAAGCCGGGCCAACAGGCATCATATTGGCTGGAAGCGATTTAAGCGGCGCATACATGAGTATTGACAATGGTTTGACTTTTACCCCAATTGGTGCTGCCCAAGGCCTTGGAAGAGGCCATGTTGGAGGAATCGGATTTGATCCGGTTGATGAGAAAAAATTCTTCATCGGTACGGAAGGCGCATTACATAGAACTACAGATGGAGGCATAACTTTTACAAAAGTGATAAGTTCTGGATACATCAGTGATATTGTGGTGAGTAAAAGTAATCCGTTGTATGTTTATGCTGCCTGGCATTCAAGCTATAACACAATTGATGGCACTATTTATCGCAGCACAGATGGGGGAGCGACCTTTTCAAGCATTAGTGGAAACACAAGTAAACGGATTTTAAAGCTTATTTCAGATCCTAAAAATAATTTAGTAATTTATTACATTACCGGTGCTGCAAGGTCAGCAACCAGCATGGCAAGATTATGCAGAAGTGCAGATGGTGGAGTGAATTTTACAGATATTACAGGAGGAAAAGGCGAAGTGATGGATGCTGATATTGACCCGGTTACCACTTCAACAATTTATATGACTACTTATACTTCATTTCCTGGAGGAAGTTTTTTTAACAGCAATGATAATGGAGCGACATGGAGTTCACCAATATCAAGAACAGGTGGAATTTTTGTCAAAAAAGATGATCCAAATCGCATTCGAATAATAGATCCAAGGGCAACTGCATCATGGAACGAAGGTTCAGGAACATGGGAATCAATTGATGGAGGCAATATCTGGAATAAAACCGGAATTGTAACCGATGGCTGGGAAACCGCTTATAATAAAGACATTGTTTATAGTGAGCCATATTGGGATATTTTCCGCTCATATAACGGAACCGGTTTTGAAGGCGAAGTGAAAGGGTTTGGAACAGATATGTCGAATCCCGATGTTATTTTATGGGCAACTCAGCAGTTTCTTTTTCGATCAACAGATGGTGGTGTAACTTTCAAAAATATATTTACAAACGAAGTATCCCCAGGTTGGTGGCAATCCAGGGGTATTGATAACGTGAATATGACAGATATGGCGATAAGTGAAGCCAATCCTAAAATTATTTATGCAGGATATTTTGATATGGGATTTTGGAGAAGCCTTGATGGAGGAATAAGCTGGCAATCATCAAACGATGTGCCTTATTCCGGCTGGGATGGATATGGAGGTAATGTTATGAGTATTGCAGCTGATCCGACTAGAGAATCGGTAGTATGGACAACCATGTCAGAAAATCAGTTGGGCGAAACACCTACTTACCTCTTAAAAAGCACAAATTATGGCGAAAGAGGCTACTGGGTATTATCAAACTCTGGACTTCCAACTGTGGAAGTGATGGGGCTTTCGATTAATCGATTGAGTTATTCCACAAACAGGACAATATATGTTACTGCAAAAGGGAATGTTTATAAAAGTATAAATGACGGAGCAAATTGGACAAAGCTTATCAATGGCTTACCAACTAATGGAGGAATGCGGTTTACCGCTGTCGATAATTTCAACGGTAATATCGTTTATGCAGGTGGTGGAAATGGATTATATGCTTCAATAGATGGTGGAGCCAATTGGACCCAAATTGGAAATACTGAAATTAATACAGGTGGAACCATCGAATTCTGGCCTCAAACGAACGGTAAAGGTGTTTTTGATATTGCTCCCGACCCTCAAACTTCCGGAGTTGTATATATTACGGTGTATGGTGCATCTAAAGGCTTATATAGAGGAGTTAAAGGTATAGGATCTTCCTGGACTTGGACAAAACTATGTACCGATAATTGTATGAGAAAAGTATGCGTTAATTCATTGGATAATAATTACATATATGCTACTTCATCATCGGCATTTACGGATGGGAATTATAGTCCAGCTTCACATGGTGTATTGTTCTCGAACGATAAATTTCAAACATATACCCAAGTGAATGAAAATATGGCATGGCCTTTTGCTATGACTGTTAAAATAGATAAAGAAAATAATGTTTATGTTGGATCGCCGGGTACAGGTTTTCAAAAATCGCCAATTCCAGGATTGCCACAAATAAATACCTTTTATGTTAGTAAAGATGGATATGATTCAAACCCTGGAACATTGTCTAATCCTTTTAAAACAATAAATTATGGCGTAAGTAAATTGATTGCTGGTGATAGATTAATTGTTCGCAATGGGGTATACAATGAAATGGTAAGTATTTCTCAGTCAGGAACAGAAATTAATCCTATAACTATTAGTGCATTTCCTGGTGAAAACCCCATTATTGATGGTGATGGAGCTGTAAAGCTGCCTATATCAGATGATGAGGCACTTATGGATATTACAGGCAACTACATTCATGTTTCAGGTTTTGAAATAAGAAATAGCAATTTCCCAAAAAGAGTTTTAGGTGGAGACGGTTTGAGATTTGAAGGAGGCCATGACAATAAAGCAAGTTTCATGAAAATTTCATTTTGTGGCGAAAACGGTATCCTTGTTCAGGCAGACAATACAACTATTGAAGATTGTGAATTTTTTCAGAATGCACAAAATAATATGGATCATACTTATTCAAATGCATGGCCGAATGGAATTTCATTTTCAGGAAAAAGCAATAGCAGTCTTTCAAACACAGGACTAATTAGTAGATGTAAGGTATATAATAATCATGGCAATGGGATTGATATCAATGAATCGAGCTATATAACGATTGAGGATTGTATTTTTTATGATAATTGGTCAAGCAATTTATTTATTAGTGATGCTACAAATTGTATGGTTCAACGCAATTTGATATACAATTCACCGAGTTCAACTTTTCCAAAACATAATGATATTCTCACTGGAATAATTCTTACCAATGAAATATCAAACGGAACGAGCGTGCCTTATTCATCAGACAATACATTAATAAACAACTTTATCTACCATTCGCAATTTAGTGCTTTTAGTTCAACCTTAATTGAAAATACAGGATTATCAAATGTTTTAATAGCAAATAACACAATAGTTGATGGTTCAATATTAACAGGGGCACTAGGGAATATTAATTCCAGAATTCAAAATAATATTTTTATAGGTACAAACAATGATATTCCAAACAATACAGGAATTACTTTTTCAAATAATTTTTGGTCGGTAGATCCACCAATAAACGCAGTTGGAACAGGCGATATAATTGGAAATCCATTTGTAGCCCAAACGGGTTCAACTGCTCCAGGTGAATTGTCTCCCGAGTTCTTTAAATTATTAATCAATTCGCCGGCAATAAATAAAGGACTGGTTTTATCTGATGTCACAGAAGATTTTTTTCAAAATACCCGTGGAACATTGCCTGATATTGGAGGGTATGAGTACCCAATTAATGTTGGTATCCCAGTTTTGGAAACTGGCTGTTTTCGATTATTTCCAAATCCTGCAACAACCAATTTGAACGTTGAACTGAATGATTTTAATTCAAATGTTCAATTCCAGATTTTCGATCAATCCGGAAAATTAATAAAAGAACTTAATGCATCAGCCTCAAAGCAGCAAATTAATATTATGGATTTGACCCAGGGAGTATATTTTATTCGACTAAAAGGAATAAAGAATTCAACAATGAAATTTATAAAACAATAAACAAGGTAAATTGAAAATTAAGATCCAAGATAATGCCGGAGAAGGAAGCAATCCTAATTGATAAAGTAATGTTTCTGATAATTTCATTATTTCAAACAGGTTTAATATAATTCTTTCAAACCTTCTCCATGCATTATCTTATAATTTGTTCAAATCCAGTAATCAATTTAAGTTTTGAATATTTCTACAATTAGTGAAAAATAAAAGTAAAAGATGAAAAAATATAATTTGCAAAAGTCAATTTATCAATTAATTAATGTAATTGTTGTTTTATTTACAATCACACCTGTATTTAGTCAACAATCTCAAAATGAAATAGTAAACTTTAATGCCAATTGGGAATTCGTTAAAGATGTGGATACTATTTTAACTGCAAAACATTTCGAAAGGTGCAAGTCCGTTGAATTGCCATGGGAAAATGTAAGTTTACCACATACGGCTAATATTGAGCCTTTGGTTATTACTGGAAACCAATGGCAAGGGTATTGTTTTTATCGCAAATTCTTTAAGATTCCAAAAAAATTTGCTGGTAAAAGTATTGTAATCCAATTCGATGGTGCAATGCAAATTGCCGAAGTTTTTTTAAACGGAAAACATATTTCTACGCATTCAGGTGGTTACCTTCCATTTGCAGTTGATATTACAGATAAAGTTAATTTAGATAAAGAAAATTGTATATTAGTTAGATCGACCAATATCGAAAGTCCATTGGTTCCACCCGGCAGGCCATTGGCAGATCTCGATTTTTGTTACTACAGCGGTATTTATCGTAATGCGTATTTAATTGTAAAAGATAAATTGCATATTTCCAATCAAATTCTTACTAGAAAAGTTGCTGGCGGAGGAATTTATGTTTATTACAGCAATGTAAGCTCTGTTTCTGCAATTGTAAATGTAAATGTTGATGTGCAAAATGATGATTTAAATGCATGCAAAACCAATGTTATATGCGCACTTACGGATTCTTTGGGCAAATTGGTTGCGGTTTCAGAAAGCGAATTGTTACCGATTGAACCAAATATGAATAGAACCATATCAAAAAATCTAAAAATTGAAATGCCAATACTTTGGTCGCCAGAAAATCCATATTTATATAATCTTACAATAAAAGTGATTAGAGAAAACAAAGAAACTGACAGCGAAAATATAAAAATAGGCATTCATACTTTTTCTTTCAGTTCTGCAAATGGTTTTGAACTGAATGGCTCAAAGCTGAAAATCAGGGGCACCAATCGTCATCAGGAATATCCTTATATTGGAAATGCACTTTCGGATAATGCCCAGTATCGCGATGCATATAAAATTAAACTGGCAGGTTTTAATTTTGTCCGTTGTTCGCATTATCCTCAATCGCCAGCTTTTCTTGATGCATGTGATGAACTTGGAATATTGGTTATGGAGCCAACTCCTGGATGGCAGTTTTTTGGAAATGACGAATTTCAAAAAAACAGTATCATGGACATTCGAAACATGGTGAGGCGCGATAGAAACCATCCGAGCATTATTTTATGGGAAGCTTCGCTTAACGAAACAGAAATGGAGCAACAGTTTATTGAAAAAGCCCATCAAGCTATAAAGGAAGAATTACCTTTTGGAGAGAATTACACTGCTGGGTGGGTCGATACCGTATATGATGTATTCATTCCAGCCCGTCAACATGCAACACCGCCCGATTATTGGAACAAAGACAAAAAAGCTAGGCCTTTTCTGATTGCAGAATATGGTGATTGGGAATATTATGCCGATAATGCTGGGTTTAACCAAAAAGAATTTGCTAATCTTACCAGTGAAGAGCGCACATCAAGGCAGTTGAGAGGAAATGGACAAAAGCGTTTAGCTCAACAAGCATTAAATTATCAGGAATCCCATAACGATAATCTGAAAGGTAATGCAGTAGGCGATGCCAATTGGCTCATGTTCGACTATAATCGTGGCTATGCAAACGACTTGGAATCATCTGGCATTATGGATATTTTCAGATTACCTAAATTTGCCTTTTATTTTTATCAAAGTCAATCTAACTTACAATTGAACGAAAATAGCAAGTTTCATAAACCCATGATTTTTATAGCTAATTATTGGAACGATTCCTCCAGTACACAAGTAAAAGTATATAGTAATTGCGATGGAGTGGAATTAAAGTGTAACGGACAATTAATAGCCCGCCAAAAGCCTGATTTAGATGTGAATTCAACTAATCTGGCACATCCACCTTTTACTTTTAATATTGCTACATTTAATAATGGAACTCTCACTGCAACAGGATATTTTCAAGAGAAAAAGACAATTGAAACTAGTATAAAAACGGAAGGAAAACCTTCCGGAATAATTCTAAACTGGGATGAAAGTGGCAAACCATTGAAAGCTGGATGTAATGATATAGTTTTTGTATATGCCACAATAACAGACTTAGAAGGTAATCCAATCCACGATTATGACGGTTTTATTGATTTTAAAGTGAAAGGGGATGCGATCATTGTAGGTTCAGCATCAATAAAGGCAGAAGCAGGAATAGCAACAATATTGTTAAAAGCTGGAAGCAAACCGGGCAACATTGAAATTATAGCTAATGGAAAAAAACTAGAAAGTAAAAAACTTAAATTAAAGGCTAACTAAGTATTGAAAATTAGTATTTTAAGTTAAGCAATAATATCTAATTTTCCTTAAAATTCATAATCTCATCCATACCTAAAAATCCATCGGCAACAATTGTAGATTCCAGATTGTTTTTGTCCACAGCAATTGGGTCAAGCAGAATGGAAGGAACATCTATTCTGCCGTTATTGGTGTATTTTAAATCAGCAATCTTTTCATTTTTAAGGATTTGAACAGCAATTTCTATGCATTTATATGCAAGATGTTTAACTGGGTTATAAATAGTCATAGACTGTTCATTGTTCATTATCCGGTGACACGCAGCAATCTCTGCATCCTGGCCTGTTACTAATATACTGTCAACCAATCCTTCATCTTTAAGCACTGAAATTATTCCATCAGATAGACCATCATAGGGCGAAATGATCACATCAATTTTTGTGTTTCCAAACTCAAGTATTTTATTGGTATAAAAAGCAGCATTTACTCCCGACCAATCATCCATAAATCCAGAATATACAATATTGATTTCATTTGCATCTATATGTGGCTGAAGTACTTTCATTGTACTGTTGTAATATTGCACTGAACTTTCATCGGCTTTGTCGCCATTCAATAACACATAATTTCCATGAGGCACTTTTTTAATCACGTATTGTCCCAATAGTTCACCAACTTTGTCAGCATCAAATGCAAGATAAAAATCAAGATCGCAGTTTTTAATTAAACGATCATAGGCTATTACTTTAATTCCTTTGTTGTGGGCTTCACGCACAATGGCTGCTGCTGTATTGCCATTCGAAGGAATAACAACCAAAAGATCTACTCCTTCATTGATCATTTCCATCGCTTGGTTATATTGTAGCGACTCATCTCCGTTGGCCGATTTTACAATGCATTCGCCACCCAATTCAGCAATTTTTTCTTCGAAATGTATTTTTTCTTTTTTATATCTGGGAACGTCTAAAGAATGAATTAGAATTCCTATTTTAAATTTGGATTTTTGTTCTGTGCAACTGTTAAAACTAAACACAAAAAAAAGCAGAATCACAGGAATTATAGAAAATTTCATCATCACAATTGATTTAGATAATATTTTAGTTCATAATGCAGTATCAAAACTTTTCAAAGTCATCATCATTTTTTTCAGTTGTTGAAAGATTCAAATTAAATCCTTTTGATGAGCTAGAATTTGAATAAATTGGTGTTTCCAATTTTTTACTGATTTTAACATCTTCTTTATTGAAATTATCCAATTCTTTTTCCTCGAAAATTAAATCCTTTTTAATAATATCTTCATCCATTGACAATTCATTGGCAGAAATCTTAAAAAAGCCAATGGTTCTTAATAATATTTCAGCTTGTGCCAAAAGTTGTTCAGCATTTGAAGCAACTTGTTCTGAATTGCTTACCGCACCTTGTGTGGCCGAATTAAGCTGTCCCATTGCAGAATTCATCTGATCAATTCCCTTGATTTGTTCTAAACTTGAAGTAGCAATTATTTCTACCAATCCAGCTGTTTTTTGGATTTCAGGAGTAACTTTCTCTAATTTATTACCTGCGTTTGCAGAAATTTTTGTTGTATTTGAAGCCAGTTTCTCAATTTCTACAGCAGCCAGTTTGCTTCTTTCAGCCAGTTTGCGAACTTCGGAAGCAACAACGGAAAAACCTTTACCCGCATTGCCTGCCCTTGCTGCTTCAACTGCAGCATTCAGCGCCAATAAATTGGTTTGAAAAGCAATGTCATTTATTATAGAAACTTTATTTGCAATTTCTTTCATCGATAAAATAGCTTCTTTTGCTGAAATGGTTCCTTCGACAATGTCAATGGCTGATGTTTTGGCAATATTTCCGGTAATTTGGGCATTTTCGGAGTTTTGGCGTACATTCGATCCCATTTCCTCCATTGAAGCAGCAATTTCTTCTGATGCTGAAGCTTGTTCATTGGCTCCCTGCGCCAATTCTTGTGAACTTGAATTTAATTCTAAGCCTGCAGCGGCAATCAATTTTGCACTTTCTTTAATTTCCTTTACAACTCTATTTATATTTTCTGTTATTAAATTCAATGAAATGAATAACTTCCCAACTTCGTCTTTGCGGTTAATATCAATTATTATGGTTAGATTGCCGGATGCAAGTCCTTCAGCAATTTTAACACTTTTATTGATAGGGCCGGTAATTGATTTGCTTATGATGGATGAAAAAAGGATACCCAAAATAAGGGCGATTAATATTGAAATGACAAGATATATAGTAGATTTTTCAGTGATTTGATTTGTTTTTTCAGCGTTTTCCTTAAAGGAATCAAGGATAACTTCTGTAATGCCCTTAATATCGGCCAAAACATTCATGCTTATTTCTGTTGTCTTTAATTCTATTTGTCGCGAAGAAATATATAGATTTTTAAATTCCTTTACATTGATTGCAAAATCTTTAATTTGTGAGTCATTATTGTTGTTTAACCTATTAATTAGGGCATCTATTCCGGCAAGTTTCCTTGGTTTTTGATCGACTCTTGCTTCATTTATAAAATAAAGTGCTTCAAATATATCTTTTTGAATACTAATGTTTGAATTGGCTATTGCTATTTTTTTTAAATTGGCTAGGTTATTTATTATAATATTGGTTTTTTTAACTTCAGTTTGATAGTTTTTAAAATGATTTAAAAATTGTTCAATTTGAAGTTTTACATTTATCACCTTTGTTTTATTTTCTTCATTTAATCCTGCTAAATCAGCATTTTTTAAAATAAGTTCAATCGCGGAGAGAACTTTGTCTGTTTGCGATATTACTTTGTCTCCAAAAAAATCATTTCCAGAATAATTATAATTTTCAAGGGAGTTTATAACTTCATGCCAATGTTTATCAACTTTATATGTATTATTAACTACTGGCAGATAGTATTCGGCCATTCTATTGGTATCGTCGTTAATCGAGTTCAGATTAACAATACCAACTAACCCAATAATAATAGAAAAAAACAGGATGATTGCGGATGAAATCAAGAGTTTCTGGTAAATTTTAAGGTCTTGCCAGCTCATTTGTTTAGGTTTTAATATTTGATTGAGAATATTATAATTATTAAATATTTACATAGATAAAGAATTGATTTAAAAGCTTATCAGCAAGCATATAAAATTTTAAAAATTCCATTATGCAAAAGCTAATTCTTAATATAACTATTAATATAAATATTCTTTTTACAAATATAACATAAAATTGAATTTTCCTTGAATTACTACCAAATATTTAAATATTAATTATTTATAGTAGCATTTTTCGACAATTCAGGTTTTATAAACAACTCGAAGTATAAGATTCGAGTTGTAATTCTATCTTTTATAGGTATTTGCTTATAAAAATTGTTCTCCTTTTACTTTTCAACTACAGGTTTTTCATCTTCAACCGCCATTAAAAATATGGAAATTAGAGCCAACACCATGCCTGTAATAATTATTTTATGAGGAAAACTTTGATATATTATAAGAGAAAGCACTATGGTAATAACTGGCGCCACTGCATTTGTGAGTGGACTAACAATAATTGCCTTTCCATATCTAAAAGCATAAACGATAAAAAGAGCACCAACCGAATTAAGCATTTGGATGATAAACGCAAGATATGGACCATTAAATCCAAGGTTCACAGGGACTGAAAAATCAGTGAAAAAGAGTGCTACAGGAGCTAATAGAAGGCCAGTGATAGTCATGTAAAAGAAAATACTTTCAGTCCTCATGGTATTGTTTGCCAATTTCATGAAATAAGCCTGAAAACCCCATGCTACAAATACCATTAACGCATAAACCAGCCACATAATACCATGTGATGATGAAGTTGTTGGATCTGAATAGGATAAGAGTGGAATTGCAATTATGGCCAATATAATACCCATCCAACCACGCCTGTTTGTTTTTTCCTTTAAAAAAATCAAAGACAGTATAACTGTCACCACTGGAGAAAGTGAAATGATTGGAAATACAAGATAAGCCGGGCCTTCATTTAGTGCACCAACAAATAAAGCTAGCTGCCCTCCGGCACCCAATAAACCAATTGCAAGTCCAAGTACAATCGATTTGAATTGATGCTCTATTTTCCATCCTATATTTCTGAGTGATATGAAAGCTGGTAAAAGCATAGTAATTGACCAAACAACATAAGTCAGAGAGCCAGGAAACCCATTTTTGGCAGGGATTTCACTAAATGCACCCCAAATGCCCCAGGTAAAAGTGGTGATAAAAGCATAAAGCAACCACAGATTTTTTGATTTTATCTTCATAGATATTTTATATATAAGATTGTGTAATATAAAAGCAAATATACGAAAGTATTTATAATTACAAAACCTTATTATATTTTTGTAATAAAATTGAGCTTGTTCTATATGTTGAATTTAAAAAAATCCTATGCTATCCAAACTTTGATTCCTGCATCTTCGAGTCTTTTTTTATCTTCATCACTAATTCCCTGGTCTGTAACAACAGTATGTATTTTATTCAAAGGACATATATAAGCAAAGCTTCTTCTTTTAAATTTACTTGAATCGGCCACAATAATAACTTCAGTGGCAGCCTCAATCATAATTTCATTCAAATGGGCTTCTTCAATATTAGGAGTATAAACACCAAATTTGGTATCGAAACCATCAACACCAAGAAAAACCTTATCAACATGCAAATTTCGCAGGTTCTTTTCGGCCATTGGCCCCACAAGTGACATTGAGTTTTTTCGTAAGTATCCACCAGGTATTATTACATTTATGTTGGAAGTGTTGCTTAGTTCATTTACAATGTTTAAAGCATTTGATATGAGTGTAAGTTCCTTTAAATGTGAAATATTTTTAGTGATTTCGATGGTTGTAGTTCCAGAATCAATGATGATGGTATCACCTTCTTTTATTAGTTTGGCAGCTTGTTTTCCTATTGCGATTTTTTCTTTTAAATTGATCCTGCCTTTTTCTGTTAAACGAAAATCCGACCGAACTCTCGATTCGAGGTTTATTGCGCCCCCTCTTGCCCTTATAAGCATGTTTTTTCGCTCTAGTTGTTCAAGATCATTGCGAATAGTCACCTCGCTAACCTTAAATTCCTTGCTTAATTCATCTACAAATACCTGCCCTTTTTTTTGAATTTCAATAATAATTAGGTTTCTTCGTTTTACGGTTGAACCTTTTTTATTTTCTGTCATAATCTGTTGTTTTTAGTGCCTTTTAGATGTTTATTCTTTTATTAGACAAATATAATAAACTTTTGACAATATTAAAGAAAGGTAGTGAAAGAATATTATTTGCATCTTTAATAAGAATAAGGTATGCAGAATCTGTTAATTTGCAAATTCAGTTAAAAGTAGAAAAGAAATCTGTTATTCATTGCATACTTGGATTATGCACTTCTCATTTTCTGGCAATCGAAACTAATTTTCAAAACTATTTGCTATATTTACAATATACAAGATGTGATGACAAATATTTGTATCTATTTTAAATTATTACTACCTAATGATAATTGAAGAGAATCCTAATTGAATAGTAACGGAATGGAAGTAATTAATAATAAAATTTTGAGTCATTGCTGAAAATAATGAGAATAATCAAGAATAAAATAATACTGTTGAACTATTGTCAAAATAATATTGTTGAATTATGAAAGCATATAGTATAAATGGAGCTATAATCATGATGGGAATTATCACCCTTACTAATTGTAGAACCACTAAAAATGAAGTTACAACTGGTTGGACTTATAATGAACCTGAAATCTCCGGTTTTGAAACTTCTCCTGTAAAGCAGAAAAAACTATCCAAAAGAGCTGCACTATATTTCAAAGATATGCTCTTAATCGAAGGTGGGACTTTTAACATGGGTAGGGTTTCGAATATAATTACAACTATTGATGACACTACTTTATTAGAAAGCGACATTCCAAGAAGAGTTACCGTTGTCTCATTTTATCTGTGCAATCACGAAGTGACAAATGCCGAATACAGGGAATTTGTAAACTGGGTAAGGGACTCTATTGCGCTCTGGCTGCTGGCAAAAACCGATCCTTCATTTTATTTAAGCGAAGGATCAAAAATGTTAAATTGGAAAAGAATAACTGAAATTTATACTGAAAAGAACCATGAAGTACTTCAGGAAATGTATATGCCCGAAAATGAGAGATTTTACAAAAAAAAGATGTTTGATACAAAACGTTTTAATTATACATTTAATAATGGACTTTATATTGATTCAATTTGTATTTATCCAGATACTTTATGCTGGATAAACGATTTCACTTATGGCTACAACGAACCACTTGTTAAATCCTATTTTTGGCATCCTGCTTATAACAATTATCCTGTGGTTGGTGTTTCATGGAATCAAGCAAATGCATATTGCCATTGGAGAACTGAAAGATTGAACAATACTATTCTCGAATCATCTAATCTTATTGAAAATTTATATCCTTCGTTTCGGTTGCCAACTGAAGCAGAGTGGGAATATGCGGCAATTGGAATGGATGAAAATAAAAAAAAGGAAAGTGCAGAATATATCAGTTCAGCAAATATTTTTCCCTGGAAAGAAAAAAATCTTACAGATAAAAAGGGCCATTTTTATGCTAATTTCGGACCAATAATAGACCGTAACGGATATTGGGTTAAGCCTTTTTCAGAAGGTATTGTAGACAAAAATCATAAAGAAAGTTATGTTTATACATCACCGATAAAATCATTTCCTGCAAACGGTTTTAAGTTGTATGATATGGCTGGTAATGTTGCCGAGTGGATGCTTGATTTTCCAAAAATGACATGGGAAGAAGATATGGGATATAGGCCTTTTCGGGGCAATGTGTTTTCAGTAATTGGTTCAAATGATTCAACTAACATCGCAACTACAAACAAAGATTCTTCTGATATTAACAATGGAAGATTTATTTCTAACAACTCTAATGATGAATTTGAAAAAGATACTTTAACAAGTCTTTTTAAGGTAAATACAGATGATGATTTACATGCGGCAATGACTAAAATCCTGCGAAGGAGAAATTATTATGATCCTGCCTCATTTCCTGACACATGCATTGAAAACTATAGGCAGTGGTTAATCCCTAAGGCCTATGGTGAGATACATAATGCCAAAGTATTGGAATCAAATATATTTCCACGTACAGTAAAAGGAGGTTCATGGGCCGATGGTCCTATATATGTTGAATGTGGTTCGCGAACCGTGTTTTCTGAAAATAAAAGTAGTTGCCGAATTGGATTTCGAGTAGCGATGTTGCGGGCTGGATTACCTGTGAAAAAGAAATGAAATAACTGATAACCTAGGCTGCAACAAATATTGAATTAATCATTTATATTTCTTTTAACGTTTAATTTAAAAGAAAATACAGTTATTTTTTTGTTGGTTTATCTCAAAAACAGTAATTCTTTCCTGAATAAATGAATTTCAATTTAAATCCATTTTTATGCAAATGCCCAATCATTTTTTCTTCCAAAGCTTATATATGATAACACTTTTTAATTTAAAAAAATTATCTTAGCACAAATTTATATTCCATGTCAAATTTTTTCAAAGTAAAATCAGTTAAGCAAATCCTTATTCAGGCTGACACTGAGAATGCAAACCGCATGAAACGCACCTTAAGTGTACGTGACTTAACTGCCTTGGGAATTGCAGCAATTATTGGTGCTGGAATTTTTAGCACCATTGGCACAGCAGCATTTAATGGTGGACCTTCAGTATCTCTTTTATTCATATTTACTGCTATTGCATGTGGATTTTCCGCCTTATGTTATGCACAATTTGCCAGTGCAATACCCATCAGCGGAAGCGCTTATACATATGCATATGCTTCGTTTGGTGAGCTTATAGCCTGGATAATCGGTTGGGATTTGATTATGGAATATGCAGTTGGTAACGTTGCTGTAGCTATTTCATGGAGCGAATATTTTGTGGGGATGCTTTCGGGTATTGGTATACATATACCTCAATGGTTAACAGTTGATTACCTGAGTGCTTCACGGGGTTTCCATCAGGCAAGTGAACTGATAGCTGGTGGAACAAGTTTTTCAGCTTTAAGTTCTGCTTTGCAGGAGGCTTGGTTGGCATGGACTAATGCACCGGAATTGTTCGGAATTAGAGTAATCGCAGATATTCCGGCATTTTCTATTGTGGTAGCCATTACAAGTCTTGTATATATTGGAATTCAAGAAGCCAAAGTGGCTGGTAATATTATGGTTCTACTTAAAATAATCATTTTAATGGTTGTAATTACGGTTGGCGCGTTTTATGTAGATCCAAAAAACTGGCATCCATTTGCTCCCAATGGTTTTGGAGGCATGATGAAAGGCGTTTCAGGTGTATTTTTTGCCTATATTGGTTTCGATGCCATTAGTACAACAGCTGAGGAATGTAAAAATCCTAAACGTGACTTGCCAAAGGCGATGATTCTCGCATTAATTATCACTACCGTTTTGTATGTTATAATCAGTTTGGTTTTAACAGGAATGGTTTCTTATAAAGAATTGAGTGTTGGCGACCCCCTGGCTTATGTTTTCCAAAAAGTTCATTTACAAGGTTTGTCAGGAATTATTGCCTTAAGTGCTGTTATAGCCATGGCATCTGTATTATTAGTGTTCCAGGTAGGTCAGCCACGTATATGGATGAGTATGAGCCGAGACGGACTTCTACCTCCAAGATTTTCAAAAATTCATCCACGATTTAAAACTCCGGCATTCGCTACTATAATAACTGGTATAATGGTAGCCATTCCCACATTATTTATGAACCTTACCGAAGTAACCGATTTAACAAGTATTGGAACATTATTCGCATTTGTGCTGGTTTCGGGAGGTGTGTTAATCATGAATGCCAACAAATCGGAAAAAGGTAGTTTTATAGTACCATATGTTTCTAGCCGTTATATTGTTCCTTTGATTTGGTTCGCTTTGTTTTTAGGATATTTATTTTATTGGCACAACGATTTTCGACTGATGCTGGATGATATGATTAGTTCAGATTGGAATGTATTCAAGCACCAGATTCCATTCCTTATATTTTTAATTGTAGCTATTTCAGTTTCAATTCTTTCGGTTATAAAAAATCTTTCGGCAATTCCCGTTTTGGGCTTATTGGTTAATCTGTATCTAATGTCGCAGCTGGGAATTACCAATTGGCTTCGTTTTTTAATATGGCTGATTATTGGACTAGTTCTTTATTTTAGTTATGGATACAAACACAGTAAATTGAATAATGCGAATAACGAAATTAGTGAATAAATTATAAAATTGAACTTAAGAAATAAATGAATCGAGAAAATTTCTCAATAAAAAAAAGGCTGGAAAGTTTTAAATACGCATTCAATGGCTTGAAAATATTAATATTAGAAGAACATAATGCAAGAATTCATATTTTAGCAACTATTCTAGTAATAATTTCTGGATTTTTATTTGAAATCTCTACGTTGGAATGGCTTGCCATCATTTTTGCAATAGGATTTGTTGTGGCTTGCGAAATTATTAATTCAGCAATTGAAAATCTGGCTGATTTTATTTCACCCAATAAAAATGAAATTATTAAAAAAGTGAAAGATTTGTCTGCCGCCGCCGTCCTAATTAGTGCTTTAACCGCCATAGTTGTTGGAATAATCGTTTTTTTACCAAAAATGATTAATTATGTTGGATAAATTGAAGAAATCAAATAGACTAAAAGAAACCCTGTTTTTAGGAGCTTTAAGTTTATTCTGTTTTTCATTATCAATTTTCCGTTTAGAATATGCTCATTCCAAAGATTATCTTTTTTTGGTTTGGAATTTATTTCTGGCTTTTATTCCCTGGTTATTTAGCAGCATAATGATTATCAATCCAAACTTAAAAAGTAAAAAGCTAGTCATTATTTTGTTGTTATTTTCATGGCTATTATTCTTTCCAAATGCTCCATATATTCTTACTGATTTATTCCATTTGAACCAATGGGATTCAATGCCCATATGGTTTGATTTGATTCTTATCCTGTCATTTGCATGGACAGGTATTTTATTTGGCTTTATGAGTCTGTGGGATATTGAAATCATCATTAAAAACAGGATTAAACCCAACATGATTCCATTAATATCAAGTGTGCTTTTATTTATAGTTAGTTTTGGAGTATATCTGGGTCGTTACCGAAGATGGAACAGTTGGGATATTATCAGAAAGCCATTTGGATTAATGGAAGATATTAGTGATAGAATTGCAAATCCTTACGAACATCCCAAAGCATGGGGTATGACATTTTTTTTGGGTTTATTTCTAAATATCATGTATTGGTCTTTCAGGTTGATTAAGAAAAGAGCGGAATAGTGCAACAAAACTATATAAATTGTAACTTTGTCATAGCAAAATAACAAAATTTACTGCAATATTTAATATTTATAAATTTTGAAAATGAAAAATGAATCAAAAAGCTCTTTAGCAATCCATTTAAAAGAACATGCAACACCTTTCTTAAGAGAAAACGGAAAGATTATTGGACAATTCATTTTCACACTTTTCTTTCTGGCAATCGGAATTTGGTTTATAAAACATGAAAAGGCTGAATTGGGAGAAATAAAAAATGTACTTCTTGCTGCAAAATGGCAATGGGTTTTGGCGGGTATTAGCTTAACTTTATTTTATATTCTACTGCAGGGACAGATGTATGTTTTTGCATTTGCTTCTACCCGTAACAAAGTTTCATTATTCGATTCTGTAATTCTATTTGTTAAAAGAAATTTGATTAGTATTTTTTTACCGGCCGGAGGTGTGTCTTCTCTTGCATTTTTTACAGGAACAATTGAAATTAAAGGAATTAAAAAATCACAAATTCACTTTGCTTCGTCAATTTATGGATTTGTCGGAATTCTTTCTGTTGTGATTGTTGCAGTTCCTGCCTTTATTTATGCAATTGTTGAAGGAACAATTGGATCAGGCGAATGGTATGCATTAATTGCATTGGTGATTTTAAAATTTGCAATTTTCTTTGCCTATCGTTCCATCATGAAAAAAGGATTTTTTTACAATTTATTAGTAAAACTTATACCTTCAACTGAAGTTTTCATGAACGATTTGCAGAATAATATACTTGATAAAAAAAAGTTCCTGTTTACTGTTATTATCTCTGTAATCATTGAAATTGTTGGAATAACACACTTGTACATAGCAATGACTGCTTTAGGTTATAATCCTTCAATTTTTGCGGCTGTAATGGGTTATATTATTTCGGTTATTTTTTTAATCGTTTCGCCATTCCTGCGTGGACTGGGCGCTATTGAAGTTTCAATGACTTACGTTCTTATTCGATTTGGGTTTGCAAATGTAGAGGCAATCGCCATTACTTTTTTATATCGCTTCTTCGAATTCTGGATGCCGTTGTTTTTAGGTATTATAACTTTCGTTTCAAAAATTAATAAGCTTCTGATGCGGGTTCTTCCTGCGTTTTTTTTGATGGGACTTGGAATATTGAATATAGTATCTGTTTTAACACCTGCAATTTCTGAAAGATTAGTTCGGCTAAACGATTTCCTACCAATAGAAGTAATTCATGCCTCAAATTACCTGGTAATGACTGCTGGTTTATTCCTTTTGGTTACCGCCGCTTTTATGCTCAAAGGTTTGAAAACAGCATGGTGGTTTGCGCTGGTATTAAGCTTCTTATCATTTGTTGGGCATATAACCAAAGCTATTGATTATGAGGAAGCATCAATTGCCATTTTAGTAATCATTGTTTTGATATCTACACGTAAGGAATATTATGTCAAATCAAATCCTAAATTAAGATATGTAGGATTGCAAACTTCTTTGCTTTTAACCGTAGCTACATTGATTTACGGGATTGCAGGATTTTATTTTTTAGACAAAAAGCATTTCGATATCGATTTTAACTTTCTGCAATCGTTAAGGTTTACTATTCAAAATTATTTTTTATTTGGAAGTAGCGAACTAGTTCCAAATGATCCATTTGCAAAACACTTTCTTTTTTCAATCAATATCAGTGGATTTCTATCTATTGCATTTTTAATTTATACTCTAGTTCGTTCATATGTTGCTAAAAACAATTTGACGGAAGAAGAGTTGGTTTTAGCAAAAGAAATCCAAAATTCATATGGAGCTACTGCACTGGATTTTTTTAAGACCTATGACGATAAAATGATTTTCTTTTCAGAAAGCAAAAAAGCATTTATAGCATATCGGGTTTCGGGTAGTTTTGCTGTGGCACTTGAAAACCCAATTGCAGAAAATTCAGAAGAGTTAAAGAAATGCATCAGTGAGTTTGATAAGTATTGCTACGAAAATGGACTGAAAAGCATTTATTACCGCGTTCCGGAGGAATCTCTTTCTATTTATCATGAATTTAAAAAAAAGGAATTATTTCTTGGACAAGAAGGTGTTGTCAATATTTCAACCTTCAATCTGGACGGGCCAAAGAAAAAGTCAATACGCAATGCAATTAATAAAGTTGCAGATCTTGGTTATAAAGCCACTGTTCATCATTCGCCTGTAAAAGATGGGATACTTCAAAAAATTAAATCCGTAAGCGATGAGTGGTTAATGGATACCGAAAGGAAAGAAATTGTTTTTTCGCAAGGTATGTTTATTTGGGAAGAATTGAAACAGCAAACAATTATTACAGTTGAAAATGCGGAAGAGAAAGTGGTTGCTTTTCTGAATATTATACCAGATTTTGCAAAAGATGAAGCAACATATGATTTGATGAGAAAAACGAAAGATGCTCCAAATGGGGTAATGGATTTCATTTTAATTGAACTTTTTAAATATTTAAAATCTCAAAATATTACTTATGTGAATATAGGATTTGCTCCATTGAGTGGTCTGAATGATCCACACACTTTTCCTGAAAAATCAATGAAATTTGCCTACGAAAAAATTAGATCTTTTTCGCATTACAAAGGCATGCGCGATTACAAAGAAAAATTTGAACCCATTTGGTACAATAAATACCTGGTTTATAAACATGATTATGATTTGTTACAAATACCAACAGTACTGTCAAATGTAATTAAGCCATAATTGCTAAATTAGAATAATTTAAATTTTTGATTGAAATATCTGGTTATCCATAATTATTAACTGATTTACAAAATGCAAAAGTCCAATAATTACATCATTACATCTGCTGTTGCATGCATTTTAGCTTGTGTAGGAGAATTTGTGTCCATTTTTGTTCTGGGTGAATATTATCCCGGATATAATCAGATGAGAGATACAATGAGTTCGCTTGGAGCGTCCGTTAGTCCTGTTTCTGATATTATTTCTACTTGGTGGATAATCATGGGAGTACTTATGATTTTCTTTGGCACAGGATTTAATAAAGCATTTCATGAAAAAGGGAAATTTGCAAGAATAGCAGCTTTATTAATTATTTTTTATGGCTTGGGTGAGGGTATAGGTTCCGGCGCATTTAAGGCCGATCATATTGCTGACGAACCGACAATTCTTGCAATTATTCATGATATAGTTGGCGGCATTGGGGTTACAGCTATTTTAATATTTCCTATGATTATGCAAAAGGTAATTGACAAAAATGAAAGGCCTGGTTTTTATCGAATGTCCAAAATCTTTTTTATAACTGGAATATTGACTATTTTTCTTTTTTTATTCAGGTATTCATCCGATGAAAATAATTTTCTAGCAGTTTATAAGGGTTTTTGGCAACGAATGTTTATGCTCAATACTTATATTTATTTGACTACTATTGCCATTATAACAATCAAAAAAGCAAAATATAAAATTGATATAGCAAAATAATTATAAAATTTATCCAATCATTTTTATTCGATAAATCCTTCTGGCTTTTGTAAACCCATGAATATTTAACTATTTTTGAAAGCAAAAAAATGAACTTTGTCATTTAGAAAAATTAATTCAAGTTTTGAGCAAAGATTTCCTACGTTTTAAATTTAGACCTTTTAACCATGTGTAAAATAGCATTTCTTCTTGTATTTCTAATGTTTTCAACTTTGGGTTTTTCCCAGGTTTTAACCGTAGCCGAAAGTTCCAATTTCGAATCAACATCTAACGAAAAAGATGTAAACGATTTTATTGATAAAATAACAAAGAATTCCAAAATAGTTAGGTTCGAAACTCTTGCAGTTTCAAACGAGGGACGAAATATTCCATTGTTGATAATAGCCGATCCGCTTCCAAAATCTACAAAAGATATTAAGAACGATAAAAGAATTGTTGTTTATATACAAGCCAATATCCATGCTGGTGAGGTAGAAGGAAAAGAAGCGACTTTGATGTTTGCCCGCGATGTGCTGGCCGGAAAGAAAAAAGATATCCTCAAAAATGTAATATTTTTGATTTGCCCTAACTTCAACGCAGACGGAAATGAAAAAATAAGTCCATTGAACAGAACTCATCAAAATGGGCCCAAAAATGGAGTAGGATTGAGGTACAACGGGCAAATGCTTGATCTTAACCGTGATGCCATGAAATTGGAAAGTCCCGAAGTAAATGGTCTAATTAAAGCACTAAACAACTGGGATCCTCAAATTTTTGTAGATTGCCACACTACCAATGGTTCTTACCACGAGGAGCCTGTAACTTTTACATGGATGATGAATCCTGCAGGAGATAGAAGCTTGATAGATTTTATGGAAAAGAACATGATGCCCGCAGTTTCTAACATTTTACTAAAAGAGTATAAAGTTGAAAATTGCTTTTATGGCGAATTTATAGATATGGGAAAACCTGAAAAAGGCTGGATTGCTGAAGCTGTTGAGCCAAGATATATAGTGAATTATGTTGGTGTAAGAAATAGGTTATCCATTTTAAACGAAAATTATGTATATGCCGATTACAAATCCAGGGTTTTAGGATGTTATGGCCTGTTAAATTCAATTGCAGATTTTGCTTCTTTACATGCCACTGAAATTAAAAGTCTGATCAAAACGGTAGATCAACGTACAATTAACAAAGGATTAAATCCGACTGAGAGTGATTCTTTTCCTATAGAATACAAAAACTCAGCATTACCTGAAAAAATTTCAATAAAAACATACGAGGTCGAACCAAAAGCTGATACTACAGGATGGGATAAATATCAAAAGACGGACAGAAAAAGAACGGTTTTAGTTTCTTACTTTGCTCATTACGATGCTGTAGTAAATGTAAAATATCCATTTGCATATTTATTGACAATTCAGGATCCTACAGTAATTGATTTGATAAAAAGACACGGAATAAGAGTTGGAAAGCTTAGTAAATCTCAATCTTTCATTGTAGATAAATTTAAAATAAAAGATTTGTCACCAGTTTTGCATATGAACCAGGGACATTATAATAACTCCATAGTTGGTTCATTTTCAAAAGATACCATGGAATTTAAGGCTGGAACTTATATCATACGAACTTCACAACCATTGGCAAATTTAGCATCATATTTACTTGAACCCCAAAGTGATGATGGTTTTGTATTTTGGAATGTACTCGATAAATTTTTAGTACCTCAGTGGGGGATGGGTTTTAATGCTTATCCGGTATATAAAATTTTGAATAAAGTTGAAATTGAGGAAACTGAAGTATTCTAGATTGTTTTATTGTTTATATTCATAATTTATATGAATTATGATTGAAATTGTAAAAGCAGATATCACAAAAGTATCCGTCGATGCAATTGTAAACGCCGCTAACTCATCATTAATGGGCGGTGGCGGGGTTGATGGTGCTATTCACCGCGCTGGGGGAAAGGAAATTTTGGAAGAATGTAAATTGATAGTTACACTCCAGGGCGTTTGTAAAACAGGACAAGCTGTAATTACAACCGGTGGATATTTACCTGCAAAATATGTAATACATACCGTTGGCCCGGTTTGGCACGGAGGAAATGATAATGAAGCCCAAAAGCTAACCGATTGCTATAGAAACAGTTTAGTACTTGCAGTTAAATATGATTGTAAATCAATTGCTTTTCCAAACATCAGCACTGGTGTGTATCATTTTCCAAAAGAAAAGGCTGCAAAAATTGCCGTTGATGCAGTTTCTGAATTTCTTGCAGAAACCGACAAAATTGAAAAAGTAATTTTTGTTTGCTTTGATGAGGCAAATGAGATTTTAATAAGAATAAAATTGTCTGAAAGATTAAATAGCGTTTAATAAACCAATGATTAATTATTAAATTTCAAATTATTAAAACCAATGAAAAATCCATTCATCCTATTATTTCTGGTATTTCAATTAACTCTGAGTGCCCAAAAATTAAATTCCGATTTGGCCGATTATGTAAATCCGCTGGTAGGAACACAAAGTGATTTCAGATTATCGAACGGAAATACATACCCAGCAATTGCCCTACCTTTCGGGATGAATTTCTGGACACCCCAAACTGCCAAAAACGGCGATGGATGGCAATATACTTACACTTCAACTAAAATTGTGGGGTTCAAACAAACGCACCAGCCTAGTCCATGGATTAACGATTATGGTTGTTTTTCGTTGATGCCTGAAACCGGAAAACCTGAAATTAACGAAGCTAAACGCGCTTCGTGGTTTTCGCATAAATCCGAAAAGGCAAAACCTTATTATTATAACGTTTACCTTGCCGATTATGATGCCACGGTTGAAATAACACCAACTGAGCGCGCAGCCCAGTTCCGATTCACATTTCCAAAATCCAAAAATTCCTACATAGTTTTAGATGCTTTTAATAAAGGTTCATATGTAAAAGTTATTCCCGAAGAACGTAAAATTATTGGATACAATAGTTATAACAGTGGCGGAGTTCCATCGAATTTCCATAATTATTTTGTATTGTATTTCGATACAGATTTTGAAACTACTTCAACTTGGAGCGATACGTTAATCTTTCAAAAAAATGAAATTCAGGGTGATCATGTTGGAAGTATTATTCGATTGAATACTAAATCAAAGCAACTAGTTGTGGTTAAGGTTGCTTCATCATTTATAAGTATCGAGCAAGCAGAAATCAACTTAAAACGTGAGATTGGTGATGATACATTCGATAAAACTGTAGCCAAAGGCAAAGAAGCATGGAATAAGGAACTTGGTAAAATTGAAGTTGAAGGAGGAACTACCAGCCAATACATTACATTTTACACAGCAATGTATCATACGTTACTTTTTCCACGCAAGTTTTATGAATATGATAAGGAAAATAAAGTAGTTCATTATAGTCCATTCAATGGTCAGGTTTTGCCTGGTTATCTTTTCACAGATAATGGTTTTTGGGATACTTTTCGTGCAGCTTTTCCTTTAAGTACAATACTAAATCCAGAATTAAACAGTATGATGATGCAAGGATTAGTAAATACTTACAAGGAAAGTGGTTGGTTGCCCGAATGGGCAAGTCCTGGACACAGAGATTGTATGATTGGTTCAAATTCAGCCTCCATTATTGCAGATTCTTATCTAAAAGGAATACGTGGATACGATATCAATACCCTTTACGAAGCAATATTGAAAAATTCCATAAATGAAGGTCCCTTGAGCTCTGTGGCACGGCATGGTGTAAAATATTACAATAATATGGGATATATTCCTTACAATGTTGGAGTTGATGAGAATGTTGCCAGAACCTTGGAATATTGTTATGACGATTTTAGCATTATGAAACTGGCAAAAGCTTTAAACCGACCTCAGAGTGAGATAGATACATTTGCCAAAAGAGCTTTTTATTATAAAAACGTATTTAATAAGGGTAATAATTTTATGCAGGGCAAAAATCTTGATGGAACCTGGCAATCACCATTTATTCCTGAAAAATGGGGCGATGCATTTACCGAAGGTTGTTCGTGGCACTATACCTGGTGCGTTTTTCATGATATTCAAGGATTGCAAAATTTGATGGGAGGGAAGAATAATTTCAAAAATAAGCTAGATTCTTTATTTTCTGCTCCTCCAAAATATGATTATTCCTATTATGGATATCAAATTCACGAAATAACTGAAATGGCCATTGCCAATATGGGTCAATATGCACATGGAAATCAGCCGATTCAACATGGGATTTATTTGTTTAACTATGCCGGTGAGCCATGGAAAACACAATATTGGATCAGGCAGGCGATGAACAGGCTCTATACTCCAAATCCTGATGGCTTATGTGGAGATGAAGATAATGGCCAAACATCAGCCTGGTATGTTTTTTCAGCGATGGGTTTTTATCCGGTTTGCCCTGGAACTAGCCAATATATAATTGGTGCCCCTCTATTCAAAAAAATTACGATTCATTTAAAAGATGGAAAACAATTCGTAATTAATGCAGCGAAGAATAGTGAAGAAAATTTATACCTGAACAAAGTGAATTTGAACAAAAAAAAGTATTCTAAAACTTTTATTGATCATCAGTCAATAATGAATGGTGGATTATTGGAATTTGAAATGACTAATATTCCGAACAAAAATATTGTATTTACTAACGAAGATATGCCTTATTCGTATTCGGATGATAATAAATAACCAAATATAAGTTTTGAGGTGTTTACATAAATTCTATTATATTTGATTCAAAAATAATAATTTATGAACAAATTTGAAGGAGAAGAGCTTATAAAGTTTACTCAAAGATTTTCCACAGATAAGGCCTGTTTAGAGTATCTGGCTGATATTAAG
>JANYKN010000139.1 GCA_025361565.1 Bacteroidota bacterium | reverse complement strand
ATCATGCAAAGCATTTGGTTCCAACAAGTAAAATGTTTAACATATTTGTTGCCGGAATGTTTTGATACAAAACCATCAAATTTCCTTCTTGGCAAGAACTCTGTCAACTGAGCAAAAACAAATTTTCCATTGTTCATATAGCTGTATTTTTCTATACGAACATAATAATTCAAATCGTCACGTAGTAAAAAAGCGATAGAAGCTACGAATTACAAGTATTTCAAAGAACTTAAGTTTTTTTTAGTGGACACTAGTGAAACTTTTTATATAATTTAACGTATACAAATTTGAAAATAAAGAGAGCCTTTAATCCATCGATAAATGATTAAAAAGCTAAGAATCACACGATGACTAAATTCATTTTGGTTTTTTCGATTCCCTGATAAACAAAGAGTCACCTGCGAATTGCAGATTTTAGGGATCATATAAAATTCAAGCAAATACTATGAACAAACGAATATTTATACAAACATTTTCAAACATGATTAAAAAGTACAATTTAAAAATGCCAATAATGCCTTTTATAATGGGCTGGGGCAGCATGCCAAATACTTATACTTCAATTTACAAAAAGCTAAACCATATTGCTTTGGCCCTGTTTTTTGTTTTTTTCTCCTTTGGGTTTGGCAATTCCATCATGGCACAGCCAATGACCTTGGTATACAATACCACTCTTAGTGCAGGCACCACAGTAACCCTCCCTTTAGACGGAACTGTAAACGTAATTGTTGATTGGGGTGATTTATCACCAACCGAAAACTTTACCTCAGCCGGAAACCAAGACCATACTTATGCAACGGATGGCGAATATACGGTAACTATTAGCGGTTCACTTACACAGTTTGGTGCCCCTTTTTATCCAAATGCTGATAAACTCGTTAGGGTTACTAGTTTTGGCAATTTAGGTTTAACAGATTTAAGTTATGCATTCTATAATGCTAAAAATTTGATTGAAGTACCAACTGTTCTTCCTGCTACTGTACTATATTTATATGGTACATTTACTGCGTGTACTAATTTTAATTTTGATATTAGCACTTGGAATGTCAGCAATGTTACAAATATGATGGCTATGTTTAACAGAGCTAGTGCTTTCAATCAAAATATAGGAAGTTGGGATGTAAGCAATGTAACAAATATGATGGGTATGTTTAACAGAGCTAGTGCTTTCAATCAAAATATTGGAAGTTGGAATGTAGGTCTAGTAAAAGATATGAGTAGTATGTTTGGTTATGCTGCTGCTTTTAATCAAGATATTAGTAGTTGGGATGTAAGCAAGGTAACAAATATGAGTTCTATGTTTCGAGAAGCTACATCTTTCAATCAAGTTATTGGAGCTTGGGATGTAAGCAAAGTAACAATTATGTTTAGAATGTTTGAAAATGCTACTGCTTTTAATCAAAATATAGGAAATTGGAATGTAGGTCTAGTAACAGATATGAGTGGTATGTTTTATGTTGCCTCTGCCTTTAATCAGGATATTGGAGCATGGGATGTAAGCAATGTAACCAATATGACAAGTATGTTTTTCGGAGTTACACTTTCAAAAGCAAATTATGATGCTCTATTAAATGGTTGGTCTGGTCAAACTCTAAAACCTAATGTAACTTTCAACGGTGGAAATTCAAAATATTCATGCGATGCAATTTCTGGTCGTTCAATCCTTACAAATGCACCTAATAACTGGATAATTGCAGATGGTGGACTTCTTGATGTAACTCCAAGCGCACAGGCAACTACAATGACTTTTGGAACAAAAACAACAAATTCGATACAATTCAATGGTTTTACTGCTCCTATGGGTGGCACTGTTGGTTACGCAGTTTATGTAAATAGTGCAAACAGTTTTGCTGCACCTACAAATGGAACAGAACCTGTTGCAGATTTATCATGGAACAATGCAGGACAACAACCGGTTTATTTCGGAACATCTGCTTTGCCAAACATAACCCTAACCGGATTAACTGCTGGAACTACCTATTATTTTAAAGTGTATGCTTACAATGATTGTGCAGGGACTGAAACTTACGAAACAACCGGTTTAACAGGTAGCTCAGCAACTCTAAGTTCAATGGTTTTAGTATACAATACTGCACTCAGTGCAGGAACAACAATAACTCTTCCATTAAACGGAACTGTAAACGTAACTGTAAACTGGGGCGATGGAAATACTGATGCCTTTATATCTTCAGGCAATCAAGATCATACTTATGCTACAGGTGGCGAATATACAGTAACTATTAGCGGTTCATTAAATGGTTTTGGAGTAAATAGCTATCCTAATGCCGATAAACTTGTAAAAGTGACAGATTTTGGAGATATTGGATTAATATCCCTGGCTTTTGCCTTCCACAATGCTATAAATTTAATTGAAGTTCCGGCAATATTGCCGGCAAGTGTTACCAATACAAATTATATGTTTTCTGGTGCTACAGCTTTTAATTACGATATTTCTGGATGGGATGTAAGCAATGTTACTGACATGACACAAATGTTTTCCTTTGCACCTATTTTTAATCAAAATATTGGTAATTGGGATGTTAGCAAAGTTAAATATATGACTGCAATGTTTGCCCAAGCCTCTAATTTTAATCAGAATATTGGTACATGGGATGTAAGCAGTGTTACAGATATGAGATCAATGTTTGCAGCTGCTACTTCATTTAATCAGGATATTGGTGGTTGGAATGTTGGAAATGTTACAAATATGAACGCTATGTTTTACGGAGGTACTTCTTTTAATCAAGATATTGGTAGCTGGGTTGTTAGCAAGGTTACCTATATGGACGGGATGTTTTACGAAGCTACTTCTTTTAATCAGAATATTGGTACATGGGATGTAAGCAAGGTTAAAGATATGAACAGAATGTTTTATAGCGCTAGTTCTTTCAATCAAGATATTGGAAATTGGGATGTTAGCAGTGTTACAAATATGGATGGTATGTTTTACCGAGCAACTTCTTTTAATAAAAATATTGGAAACTGGAATGTTGGCAGTGTCACATCAATGTCAGAAATGTTTAGAAATGCTGCTGCTTTTAATCAGGATATTGGAAACTGGAATGTTGGCAACGTTGTAAACATGTCATTTATGTTCTTTTATGCAACTTCGTTTAATCAAAATATTGGTTTATGGAATGTAAGCAAGGTTACAGATATGAGTTATATGTTTGATGGAGCTTCTTCTTTTAATCAGGGCATTGGAGCATGGGATGTAAGCAGTGTTACAAATATGCTTTATATGTTCGCAGATGCCACCGTATTCAATCAAAATATTGGTAGCTGGAATGTGAGCAATGTTACCAATATGGACAATATGTTTGAAAGAGCAATTGCATTTAATCAAAATATTGGTTTATGGAATGTAAGTAAAGTTACGAGCATGTTCTGGATGTTTGCTTATGCCAATTCATTTAATCAGGATATTGGTAGCTGGAATGTAGGAAGTGTTTCAAACATGAACAACATGTTCGCACATAATGCTGCTTTTAATCAGGATATTGGAGCATGGGATGTCAGCAAGGTTACCAATATGGGATATATGTTTTACGATGCTCCTTCGTTTAATCAGGATCTTGGTGATTGGAATGTTAGTGCCGTTACAATTATGGACGGAATGTTTGGATTATCAACACTTTCAACAGACAACTATGATGCATTGATCATTGGTTGGGCAAGTAGAGCTGTACAACCCAATCTAACTTTTAGTGGTGGTTTAAGCAAATACTCTTGCGGAGCTCCAACAGCAGCGCGTGCAAAGCTTACAGGAGCACCTAACAACTGGACTATTACGGATGGAGGGATGGAATGTCCACCAATGACATTGGTATACAATACCGCACTCAGTGCAGGAACAACAATAACTCTTCCTTTAAACGGAACGGTAAACGTAACAGTAGATTGGGGAGATTTAACCCCTTCGGAACCCTTTATTACTCCCGGCCATAAAAGCCATACCTATGCAACCGGCGGAATATATACCGTTACTATAACTGGTTCTCTTACATGGTTTGGAGCATGGAATTATCCAAATGCCGATAAACTAATAAAAGTTACTGATTTTGGAAATATTGGTATAACAAGCTTTAGTTTCGCTTTTCACAATGCCGTAAATTTAATTGAAGTTCCTTTGGCACTGCCGGTTGGTGTTGCGAATACCAGTTCTATGTTTGATGGCGCTACCTCTTTTAATTCTGATATTTCCACATGGGATGTGAGTAGTGTAGTAGACATGAATTCAATGTTTGTCAATGCCCAGTCTTTCAATCAGAATATTGGGAATTGGAATGTAGGCAATGTTACTAAGATGACCAACATGTTTGCTGGAGCATTTCTGTTTGACCAAAATATTGGGAGTTGGGATGTCAGCAAAGTTACCTTGATGGACGGAATGTTTGTAAATGCATACAAATTTAATCAGAATATTGGTGCGTGGGATGTTAGTAATGTGACAAACATGGCCTTAATGTTTTATCATTCTACTTTATTTAACCAAAATATTGGTGGCTGGGATGTAAGTAAGGTTACAAATATGGGAACTATGTTTGAAAACGCTACCTCATTTAATCAAGATATTAGTGGTTGGGACGTAAGTGGTGTAACAAATATGCAGAATATGTTTATAGGTGCTACTTCTTTTAACCAAAATATTGGAGCATGGGATGTTAGCAATGTTACCAATATGTCTGGAATGTTTGCCCTGGCGTTTTCTTTTAATCAGAATATTGGAACATGGATTGTAAGCAACGTTACAGACATGACCGGAATGTTTAGCTCTGCAATTGCATTTAATCAAGATATTAGTGGCTGGGATGTAAGTAAAGTCAAATTCATGAAAAAAATGTTTAATGATGCTACATCCTTTAATCAGGATATTAGTGCATGGATTTTAACTAGTGTTGAAGATATGTCGTTTATGTTTTTTAATGCTAATGCATTTAATAAGAATATTGGATCATGGAATGTAAGCAATGTTAAAGACATGACTGGTATGTTTGAGTCCGCATCTGCTTTCAATCAAAATGTTGGTAACTGGGACGTAAGCAGTGTTACAGCGATGGATTCAATATTTTTTTCCGCGACATCATTCAATCAAAATATTGGTAACTGGAATGTAAGCAATGCGATAAGCATGAAAAAAATGTTTAATAATGTCACCCTTTCTAATGCCAACTACGATGCATTGCTAATAGGTTGGGCTAGCAGGTCTGTAAAGCCTGGTGTTATATTTAGCGGAGGAAATAGTAAATATTCCTGCGATGCTGTCGTTGCACGTGCAAACCTAATGGGGGGGACTAATAGCTGGGTTATTACCGATGGAGGTACGGACTGTATGCCCATGACATTGGTTTACAATACCGCTCTTAGTGCCGGCACAACAATTACCCTGCCTTTAAATGGTGATGTATATGTAACCGTAAATTGGGGCGATGGCAATTCCGAAACATTTTCAACTGTGGGCAATAAAGGCCATATTTATGCTACCGATGGAGAATATACAGTTACAATAAGTGGCTCACTCACTGCATTTGGAGCATGGAATTATCCGTTTGCAGAAAAACTAGTAAAAGTCACAAATTTTGGAAATATTGGCATCACAAACTTTTCTTACGCATTTTTCAATGCCATTAATTTGGTTGAAGCTCCTGCACTATTATCGCCAGGTGTTACAAATACCAGTTTTATGTTTGCTTTTACAACTTCTTTTAATGATGATATTTCCGGATGGGATGCCAGCAAGGTTACAGACATGACGTATATGTTTTTTAATGCAACCTCATTTAATCAGGATATTGGGAATTGGGATGTAGCCAATGTTACAAATATGAACCGTATGTTTTCCGGTGCAACTAATTTTAATCAGGATATTGGAAATTGGAATGTAAGCAAAGTTACATCAATGGCCGGAATGTTTGACAAAGCATCCAATTTTGATAAGAATATCGGTGGATGGCAGGTTGGCAATGTATTAGATTTCTCCGAAATGTTTTATGATGCTACTTCTTTCAATCAGAATATCGGAACTTGGGATGTCAGCAGTGCAACAGATATGAGCTTTATGTTTGCTCAGGCTAGTTCTTTTAATCAGAATATTGGAAATTGGAATGTAGGCAATGTGAACAATATGCAGTCTATGTTTAATGAAGCTACTGATTTTAATCAGAATATAGGTAGTTGGAATGTTGGCAGCGTAAATAATATGGCGCTTATGTTTTCTGAGGCTACTTCCTTTAATCAGGATATTGGCGCTTGGGATGTAAGCAATGTCACAATCATGTATGGAATGTTTGGGACTGTTTCTTTTGCTTCTGCTTTTAATCAAAACATTGGTAGCTGGGATGTAAGCAGTGTTACAAATATGAGCTCTATGTTTTTTGGTGCGAATTCTTTTAATCAAAATATTGGAAACTGGGATGTAAGCAAAGTTATAAACATGAGTGGAATGTTTTGGTTTGCTACTTCTTTTAATCAAAATATTGGTAGCTGGAATGTAAGCAATGTCGAAGACATGACATCAATGTTTGATGAAGTTACACTTTCAACAACCAACTATGATGCATTGCTTATTGGTTGGGCAAGCAGACCTGTGCAACTAACCGTAGATTTCAGCGGAGGAAACAGTAAATATTCATGTGTTGCAGAAGCGGCAAGGGCAGTTTTAACCGGAGCACCCAATAACTGGGCTATATTAGATTTAGGTCTGGAAGATATTACACCGGTGCTGACCATAGTTGATCCCTCAGCAGCCTGCGGTTCGGTTGATATTACTTCCAATGCAATTATCACAGGGAATACAAACAGCGGAACCTTATCATACTGGACAGATGCAGGAGCCACAAATGCTTTAACAAACCCAACAACAGTCGATATAAGCGGAACTTATTATATAAAAAGTGCAAATAGTTGTGGGAATGATATTGAACCAGTTAATGTTTCAGTTAGCCCATTACCAGAAAAACCAATTATTGCTGACAATACTGTGGTAAATGGTTCAAAAGCAATTTGTGCCGATGAAAAAATTGTTTGCAGTAACTTTAATGCTTCACTTTCGTACCAATGGTTTTTAGATGGTAATGAAGTTACAGGTCAAACCTCTAACGAATATGTTGTTTCCTCAGATGGTGCAGGAGTTTATACTTTAAATGCAACGAATGATATTTCCGGCTGTGAAAATATTTCTGACCCTTTAACAATTAATGTTTACATAACAGAAACGCCGATTGTTTATGAGAAAAAAGAAGATGGTGTCATTTCTATTCTAGTGGTTGATAATACCAATAACTTATATACCAATTATTTATGGACATATGCAGACGGTTCAGCTTTACCTTCTGAAATGCCAAGTGATCGCCAGTTTTTAGTATTGCCTGCCTCATCAATGAATGGCCAATATATGGTTCAAATTACCGATAACAATGGTTGCAATGGAATTTCTGAAATAAAAACGGTAACACTGAAAGCTACAGTGAGTAATATTTATCCAACGGTCAACAAAGGTAGTTTTAAAATTGATGTTGTTGGTGAACAAAACGGTAAAGTAAATATTGGAATTTATAATCAAAATGGTATTGCACTTAAAGTTTATTCTTACGAAAAAATGGATAATGCAAATTCATACCAAATTAATGGTGCAGGTTTACCTTCAGGGATTTACAACGTGCAAATTACAATGGAAAATTACCGGCAAACGCACAAGATTATAGTTCAATAGGTTTTTCAATGGTATATTTTTTATTACGATAAATTCAAACTTTAATTTTAAAATATTGGAAATGAAAATTTTTAAAAACATCATATTTACCATTTTGTTTTTCTTATTGGCCACAAATTTTACATTAGGACAAGCAGAACACCAATGCGATTACACATGTTCTCCTCACCAGTTTGCAATTCGCTTTTTTGCATCACCTTTAATTACAAAATTAAAAAGTGATACTTACAATAGCGAGGCAAAAAGTAAATTCGGATTTAATATTGGAACCGATTTGAGCTATTACTTTATCAATTCTGGAAAGTTTAGATCAAGTATTTCACTGGGTTTGGGATTGACAAAATACAATTCTGAATACAATTTAACATTTGCCGACAGTATTTGGACTGTTGATGTAGATAACCAACAAGTATTTATTCGAGAAAACCTGAATGAATATATTGAAAACCAAAGTGTTTATTTCCTGGATATTCCTGCAAAGCTTGGCTTGGAATATTCACTTTCATCTAGATTGGATGCCTATTTAAATCTTGGAATTACCTATGGAGTGGCCATTCAAAACAAATATGACAATTCAGGAATATTGACTCGCACAGGCTTTTATCCCGATTACAATGCTTTGCTATACGATGTTGATGTGCCGGGTTCACCGTATTTTTACCCTTCCAATAAAGAAATGAATGGAAGCGGCGCATTCAATGCACTAAACAATGTAAGTTTTGAAACAGCATTGGGCCTCAAATATAAATTGAATCCAAAATGGTCGGTTTTTGGTGGACTAAAATTCATGAATGGTTTTCAGAACATTAAAGAAAGCAAAGGAATGATGACACAAACAAATACATCTGATTATCAGTTGAATTCAATTATGAACCGCAACGACAAAGTTACCACCCAAGCATTTGGGTTGGAAATCGGTCTGGCATTAAATCTTGGTAAATGCAAAAAAGCGCCGGTTGACAAAGTTGAGGAAGCTGTTATTGAACCCGTTATTCAAAATGTGGATGTTATTTATACAGTTCTTGATTCAGAAACAAATAAACCTGTAAAAGCTACCATAGCGGTGAAAGAAAATGGGCAAGCAGTTCAAACAATGATTTGCGATGACAATGGTCAGGCAAAAGCAAATTTAGCGACAGATAAATCTTATACTTTTGAATTTAGTGCAGATAAATATGTTCCTCAGAACGAAACTGTAAATTTGAATGGTGTAGGCAAAGGAATTCAGAAAAAAATCACTTTATCGCCGGTTAAACAAGTGTTAATTGTTGACTTACCAATTAATAGTAACAAAACCGAAGTAAAGACTGAAAAGCAAGTTGATGCAACTATTTCAGTGCTTGATTCAAAAACCGGAAAGCCTTTGAATGCATTCATTGAGTTGAAAAAAGACGGTCAAATTGTTCAAACAATCAATTGCGATAATAATGGACAAGCTTTAATAAACTTCCAGGAAAACAAAGAATACGCAATAACTGTAAATGCGGATGGCTATCTTTATCAATATGATAAGCTTGACTTTGAGGCAATTAGTAAAAATCCGAAAAAAGAATATAAATTGGATCCTATTGTTAAAAAAGAAACAAATATTGAGCTTAGGTCAATTACTTTCCAAAGCGGTTTAGGAAATATCAGCCCTGAAAGTATTGAAACATTAAACATAATTCTCCGTATGTTAAAGGAAAATCCGGCAATGCAAATTGAAATATCCGGACATGCTGATAATGTTGGAAATAAGGATTCAAACATTCGTTTATCGTTAAAACGTGCTCAAACTATCGTGGATTATCTGGTTTCAAAAGGAGCAAATCCAGTACAACTAAAGGCTGTAGGTTATGGATCGGAAAGACCAATTGCCGATAATTCAACCGAAGAAGGACGAAGTAAAAACAGAAGGGTGGAGTTTAAAGTTTTGAAATATTAATGATTGCTATATTGAATTAGTGAGATAAACTCTCATTTTTTCGTTACAAAAGTAAAAAGCCTAAACCGACAATTTTTTATCGGTTTGGGCTTTTTAAATTATTAAGATTTGACATTGTTTTGTTATTCGACGCTGAATTTTATTGTAATATTTATTGGTTAAATATATGTATCTCATAAACTTAGTCAATAACTAATCCTTATTCAGTTTTAAGTTTTGACTTCAACAAACGGGTTTTTTCATTATCGGTTAAACTGTCGCGATATTCATACAAAGGCTTTTCCCACGCACCATACATTGGATTTGGCAAGATGATGAATTTTTTTCCAAACATTTCTCTGTTTTTGTCAACAGCTTCTTTGCCATCATTGATTTTTCTATCTTCAAATATTTCAGAAAAATCATTTAGGTTATCACCAATTAATAATATAATTTCATGCTTTTCGGACACTTTAGTTCTACGCCCTTCTTTTGAACTAGTATTTCCGGTGCTGTATGATAAATCAGATTTAGTAAATAAGTGATCATCCGTTGCAAATGGAAAACCTTCTGTTTCCAGGTTTTTCAAAGTTGAGGCACGTTCATTGTCATCGCGATTGGTGATGTAGAATATTTCTACATGTTTTTCCTGTGCATATTTTGCAAATTCAAGCGCCCCTGGGAGTGCTTTTGCTTTTGCTTTTGATGTCCAGTTATACCATCCTGATAGCTTGTCTTCATTGGTAATTAATGTTGTTTCAAACGGGCTGTTATTCAGCATCGTTTCATCAATATCTACCACTACCGCAAGCGGTTTGTTATTCGTATTTGCAGTTACAGACTCGTCCAATCTTAATCTAGCTATGTTGAAACCCTGATAATAAAGTGCTTCCATTTCACCTGCATGCTGGTACCACGAAACACTGACTAGAAGCTTATCCTGTTGAAAACCAGAGGATAATTCAGTTTTCTGTATTGAACGGCATGATGTGAAAAGCACTGATATGATGATAGAATAAAATATTTTCGACTTCATTTTTAATTAGTTATTTAGTAAATTTTATAAATAAATTAAGATGTTAAGATTAATAATTTTTTACCAAAATAAAATATCAAAATGTTATAAAAGTTTTTTTATTTTTAAACTAAAAAAAGTTTTACAATTTTTAGTGGTATTTTCATTCTTATAAAAAAATGAGTAACAGTAGATTTGTTACCCATTCCTTTTCAATGAATATTTTATAAATAATTCATGGAAACTATTTCATATTATCGGCAATTACTTTATCAATAAACTGACTTAGAACAAATTCGTGGGTATTACCGTAAAAGTCAAGAAAATATTCCATTAAAAATGTCTTCATTTGAGGTTTGGTGTAATCCTTTTTTTTGTACACCGCAATAATGGTTTTAAGTTCATCACGAAGTGCGTTTTCGTCGATAAAATTTAAATCAAGACGGGTTATTTTTTCAACAGATATATCTGTTTTATCATGCTTATAAAAATCAACATGATAAAGCTTTACTTCGCCATATGATTTTGCACCTAATTCAGATCTTGATAAGTTAAGCAACGTATCACCGATAATTAATTCTTTATTAAAAGGTTTTCCGTCTTTATCATATTTGGCTTCAATAGATTTGTTTTCAAATGATTGCTTACTGAGTTTTACTTCAAGAGAATTGCCAATTACCGTAAAATCATTGTCTCCTAAAAATTCTTTCAAATCCCTTATTGGTGCATTTGTTATAAGTCCTCGAGTAGCTAATCGGTTTTTTTTAGTAGCAGTAAGTGAATTTTTTACAGATGCAATATACTCGCTATATTCAGTACCATCAACTTTTGGAAATTTTAGTGCATATTTATTCTGCGAATCACTAATTACTAATGCCATGGCATCCAAATCACCAAAATTAAGTTCATCTGTAGCTTCAATTGCATCACCCTGAGCAAGGGATTTACCGGTTGTGGCATTTATAATGTTCCCTTTTACTTTTACAATGTAAAACGTTTCTGACTGTTTGGGAACCATCAAGAATATTGAAATGACAATAATAAATAGTTTCATTTTCTGTATTTTTAAGTGATATTCATTAATAAAACTCTGTCTATAGGATTTTATTTCTCAAAAGAATAATTAATTGACATGTTTCATTATGATTTCCATCAAGCTTGGTCTTAATTGTGACAAAGAGTCTTCATCTTTAGATATATAGGCAGTTGCACCTTTTTTTAATAATTCTTCTTTGATCTCTGGATTTTCCTGCCCAGAAATCACAAGTACATCAATAGTTGAGTCATGTTCCTTTATGTCTTTGAGCAATTTAGTGCCAGTATCGGCATTTAATTCATCATCCATGATAAAATAGTCCAACAGCACAATATCAGGATTACAGCTAAGCTCAAATCCAGCTTCTTTAGCGCTGTAAAAAGTCTGATAGCTTAGAATGATTTTTTTATCCTCGATTTCCTCATTTATTGAATCGATTAAATTTGTAAGTATTTCAATAAAAACGAAATCATCTTCAATGATGAAAATCTTTATTTCTTTTTTTCCGGACATTTTGCAATTTGTTGATTAATTATGGCTTATTCTTCAAAAATTACACCAATATATCATAAGTGCTTTTATAATTTAGATATTGACAAAGTTAGCTTAAAGTTTTCTACAATTTTTAATAAATTCTCTTTCTACTAATTTTGGATTATTGATTATTTCGAAAAATTCATCAATATATTTAATTGCACTTTTCCTAGTTTTTTCGCTTAACCATTCACAATTATTATACAAATTATAAATTTCAGGTTTTTTATCATTAAAAAGCTTGATTACTGGTAAATATTCTTCCATAGAACGCTCATAACCTCTGTAAAGTCTTTGCCTTACCGATGAAATTGAAAGAATATCGGCAGGAACTGCATAAGGGGCATCTACAATTCCAGACCAGTCAAAATCGAACGGAACTGCCAATGGGACAATATTATTTTGAATAAAAATGAGTTCTACATTATGTGACATATCAATGGACCAGTCTGTATTTCCAATCAAATACTGAAAAACCGTCATCATAGTCATTTGCTCACGGTTTACATTTTCTGCATGATATCTTTTAAATTTTAATATTTTACCATCATTCCTTTTTGCCAATTGATCAGATTCCTCCAGAAAAAATCCAATAAAATTTAACGCTTGCTCTAGATTTGAACTATCCTTTAATTGAATATTCACCAGGCGGGTTCTAAAACTTACATCTGTAAGTAGTTCATAGGTTTTATAGGCAAGATATTCTAATATGAGACATTCCTGATATTGTTCACTTTTTTGCTGACAAGGTAAAACCAGTTTGATTTTGCTTTGGCCCGAAAAAAGATTATTTGATTGACTAATATTTTTAGGGATTTTTATTTTCAAAGGAGGCATATTGCAGTTCTTCGGATTTTTCCTAAAATTTCCTCTCGTCGATATTTTAAAAATGAATTCTTTTTGGCCTTCTTCTGCGGTGGAATATTTTACATGGGCATAGTGGTATTGAGGATTATCCTCTACATCTTTAAGCAATGCTTTTTTATTTACTAAAAGTTCAAGGCTTATAGGTTCTACACTATTAAACAATGAACTTTTGCTATAATCCACATCTTTTTTTTCTTCTTTTGTTTGCGCGTAAATTTCATTTATTTCGGTAGTAAAAATAGATATTAGAAGAATTGGAATTATAAGTTTCATTTTTTCAGAATTAAATGTATTGAATATCAATATTTGCTATTCTTTATTGAATAAAATATCCAATTGATTGTGTTTCAAAAAATAAATGTCAAATTCAATATATCTCAAATTTAATATCAAAAATCAATAATTCCAAGAAGTTTTGATATGAATATAAGTATCAATACAATAATCGACAATTGGATAAAAGCTGCACAACATTTCAATATCAATTAAGCAGTCAAAATCCGCCAAGTAACTTTAAAAAACATTTTCTTTCCTAAAGTAAATCCAATTTGGCTATTCGTTGCAAATACAATGAAAACAAACGGAATTTTACTGAGCACAATAATAATATTGCACAAAATTGATTGTTTTGAATTTGATTGAACCAAAAAACCAAAAAAAAGGTAAATTTGCAACGATGTCAAAACTTAAAATATACAAAGCATCTGCTGGTTCGGGTAAAACTCACTCACTGACTGAAGAATACCTTAAATTGGCTGCACTATATCCTGAAAATTTCAAACGTATTTTAGCGGTTACATTTACCAATAAGGCGGCAGAAGAAATGAAGCAACGGATTTTAGAATCGCTTAACGAAATAATTAGCCTTGGGGTTAAGGCTGATTTCTTTCATTTGTTTGCTTCAATTAATCCAAATGCTGAAGAATTTGTCATTATTGAGAAGGCTAAAACCATAAGAGATAGCATTTTACACAATTACAGTTTTTTTTCATTAAGTACCATCGATAGTTTTGTGCAAAAGGTTATTAAATCTTTTACTTATGAAATTGGGGTTGAAAGCGGCTACAGGATTGAATTGGATTCAGAAAAAGTGCTGGCCGATTTGACAGATATGCTCTACAGGCAAATTGATGTCGACGATGATTTAAGAAATTACCTAATCCACTTTGCCAACTTTAAAATGAATGAGGGCAAGAACTGGGATTTTAGGGCAGAGATAAATAAGTTGGCACGCGAAATTTTTAAAGAACAATTTCATATAACTGATAATCAAAACGAAAAGGAGAATGAGTACGAATATATTCTTGATTATTTTAATAAAATAGAAGAAATTAAAAATTCATTTGAGCAGAAAATGCTTGAAATTGGAAACAGCGCATCTAAAGTATTTTCAAATCAAAAAGTAGATTCTTCCGCGTTGGGTCAGAATTTTAAATATTTAAGTAATTATCTAGCCAATAAAATTACTGATCCTGAAAATCAGGACAGTTTTATACCTACAGATACTGTTATCAGTATGCTTGATGATGTGGAACGGTGGTCGAATAAAACAGCCAAAAAAGAAATTAAAGATTTAATCCAAAATCTATATTATGAACTTAATCCGCTGTTAAACAATGCATTGTCGTTAATTCAGTCTGAATATAAATTTTACCTCGGAGCTATCAATATACTCTCTGCATTTCATGCATTTGGGATTTTGCGCAAACTTTCCGCGTTATTGCCCGAATATCGAAACCAAAACAACATTCTTTTAATTAGTGATACAACCCGCATCTTAAAAGAAATAATTGCAGGAAACGATGCCCCTTTTATTTATGAAAAAATCGGGAATCGCTTCCGTCATATTTTGATTGATGAATTTCAGGATACATCGGGTTTTCAATGGGACAACTTCAAACCATTGATTAAAAACAACCTCGCTGAGGGTCAGCAAAACCTTATTGTTGGCGATATCAAACAATCTATTTACCGTTGGCGTGGAGGGGATTGGAGTCTTTTGCTTTCAAAAGTTGAACAAGAAATTGGTCAGGAAAATGTGCAACACGAAAACCTGAAAGTGAATTGGCGAAGTAAAAAAAACATCCTCGATTTTAACAATTCAATATTCAAAAATATTTCTGATAAACTGCAACAATTGTTTGATAATGAGTTTGCCGATGTGGTTGACAAACAGGAAGAAAGTAAGTGGAAAGAATTATATAACAATGTAATTTCAAGGGCTTATGCCGATACTTTTCAGGAGTTGCCAAATCTTTCGGGTAAAAAGGGAGGAAGGGTTAAAATAAGGTTTTTTAAACTGGTTAAAGGTGATACAAAAAAAGATTGGCAGGAGAAAGTTGCTATTGAATTGCCCGAAACCATTGAACAATTATTAACACAAAAAAACTATCAACCTGGCGATATTGCTATATTGGTGCGTAAAAATGATGAAGGTAAAGCCATTGCAAATCTATTGCTCGATTATCAGGAAAGTAATACATATGCACTGAAATATCAAATTATTTCATCCGATTCGTTAATGCTTGCAAACTCACCGGCCATACAAATATTGATTAATGCGATGCATTATATCCTAGATGAGCACGATCTAATCCATTTGCATGCACTTATTGCAGTTTTTATTTCAACGTTTAATGCCGAAAGCGAATTAAATGATGTTCACTTTAATTCATCCGCAACAAAAGATATTGTGGAGTTTTTACCCGCACAATTCTTTAAAAATCTAGAATATTACAGGCGGGTTGGCATTTATGAAATGAGTGAACAATTATGCCAGGTATTTTCATTAAACCAAATTGAAGGTCAGAGTGCTTATATTCAAACTTTCAAGGATATTATTGCAGATTTTGGTCAAAATGAAGCGACCGATTTGGGTGCTTTTCTGCAATGGTGGAACGAAAAAGGAAAATCAAACTCTGTGCAATTGTCTGACCAGCAAGATGCAGTAAAAATACTTTCTATTCATAAATCGAAAGGTTTGGCTTTTAAAGTAGTTATTATTCCATATTGCGATTGGCCATTAAAACCAAACCCACTTCAGGAAACCATCATTTGGACAGAATCTGATGTTGCTCCATTTAACCAATTTAAACGGTTTCCGGTTATTTATCGTAAATACCTGGTCAACAGTATTTTTTATAAGGAATATTATCAGGAACTGCTTTATTCAATGATTGATGCATTAAATATGCTCTATGTGGCTTTTACACGGCCACGGGAAGAACTCATTATTATGGCGCCTGCTAAAGAAATAAAAGATGGAAAATATTATTCAATAGCTGATTTGCTTTTTGATAGTGTTAAAAATAACAGCATGGATAATAATTTGGTTGATTTAACAGAACACTATGCTGACGAATCGGGAATTTTTGAGCTGCATGAGGGTTATTTGGATATTGATGGCGATAAATTTGTCAAAGACCATAATGAAAAACCAACTTTTATTATGGATGATTATCCTCTGGGCGATTGGAACCAGAAAATCAGTATTGTAAACCATGCCGAGGATTTCTTTATGAAAAGCATGGAATACATCGAGAATAAAGTAAATTATGGTACACTGATGCACGAAATATTTTCTCGAATCAAAGATGGGAAAGAAATAGACAGTATTGTTGATGAATTTTATTTTGCTGGAAAAATTGGTTCCGAAGAGCGTAAAAATCTGATTACTAAAGTTCAGGAGATGATTAGCCGGCCCATAGTTTCGGATTGGTTCTCGGATAATTGGCAAGTCAAAACCGAAGATGCCATACTTGATGTTACTGGAAAAATAAGAATTCCTGACAGGGTAATAATGAAACATGATGAAACCTTAATAATTGATTTTAAGTTTGGCGATTACTTTCACGAATCTGTAAATCAGGTAAAAGAATATATGGATTTACTAAAAAGCATGAATTATCCAAATGTAAAAGGTTTTGTCTATTATGCTGAAAAAAACAGGGTGGATGAGGTTATCTGAAAATAGAATAAAAGTATCAGGCATAATTAAGATTGGTCAGTAAATTAATTAGAACCTACATTTTCAAATTATCAAATTAAAAATTCAATGATTTTATTTAGAAATTTATCTTATAGTACTTTAGCGGTTTTCTTCTTTACTTTTCTCTTCTCTTGTAATAACGGTAACATAAAAGAAAGCAAGTATGGAAAGGGATTCCAGAAGACTGATAGTACAATTATAACAAAATGGGATAATAAAATAAGTCCAGAAATAGACGAATGGTTTAAAAAATTATGCACAGAAACAAGGTTTAATGGAAATGTTTTGGTTGCAAAAAATGGACATATCATTTATCAAAATTTTTATGGATATGCCAATTATCAAAGAAAAGACACATTATCATTAAACAATTGTTTTCAGACCGGATCATTAAGCAAGCCTTTTACTGCCATGGCTGTTATGATTTTAATGGAACGTGGACAAATTAATTACAACGATGATGTGAAAAAGTATATTCCGGGATTTCCATATAATGGGGTTACAATCAAAGAATTACTTAGTCATCGCTCGGGGCTCCCAAATTACAACTATTTTACTGATGCATATACCGACAGGGAAACGGTAATTTTTAACAGTGATGTAGTTAAAATGATGATTGACAGTGTTCCTGCAGCTTATGGCATTCCAAATGAACATTTCGATTATTGTAATACCAATTTTGTACTACTATCCTATATTGTTGAAAAAGTAAGTAAAATGCCTTTTGAAGATTTTATGGCCAAAGAGATTTTCAAGAAAGCAGGTATGAAAAATACCAGAATAGTAATAAATGGGAAAAACAAAAGACTTTATAAAGCTGCTACTGGATATCATTACAAATGGGAACCTGCTCCAATGACTTACCAGGATGGTGTTACCGGTGATAAAGGTGTTTATACAACTGTAGATGATTTATGGCGATGGAATTTGGCGCTCGAACAAAACCTCCTTGTAAAAAAAGGAACCCTTGATGAAGCGTTTCAACCTGCAAGAATTGGTGACAGGGGAAATAAAAATTATGGTTTGGGATGGAGATTAAAAACGATGATCGACAGTAGTATGTTGATTTATCACACTGGTTGGTGGCGCGGGTTTAATGCTTTGTTTGTAAAAGATGCAAAAAATGATGCTGTGTACATAATTCTCAGTAATATTCACACAAGCTCTATCTATTTTTATTTCAGGGATTTATTAGGTATAATAGATCCTGAGCGCCATAATAAACAATCGTTGATGGATAGTTTGTACATGAAACAAGTAAATGTAAAAGATTCGTTGAAGACGGATGTGGATTTGTGAAAGAAGAAGGATACTATCCTTTTGAAAAATAGTATCCTTTTTAAAATGTACCTATAAAATTATCGATTAAAACAACCAATTCAATCCAATATACAAACCTGAACTGCCATCTTCTTCTTTTGCTGCCAATCCATAATCAAATGCAACAATAAAATTTTCGTTCAAGGCAATGCGCAAACCACCTCCATAACTGACATGCCACGATTCTTTCTGGTAATTGAACCATTCCTGTGGATTGTAAGATTTATTATTTATTGTTATATTGCTTGGAACACTGCTTAAATTAAGAGAAAATGGGTCAACCACTTTTCCCATGTCAGCAAATCCACTTAAAGCAATATATATGTTTTGATTTGCAATTACGGTTTTAATTACTTTCCACCTTAATTCGAAATTGCCAAAAGCAACGCCATTTCCAACAACCCTGTTTCTTAAAATGCCACGCATGGTTTTTGCACCTCCAAATCCATCTCTGATACTTCTGGAATCAGTAAAATAAGGTAATAAATAATATGGAATATCACCACTCAATTTAGTCTGATACCCTAAGCGGTAAGCAAAAGTTAAACGGCCTGGAAAAAGCGTAAAATACTGCCGGTGAATAAGTACAAGCGATGTTGTAAAGCTTTCAAAACCAAATGCTTTTGGAGCGGTTGTTAATATAATTTCTTCCCAAAGCCCTTTACTTGGATTAGCTTCTATATCTCGTGTATCGAATATCAATCCAAACTTTAACAAGGCATTATTGCCACCATCAATTTGATTTGCTGGAATTACACCCCATTGTTTATAATAATCAAATATTCCCAGTGTATCAGGCAATTGTTTATCCGCTGATTTACCTTCGTTTAGTTTATTAATATCAACCGAAGAGATTTTGGTTCCAAGATAAGCAACACCTGCCAACCACCTTAATTTTTTACCCATAATATCTCCTTGAAAATCAGCTTTTAATCTAAGCGATTTTCTATCGTGTCGGTAAAAAACGCGGGAAATATAATCCGGATTCTGGTCATCTTCGAAATTTGGGTTATAATAACTGTTGTATCCGTTAAAACCGTAAAAGTTTAACGCTTTTTCAGTCATATAAGATACTTCGGCAGTAACCCTCATTTTAGGGATTAACTTTTCCGAATCATATATAATTTGGTTAATTCCATTTCCTTTGGTTGTTCTTGACCATTCCAGATATAAAGAGTGATCATATTGAGGATAGCGGCTACCATCGCCATAATCGTATAAATTTACCAAAGCTCCATATTTAAAACCGATATCAGTATCATATGCTACTACCGGAACGCCTCCAATGCTGAACCCTTTCTTGATTTTTTCCTTTTTTTCAGTTTTAGTAGTATCAGTTTGGGCATTTACCAATAATGAAAAACTGATAAACAAAGCAATAAATACGCTTAATTTCTTCATAATTAATTTTTTAGCATAGGTTAGATTAAAATCAAATTAAATAAAAGTAATAGTGTTCTAATATATAAAAAATAATATAAATTTGATATTAATTATTTACCAAAACCTAAATTACAATGAAAAAGTTTTTAAAAATCCTGTTGTATCTCCTATTGTTAATTGTTCTGGCATTCGCTGGATTAATTTTAACAGCAGTAATTACAGATTATGATCCTGATGAAACAACACTCATTTATGAATCTGCTAACGCACAAAAAATTCCTGATACCCTCGAATTTGATATATTAAGCTGGAATGTTGGTTACTGCGGACTTGACAAATCAATGGATTTTTTCTATGATGGTGGAGTGCAGGTTAGGCCTACAGAAGATAAAGTAATAAACAGCCTCCACGGAGTTGAAAGCTTTCTAAAATCTCAAGACTCTATGGAATTTATACTGATGCAAGAAGTGGATAAAAAATCGAAACGGAGTTACCGGATTAATGAGTACGATAGCATACAAGCAGCCATTCCAAGTTATAAGGCTTATTTTGGAACCAATTACGATGTATTCTTTGTGCCTACACCTCCCACTGAACCTTACGGTAAGGTTTTATCGGGGATTGTGTCTTTTAGCAAATTTGAACCATCGAATGTTACCAGGTACACATTTCCTGGAAAATACGCTTTCCCTAAATCTTTGTTTATGCTCGACAGGTGTTTTCTGGTAAAACGTTTTCCTGTTGATAATGGTAAGGAATTAATTATCATCAATACACACAACGAAGCCTATGATGATGGTTCTCAGCGCAAGCAGCAGATGGAATACCTTCGTAATTTTTTATTGAAAGAATATAATAAAGGAAATTACGTAGTTGTTGGAGGTGATTGGAACCAATGTCCTCCAGATATTAAAGATACAATTCCGGGATTTATATTTGACAATAAAGAATTTAGTGTTGTAGATAAAAATTTATACCCCGCAGAATGGAAATGGATCTTTAAAAATGACATTCCCACAAATCGGCGTGTTATAAAACCTTATGATCAGAAGACAACTGCTACAACGGTTATTGATTTCTTTTTGATTTCGCCCAATGTGGAGAACTTAGGGGTTCAAAATATCAATCTTGGCTTTGAAAATTCGGATCACAATCCCGTAAGAGCTAAATTCCGCTTAAAGAAGGCTTAGGGCTTAGATTGATTAGTCGTTAAAGTAGATAAAGCATTTAACCCGGATAATTCTTTTTTTGAATTGTTCGGGTTTATTGTGTAGTGGATTAACACCAATAAATAAGTAAAAAATAATTGTTATAGCAAATTGTTTATATCTAACACTTTAGTATCATAAGAAGTTTGATCTGATGTAATTTTATGAAAAATTGTCAAGCTTATATTGAAGAATTGACTTATTTCGTAATTACAATTATAATAGATTCAATACATAATTATCATATTAATGCGAATTAAGGGTTGAATAACCCGAGGCTTGTTCATCTTTCCAAGTGCTATAATATGGTGTCTATTATGGCCACCACGCTTCTTTCAGAACAATATTCACAATAACTAAGATTAAAAAACTATGTGGCTATGTGTTTAATCAAAGATGTAATACTTTAATAATATCATTCTATAAAACAAAAAGATTCTTTAATTTTACCACATAGTCACATAGTTTTCTTACAGAACAATATAAATTAAGCAAGAATTGAAACTTATCAGTTTTGAGGATCAACCAACAGGTGATAATTCAAAAGTTCAACTATTAATTCGCATTAATAATAACGACACAATGAACATAAAAGAAAAATTTAAACAGTATATATCTAAAAAGTCAAAGTTTGGAATTGCTTCCGATATTTTATTCGGTGTTTTTATCATTGCTTTATTATTTCCGCAAAGCCGAATGGAAATAATGGCATTTGTAAACAAAGGCAAAATGTTGGTTATACAACCATCTGTAAAAGAATCTGATAATACTGTAAAACTTGTTGACACCGATTATCAAATGGCATTTAACGATTTGAAGGGTCAAAATCTTGATTTTTCATCCTTAAAAGGTAAAGTGATATTTATGAATTTCTGGGCTACCTGGTGTCCACCTTGTGTTGCAGAATTGCCGGCAATCCAGGAACTTTATAATTTGTATAAAGATAACTCCAATGTTGTTTTTTTAATAGTGGGAACCGAAGCACCTGAGGATATCCAAAGATTCATTACCAAAAAATCTTATACTTTCCCGGTTTATATTAATAAATACAAATTGCCTGATATTTTTTCAACTTCGAGTATTCCAACTACTTTTGTAATTTCAAAATCAGGTAAAATGGTGATTCACGAAGTTGGAGCAGTTAACTGGGCTGGAGATAGAATGAAAAAAACGATGGAGACTTTGATTAATGAATAAATGAACTGAAATAGAATATAATAGTTTTAACAATACAAATAAATAGTAGAAATGAGCAAATACAGTTTACCACATTTTAACGAATTGGATATTAATTCCCTTGACAATTATTATTCCGTTGAAATTGATTTTAAGAAACATCGGATCGAATTGGATTTAAATTTTATAGAAAAATCGATAGATGAACAAAAGATGGAAAGCGTTAAAATATTCATCGATAATTTGGCTATGCTTCATTCAGTAGCCCTTGAAGAATTAAAAAACGACTTTAAATCTGGTGGAGTTGTTAAGGATTATATTGAACACCATTTGGAGGAATTGGCTGAAAAGGTCGCAATTTCTATTGTTGATAAATCAAGCAAAACAACTGCAAAAGAACAACAGCTGTTATCCAAATTCTATTTGAAACGGATAGGTTTTTATCCTGAAAACGATGAACAATTTGCCGTATTTGACTTTACAACTGACCACGAATCAACAGATTATATCATTGCAGTTAATTTTACAGAAGATGGCGAAATCGTTTATCTGTCTATGGAAAGTTAAGGGTAATTGTAAACCATTCAATTGATTTTTCAATCTTTCAAATTATTCCTAAATGGTCTTTTATAGGCTGATTTCAAAAATAGAATGAATGAAATATTTCCGGAAAGTTGGAAGTCGGCGTTAAAAAATACTTTTCGTTCACTTCAGTATCGTAATTACCGGCTTTTTTTTACAGGTCAAAGCATTTCGTTACTTGGAACCTGGATGCAACGAATTGCAATGCCCTGGTTGGTTTATGACCTTAGTCATTCGGTATTGTTATTGGGAGTAATTGGGTTTTCGAGTCAAATCCCTACCTTTTTGTTGGCTCCATTTGCAGGAGTATTGACTGACCGCTGGAACAAATACCACATTTTAATAATTACTCAAATTCTTTCAATGATACAAACATTGATTCTGGCTTTGCTGTTTTTTTTAGGTATCGTTGAAGTCTGGCATATTGTGCTATTAAGTGTGCTGTTTGGTTTAATCAATGCTTTTGATATGCCTTCGCGCCAGTCGTTTGTTGTTGAAATGGTTGGGAAAAAAGAGGATTTGAGCAATGCAATTGCTTTGAATTCGTCCATTTTTAATGCCGCACGGCTGGTTGGTCCTTCGATTGCAGGCTTTATCATTGCATTTGCCAACGAGGGTGTTTGTTTTTTGATCAATGGATTGAGCTATTTGGTGGTTATTGCAGCGCTATTGAAAATGGAAATAATTCCCCGAAAAATTGAAAAGAAGATCACCCCGGTTTTAAAAGAACTCAAAGAAGGCTTTTTGTATACTTTTGGATTTGCCCCCATCAAATATGTTATACTGTTGATTGCATTGGTTGGCTTAATGGGAATGTCATATACAGTGCTGATACCAGTTTTTGCCAAAGAGATATTGCATGGCGATTCCACCACATTTGGTTTTTTGGTTGGTGCTTCGGGGGTTGGGGCTTTAACTGGGGCTTTTTACCTGGCTTCTAGAAAAAGCGTATTGGGCCTTGGCAAGGTAATTGTTTTTTCAACTGCTATTTTTGGAATTGGGCTTATATTGTTTTCCTTTTCGCGGTTTTTCATCCTTTCGTTGGTGTTGATGGTTGTGGTTGGCTTGGGAATGATGCTTCAAATGGCTTCTAGCAACACCATATTGCAAACCGTGGCCGAAGATGACAAACGTGGCCGTGTAATGAGTTTTTACACCATGGCTTTTATGGGTACTGCGCCCTTTGGAAGCCTGATGCTCGGTGGTTTGGCAAATGCAATGGGAGCCCCTTTTGCTATAGCTGTTGCCGGTGTTTCCTGTATTGTTGGCGCTGTTTTGTTCTCCTTAAAATTGCCTGAAATCAAATCCAAAATCCGCCCGGTTTATATCAAGCTGGGAATTATTGTGGTTGAGTGATCCGTAATTTTGATACTTCTTATATCAATGTCTCTTAGTCTGGAAAATTGCACTGTATCGATTAATAGTCCTGAACTTTAGCCTGGGGAGCAATAAATCGTGGATTAATGTGCCTAAACTTATTTTTAAGCTGAAGCCAAATTCAATCTTAACCTTAACACCGGACTTAAGCCCGGTGCTATTCATTTAAAACCTTAACTAAACCACATTATATTTTAAATACAAACAATATCGCATTAATAAGAAAACACAAAAGGTTTATTCATCTTATCATCAGGTCTGTTAAAATCCATTTTAATAACTTCATTACATGCGTTTTTGAAATCATTAAAAAAATCTTCGATATTAATATTTAAGATATTTTTAGTTACAACAAGATGTTTGGCTGGATCTTTACTCGATAAACTTATATTATTTATGGGTAATAGATTATGGGCAAATCCATTTCTCATACTATTCCTAAAATTGTATCTTTTTGCAAAAGATTTATAAGCCTTAAATGATTCCAATGAAAATATAGCTTTTTGAAAAAAAAAGACAGAGCTGCCCTTATCCAATTTTTCATTTGCTGGGTCAATACATTTGCCTAAAAATTCTGTACCTATTGCCATTAATGATAAAGCTACAAATGGATTTGTTTTATTCAAGCTTTCTAATTCAGAAATCAGTACATTTTGAATAAATTGTTTTGGTGTAATCGAATTCATAATTATAAGTTTTAAATTTTGTTTAAATATAGTAAAAATATCTTGCTATCAATTAGTTTACAGCAAGATATTATAATTCATATTCTGTGCTTTTGAATTTATGAGTTAGGTAACAACCAGAAACAAAGGCCCTTCCCAGTCCGATTTTTCGCCTGCTACAATAGCCTTATGAAAAAAAGCATATTCTGTGGCTTTTTTAAGGTTTTCGATTTCGGTTTTGGCGGTTGTTGTTGTATCTGCCGATTGTTTGTTGGTAAACCCTGTAATATCAGCGGTATATTGCCATTCATGCGCATTTGAACCACCTGTGGCAGTAAGCAATACACTTCCCGAAATATTACCGTTACTAACCGTAAATTGATGTTTTTGAGGTGAATGCTGACCCTTTAAATTCATTCCTGCACTGTGAACAGTTTCAATCCGGTTGGCTTCGACAGTAATAGGGTCGTTAGCCACATCTTCTACTTTGCTTGCAAGTTTTGACAAATTCCTGTCCAGCACATCTCGTGCAATTTTAATACTATCCGTTTTATTATCGGATATGGCTGCATTGATTGCTGTACGCAAATTGGTTAGCGATGTTTTGGTAGCAGTAACCTGCGCCACAATATCAGCTGCAGCAAAATGCAGGTTTCCTGTCATGCAAGTCATGTAATGATCGCCATCGATCAATATTTGCGCATTGTTTGTGCTACTTAAATTTAATGCAATTTGTATTTTCATAAATTATGTATTGGATTTAACAACAAACATAATCATAAATATTTACGTTATACATTTTAATTATTTATATTTCAAATATTTAATTTATTTAATTAAATAAATAGTTTAAATAATGAGATATTTAACCCGTTAAATCTAGTGGCACATTGATTCTGCGAAACATTCAACTACATCAGTTAAGGCTTTCATTTATCCAAACTGAGAGATGACCGCCCCTGTCAGATGTCTGACCGCCCCTGTCAGATGTCTGACCGCCCCTGTCAGATGTCTGACTGCCTCTGTCAGATGTCTGACCGCCTCTGTCAGATGTCTGACCGCCTCTGTCAGATGTCTGACCGCCCCTGTCAGATGTCTGACTTCCCCTGTCAGATGTCTGACCGCCCCTGTCAGATGCCTGACCGCCTCTGTCAGATGTCTGACAGCCCCTGTCAGATGTCTGACCGCCCCTGTCAGATGTCTGACCGCCTTTGTTGGGATTGGAATTGTAGAGACGCACGGCCGTGCGGCTCTAATGGAATGCAAACAAAATGTATTTGAAAGGCCGATTCCCCTCCTTTGGAGGGGTGTCCGCAGGACGGGGTGGTCAATTCTTTGGAGCGATTTCCGCAGGACGGGGTGGTCAATTCTTTGGAGCGATTTCCGCAGGACGGTGTGGCCATTACCCGAAACAGATAAGTTAATGAATGAAATTGAGAAAATTGAGGGAGTAAATTTGTAGGTTACTAAACTTGATTTAGTGAAACCCTAATCTTAAAAGATGAAGAAGTATTGAAATTAATCAGGAGAACTGATGCTTGTGAGGATCTTGTGGTTCTATCCCCCCGCTGCTTGAATCGAAATATGAAAATCTTTTTAATTCGATGAGGCTGTCTAAAAAGTCCTAAAAGTGATGGACGTTGAGTTTGTCGAAGCATATAAGCTATTGATTGTCAACAACCGTTTCGACAGGCTCAACGTCCAGAATACACTTTTTAGACAGCCTTATATTTATTTTTTAAATGTTTGAAACACCAGGTCCATAAACAATTGAATGAACGATAAACCAAACACCGTCACCATTTGTGTCGGTAACATCAATTGTAGTTGAGAATGTAGTTGCAAATGGAATGTAATAGAAGGTATTTCCATACTGCCCAGGGGCAAGCGTTGTTGGAACAAAGTCGCCGGCATAAATATGTCCTTCTTCAATAGCATATCCAGACAATAAATTGTAGGTTACAGTTGCCTGTGTTCCTGTATAATTAATTGTTACAGTTCCTACTTTTTTTCCTTTGGATGTGTTGTTAAGTCCGGCGCCAACCCACATATCATAAGTTATAATGCCAGCTTGTTTCAAATTAATTGCCCATCCCCAACGGTTTTTTGTAAGTTTAAGACTTGGCAATTTTTCAGGATTAGATTTTGTGTCGGTTGTAAATACCCAGCCACCTTTAGCAAATGCTGTTCCCATCAATTCAGTTGGAGGAGGAGGAGGAGTTACTTCACAGCAACCAGTTGCATAACGAGAATAGAAAATAGGCTTCCCAGTTATTTTCAAATCACCGCCCCAAGCTGGTCCATAATTACCGAAAATCTTAACCATTGCATGAGCCAATACATAAATTTTGTCTCCACATTTGGCATAAAAAGGGATATTGGCCAAAGGAATTACAAATGTATAGGTGTTAACACCACCAGTTGTAGTAAAATCAGCTTGATAAGGAAACAAATCAGGTTGTGGAGCATTACCCGGTATTGGAGTTGGATACAAAGTTGAATCAGTACCAGCCCAAACGCTAAGTTTTCCAAATAATCCGGTAGTAGTAAATGTTACATACAGGTTAGTTCCATCATTGGCAACAGTTTCGGTACCTACATCAACGGTTCCGCCACTCCATAAAGTGTAGGTTTTTGAACCACAATAAACTGGAGCAGCAAGATCTGTTGAAGTCTGGTTCAATGTAGCTTGATCAAGTGTCGGAGTAGTTGTTTCATCAAGAAACAGGCTATTCTGGTTACAGGATACAAATGCCATTGCAAAAAATAGAATTGCAATAAAGTAGTTAGTTATTTTCATATCGTTATTTTTTGTTAATAAATAATAAGTTAAATCTACGCCAAATAACAATTGCCTATTCTTGTTTTTTTTTGGAATTAATCTATGCTTTGATGAACAACTTTAAATGCCTGATGAACTAAAAATGGAATTCTACACTGATTTGAATGATTGGAAGTGTATTTTATAAAGTTACAGCTTGTAAGGGTTGAAACAGTTTCTGGCTTTATTGATTTTGAAAGGGTGGAATAGTTTGTGCGTTCTACAAATAATATGGATATAAACTGAAAGCTTTACTGATATTCAAAGAACATTCATACCTTTCTGATATAATTTTCACCTTCGAAAAGTAGAACTAATAACGAACATTAATTTCAGTACATTCCTGAATTATAAAATTAGCATCGCTTAAATGTTTTTCATTGTTCCAACGATAGGCAACAAGCTTTTCGTTCTTGGCAACACTATAATCAACACAGCAAACATTTGGGCTCATAATCGAAGGTATTCCCGAATTCCAGTAATGACCGATAAAAACAGGAACATTGTTAAATGAATAAGAATTTAGCTTTTGCAATTGCTTAACCGGAACTTTAATCTCAGGTAAATTTTCATCATTATTTAAAGAAATACTCCTATAAGTTTCGCTATTTAATGGTTTCCACCATTTAGCCCGTATTTTATTTCTGCTTGCTCCGTCCCTATCAACATATGTCATTCCAATCGGCAAAAAAAGCTCATGCCCTTTTAAACAGGTTTCAATGGCTTTAAACTCAATAGTTCCCGACTTTGCTGATTGATGGAGAAAATCATCATCCATTATTCCATTTAATAACCTACTGTTTAAATATTTAATAACTTCATCATCCCAACAAGCATGGACAACCCTAAAATCGCCCATATCAAGGTACAGAGGCAAGGATTTAAACCATTCAAGGTATTCCAACCATTCTTTTGGAGAATCGTTAAACGCTTCGAGGGTAGCTACATGTTGGTTCACATTTTTTTGACTTCGGGCACGCAACCAATTCTTGCCGTCATTTGATTTTGAGTGGTAACAAATTGCATTATACTCGTGATTGCCCATAATTGCAAGGGCGGCCCCTCCATTGATCATAGCTTTCACAATTTCCAGGGTTTCAAAAACCAAAGGCCCTCTGTCAATAAAATCGCCAACAAAAATTACTTTACGCTCAGGGTGTGTATAAAAATTGTTATCCTTTTTGTAACCCAATTTTGTAAGCAGACTTTCCAAAGATTTTGCATAACCATGTATATCGCCTATAATATCGTACATATATTTTAAATATTTAAATTGGCTTTATACCATTTGCTTACAATATCTCCAGGTTTGTAATTTTTAAGGTAGTCTATCGCATCAAGTGAATCATTGGCCACATAATAAAGCAATTTATAATCACTTTTGGCAAATTCGTGTTCATAAAAAACATCAAAAAATTCCAAAAGCTTGGTGTAAAAACCATTGGTATTAATAATTACAATTGGTTTTTGGTGATACTCCAATTGCTTAAGTGTAATTACTTCGCTAAGTTCTTCTAAGGTTCCAAATCCTCCAGGTAAAGCAATAAATGCATCAGATAATTCAGCCATCTTTGCTTTGCGCGATTTCATATCTTCTGTAACAATCAGTTTGTTTACAGAATTGTCCGCAATATTTTTACTGAATATTAATTCAGGAACTACACCTGTAACATGCCCATTGCCTTTCATCATTTTTTTTGAAAGCAAACCCATAAGCCCAACTTTTGCACCGCCATAGATTAGATTGAACGATTCAAGCAATAATAAACCGGCCAGGCTTTCAGCCTCCTGATTAAAAACTTCGGCTAGAACATCGCTCGAAGAACAAAAAACACATATATTTTTAATCATTTTATCTTTTTGAAACACAAAGATAATAGAAATGTCAAAAAAGCATGATTGCCTATTTATAACCCAATGTCGTTTAGCTACGCTTAGAAACGAATCACTTCAATCGGTTGAAAACCCTTGAAGAAGCTGAGCGGATTAACTTCGGGAAGCGAATCCTTTCAAGCGTTTAAAAACCCTTGAAGAGGTTGAGCGGTTTAACCACTTTGGAAAGTGTCAAATAAAATCATACATTTCCTGCACCTAAAAAAGATTAGCAAAAAGAGAATAAAGCCATAAGTATTTATATAAAATTTAAAATCCTTTTCCAGATTTCTTTTCTTTTTTCTGCTATTTTTGCTTTTCAAACAATATTGAAATCTCCTAATTTTGAAAAATCCGGAAATATACAGGTCTTCCAACATAGAAAAACTGAAAAAAATTACCAGACAAATTGCATTTTGGTTAAGCTTTATTGCAGTATTGGCTGTTATTTTTGAATCAGGTTTCAACATAAGTCCATTGAATCATAATAAAATGCAATGGCTGTTCATTATTACACTATGTGCCGGCTTAATTTCAGATATTTCGCGCTATTATTCAAGAAAAGAACGACCAAGAATAAAAGTATGGTTATATGATTCTCTTTTTCTAATATTGATAATCTTGATATTATATGATAGGATTTTTCTGATAGAGATGCCTTTATTTGACAATCTTTTGACATATCTGGCTATCTTTATCATATTTATCAGAGAACTTTCATCCAACAACATCGATTTTAAAAGAAAAACTTTTTCTCCTGCCCAATTGTTTGTTGCAAGTTTTATATTTATCATTTCAATTGGAACAGCCTTGCTTATGTTACCCAAAGCGACAAATGCAGGTATTTCAATAATTGATGCACTTTTTACTTGCACAAGTGCCGTATGCGTTACAGGTTTATCTGTTGTTGATACCGGGACTTACTTTACCACATTTGGGCAAGTTCTTATTATTATTCTCATGCAATTAGGTGGTTTGGGAATTTTGACCTTCACCAGCTATTTCAGTTACTTTTTTAAAGGTGAAACTACATTCGACAACCAATTGCTATTGAAAGATTTGACAAGTACTGAAAAATTTACTGAAATATTTACTACGTTAAAACGAATAATCCTGGTTACAGTTACTATTGAAGCAATTGGTGCTGTGCTAATTTATATGAGCATCAACGAATCAGTAATTGCATCTGGCACAGATCGTATTTTCTTTGCAGTATTCCACAGTGTTTCAGGATTTTGCAATGCAGGTTTTTCTACATTACCAAACAATTTATATGAGTTAAGTGTTCGCTATAATTATTTCTTGCATCTCACAATTGCCTTTTTAATAATAATTGGTGGATTAGGCTTTCCAATCGTTTTCAATTTTATAAAATATTTGAAACATTTGCTGCTTAACCGTATTCTACCTTATATTACTCAAAAAGAACAAAAACATAAACCATGGGTAATAAACATTAACACCCGTATTGTTGTTGTCACTACGGCAGTACTTTTGATTGGAGGAACCGTTTTCTTCTACATTTTCGAATATAATAACACTTTGGCTGAACACCATGGATTTGGCAAAATTGCAATTGCCTTTTTTGGAGCAACAACACCCAGGACTGCCGGATTTAATTCTGTGGACACTGCTGCTCTGAATTTTTACACCATCATGCTAATATTCTTTTTGATGTGGATAGGTGGATCTCCGGCATCCACAGCAGGAGGTATAAAAACAAGTACCTTCGCAGTAGCTTTCCTAAACATAATAAGTATTGCCAAAGGAAAGGATAGGATAGAAATATACCGCAGAGAAATTTCAAACGATTCGGTAAGAAGAGCTTTTGCTATAATAGCTCTTTCATTTATAGTATTGGGATTTTCAATCATTCTCATCAGCTATTTCGATAATGATAAAGACCTGAGATCGATTGCATTTGAATGCTTTTCAGCGTTGGGCACTGTTGGACTAAGCCTTGGTATTACTGCCAAATTAACAAGTGCCAGTAAATTTATCATCGTTATCACCATGTTTATTGGCAGAGTTGGTATGCTTACTATTTTAATGGCTTTTATGAATAAAATTAGGCACTTAAAATATCGATATCCAACAGAAGAAATTTTAATCAACTAGTTTAAATCTATTAAGATGAAGTATATCATTATTGGCCTTGGAAACTTCGGAACATCACTGGGCGAAAAACTCACACAGATGGGCCACGAAGTAATTGGAGTGGATAACAGAATGGGTAAGGTTGAGGCTTTAAAGGAAAGGTTAACACACACTATCTGCCTTAATTGTACCGACCAACAAGCAGTTGATAGTTTGCCACTTAGGGATACTGATGTAATCATTGTTGCAATTGGCGAAGATGAGGGAGCCAACCTAATGACTACCGCTTTAATGAAACAGATGAAAGTTAAGCGACTAATTAGCAGGGCTATTTCACCTTTACACGAGACTATCCTATTGGCTATGGGAGTAGATGAAATAGTGCATCCGGAAGAAGAAACCGCCAACAGGTGGGCAAAAAAGCTGACTATTAATGGAATTATTGATTCATTTGAATTAGCTGGTCATTATAATATAGTAGAAGCTAAAATACCAAAAAGATACGTTGGGAAATCGCTGGAAGAAATTGGTATGCTTAAAAATTATGGAATAGTTGTGTTGACTACTATATCTGTTTCCCATGAAAAAAATCTTATTGGTTCGGTTAAAAAAGTAACCAAAGTGAATGGGGTTGCAACTTCAAATACTATTTTAAACGAGGGCGAAATTATGGTAATTTATGGCAATATTAATGACATACACCATTTATTAAAAGAGAATTAATTCCGCTTCTCAATATTAAAATTCATGGTAATATGAGTGTATTTAATGTTTAAAATTTGTATGATAAAAATGTAAATTGTCAATATATAAAGTATTTATCTGAACAAATTTTCATCAAATTTTGTAAATATTTTTTTAAACACCAAGACTCGGTCTATCTCTTGCTTAAAAAAACCAGAATTTACATAGCACGAAGATGTAATGACGAAATATTTATCGTTTTCTCCTAAGAAAATTGGAACACAATGTGCTAATTTCATAGACTCCTCAATTATTTTTACCAAAGCATCCTTCTTTGAAATATCATACACATAAAGATAAACTGCCTCTGAACCTACACTTTCTGAAGAAACACCTGCATATGAAATAATAGCCAAAGGCTTCTCAACTCCTTCAGGTATTGGAAGTGAATCGAATGAATTCTGAACAACTTTGCATGTCCAGTTATTTGGTTTGATAGTACAAAAATCATCAAATGAATCATTGTTTTTCTTATCCGAACTCATTTTACATGAATTGATTACCAGAAATAACAAACAAATATAAAGTAGTCCTGTTGCTTTCATAAACTTTATTTTTTTTAAAATTATCGATTAAATTTCAGATTCCAACCATATTATAAAATTATATTTTTCTAGTTATTCAGTTTTTTAATACTAATTATGGTATCTCCAACCTCAAGCTGATGTACTATTTCCATACCTTTTATCACTTTCCCAAAATTGGTGTATCTGCCATCCAAGTGCGGAGTTGGCGAATTTGTAATAAACCATTGGCTCGACTCTGTGTCCTTTCCTGCTGATGCCATTCCCAAACTACCTTCGTTAAAATAATTCTGTGCAAATTCAGAACAAATAACATAGTCTGGTCCGCCCCAACCATCTCCCCGTGGACAACCATCCTGAACTACAAAATTGGGCACTGTCCTGTGAATTGTTCGATTGTCGAAGTAATTCTGCGAAATTAATTTCAAAAAGTTAGCTACGCTTGCAGGCGCTTGGTTAACAAACAATTCAAGCAATATTTTGCCTTTCGAGGTACTTATTTCAATTTTTTGATTGTATGGTATTTGAGAAATGTAAAGCAAATCTGGCTGCACTGGCTTTGTTGGAACATTGGCCGGCTCTGCGCCTCCATTAATAAAAGCAATGGTTTTTTGCAATTCGCGGTAAGTTTCAATTTCCTGCGGCATTTTGCAATTATTTAAAGCTTGGGTAAGAAAATAAGAATTGGTGTACATCTGCCTGAAATTCAATTGAGGATCCCTAACCACTTCAGCTGCAATAGCAACCAAAGCAATATCGCCAGAAAGAATTGCATTCCTGAATATAGCTGCAAAATCTACCGATAAATCTGACTTTCCTTGCTTTTTCCGTTTTTCATTGATTAAAGCAAAATCAGCATTTCTTCTCATATCGGCCAACGCTTCCATTCCATAGCTTTTAAATAGGAGTACTTTTGAATTATCTATCTCACTACTAACAAATTTGTAGCTCAAAACATCTCCTCCAAGAGCTTTTAATAAACTAGCTTTTTCGTAGATATTTTTCGAAACTTTAAAAGCTGAAATTATTGCCTGTGAAATTTTATCTTTATTTTCTGAAAATTTTAATGCCGCACATAATAAATTTGACCTTACCCGCCAATTTTTATCCGGCTTGGCAAAGGCAAAATAATTAAGTGCATCTTTATGTAATCCATGGATTAAAAAATATTCAGATGCCTGTATGGAAATATTCACATTTTGATTATCCAACGAATTAAACATCAAATCTTTCACTTTGTCATAATCAAAGCTAGACAAACTTTTAATCGCATTAACTTTAATCCGGTAATCAGAGGTTGATTGAATTACATCACCTAAAAACTTAATAGATTCATTTCCATTTGTTCTTGAAATTGCCGAAACCAAATTCATTTTTGTATATAGGTTCGAAGTGTTATCAAAACCATCAATAATTTCTTTTAAGTATGGGTTTAAATTAAAATCTTTAAGCCTCGAAAAGGCTATTGAGGCATAATATTTTGTTCCATCATTCGATTTTTTATTGGTTAGGATTGATAAAAGCTTGATTACGGCAGAGTCAGAAAAAATACCCCTGAGCGAAAAGCGTCCCACTCCTAATAAAGCTCCATTTAAAACTACTGTATCTGCTTGATTATCTAATATTTTAATTAAAAAACCTAGGCTTGAATCAGTTCCACATTTACCCAGACCTTCTAATATTCTGGCTTTTACCAAATTAGATTTTTCCTTATCATAAAGTTTTATAAGTTCACTTTCAGCAGAATTATTTCCGATCTGTCCAATTGCAAAAGCCGCAGCCATTCTAACTTTTATGCTTTCATCATTCTCCAAAACATCAAAAATAGCAGTAAGGGCATTCAAATCCTGAACTGAAGCGAAAGCTAAAACTGCAGCTTCACGACAGGAAACATCGGAATGATTGAAAAATTCAATTAAAGCTTTTGTATTTCTCTCGTTCTGAAAATTCAGGACTTTTTCAAGTTCCGGGTTTTTAAATTTATTCTCAGTAAGAACTTGATTATCAAAATTATTTACATTTTGATTGGAACAGGAATTAAATACGCATAAAAGCGCAATAGTTAGACTAGTTAAGGTTTTCAATGTTAATCAGATTGGTTTATAATTTGAAAAAGCAATTATAATACCAAACTTATGCGAAATTAAAAGGACAAGGAAATTTATAACCTTCAAATTGTTTAACTATTCTGGTATTCTATTCTCTATTTTTAAAATTGCCCGATTTTGAACAGATGATGCACAAAATCGAACAGTAGATGAATGTTTATTATTGATAACATTCTAAATATCTAATACTTAAAATATGCGGCATATACTTTGTAAATTGATAAATATTAACAATAATTAGATGAATAATTCATTTATTTTTAAATTTAAAATCAATGCTACTGGTAAAACACAAATAATTGATAAATGAGAGAAATTAACCTACCATTGCCATTTGTTCATGAAAATGAACAAGTTGAAATTAAAGTAATTATTGGCAACAAAAGGAAAATACAAAATTACAAAATAGAGACCTTTCGATGGGAATTTGAAGATGAATTGTCAGTTGCAAATGATTCAACCAGCATCACTTTAGCCCGCATATTACGATTAAAAAAATCCATTGAAAGTTACGATAAATCATGGGAATTAATCCAAATATTTGCACCTTTGGAAAATTCAGAATACATTCGAGTACTATATCGAAAAAGAGAATAAAACAATCAAATAATCGTCCATGTTAAAAACAAAGAGCTTAGTTAAGATATTCCGAAGCGATGAAATTGAAACTACTGCATTAAATAATGTAAATCTCGAAATAGCAGAAGGCGAATTTGTTGCAATTATGGGTCCTTCCGGTTGTGGAAAATCGACGTTGCTAAACATTCTGGGTCTTCTTGATAACGCCACTACAGGCGAAATATATTTTCAGCAGATTGATGTATCAAAATATTCTGAAAGAAATCGTACCAAGCTAAGAAAAGCCAATGTGGGTTTTGTTTTTCAAAGTTTTAACCTCATTGATGAGCTTTCGGTTTATGAAAATGTTGAACTTCCATTGCTTTATTTAAAAACAACCGCTTCTGAAAGAAAAAAAAAGGTACTCGATGTACTTGATTATATGCAAATTGCCCATCGTAAAAAACATTTTCCACAACAATTGTCTGGCGGTCAGCAACAAAGAGTTGCTGTGGCAAGAGCTGTTGTAACCAACCCAAAACTAATTTTAGCCGATGAACCAACTGGTAATCTTGATTCCGTTAATGGTGAGGATGTTATGAACCTTTTAACACAACTCAACAATCAAGGTACTACCATTGTTATGGTAACACATTCTCCCACCGATGCAGACAAAGCCCACAGGGTAATTCAACTTTTTGATGGATACATTGTTACCGAAAGCATAAAAAAGGCTTAATCAATCTCTTTTTAAAAAAGTTGTTCCTATTAAAAAACATCTTTTTCATCCCAAATTCTTTAAAAAAAAGACAAGTATTGCTCTAAAAATTATTTTATAAATCCGCATCGGCATAGGCCAATTTATTTTATTATATTTGGCAAAGTGAAACCTGCTATAAAGCGTTTAAAATGCTTAGAAATTTTTTAAAAATTGCATATCGAAACCTATTCAAATATAAATATTATGCAATAATAAATATTTTTAGCTTTTCAATTGGTTTAACTGCATTTATATTTGCCAATCTATATAGTCAAAATGAGCGTTCTTACGATTCATATCATAGTAAAGCAAATAGAATTTACCGCATAATTAATGTTTATGAAAAAGATAGTACATTAAATAAATATGCCACCAATCCATTTCCATTAGCAGGAGCCTTGCTAAAAGAATTTCCAGATCTTGTTGAGCAAAGTGTGCGCCTATTTAATTTCCAGAACAATTCGCATTTGGTTGAATATCACGATAAGCATTTTAATGAAAAAAATTTCTATTACACCGATGCAAACATAATTGATGTATTTGATTTTGAGTTCGTTTTGGGCAATAAGCAAAATATTTTAACTGAAGCAAATACCTTAATTATATCGCAATCAATCAAAGAAAAGTATTTTGGCGAATTCAATCCAATTGGCAAATCCATGAGTATTGACGAAGGTTTACCGATGAAAGTGACAGGTGTTTTTAAAGATTTTCCTGAACAATCACATGTACATCCGGAAATCCTCACTTTATTTTCTTCATTTTATTCTTTTAATAAAGAGCCTGATAATTGGCTATGGGCGCCATGTTGGACATATGTTTTACTTAAAGAAAAAATCAAACCGAATGATTTGGAAAAAAAATTTCCTGATTTTGTCAAGAAATATTTCGATCCGGATTTAAGAGATTTCTCATCAATCTTTTTGCAAGCCATTACTGAAATCCACTTGAATTCAAATCTTGAATCGGAATTAGAAGCTAATAATAAATCATTATATATCAATATCCTACTAATTGTTTCATTTTTTTTACTCATTGTATCCTGGTTGAATTTTATTAATTTATCTATTGTTGGATCAATTACGCGGATTCGTGAAGTTAGTATACGCAAAATCCTTGGTTCATCGAAAATGGCCATTCTAAATCAATTTATTGCTGAATCGATTATATCAAGTTTGCTGGCATTTTTTATATCGCTCTTTTTGTTGGAGATGTTCATCCCGGTATTTAACTTTATTACTCATCAAAATCTTCAAATAAGCATGATGGTTAATGGTGAGGTTTTCACTAAAATGCTTATAATTATAATAGTTTCGGGATTAATTGTTGGGTTTTATACCGGATTTTATTCTGCCTCATTTCCAACATTTAATTTAGGAAGGTTTAAACATCAGCTTGCTACTAAAAAATGGTTGGCAGGTAGAATTTTAATCATGCTACAGTATATCATTTCTCTCATTTTATTAATTGTAGTATTTGTTAATTTTAAACAATTATTATTTTTCAAAAATACTAATCTTGGTTTTGATAAAGAGAATGTATTGGTCATACCTATTGCAAATACTCCGTTATCTGATAATTATGAAGAATTTAAAGATGGTCTGCTAAAAATTCCGGATTTAATAAAGATCTCTGCAGTAAATAGGATTATCGGTGCAGATCGTACCTACAGGCGATATTTTTATGACGTGAATGGATTAAAAAAAGCACAGTTTTTCCCTGAATTAATAGTGAGACATGATTTCATTAAAACACTTGGCATTGAAATACTCGCTGGTACAGATTTTAAAAAAGGCACTTCCGAAAATACCGAACCAGCAATGAATGAACTGATTATAAATGAAAGTATGGTTAGGCAATTGAAATATAAAAACAATGAAACAGCCATACGAAAAAAATTAGTCACCTTTAAAGGTGATGAAAAAATAATTGGTGTAATCAAAGATTTCAGCTCCAGATCACTGCATAGTGCAGTTAGTCCCTTGGTTATCAGGCTTAGCGCAACTGATGCATCAGAAGATTTAAAATACATTGTAATAAAATGTCGAACAGTGCCCACAAAAAAAACAATTAAACAAATTGAGCAATTGTGGAAAAATTACAGTAATAACAGGCCTTTTGATTATAATTTTCTGGCAAATGTTTTAGATAATCAGTATAAAAATGAAGATTTATTAAACTTTTTCCTTTGGATATCTTCAATTTTTATTATTATTATCAGTTGTTTAGGTATTTGGGCAGTAACTTCTTTATTATCAATACAAAGGACAAAAGAAATTGGTATTCGTAAAGCATTAGGAGCTTCAGTTCCGGAAATACTAATATTATTTATAAAAGATTTCACAAATTTATTGATTATAGCAAATCTTATAGCGTGGCCTATAGCCTGGATAATACTAAATCAATGGTTTAAAAACTTTGTCAATCACATTGATATTAAATGGACAGATTTTATCATCGCTTCTCTATCTATTCTAATATTAACCCTTGCTATTGTTGCAAAACAGGCATTGAAAGTGGCTAATTCAAATACTGTTGATTCTTTAAGAGATGAATAATAATATATAAATTTGGTTATTAGAAATTAATCACTTAAGCATTCACTTATTTATTCAGGAATTCATTATGGAAAAAGAAAACTATTCCTCAAAATTATTCGATGATGCAGTTGCAGAGTTTTCTAAACTTCCCGGCATTGGCAAGAGAACAGCCACTAGATTGGTATTACATCTATTGAAACAAGAACATATTAATATTGAATACTTTGGCCAAATTCTTATCACGCTAGCCAGAGAAATTAAGCATTGTAAAATCTGTCACAATATATCCGATATTGAAACTTGTTCAATTTGCACCGATAAAACCCGCGATAAAACAACAATCTGCGTAGTTGAAAACATTAAAGATGTAATAGCAATTGAAAACACTCAGCAATACAAAGGTTTATATCATGTTTTGGGTGGAATTTTATCTCCAATGGAAGGTATAGGACCGTCAGAATTAAATATTAGCAGCTTGGAATCAAGAATTCTCTCTGATGAAATTGAAGAAATTATACTAGCACTGAGTCCCACAATGGAAGGTGATACTACAAACTTTTACTTATTTAAAAAATTTTCAAAATACAATATCCGACTCACAACATTAGCAAGAGGAGTATCTTTTGGAGATGAACTGGAATATGCCGACGAAATTACACTTGGAAGATCCATTATAAACCGTCAGATTTTTGATGGAAAAAATATTTAAATCAAGAATCCCATGTTTTTACAGAAATAATTAGTACATTGTGCATCGAATGTTAAAAATGTATTAACTAAAAGATAATTAGCAACTATAGTCGAAACATATTCCATTATTAGCAATTTTTTATATTTAAACTTATGAATATTTGCTTGGATTCTGGTCATTGTTTAATTTCACAGAAAACTATCATAGAAATTGTTGCTTTAAAATAAGAATTTTTAATTATGATTAAAAAAAACACCATTATCGTTGTTGATGATCACTCAATTTTCCGTGAAGGAATTAAATCTCTAATTAAACTTAAAGATACAGCAGAAGTTGTTGCTGAAGCTTCAAATGGTCAGGAATTTTTAGATTTGCTACCTAATTATCAACCTGATTTAGTCATTATGGATATTGATATGCCTGTGATGAACGGTATTGAAGCATCAAAAATAGCGCTGGAAAAATATCCTGAATTAAATATTTTGGCACTTACTATGTTTGGCGATGAAACCTATTATCAACAAATGATACAAACAGGTGTTAAAGGATTTGTGCTAAAAACTTCGAAATTTACGGAATTGGAAAAAGCGATATACGAAATTGCAAATGGAGGAAATTATTTTTCAAACGATCTGCTGCGCAAAATAATATTTAAATATCAACCCAATAAAGATGAAGTCAAAGTAGTTTTTTCTGAAAGAGAAAAAGAAGTACTTGAATTCACTTGCAAAGGAATGACAAATGAAGAAATTGCAAATCAACTAAATTTAAGCGTTGGCACAGTGAAAGGATATCGTAGTAAGTTGCTCGAAAAAACAACATGTAAAAACACTGCAAGCCTTATTATTTATGCAATTAAAAATAATTTAGTACAACTTTAAAATGGTTAAATTGCCTGTTAATTCCATTTTAAATATTCATTAAATTCAATCAATAGTTACGAATACCATTTAAAAAGATTTAAACTGATTCAATACATTCCTCAAATTGTTATTCAATTCGTTTGGCATTATACCAGAATTCATATTTCAAATATATTGCACATATGAACACAAAATGGTAAAAAATGCCGAAGTCAGAAAATGACAGCGGCATTTTTTATTTTACAGACGATGACTTGATTCAATATATAACTAAAGTAAGGGAAAAATCATACTTTAGTCTCTTTTAATTTCTTTTAACAAGCTGTAAATTTGTAAAATAATCATTTTATAGATTAAATATAACCCTGGAAATGAAAAACACAAATTGGTTAAAGTAACAAATAACCTGATTGCACATTCATTTTTCAACGTTTTCGATAAAATTAAAGACTTACTTTTTTTAATACTTTCTGTATGAAAGAGATTGATATTTCAAGATTTACCGAAAAATTTGTTGAAGACTCATTTGATATGTTAAGTGAGTTAGAGAATAACCTGTTAGAACTTGAAAAAAACACTGAAAATAAGCAATTAATCGAGAGCGTATTCAGAACAATACATACAATAAAAGGTGCAGGAGGAATGTTTGGGTTTGATTTAATTAGTAACTATACCCATTCTTTAGAAAACATCTTTGACGCAATCCGAAGCGGAAATTTAAATCTTTCAACCGATATTTTTGATATTACCCTAAGATCTGTAGACCACCTACGAAATTTGCTAAAAGATAGTAAACTCGAAAACGTCGAAAACCAAGTAAACCACAAACTACTATCAAGCACACTTGAACAGTTAGCAATAAAATATGTGACGGGTGCAATGCATATTTCATCAACTAAACAAACTGCAACTGTACCTAAAATTGAAGGAAAAAACTCATGGCTTATTCTTATTCAGGCTGATGAAAGTTTCATTTTCAGAGGCATCAAGCTGTTGTATATATTTCAGGATCTAACAGAACTAGGTGAACTTCATTATTCTAAACATCATTTTTCAATTCTGCCCGAATCAAAATCAGTAAACGAATTTTGGGAAATTATTTTAGTATCGGATTGCAAAAAAGAAGACATTGAAGATATCTTACTCTTTATCTTGAGTGAGTGTAAAATCGACAAACTTTCAGAAGGAAATATTTTCGAAGAAGGTTATTTGCAGAAAATAACTGATAATCAAAATAATATACCTTCAATCATTGAATATACAGAAGCAATATGCAAAGGGCAAAAGTTAAATTTCCATACAGAAACCGAAAAATCTATTAATCTTCCAGAAATCAAGGAACCTGTAAAAGTCTCGCATGAAACTTTTGCTTCTGAACACATATCTGTAAGTGTTGAAAAATTGGATCAGCTCATGTACCTGGTAAGCGAAATGGTAATACTCAAATCGGAATTACAAAACGCAAGCGAACGTAAAAGTCTTGAGCTGTTGCAGACTAAAATTGACAAAGTTGAAAAATTAACTAAACAGCTAAGGAATGTTGCGCTGGCAATCCGGTTGGTACAAATAAGGGAATTAACTACTAAATTTAAACGCCTGATTAGAGACTTATCACAATCACTAGGTAAAAAGGTAGAACTGGAAACCCAAGGCGAAGATGTTGAATTGGATAAAAATATGATTGACTTGCTTTCAGACCCGATGATGCACCTGATACGAAACTGTATTGACCATGGAATAGAAATGCCAGAAAAAAGGATTAAAAAAGGAAAATCAGAAATTGGAATAATTAAAATATCAGCTTTCCAGTCCGGAAATTTTGTATTTATCCAAATCAGTGATGATGGTGCAGGAATTGATAAAAGCGTCATTCAAAAAAAAGCAGTAGAAATGAAACTGGTACATGCCGATACAGAACTTACTGACAAAGAATTATATGATTTAATATTCCTTCCCGGATTTTCAACCGCCGAACATTTAACCCAGGTATCGGGAAGAGGAGTTGGAATGGACGTGGTAAAAAGGAGAATCACTGATTTAAGAGGAGAAATTGAAATTGAAACAGAGCTTGAACTTGGCACATCCTTTACCATAAAATTACAGCAGACTTTGACCATAATGGATTCATTGCTGATTAGGACAGGAGATTCATTTTTCACCATTCCGCTTGAAGAAGTGGAAATTTGTAGACAAGAACTACAATCTGAAATTGCAAGTAAACAAAATTTTCAAATACGTGTTAATGATGAACTTATACCTTTTATACACTTGCGTGAAGTTTTTAAGATTAAAGGTGAAACACCCATTAACGAAAAGATTATTGTTATTCAAAAACAAGCCATTCGGTATGCAATTATTGCCGATTCAATTATTGGTTCCTATCAGGCTGTATTGAAGCCGGTTGGTGATGTTTTTCGAAGACAGAAATTTATTGCAGGGGCTAGTGTAATGGGCGATGGAAATTTGGCTATAATGCTGGATACATCAAAATTATTATTGAAAGTGAATGAACAATATTAAGAGAAATATTTTAAAATTTCAAATGAAGTTATCGAATATCAAATAATCAACTATTTGAATATAAATTATCTAAATAACAAATTATTATGAATACTCAAATGACAATTGGAAATAAGCTCAATCTAGCTTTGCTTGTAATAGGGTTAATTTTTATCATAGTTGCAGGCTATAATTATTATAATCTAGACCGATTACAGGAACTCCAAGATAATGGAGCCATAAAGGCAGAAGACATCGCACATGTAAACGACCACAGTGACTTGGGAGCAGTATTGTACAGGGTTATTGCCGATGCTGAAATAAACCGTGATTTTTCGGCCACAGAAATTAATTGGGCAAAAAATATTGAACAATGTAAAATTGCTTTTGATGAAATGGCCAAGATTGTCGATACCGAAACTGAGAAACAAAATTTAGCTGAAGCAAAAGGAGCTTATGATATAATTATCAAAGTATTTGAAAATCAAATGCTTCCGCTTTTAAAATCTGGCGATAGTGCATCAATAGAAAAAACAAGAAAGTTGGATGCTGCAATCGATAATTATGTGGATGTTATTTCGATCAACTTAATGAAAATTTCTGAAAGTATACATGCAGAGAGTACTTTGGGAGACCAAGTATTTGATGAAACAGGGCAGCAGACAAAAAATCTAACCCTAATCATTTCCTCAATAGTAATTCTTGGCCTTTTTTTATTTGCATACTATTTTGGCCGCAATATCAAAATCATATTAAATTCGCTCATCTTCGAAATAAAATCACTTACTGATGCCGCCTTAAAAGGGCAACTCAACAAGCGTACCGAATCAGATAAAATCAATTTTGAGTTCCGCGCCATACCTGAAGGGATTAACAGCGCACTAGATGCTGTTATTAACCCGTTAAATATGGCTGTTAATTATATAGAATTGATTTCGAGAGGAGAAAATCCAACATTGATTACCGACCAATACTATGGTGATTTCAACCAGATTAAAAATTGCATCAACAAACTTATTACTACAAATGCTGAAATTACTGAAAAGGCAAAATTGGTTTCGAAAGGTGATTTAACGGTAACTCTGAAAAAGAGATCGGAAAACGACGAACTTATCGAAGCTTTGATTGAAATGGTAAACGCAGTATCCTTGGTGGTTTCAGAAGTACAAGTATCAGCTCAAAACGTAGCAGAAGGCTCCTTACTTTTCAGTTCCAGCTCTCAACAGCTTACACAGGGTGCCAGCGAACAAGCATCGTCGGTTGAGGAAGTTTCAGCATCCATTGAACAGATGACATCAATTATTAACCAAAATACAGAAAATGCCCAGGAAACAAAGCGGATTTCGTTAAAAGCGTCAGAAGATATATCAGAAGGCAATAAATCGGTGCAGTACACTATAAATGCAATGAAAGAAATAACCGATAAAATTACAATTATTAAAGATATCGCTGAAAAAACAGATCTACTCGCAATCAATGCTGCAATTGAGGCAGCCCGTGCAGGCGAACATGGAGAAGGTTTTGCAGTTGTAGCTACCGAAGTAAGAAAACTGGCTGAAATCAGCCAAAAAGCGGCAAATGATATTACCACAACAGCAAAAGCAAGTTTAATAATTGCCGAAAAATCAGGGCAACTATTAACTCAAATTGTTCCGGACATTCAAAACACATCTCGATTGGTGCAAGAAATTGCAAGTGCCAGCATGGAACAGAATATGGGAACCAAACAAATAAATTCTGCCATCAATCAATTGAATATTGTTTCACAGCAAAATGCTTCTTCTGCTGATGCACTCGCATCCGGAGCCGAAGAATTAAATGGACAAGCAGAACAATTGAAAGAAGTGATTTCGTTTTTTAGAACAGGAAAAGAGAAAAATCTGGTAAAACACAAAAATATTATTCAAGCTAAAAAAATCAACAATCCCATTAATACAAAGATAAAAGGGGCACTTCTAAACCTTAAAGAAAACGATGAAAATGATGAAGATTTTCATGCTTATTAAAGAAATCAAGCTATTCATTTAACGAGTTTATCATTTAGATTTTCAAATCAATTAAAATAAACAATATGGCAGTTACAAAGAATAAACACAAAAACACGTTCCTATCCTTTCATATTGGGAAAGAAATATTCGCAATATCTGTAAAGAAGGTTTTGGAAGTATTAGAAAAACAGAATATTACAGAAATACCGGATGTTCCTGATTATGTAAAAGGAGTGATTAATTTTCGTGGTGATATTTTGCCAGTTATCGATACTCGCATTAAGTTTAAAATTCCGATTATAAACCAGGAAAATTTTGTTGTGATTGTAATGGAAATATCCGAAAATGAAAAAAATATGAGAATATGTGCCATCGTAGATAATGTGCAGGATGTAATAGCAGTTGACGATACAGAGGTAAAACCGGTTCCGGAACTGGGTCTGAAATATAAACGAGATTTTTTAACCGGAATGATAAAAACAGAGAATAGTTTTATAATGATTTTAGATATTAACAAGGTATTTACTTTCGAAGAAATCGAAATTATTAGTGAAATGAAACCAGAGCAAATTCAAAACGATGAAAATAGAAGTATATAGAAATATGCATCAAAGCAATCAATCTTTAATAATCGACATCCAAAACAAAATATGGCATTTACTTTTTTCTTTAGAGATGAACAAATTTTAGCACTGGCAGCAGACAATCTAGTTCCTTTCACAATTGGTCGTAGTAATATTAGAATACTTAATGCAGGTTGCGCCATGGGAATGGAAACCTATACATTTGCTATATTGTTAGCTGAAAAAATGGGTAAATTTGCCTTGAGAAATGTAAAAATCCATGCAATAGACATTGATAATGAAAACGTTGATTTTGGCAAAACTGTAAGAGAAGGAATTTACCATAAAGATCATTTGCAAAGAATACCTCCGCAATTGTTCAATAAGTATTTTAGCCCTGCTGATAATAATGATCATTTTATTGTTAGCCAGGATTTAAGAAATCTAATTGAATTTGAACAATATGACTTATTAACACTTAAGCCTTTACGTCATGATTACAGCCTTGTGATATGTAAAAATGTTCTTTTACATTTTAATTATCAACAACGAATTGATGTGATAACGATGTACCACAATATGTTATTAACAGGAGGCCTTCTGGTCATGGAGAATACCCAGAGTATGCCTGAAGAAATAAGCCATCTTTTCAAGCGGATAGTGGATTATGGTCAATTGTATGAAAAAATTTAATAAATGAATTTGAAAATAATCTATCTATTTTCAAACTAATTTATTTTCAAATTGTTTAAGTATGAAAATTCGTAATCTTACAGAAGACAGTAAACTATATACTTCCAATGTATTTCTCGTTTTGGGTGAATGGAACACTGTTGATGATTTAACTACACTTATTGATGTCGGATATGATTCAAGTATTATTAATAAAATTGAAAGTATGAACATGGGATTAGGCAAAAAAAAGATTGACCAGGTAATTATAACGCATAGTCATTCCGATCACGCAGCAATTTTGCCCGCAATCAAAGAAGCCTTTAACCCCAAAATATATGCTTTCAATTCGCATTTAATTGGCATTGACAAGCAACTTAAAGATGGAGATAAATTGAAGATTGGAGATCTGCAATTTGAAGTATATCATATCACCGCCCACAGTTACGATTCAATTTGTTTATTCTGCGAAGAAAATGGTGTTCTTTTTGCTGGAGACACTAATTTTCCAATCGAATTTGAAAATGATGTTCTTAAAGATGAGAATTCCTATCCTCTAGCAAGATTAAATGGAAAAAATATAAAAACGGTGTATTATGGCCACGGTCCGGCACATGATTTTACAACTAAAAAGTTCCATATTTATACAGATGAACCTTAAACGTATTATATAGAAAGAATTAAACCGAATTATAAAAATTAAACTATTTTTAAATACCAAAAGCTATGAATAATAGAATATTTAACTCAATAAATACCAAATCTATATCAAATATTCTGTTTGAAAATTCCGATGCGGATGGTACCTGACCTTGCCAGCGTTTACTTTTATATAGATTTAGTTCTATGTTGGTTCAACGCTGGCAGGGTTTTCGCAAAGATTGAAAATTTGAATATTAAATTGGAAAAACTGGACAACTACTTTATAAATAAAAATAATTGGAGGATTAATTATGAATCAACTTAAAATAAGGACAAAACTTTTACTGAGTTTTATATTAATGGCCATTATTTCGGCCATAATTGGCTATGTTGGATATAACGGAATGAATAAAATCCAGGCAGGTCAGGACGAAATAGCAACTGTAATCTTACCAAGTATAGTTAACCTGGAGATTATCGATGAAGCACAAACAAATATCAAAGCCCAGGAAGTGGGATTAATGGTGCGGCGGTTTGTAGGTGCTGATAGACAACATTTCTATGATAAAAGCGAAGTTTTATTTAAAAGTATTGAGGATGCAAAGGCAATTTACACCCCTTTGCCACATTCCAATGAAGAAGCAACTGCATGGAAAGAATTCTTATCTGCATGGGAAGAATGGGTTAAAGATCATAATGATTATATTACTTTAAATAAGCAAAAAGATGAGCTAATCGCTCATGGCTCAGCAAAGGATAGTGCTCAAATTGCATCAATCGATTCTCAAATAATGGATCATTATGTCAACAAGATGCGTCCCTCATACGCCAAATCAGAAAGCTTGATGATGAAAGTAATTGAGATAAATAACAAAGAATCTGCAGCCACAGATTTAAGTGCTGATGAAGCATCGTCAAGTGCAATGAAACTTCTCATTATTTTACTTACAATTGGCGTACTTTTAGCGGCAATCTTTGGATTCCTTATATCCAGCAACATTCAAAACATCATAAAATCAGTAATAAAACAAACAAAAGACCTGATAGAAGCAACTCTTGCCGGCAAACTTGCCACACGAGCCAGGCCAAGATACCAATGAAGAATTTAGGGAAATTGTAGTCGGAATTAACAAAACACTTGATGCAGTAGTAGGTCCTCTTAATATGACAGCTGAATATATGGATCGGATTTCGAAAGGCAATATACCCCCAAAAATAACCGATGCCTACAACGGAGATTTTAACGAAATTAAAAATAACTTGAATATTTGCATCGATGCTATTAATCTATTAATTTCTGACACTGGAATGTTAGCGAAAACTGCCGTGGATGGTAAGCTTGCTGTTAGAGCCGATGCTTCAAAACATGGAGGTGATTTTGGCAAAATAGTAGATGGGATTAATAAAACCCTCGATGCTATCATTGGGCCATTAAATGTAACAGCCGAATATGTTGACAGAATTTCGAAAGGAGATAATCCAGCGTTGATTACAGACATTTATAATGGGGATTTTAACACGAATAAAATTAATTTGAATAAGCTGATATCAGCAAACAACGAAATTATTGAAAAAGCAAAATTAATTTCTGATGGAGATTTAACTGTCAAACTAAAAAAACGATCTGAAAACGACGAGCTTATGGAAGCATTGATGCAGATGGTAAATGCCGTTTCATCCGTTGTTTCGGAAGTACAGATTGCAGCTGAAAATGTTTCGGATGGAAGCCTTGTTTTCAGTGCAAGTTCGCAACAGCTCACACAGGGTGCTAGCGAACAAGCATCATCTATTGAAGAGGTTTCGGCTTCTATTGAACAGATGACTTCTATAATAAATCAAAATACTGATAATGCGCAGGAAACAAAACGGATTTCGTTAAAAGCTTCCGAGGATATTACTGAAGGCAATAAATCGGTTCAATATACCATCAATGCGATGAAAGAAATTGCCGAAAAAATTACAATTATTAAGGACATTGCTGAAAAAACTGATTTGCTTGCCATTAATGCTGCCATTGAGGCTGCGCGTGCAGGTGAACATGGAGAAGGCTTTGCCGTGGTAGCAACAGAAGTACGAAAACTTGCTGAAATAAGCCAAAAAGCAGCCAATGATATTACCACTACGACTAAAGCAAGTTTAATCATCGCTGAAAAATCAGGTATATTGTTAACGCAAATAGTACCTGATATTCAAAATACATCCCGCCTTGTACAAGAAATTGCAAGTGCCAGTATGGAGCAAAATATGGGTACTAAACAAATCAATACGGCAATAAATCAATTAAACACTGTTTCGCAACAAAATGCTTCGGCTGCCGAAGGACTTGCATCAGGTGCTGAACAATTGACAAGCCAAGCAGAACAACTGAAGGAGGTTATTGCATTTTTTAAAACAGGAAAAGAAAAAACAGCAATAAAACGAAAAAGTGTTGCTCCGATAAAAGGAAATATTCATCCGATAATTACAAAAGTTAAAGGAGCCAATTTAAATCTTAAGGATTCTGATGTAGATGATGAGGATTTCCAGTCCTACTGATAAAACAAGACATAAACTATTTTTTAAAGTGATTAATTTAAATAAAATGCCGGAAAATAATCGATAACCCCGGCATTTTAACTTTTACAAAACGTTAATGTCTTAAATCCAAAAGTATATTTATGTTGTTTTTCTGAGGATACATAATCATTTTAAGGTTTTACAAATCCTGAAATTATTTATCAGGTTATTCAAGGTCAATCATTTTATTACTTTAGTATGGTGTGAATCTTACTTTTGTCTCTTTCCACCTTATTTTTAAAGCGCTAGATTTGTTTATCATAATATTAATATGTTAAATGATTTAGAAAATATGAAGAGTTAATGTTTTAAAATTCATTTCTATGCGCCAAATACGAATAGTATTTTAACACTTTTACTTTGTTGATTTATCGGGTAAGATGGCAGGCATCTGAACAAAAAAATATTAAAAATGAACTGATGAACGATAATGATATTTTAAAATTTAACGAAAAATTTGTCGAAGATTCGCTTGATTTATTGAGCGAATTAGAGAATAACCTTTTGGAGCTTGAAAAAAATATCGGGAATAAAGAATTAATTGAAAGCGTATTCAGGACACTTCACACATTAAAAGGAGCGGGTGGAATGTTTGGCTTTGATTTGATCAGCGAATATACCCATTCATTGGAAAATATTTTTGATGCAATCCGAAACGGAAAACTCAGTCTTTCTACTGATATTTTTGATATAACACTCAAATCCGTAGATCATTTAAGAAATTTATTAAAAGATAGCCAATTAGAAAACCCTGAAAACCAGATAAACCATCAACTACTTTCGAGTGTAATTATACAAATTGCAGAAAAATATGTAATTGAAGTAAAGCATATTTCATCTGAGCAAAATACGGTTAACCTTACCACCGAAGGAACAAATTCATGGCTGATTATTATTCAATCTGATGAAAGTTTTATGTGTAGGGGTATCAGGCTTTTACATATATTCAGCGACTTAACAAAACTAGGTGAATTACGTTATTCAAAACATCATTTTTCTATTTTGCCCGAAACAAAATCAGTTAATGAATTTTGGGAAATAATTTTAGTATCGGATTGTAAAAAGGAAGATATCGAAGAAATTTTACTGTTTATTTTGAGCGATTGCAAAGTTAACAAACTGGCAGTAGGCAATATTTTCGAA
>JANYKN010000137.1 GCA_025361565.1 Bacteroidota bacterium | reverse complement strand
TGAATTGGATAAAAACATGATCGACTCGCTTTCAGATCCACTCATGCACCTGATACGTAACTGCATAGACCATGGAATAGAAATGCCTGAAGAAAGGCTTGCTAAAGGAAAATCAGAAATAGGAATAATCAAAATATCAGCATTTCAATCCGGAAATTTTGTATTTATCCAAATCAGTGATGATGGTGCTGGCATCGATAAATCTATCATTAAGAAAAAAGCAATTGAAATGAAACTCATTCATTCTGATTCTGAAATAACAGACAAAGAATTATATGATCTCATATTTCTTCCTGGGTTTTCAACAGCCGAACATTTAACACAAGTTTCGGGCAGAGGTGTTGGAATGGATGTGGTTAAAAGGAGGATTAATGATTTAAGGGGCGAAGTTGAAATTGAAACCGAACTTGAACTGGGCACTTCATTTACCATAAAATTGCAACAGACTTTAACCATAATGGATTCATTGCTAATACGCACTGGAGAATCCTTTTTCACCATTCCGCTCGAAGAAGTGGAAATTTGCAGTCAAGAATTGCGATCAGAAATTGCAGGAAAGCAAAATTTACAAATACGTGTTAATGATAACCTTATTCCATTTATTCACCTGCGTGATGTTTTTAAAATCAAAGGAGAAATTCCCGAAAAGGAAAAGATTATTGTAATTCAAAAACAAGCCCTTCGATACGCTATTATTGCCGATTCAATTATTGGTTCCTATCAGGCTGTTTTAAAACCAGTTGGAAATGTTTTTCGCAAACAACAGTTTATTGCCGGAGCCAGTGTAATGGGAGATGGAAATTTAGCTATTATGTTGGATACCACAAAATTGCTATTGAAGCTGAATGTAGAAAATTAAAATAAATTATTGATCTTAAAAAATCTGTAATTCAATGTCGATTATTTCCAAAATCCAGAGAAAGAAATCTCAAATTATCAAAAAAATTTAAATCCTATAAGTCAAGGCCTATCTAATATTGACAAAATAAACTGTAACTACTGATTTATACAAATCATAAGACATAAAAAAATACCATAAGTAAAAAATGCCTGATCATGAAAATTTTAAGGCATTTTTAGTTTTATCCTCTTTCAGAATTTTTAATTCCTTTAAATAATTCAGAATAGTTAATTTTCTTACTTTAGTCTATTGCATTTTCTTACTTTAGTCTGATTCATAACATACTTTCGTCTCTTTCAAGCTTTATAATCAATTAGTAAATTTGTTTATCAATCAATAAGTGAAATTATTATCGGTTAACTCAATTTCCTGAACCATTAAAATCTTAAAATATAATCAGATGAATAAAAGAATATTAGTAGTAGATGATTTTAAAAATTCATTGGCCATATTGAAAATGACCCTGGAAATGAAGAAATACGAAGTGGTAACTGCCACAAATGGACAAGAAGCACTTTCACTTTTTAAAAGTCAGAAATTTGATTTATTGTTAAGTGACTATAATATGCCTATAATGAATGGATTGGAACTTGTCAAGCTAATAAAATCCTCACCTGAAAACCGCAATTTTCCAATTGTTATTGTATCAACAGACACTGATGAAAATAAAAAACGGGATGCACTAAGAGCTGGAGTTACCTATTGGTTAAAAAAACCATTTAAAATGGATGAATTAATCAAAGTTGTTGAGAAAATAATATTATAAGATTCACCTTTTTTAATACTTTCAGAATGAAAGATATTGATATTTCAAGATTTACCGAAAAATTTGTCGAAGATTCCATTGATTTGTTATACGAATTAGAGAGAAATCTGTTGGAACTTGAAAAAAACACAGATAATAAACCATTGATTGAAGGGGTATTTAGAACAATTCACACTTTAAAAGGAACCGGAGGAATGTTCGGTTTTGATTTGATCAGTGATTACACCCATTCATTAGAAAATATTTTTGATGCTATCAGAAATGGAAATCTAAAACTATCTACTGATATTTTTGATATCACGCTGCGATCAGTTGACCATTTAAGAAATTTGTTAAAAGACAGTAAATTAGAAAACCCTGAAAATCAAATAAACCACAAACTTCTTTCAAGTGTACTCGAACAAATTGCCCAGAAATATGTATATGAAACAAAGCAATCCATTTCAGAAAAACACGATAAACCCACGATTGAAAACAAAGAAATTAATTCGTGGCTTATACTTATACAATCAGATGAAAGTTTTATTTTTAGAGGTATAAAACTTTTGTATATATTTCAGGACTTGACAGTTTTGGGTAAACTTCATTACTCTAAACATCATTTTTCAATATTGCCCGAAACAAAATCAGTTAATGAATTTTGGGAAATAATTTTAGTATCGGATTGTAAAAAGGAAGATATCGAAGAAATTTTACTGTTTATTTTGAGCGATTGCAAAGTTAACAAACTGGCAGTAGGCAATATTTTCGAA
>JANYKN010000127.1 GCA_025361565.1 Bacteroidota bacterium | reverse complement strand
TACTTGAACGCCTTGCTGCAAAACGTCCTTGAGCAGGAGGTTCACCATCATTTTTTGGCTGCTTGCCGATGCATAGTCGGAAAGGTACACGGAATATGGCGGGGCAATGAAAACGGTGGATTGCACGGGGAAGTTTTGGGCGTTCACAGTGCTTGTGACAATTAATAGTAGGCTGTAAATAAGGAATTTCTTCATGTATTGCTGTTGTTGTAATTTGAATTATTGGTTATTGTTTGGGACTGCTTCGTCGTTCCTCCTCGCAGTGACGATCGTTCCTTGACCGTCATTGCGAGTAGAGCGAAGCAATCCATTGAAGTACGCTCCACCGCCGATTCCCTAATTGCCATTTTCCACCTTTTCATCTCCCCCACTCTTCTTTTTCCTATCATCCTTAGTCGCAAACGAAAAACTATAGCCCAAAGTAACAGTAAATTCAGTTAATTTGGAACTGATGGGTACTTTATTGGTTTTATAAAGTGTAACCAGGCTTAAATTAAAATTATGCATCTTTTTATAGGTATATGTTGTATTGATCCTGAAATTAATTATTGTATTGGAAAGGGAACTATTCTGATAGGCTTGGTTCCAAGCCAATGAAGCCGAAGTACGCAATGTTTTTTCAAAAAACAGACGGTTTACGGAGGCCATAGGCCCAAGCATGGCATTGTATGCATTGGGCATTTCGGTATAATTGGTTGTGAATGCCGCGGTGATTGACATATCGCGGGGCACTAGGCTTAGAGTATAACTCATGCTGGCATTGTAAAAGGCCGATCCGGCGTTTGGGTTTCCCTGCTGTTCGTTTGCAGCAAGCTGGCTGGTGAGGTTCAGGTTCAGGAACTGCTTTTTTTCGTTGTTGCCGGCATCACCAATCACATACGAAATATTGGCATTGGCACTTTGGGTCAATTGGGTAAAATTTAAAGTGTCGATTGGTTGCAACGGATCAACCTGGTTAATGATATCGAAATTAGAGCGAATATTGGTAAAACTTGAAAAATTGGAATAGGAAGCTGCTAAATTCCATTTAGCCGATGGTGAATAGTTGACATTGACAGCGGCTACCGTCTTTTTCATGATCGAAATTTTCTCCTTGTCCAGGTTGTTGCGTTCCACACCTACGTTGAAGGCAATCTGCATTTTTTGTTTAAAAATAGCAATATTGGCGTTCATGGTGATATTCTCCAAATCGTTGTTAAAGTAATAGGCACCCATGGTTTGATAACCGGGGTCGATACGTTCGTAACCAGCCCCAATACCATAACCATTTCCGGTATAGTTCAGTGCGGTTTTAAAAGCATCGTAATATTGGCTTGACGCCTTTGGAGTAAACAATCCTTTGAGATTTGAATAAAAAGCAGGTGCCCCACCCTGTTCTGCGGAACGAATGTCCCGGGTGTAAGCGCTACTTGCATATTCTGCCTCCAGTTTGATGGTTTTCATGAATGTTTTTCCTGCTTTGATGCCCACTACCAAGTTTTCACCAGGTGTAATCTCCGTGTTTGTTATGGCATTTTGCAAGGAGCTGGAATCGTCTGAAGCTTTAAAAAACATCAAATCAACAAATAAATCGTCTTTTTTGATTCCGGTTTTGAAACCATAAGCCATCCTTTTATAGATGGGATCGATATTATTGGCCGTATCTTCCTCAAAAGCCTCGTGCAAACGACCATAAAAGGCAGAAAAATTAAAAATTCCGGGAGTAAGCTCGGCACCTCCGCCCAAAAAAGTATAACCATTGAAAGTGTATGGCGAAAAAACCATATTGCTATATCCGGCATAAAGTTTTACCCATTTATAATAGGGTGCAATACCAAAACGATTAAAAGTTTGCAGTGGTGGCGTTTGATATTCGGTTTGTTGATCGGAAACTGAAAAGTTAAAAGGTAGGTTCCATCCATAAAACGCCACGTTCAAGTTTCCCGAAAGGTAATAAGTATAAGGTGAACGGCGGTTATCGATGCCATTTGAGGCATAAAAAACCTGGTTGGCGGCAATATCACCGGTAAATTTGAATGGTTTTTTCTTGAATCGATCGAATAGGTGTTCGAGGTCCTGGCTAAATGCCTGATTGCTGATTAGCAGTGCAAATGTCAGAATGATCAGGCTCTTCGTCATTGCGAGCGCAGCGAAGCAATCCCTTGAAGTACGGACTGCGGCCAATTTAAAAAAGGGGCTTCGCTTGGTACTCTTAGGGACTGCTTCGCTCCGCTCGCAGTGACTGTCGTTGAATGAAACGGCGTTCCTGATTGCATGAGATTGCCCAACTTCTTTTACCATTCCTCCTTTATATTTCCTCATACAAATCCTTCCATTCCAAATTCATACTATTAATCAAATCCATTTTCTTTTTCCGTGACCCTGCTTTTAGCTGTTTTTCTCTTGCAATTGCATCAACTATTCTTTCAAAAGTTTCAAAATACACTAGTTTGCTGATATTATACCTTGTCGTAAACGATTTTGGGTTTAGTTTGGTTTTATGCTCATAAACTCTTCTTTTTTAAATCATTTGTAACACCGGTGTATATTACGGTGTTGTTTTCGTTTGTTAATAAATAGGTGTAACTGACTTTATTCATTGTTTCCTTTTTTAACACTGCAGTTTATTGCTTGTCATCCTTGCGAGCGCAGCGAAGCAATCCATTAAAGTACGCTCTGCTGCCAATTCGATTAATCGAGTGGCGTTGGTAATTGATAGAGACTGCTTCGCTCCGCTCGCAGTGACGATCGTTGTTTGCAACGCGGTTACATGCTTGCCCGTCATTGCGAGCGGAGCGTGGCAATCTACTAAAACTCGAACTGCTGCCAATTGAATTAATTGTGTGGCGTTGGTTACTATTTGAGGTTGCTTCTTCATTTCCATATTTGTTTATAGTTTCCCAATTTTATTTTTAATTGACTAATTCTCAATTTTCAGTTTCTCTTATTATTTCATCAGCAATATTTTATAACTTCCATAAACATTATTATTTTCGATTATTTGTATGATATAAGTACCTTGATAATTCCCTAATAAGTTTATTTGGTTTTGAAGCTTGTTCAATTCTTGCTTATAAATAATTTTACCATTTAAATCAAGCATTTCCAATCTACAATTTTGGTCTGGCATTTTATCTAAGGTTATATTAAAATTACCATTTGAAGGGTTTGGGTAAATTTTAGCCAATTCTGTTCGAATATCATTTATTCCTGTAAGCATTAAATAAATTGGTTCAGATTCAATAGTTAATGCAGCAGCAATACTATTTATTATTTTACAAACATAAGTCCCCTTATCATCATTACTATAACTTGCTATAATTAATGTATCGTTATTTGAATTGGCAATTTCAATGTCATTCTTATACCATTTATATATATTGTGATCGCCACCAACTTCAACAACCAATTTGACAGGATTACCAATATCGCTGTAAACTTCCTTTTTTAAACCAATTTTGGCTTGTGGTGAATAATCAAAACTAATTGAAGCAATTCCAATATTGGATTCAATATCCTCAAAAGTTAACTTATTATTGAAAAGACTCAAATATTCAAGTAATGATAAATTGCCAATTTCTGCAGGAATGCTTGCAATAAGATTAGAACCAATGCCCAAATAAGTAATTGAGGATAAATTGCCAATTTCTACCGGTATGTTTGTTAGTTGATTATAATGAAGCCTAAGCGATTCAAGGGCTGTTAACTTACCGATTTCAGAAGGAATACTAGTCAATTGATTTTCAACTATAGAAAGAGTTTTAAGGGATGATAAATTACCAATTTCAATAGGCACAGTTGTAAGTTTATTTGCTCCAAGATAAAGATCCGTGAGTGCCGATAATTTTCCAATTCCTACAGGAATACTAGTTAGCTGATTTACGCTCAGATCAAAATATTTAAGTGCTGATAAATCACCAATTTCATTTGGAATATTTGTTAACTGATTTTTACAAATAGAAAGTTCAACAAGTTTGTTTAAGTTACAAATTTCTGATGGGATATTGGAAAGTAAATTTGATCCGATGTATAGTTTTGTTAGTTCTGATAAGCCACCGATCTCCATTGGGATACTTGTTAATTTATTATCATTAAGGAAAAGATAATAAAGGCTTGATAAATTACCAATTTCTGATGGAACACTTCCAATTAAATTATTATTATGCAGATCAATTTCAACTACCCTGCCGCCGGAGATTTTAACTCCATACCAATTATCTGAAACATTATTCACAGTTGTGCTCCAATTGGTTTTATCGGTCCAGTTGTTTCCACCTGTTGCATTGTAAAGTGCTATCAAGGCATTAAAATCGGTCAAACTTACTTGGGCAATGCTTAGTTTTGTAAATAAACTTACTGCAATAAGTAAAAGGATTCTTTTTTTCATGATGCGTTTTTTAATTAAATTTCTTTTTTGTTCCATTAATTTATCATTTGTTTGCTATTCTAATATTTCAACCTAATCTCCTCACTAAACCCTGATTCAGAACCATCACTGAATACAGCTTTTAACCGGTATTTATAGTTTGTGTTCATTATTATTTTTGTATCCTTAAAGCTAGTTTGCCCAGCAGCAACCATTTTATAATATTGTACTGGCTTATCATCGGTGGATCGATAAATCATAAATTGCTTTACATCCAAATAAGGATAATCCCACGAGATATCTATTGATTTGTTGGTTACATCTATATTTGTTTTAATATCTGAAATTACAGGCCTAATACCTTCATCTATCTTTTGACCATAAACCGATTTGCATGGTTTTGATTCGTTGTTGGCACTATCTACTGCAATTATCGTATACTCAAATAATGTTTTAGCTTGTATTTGTTTGTCGGTAAAAGTGTTGATGCTATCAACAACTGGAAAAACAGCCACTGTTGTCCAGCTTTCTTTATCGGATTGCCGGCGGTAAAGCAGGTATTTTGCCACATCATTGCTTGAACTGTTTATCCATTCCAATACCGGTCCATCGCTTTTTGATTTTGATGATTTAAACAAGGGTGGTGTTGGGGGCATCCTATCCGGCTTTACCAATAAAATTGCTTTTGAGAGTTGAGATTGGTTAAAGTTGCGGTCAATAGCAGCAATCTTGTAATAGATATTTTTGCTCAGGTTATTGAGTTTGATTTGTTCTATAAATAATGTGTCCAGCAAGGTGGCTTTGGTAACTTGCCCAAATTCTTCGTCAATAAAATTGGAACGGAACACGCGGTAACCAAGAATATCTTCTTCGGGTCCCTTTTTCCAGCTAATCGTTACATTCCCCAGCGTATCAATGCTTGCATTTGGCATGTTTGGCTGCAAAGGGGGGAAACTATCCACCAACTGCACCAGGGCAGGGAAAGAACTGCCCGATTGTCCGCTGCCATCAAATGCCCTAATCACGTAATAATTGGTTGGCATAGGCTTTTCATCGGTATAGCTGCGGATATCTGTATTCAGGTTTTCGGCCATTGCTGTGTATTGTCCATCGGCTTTGTTGGCACGGTAAACGCTAAAATATTCGATATCAGCCTGATTTTCGACAGGGAAATCCCACTTCACTTTTATTGTTTTGTTATCAATTACTTCGGGCGGTTGAATGGCAAGCCTGAATTTTACAGCTAAAGTGGATTGGCCGGAAATGGTATCGGACCAGGGGCCAAACTCATCGAAAATACTGCGCCCTTTTATCCTGTAAAAGTAGGTTCTGTTATTTTCAGGTAAAGAGTCTACCCGATACATCATCCGGGGATTGGGCTTATCCATTGGAGCAGTATTTATAAAGGGTAAATCGCCTATTGGATAAAAATCTTTCCCGTTATCGGATCGCTCAACAATGTAATTGTTATAAATCTGCTCAAACAGTTCCCTATTCCAGGTTAGGGTAACCTCGCCATTGGCAAAATCGGCGGCCAGTTCAAAAGGCCTTGGTAGTTCTGCATAATCGGCAGGGCCTAAGTAAACAAATCCGGTATCGATTGCCATCATTGCCGCAGGCACATTGGCATAAATACGGTAAAGGTATTTTTCGTCTGCAAGCACTTCGTTATCGATAAACATTAAACCCATTGCCTGAGCTACTTTAAGCGATTGATCAGCAGAAAAAAGCGCAAAGGTAAATCGCTTTTCATTTTCCTGGGCTTTTTCAATTACTTTGGTAATATTGTTTGAATAATCTTCGGTAAGCACAAAATTTTCGCCATAGATTGCCTGAACAGCAATGGCTGCATATTGATCAATATTTCCTTTTTCGTCCTGCACTACTTTTTCCCATTGATCTTCGGAAAATGGTTTGATTGGACTGTTTGTGAGTAACTTAATGGATCTTTCTTTGAGCAGTTTGTTTTTTTTGGTCATGGTAACCCGTTCAATGGTATAACCATATTTATTGGCTTGCTGCCATGCCAGTGGGGTTGTTGATGCCCATCTCAGTATCACTTTATCGGATAATGCCCTTGCCATTACTTTTACCTGAATTGGCTTTATAAGCGAATCGCTTTGCGAATACAGGGAGAAGCTGCTTGTTAATAGAAGACAGATGATGATGAATTTGCCCGTTCCTCGCACTGCGGATCGTTGCTTGACCGTCATTGCGAGCGCAGCGAAGCATTCCCTTGAAGTATGCTCCTTAGCCGATTCTTTGAATTGGGTGGCGTTGGTTATTGCAAGGGGTTGCCGCGTCGTACCTCCTTGCAACGACGATCGTTTTGACAGAGGCGGTCTGTTACTGCGCCCTCGCAATGACGTTCTTTGCTTTATCATTTCTCTCATCATTCAACAATAAATTTCAATTTCTTCACTTCTTTCTCCGCTACAATATTTACAAAATAAACCCCCGGATCAAGCCTCAACAGATTAAAATCGATCAAATACTGTTTTTCGCCATAAGCCAATTTGGTTGGAATGATTTTCAATCCTCTCATATTAAATACATCGGCTTGTATATCGGCAACATGCGACAATTCTATCTCTATTTGGAAATTCCCGGAAGTTGGATTGGGGAACAGTTTTGCACTTTTGATCAAATCCTCAGGCTTTTCAATCCCACTTTTGTTACTGTTTTCAGAAGGGAAAATGGTGATTTTTTTCTCCACCACATCCGAACAACCCGACATAAATGCTTTCATGCCAATGGTATACTCACCAGCCTGTAAAGGGATCAGCTCTTTATAATAGTTTAAATCCTTGATTACTTCAAAATCTCCAGGGATGAACCACTGAAGGGAATCGGGCATGGGCCACGAAATTTCAATGGCTATGATGGTATCCGACATGGTTGCCTGGCTCGAAATGATAAAGGCAGCGTCCAAGACCCGATTTTCGTGTTTCAGGTGCAGTGTTTTGCTGTTGCTGCAACCCAGAGTGTTGGTAACTGTTATGCTGTAATTGCCCTGGGTTTGTGCATAAATGATTTGTTGGTCCGCGGTGCTGCCATCGCTCAATACCCAATGGTGATCCATGCCCGGGTTACCGGCATCAAAAGTAGCTGTTTGGCCTTCGCAAATAAATACCGAATCGGGCAGGTCAATGCTTATCGGATCAGGATTCCTGAGTTCGAAGCTTTTTGTTGTTTCACAGTTATGGGCATCAGTCAGTTTCAAAGTGTAGTTGCCCGCTACTAATTCTGAAATTACATTTGTATTTCCGGCGTTCGCTATATTTTGCCAGCTGAACTGATACTTGGGCGTTCCCCCAATACCCGAAGCAGTAATTTTGCCGTTGGTGCCGTTGAAGCAGGTAGGATCTTCAAAATCATCGAAAGAGATCTTTAATTCATCGGGTGAAGGAACATAAATACCGCTGAAGCTGGAGGAACAGTTTGTGGCATCGGTTACAGTAGCAGTATAATTTCCAGGAGCTATATTATTGGCTACCGAGTCATGCAAATTAATGCCAGGCCAAAATACATCGAAAGGACCAACTCCTCCTGATACCGATAGCATTGCACCACCTCCGCCAAGGGAGTTCGAGCAAAGGGCAGAGTCTGCACCTATTTGTGTAAGCACCGGCCCCATGGGATCAAATAATTGAATAGAAGCACTCGCCATGCAATTATTGGCATCGTGAACAATGACTTTATAAATTGCACCCACCAGGTTTTCTGCTTTAGGGTTTGTTTGAGTTGCCGGATCATCCCAAAGATAATTATAAGGTGAGGTGCCTCCTGTTGCCGTTACAGTAGCCATTCCAACAGATTCGTTGCAAACTGCATCGGTATGATCGATGATGCTTGCCTGTAGGGCTAATGTCGGCTCAATAAGCGTTATATCAGGAATGCTGTATTCATAAGTATTGTAATAGACATGAATGGAATAAGTACCCGCTCCCAATCCTTTGAAAACACTGTCTTCCTGTTCAATGGTTCCAGAAGGCCCGGTAATTTTAAAACGGTAAGGTTTAACACCACCATTTGCGGAAATTGCAATTTGCCCATCCTTGCCACTGTTACATTTTATGTGGTTTACCGATTTTAAGGAGGTTGAGAAGATAGGGGCAGTGCCAATGGCTACATTGATGCTTGTTAAACAACCCGCATCTTCTTTTACCCAAAAAGTATAAGTTCCTTCAGTCAAGCCACCAAAGAAAGGTTGGTTTTGAAAATTCGCTCCATCTTTAGAATATGTGTGGCCAAAACCTCCTCCTGATGATACGAGGCTTATGGATCCATTTGCTTTACCAATAGAATCAATATCAGTTTGTTTAGCTGAAAGATTAAGAATTTCAGGACGTGAAACAAAAAACGATCGTGTTTTTGGACAGCCCTTCTTGTCCTGAACATGCAACTTATAGAATCCTTGCCATGCTTTTATCAATTCGTTTGTGCCAATTTTATTTTCATTTACATCTGTCCAGATATAGGAGTATCCACCACTTCCATGTTCTACTTTTGGAGCAAGAAGTATGCTGTCACTATACGAGCATTGGGCAATAGGGTTTAATTCTGATATGGTTATTGTATCAGGAGCACCTACATTGAGTTCGAAGGGTGCTGAAAAACAACTAGACTCATTTTCTTTAATATAAAGATAGGAAGGTTTTCCATTGGTAACAGGGATAATTGCGATAGGAGAAGTAAAAGTTTCTCCTCCAGATAGCTTTGAGAATTCGGAGACATAGTAGTTAAATTTAGATTTGTCTGCCGGAACTTTATCATAAGTAAAACCATTTAAAGACACTGAACCTTTGAGACCTGGACAGTCAGCGCTGTCTACTACAATATCAGTTGTATAGTTTAGTGAATAACCTGGGCCATCAGGAACAATTATTTCAATTGTATCACTTATGCATCCATCACCCTTTGTGTAATAAATATTCCATTTGCCTCCAGATAAAGTATTTATTTGTTCATATGGTAAAGGAAAATCATCAAGTGCATCAAAACTAAGTGTATCTGCTCCAATTGAATGAAAAGTTATATTTTCTCCCGGTATATTATAATCAATATTACTTGAATATGGTGCTCCATCAATATTAATCGTATCTATTGTTATTGTTCCATTGTTTTTATTGAAACAAGTTGGCCGAACAGGATCATGATAACTAAATTTATTTTGTAGTCTTGCAGGGATATTGATTGACATGCTGTCACTGGTGCAGCCATCGATTGAAAATTTAATATAGTGATTACCTGCTGGAATAGGTTGGGTTGATGAGCCCAATATAATGTTTGAATTATTGATACAATTAACTCCATCAAGCAGAAAATTAAAACCAGACAATTCAGAACTTGAATAGCCTTTATTATTGTACGTTAAACCACTAATTGTAATTGATCCATCAATTCCTTGATAACAATTTGGTTTATCTGTACTTAACGAATTAATTTGAATTGGATATGCCCTTAAATCAATGTATTCCTCAATGATAAAAGGAGGTTTTTCAATTCGGACAAAATACTCCCCAGATGGAAGTGAACTAAAAATGGCATTATTATTAATCATTTGTGTGGGATATCGATAGTTTATGTTTCTATAATTATTGATATCTCCATTAACATCAAATTCACATTGGTACAATTTGAATATAGCAGGAGCATCAACATTGTTTATTGCTATGCTACCAAAAGAACCTGGACAATTTGGTTTTACACTCACAAAAGTTGGTTTTGGTATAATAAAGTTGCCTTGCCACGCACAACTATTACCATCCGTTTTTGAGAAAGTCATTTCTAAAATTGTAAAATTAGTGTCTAGGTTTTGGAACCCATTTTGGCTTTTTATATTACATAGCCCATTCCAATTTGAAAAAGAAGCTTGAGATAAAAAGTTTAGACCTGGATCATAAGGATAAGTAATATCTTGTCTGTTATTCGTTACTGCAGTTACCGTAAAACTGCTGCCGGTAGGCCATGTCGATGGAGTATAATGAGTTCCTGCATAGGTAAAACCATTAATACTTAGGGTGGTGTTTTTTTTGGTTGGACTATTGACTTCTTCTTTAAAAACAATATCATTCGTAATTAAACTGGGGGCACTTGGGTGGATTTCAATAGCATAAGCATCTGAAGTAGCCAAAGGCAACTCATCAGGCTGCCGCCAACATTCTGCTACAATATTATAAGATCCATTAGATATACCAACTGCATCAGGAATAAAAGACAAACTTCCATTTACGCTATTACCTGTACCAGCACATTGACCTAATGCAATATTGGTACTTGCATTACGCAGATACCATTTTATTGTTGTTCCTAAAGCATAATAGACTGATGCTGTGGTATTGATCTTAACCAAAGTTGAAATATTAACTGAATTATTCGAGCAGTAGATTGGAGGAGTAGATGGGCTAAATGTAAACGATACATCCTTTTTAACAATTATTGTACTCTGGTTTGCAGTATTACTTGTTTCATAAGAAGTTAAGGAGTGTTGAGTAGCATTTTGATCCCATTTAACTTTAACCATATTGCTATTATATTCACCGGAAGTAATAGTTCCACCAATAATGTACCATGATATCGGTACAGTGCAACTTCTAGAATAATCTTCATTATTCATCTCAATTATTCCATCAGCTAGATAAGAACTTACTCCATAATTACCGCCATATTTATATAGTAAGCAATCTGTAGTTTGCGATTGAACTTTCATATTCAAGTTTGAAATCAGGAATAATATCAAAGAAAAAATAAATAATTGCCTTTTCATTTCTAAAGTTTTAATTCTTTCGAAATTGACTAAACTATCTAATCTTGCTCTGCATAATTGGATTTTTGTTCTCATATTGTACTTTTAAATTGGCCGATAACTATTTTTTAAATGGTCATTAGGATATTAGTTAATTGTTTAAGATTGCTACAATATGCACTCAGTAGCAAATTCAAAGAATGCAACTTCGTTTTTAATCTATTGAGACTGCTTCGCTGTGCTCGCATTGACGACCGTTGCTTTATCATTTGAGCAATGGTCTTAAATTAATGATTAATTTTTCAAAATGATCATTTAGAAATCATCATTTTATATGTTCCATATAGTTTATCATTGTCAAATATTTTTAGCAAATACATTCCCTGCTTAATATTTTGTAAGTTGATTTGTTGCTGGTTGTTTATTATTTTTCCTAAATAAATGAGTTTTCCGTCTATACCACTAATTTCTACTCTGGTACTTTGGCCTGGCAATTTATCAAAGTTAATGGTAAACTGACCAATTGACGGATTTGGATATATTTTAACTACATTTTGGCCTATAGTATTTAAAGAAGTTACCATTAAATGGAAAATTTCCGATTCAAGCATAAGATCAGGTAATTGCGGATTTGTTATTTTGCAAATATAAACCCCTTTATCTTCGGCACTAAAATTTTCGATAATCAGAGGATCCATGTTTGAGGTCGGAATTTCAATCCCGTCTTTAAACCATTGATAAACATTAAATTCGCCGCCAACTTCGAGAATTAGGCTTATGGTATCCCCAAAATCGTTGTTAAAATCCCTTGCATAGCCAATTTTGGCCTGGGTGCATAGCTAAAATCCAAAGAAGCAAGTCCAATATTGGGCTCAAGGTCTTCAAAAGTCAGTTTATTATCGCCTACGGATAGTATTTGTAGTTTTTTTAATACTGATAAATCAGGTAAACCGATCAATTGATTATTGAAAAGAAGCAAGTTTTCAAGATTTTCCATTTGTGCTATTTCATCGGGCACATTTCCGCTTAGGAGGTTACCTGATAAACCCAGAGATATTAGTTTAGACAAATTTCCGACAGTGGAAGGTATGGCTCCACTCAATTTGCCATTGTTAAGTCCCAATATTGTTAAGTCTGTTAAATTGCCAATTTGGGTAGGTATGGTTCCTTCGAGATTATTATTGTCAAGGTTAATAAAATTGACCCTTCCAGATAAAACACCTATACCATACCAATCGCTTACCGGATTATTGCTTAGCCAGTTGGACTTGTTTGTCCAATTGCTGCCATTGGTTGCATTGTATAATGCCACAAGCGCATCGTAATCTCCTTTTTGAACCTGGCCGCTTAAATAAAAACTTTCTGAGGTCAAGATTAAATCCGGAAAACCGATATTGCTTACTTTGCAATAATAAATGTCGGTGTTATTGGTGCTGGCAACCTGCAATGAATCTTTAAGTTCACCGGCTATTAGCACATCGTTCTTAAACCATTGGTAAGTATTGTTTGTTCCATCGGCTATTCCTTTTAATACGAACGAATCATTGACTTTTTTAATTTTAAGTTCAATTTTTGCCTGTGGGCTATATGTTTTATTTGCAATGTTTGACCAATTTAAATTTGAACTTTGTAAATCTCCAAAATCCAAGGCATTATTTTCTATAGATAATTTGGTTAAAAGAGTTAATCCAGATAAATTTGGCAAAGATTCAAATTGATTATTTTCAAGGTATAATTCTTTAAGTTTTATTAAATTATTAATTTCAGCAGGTAAACTTTTTATTAAATTATCATTAATATAAAAGATTACAAGTTTTCCTAAATTGTTAATTTCAATAGGAATATCTATTAATTGATTACTATTAAGACCTAGTACAACTAGACCCGTTAAATTAAATAGTTCTAAAGGAATTTGTGAAAAATGATTATAACTTAATACAAGAGTAGATATACTAGTTAGATTTTTAAGTTCAATTGGCATACTAGTTAATTGATTAAATGCTAAATATAAACTAGTGAGCTTGTTTAAATTCCCTATTTCGGAAGGGATCACTGCTATTTGATTTTGTGATAAATCTAATAATGTGAGATTGATTAGCTTGCCTATTTCCTTAGGGATACTTGTTAATTGAACTTGACTTAAGTCCAAGTGCTTAAGAGCTGTTAAGTCACATATTTCCAAAGGGATCTCTGTTAACGAACCTCCAGCAATTGTTAACCTTTCTAGCATAGTTAGATTACTTATTTGTTGAGGTATTTTACCATTTAAATTATTGTGGTATAAAAAAATTTCCACTACTCTACCATTTATATCAAGTGAAATACCATACCAGTCCGCTACCTTGCTCTTTAACCATCCTGTATGATTTATCCAATTATCGCCATCTGTAGCTTTATACAGGGCAACCAAAGCAAGTGAATCCTGAGTATTTGCAGTTACATCATATCCTTTCAGATTGCTTTTTGTTTTAAGTTCTTGCAGGTATATTGCATTTTCCGTATAAAGCATTTGGTCTTGATCAAACTGTTTTTCAGTTTCGGTTTTGGTTCCACGGATTGTGTTTTGGGCATTTAAAAAATAACTGGTCAAAAATAGGATGATTAATAAGGTGATGTTTTTCATATTGTTGTTTTTTAATTTTGTTTATTAATTGTCATTGCAAGGAATTCTACCAACAAAGAAATCCCTTAATTAACTCAGCATCCGATTCAACGGTTGGTACTTCGTTCTTTATTGATTGGGACTGCTTTCCCGCTCTGGCGGGACAGGCTTCTCCGCTCTCAGTGACGTTCGTTGCTTTATCATCATTTTGCTATTCAAATGAATTATGTCAAATTTCAAATTACTAAGTTTTATCTCATTCCACCCCAACAGGGCTTACAAATTTTACATTTCCATTTGATGAAACTGTATTGGTTCCCGGTAAAACATACTTAATTGTAACATTATAGTCACCTTTATAAATAGCTTTGAAAGAATTCTCCAATAAATACTTTATCCTACCCGGAATTGATGGCTTACAATAGAATTTATTGGCAGCTTTTTGTTTAAGTTCAAAATAATCTTTGTCCATATAATATGGCAACTTATAACTAAATCCAACCCAAAGGGGAGGTGTATTAATAATTCCGTTAATAAGTTGATCTTCAGTTAATTTTGGCTCCAAGGGATATTGGAAAATCCCGACTGCCTTTACCGGGGGAATGCCTAATTCCTCTTTATCACGCCAGCCTATCTCCAATCCTTCATAGGGATATGATTCATATACTAAGGGATCAATTAGTTGCCTATACCAATTATTATCAAGATTTGCACTAAATTGAATTATTGGGGCATAATTTTCAGCACCATCAACCTCTTGATCCGAAAACATTTCATCGCCATTGTTGTAGATATATAAATTATGTACAGATGGATATATGTAATATCTCAAATAAGAACTCAATTGCATGGCATTTAGTTTATCATTTAAAGTATTATACAAACTCGTCCTAAAACTAGTCCCAAATATATTTTTTTCAGCCAGCGCATCAATTGTTCCTTCCGCATCTTTGGTAGTCATTTCAACTGTAGATATATCTTCGTCTTTTTGGCCTTCCAGTCTTAATTCCTTTTTTTCTATTTTGGCTATTACGTTTTTATCAACCGCTGCTTTGATTTTCGACGGTACATTTACTAATTCAAAACTGTAAATAGTGTTATTTTGCAAGTTTGCCGGACGTATAAAGTTTACTTTTTTATCGACTGCAGCATAAGTAAAACTAAACTCGTACTTATTTCCCTGTTTATCAGCAAAACGGCCAATTTGTTTCCATTCGGCACCTGGATTAAACAAGTAATCCTGCCCTTTGTCCAATTGTATATAACCAATATCAGTTTCGTTTTGATAATAATTAAACATCATGGGCAATGGATAGCTATACAATACATTTTCCATCGGGATATAATCGGGCGCTTTGCCGGTGGTAAACATGGTTTTTAAGCTTTCGATAACTGTTTGTCCATTGTCCATTATGGTTTGCCAAGTTCCGTTTTTCAATTCTTTAAAACTTACTTGAACATCAAGATTCAATTGCTTTTCGGGGGGTAAAATTTCAAAAGAGTTAAAGGCTACTACATCCTTTTCTGCATTCCATTCCAAACTACCTTTTAAAATATTTTCTCCATCTTTAACGTGAAAATGGCCTAATTCAATTTTAAATGCCTCTTTATTACCATCTAAATTTTCAAGTTCAAAAACTTTGCCTATCGGCATATTAAACACTGCCTGAGCTGAATTGAAAACATTCACATCTGTAGATCCATCGTTTGGTGTAACCTCGGCAATTACCTCTATGCCTTGCACGGGGCTTCCTCCACCTTCTATTTCGCATTCTTTGCCAATGGTCAAATCAAAACGGCAATTACCACTTACCAGACCTCCCAAAATACTATAGCGGCCACCAATAATGCCATGCATCCAAAATGGGTTTGGAAGTTTTGCTTGCAACACAGCTGCTGCACCTACATTTAATATTTCATATTTACCGTTTATAAAACGCCAGTGAACTTCAATCCCAATGGAACCCTCAATATATGCCCAAACCTGACCGTTGGCATACCAGCCATTGATACCCAATGGTCCCGATAAACCTTTACAATTTACATTTCCATAATTTTTTAGCATCACGTCAAAACCGGCCCCTGCATCGAATTGTGCATAAAAAGGCTTAAACTCTTTATGCCCTGTATTAAATTGTAGACCAGCGCCAAATGAAATCCCTTTACCTTCGCCCAAGGCATTCAAATTCGCCATATAGTCTAAATTTATTCCTCCAAGTATATCAGATACTTTCTCAGGTGGCGGAGGGCTTGCGGGAATTTTGGTCCCCATCATAAAATAGGCATTTAATTCAGCAAAAGCCAATGCTTTAACACCAATTCTATTTGTGGGTGTACCAATATGTATGTACCAATCATCTTTGGCAAAATGCATAACTGCTTCACCGGCTTTTCCTCCAGGGCCAGTTCCCTGCAAAATGCCATTTCCTACATTTATATAAGTACCAAGGATGCCATGCATTACATCGTTTTTAAAATCAAAATCGAGATTCACATAAGCATATATGCTACTTTTAGCTGCATTTTTATCTTTATTCTCAATAACATTCGGATCTTTTCCTTTTGCTATATCATTGCATTTTTCTTTTAAAACCGAAAGACCAATACTTCCTTCTTCGATGGGTGTCATAAAATATCCATTGCCTTTAAAATTAATCCTATCTACCCCAGCATTACTATTAAATGACATCTCAAATGTTAAATCGCTGTTAAAAAGGCTTTTTGACTCCAAGCCCAAATTAACAGAAGCTTTTAAACCCAAAAATGTTTGCTCATCAGGCTTGTAGACAATACCTGAGGCTGTTTGACCGATTGTACCCACAGCTTTTTCATCAAAGCCCAATTGGCGCATATGATGATAAGCTCCACCGCCAAAACCATAGAGGTTAACGCCTGTAAAAAGTGGAATTCCTTTACTGAAATTAACCAAAGCATCGGCATACCAATATCGCATTCCGTTAATATTACCAAAAAGCGCTCCTGCGGCAATTTTAGGCAAACCTTTAAACTCTGCTTCCAGGTTTCCATTAAAGCCGTTGCCATAAACCAAGTCTTTTTTAAACCATTCAGCAGAACCATTTAACTTATAGGCTCCTCCATCAATTTTAACGGAAATCTTGTTCACTTCCACACCATCAAATTTCCATTTTTGACGATTGTTTTCAATTTGTCTTTTCCCAAAAACGGTTAATCCTGTTTCTCCGGTAAAACCTCCAGATTTATCTTCCACAAGATTAAGCGTTAAATCGAATTTTAATCCTGTTCTGTCTTTCTCACTAACCATTCCGATATTGTTTATGGCTATAGGGTATTTTCCGAACTTCTGTTTTGATTTGGATGTTCCAAATGAAAATGCTTTTGCTTTCAGATAGGGTGCCTCAGGGGTAATTTCCAATTCTTCAAAATCAACCCCAGCAATATCCGTTTCGTTGGCTTTTATTGTAAGGTTGCCATTAAGGACAGCCTTGGGTTTGAACTTACCTTTAATAGCGCTAATGTCGATATATGAATTTGGAAGAAGCATCATCTTGGCCATCAACATATCCATTCTAAGTGTATCAAGGGTTTTTACATTGAAACTATACTGGTTTCCGGGATCAATAAATGCCTCGTAGCCCAGGGTAGCCGTATCGCTAAGTGGTGGTATAGTTATTCTTCCTTTAAAACCGCAATTCGATAGCTGGTTTTTGCTTATTTCGGCTGACAGTTCATCAAGTGCAAAAGGCCATGTGCCTATTGTTCCTTTATCCAGGGCAATTAAATTATTGCCAGAAAACTGACCACTAAGCCCAAAATTGTCAATCAAAAGATTGTGAGCCTCCATGGTTGGAGTTATATTTTGGGACAGGGTATCTCCAATAGACGCAGAATCGCTCATTCCAGAATAAGTGACAACCAAATCTTTAAGAAAAAAACCTTTCCACATTTTTCTATTATCATCAACAAAATCACTTGAATTGTATGCTTCCGGGAAAACCATGGAGGGTGAATTGGCCAGTTCGCTGAAATCAAAAACTGCACTGTTTACAGAAAAACTAAAGTCATCCAATTTTTTCATTTTAAATGGTGATATTCCAACTTCTATCATAAAATCATCCCAGCCAATCAGTTGAGTTTCAAAAGGGGAAGTAACTTTTACTTTTTTATCCTTTAACAATTTCCCTTTGGCATCAACCGGCACAAGGATTGAATCGCTAAACACAATTTCGCCCTGCAAACCCATTAATTTATAACCTTTACAATCGCATTCAACGAAGGTTTTGCTCATTTCGCTGGAACCTTTAATCACCATGGTCATGTTTTTGCCTAACTTAACATTTACATCCTCGATTAATTCCAACCTTGCACCACCGGTAAAACCTCCGGGAGCAAAATTAATGTCCTTTCCTTTGAAACTTATTTGTTCTTCAGAACGTGGCACATCACAAGTCATGTAGGCAGTCAGCTTGGCACCTGTAGGCGAGAAACTCATGGTTTCGAGCACCAGGATATTATCTTGGTTACCAATTTTTTTGCTAATACCTTGAGGTAAGGTAATAGCTATAGCCTCTTCAAAAGACTTTATAATCCTATCCTCATCAATCACTTGCTTAGTCAAGGATTTTGCTTTGGCTGCTTCTAAGGTATCGCCAGGTTCGGGAGAAATAGCGTACCATATATCTCTATTTGCCAATGCATTTAGCGATAAAAAAGCAAAAATTAATAAGCTGAGGAGTTTTTTCATTTTCGATGATTTAGCTATAGGTACACTGATTTATTATGATGATTATGATTTATAATGATTCAAACCCCACGCCATTGCGAGCGGAGCGGAGCAATCTCGCGAAGTACGCTCCGCAGCCAATTCATTGATTGGGACGGCGTTCTTAATTGTTAGGGACTGCTTCGTTCCTCGCAGTGACGGACGCTGCTTGATCGTCATTGCAAGCGCAGCGAAGCAATCCCTTCAAGCACGCTCAGCTCCCAATTCAAAGAAATTGACCATGATCCTTCTTGCACAATTTAAAGCTTCCTGGTCTTTTATCTGATATCCGGTTGTCATATTTTGTTCTTTTCTTTTTAACTATTTTCTTTTTATCTTTTTATATTCTGGTTTATTAGGCCGGAGGGCTTGTTTATAATGAAATAGAAAGAGAGATACTTCTAATGATTCCATTGTACTACATTCTTAAATCCCCGATATAAAAGCCCAATGTATGTCTGGCACCCGTGGGTCTTTTACCAATAATACAGCTTCTCCCAATTTCTCACCTTTTATTATTGGCGCCTTATATATTTTATCGTTTATACGGTAATAGACAATTTCGTCCTGTAAGAGTAGTATTTCGCTATCGCCTTGAGGCTTGCCATTTTCTAGTGCTTTCCATTCAATATATTTAAAGGTTTTTAGGTTTAATAAAAAAAGCACTCCTGGACAATAAATATTTTCTTTTTCGAAATATAAATCAATCGGTTCTCCAGTTTCCCGATATTTTTGGCTCCTCATTTTTTTCCCTGGCGTTTTTAAACACTCTTTATTGCTGTAGTAATTAATTACTTCACCACACAGCCAATTGTCAAAAAGTACATTGCTGGACAAATCTCCTTTAATTGTAAATTCGTTCCATTTTTCTATTTCTTTATCATATATTATTAAGCCTAATTGACCAAGTTCTTCTTTTTTATTTATTACACTATCATTTTTTGTGTATATTAAAAATCGTTCCGTATTCACAGATACAACAAATTCGGTCGGTAATTTACTAAATATGGGCAAAGCTTGGATTTCTATCGGCTTTTTACCTAATTGGATTGGAAATATGTAATATCTTCCATCTTCTTTATAAATGGATAAAGTCGTCCAATCTGAAAGAATTGTCCTGCTCCCTTCTGAAAAAAAATTATCTTTTAAAACCAAAGTAGTTACGTCGTCCTGCTTTCCAGTTTCAATGTTGACCCTTAAAATTTTATTATCTTTAATAGAATAATCATAACACCTTATTATCACGCTTATTGCTTCATTTTTGTTTTCCTTATAAAGCCAACCTACAGCAGAAATATTTACTTGACCAAGATTAAAATATTTTGTATTTTCAATATTAGAAAATGGTACAACCACCATAATTTTTGAATCAAGCATTTCTCTTGATTCTATAAATATAATCAATGAGTTATTATTCAAATATTTAATATCATTACAAACTTGGTTTTCATAGCAAACAATCTGTTTCGCAATGATTATTGAATCATGTTCTAATGAATATATATTTGAATTCATTGTATCTAGGTTACTAAGATTTTCTGTCGGAGTGCAACCCATAAAATATAATTTTGAACTTAACTGTGAATACACAGAAAAATTAAGACTTAAAAAAATAGTTAAAATTAGCGGCTTCATAGGTTTATTTATTTAATTTACAAACATCTTGTACATAATACGTAGTTTTGATTATATTATTGATAGTATAGGTGGCTTTATTATCTATAACCCATTCAGGCTTTAATTGTTTATTTGATAAAGGGTCTTTAGCTTCTTTAATCTTATAATAAGCCCCTCCACCATTAAATGATTTTATAAGAATTGCATCTATAAATGATTTCTTATTAATATCGCTTTTACCTAAGTTTATTGACGGAAATAATGGGGAATTTATATGAGAAAATGTATAACCGCCATCAATAAAATCCTCATGACCATTAACCTCATCTTTAGGATATGCTTTATTCCACTCAGCCACTATTATTAGCGAATTCTCCATACTTGTTTTTGCGTTAGACCATTTGCCTTCGAGAACACCTTTAACTTTATCTAAATTTTCCTTCCAATTCCATCTTTGCAAATAGGTCGCACGAGTAATAACACCATTTTCAGTCCAACTATCTAGTTGACCAAACCCCCATCCATTTGGGGGTCCATAGTTTGGCAGACCTTTTAAGCCCTTGTTACTACATAGATATGTTGCTGTTTCATCATAAGTATTAAAATTCCTGTCGGAATAATAATTAAAGTGTAAAAGTGATGATTCATGTTTAAGTTTACCTAACGCAAACCAATAATTGGGGAAAATTTGTATCTGCTGCAGATATTTAACGATTTCCGCTTGTGTAGGATTCTTACCTCTAATATTTATTTTCGATACTCCCTTCTTCTCACCATTGTTCCAAGTGATTAACATTGTACCCCCAATTATCTTGTCAAATGGGACTTTCCATTCTATATTTGGTCCAATTTTTTTTTCAATTTTTAAATAATCCGACGGTACTACATATTTTTGTTTCATTTGAGAATTAAATTTTTGATTATATCGTATTTCAACTTTAAAATCCACTATAGTTCCAGGATTATTTGAAACAAATTTTAAGCTAATGTCGGGCATTTTAGGTGTTTCATCAATAAAAGCAAATCCATTATCAAAAATCTGGGAGCTGTTAAAAGTAATAATCAAATTATCCAGTCCTAAATAATTTTTGAATCCATTAACTTTATCTTCCAGTAATTGAAATAAAACCACAGGTTCATTGCTTGTAGAAATCTCCATATTTTGGGGAACTTCAAAAAATGAAACCTGCACATTTTTTGTTCCTTTGATTGGTTCAATTTTATATTCACTTGAAATGATGCGTATATTATTTTTCAGGATTGTGTAATCAATTTTTGTAAGTGCTTCAGTAATATTACCCAAGCTAATATTTAGCGAACCTTTCATCACCCATTTTGTATCAATAAATGTAGTATTGGATTTTAAAATCATAGTATTTGAATTTCTAATAGCAGCAATAACATCCCTTGCCCCCATCTCCTCATACATCTCCTCACTCCAACCAAAAGCTATCAACCTCGGATCAATAATCTCGTCCCATTGGTATTTGTGCAGCACAGTAGCCTTTTCAGGTGTATCGGTATAGTCCATTAGATTTAAGGTATTGCCTTTTTCTGTTCCCTTATCATCAAAAATATGCTTGAGCTTGAATGCACCGTGGCCAAGTTCATGCGACATGGTGCGGAAAAGCTTTGTTTCATCAGGTCCATTGCCAGTAAATATAAAACCAAAGTTGCTGCTAAAGGGCATTAAGCCATTTAAGTCTTCGTTTTCGGCTTTGTCCATTACAAAGAGGTAGTATGTATTATTATCGGGAATGTAATCACTGCGGGCTTTCATGGCATCGATAATGGCATTCATTTCTTTGTTGAATGAGCTTAAAAAGCTTCGGGAGGTGTTTAGTCCATTCTTTTCGCCTTCGTCATATTCCACATCAAGTTTTTCGGTGGCAAGGCTTACATTCCAGGCAGTAATTGCAGGTGCGTAGACTCGGTTCAGGAAGTTCTGTAAAGCACTTACATTGTACTTAAACTCCCCATCAACGGGAACAATCACCAGTTTTAGTTCTTGTTTTTTGTAGCTTATCAGGTTTAAAAAACCTATGGGGATTTCTTTTCCTTCATCGTTCAAATACGAGGCAGTTATTAAGTCCCTGTCCTTTTCGCCTTGGCCTGTCAGGTTTAGAACCCTTATGGTATCACCATCGGGGCTGGCAGTAAAGGTAAGTGGCATCCCTTTCATTTCCACTTTTAAGCGGGTTTGGATGGAATCGGGAACTTTGGTTTCAATCAACATATTTACCATGGCAGACATTCCGTTGGCTTCGACCGATTGCCAGGGGACGATATAATCCTTGTCGAGGACTTTTTCTTTTTTATATTCGCTGAGGATTTCCGGTATTTCAGGCGGATATGCATCAAAGCCAAATTTGTTGACGGTTGACTTGGTATATGCGCTAAACTCAACATAATTAATGGAATGTGGCGACGAATCGGCGACCGGGTGTGTACCATCATTTCCCGTTCCCCCCGGATTGTCAAAATCCAATACATCCGTGGTAATTTCGGTGGTTTTGCCATCCACTATAATTATGGGTGGCTGGCCGCTTAAGGTAACAACTACCACGGTGCCATCGGCGGTGGTAAAGGTGGTGTCTCCTGTTACTATAATGGTTTCGCCATCGATTATGACGGTTATTGGGTTGCCGGGTACGTAGGGCTCGCCCACGTTGGGGTTGCCGTTGTCCTCATCATTTTTGTCGTCGAGGTAATTGTTGATGCTGTCCATCACCGCATCGATGTTCAACAGGTGCAGCTTGCCTTTGATGGCATTGATTGTGCCACTGGTTACCTGCATGCTTTGGTTGATTCCGATATCCGTGAACTCCGAC
>JANYKN010000125.1 GCA_025361565.1 Bacteroidota bacterium | reverse complement strand
AATATGGGAACATATATCGGAAGCAGTGAATGAGCTTGATACACTGGTTTATCCGCATAAACTACCTGACCACCCACGAAGGCTTAGATCTAAGTACGAAAAATATGTTGATTATGGTTTTGAAAGCCTTATACACGGAGGACATGGCAACAATTCTGCATCGAAAACCAAGTTGGAGGAACAAGAAGGTTTGCTCAACCGATTGTTGAGCGACCACCGCAACCTTGATAACACACAGATTGCAAACCTTTACAATATGGTTGCCTCCCTGCTTGAATGGAAGAAGATAAGCGCTTCGACCGTTGCCAATAACCGTGAAAAAACAGAAATGCTGACAACAGGAGGCCGCAGGGGTTTAACCGAGTTCAGGAACTCACAAACCATGCAGCATAAAAGGAAAGCCCCAGAATGTGCCCTTTATTACTGGACCATGGACGGATGGGACGTTGAGTTGCTGTACCAGAAAACCGAAATTGATAAAAAAGGATACAATAATACAAGCTATCACAACAGGTTGGCAGTGGTTATAATCTTAGACGTTACATGTAAGTACCCAATTGGTTATGCAATTGGTAGCCACGAAACACCAGGGCTTATCAAACAGGCTTTGCGCAATGCAATTAACCATACCGCCGAGCTGTTTGGCACAAGATACAAGCCGCTTCAACTGCAAAGCGACCATTATGGAAAAGGAGCACTTACACCGCTTTACGAAGCGTTGACCGATAAATACACGCCTGCAAGGGTCAAGAATGCCAAATCGAAAGTAATTGAGCCATATTTTGGAAGGTTAAACAAGGAGTATTGCCAGTTCTTGCCCAACTGGAGCGGATTTGGAATTACCAGCCGAAAGGATAAGCAGCCAAATACCGAGATGCTTAACAAATACAGGCATCAATTCCCTGATGAGTTGGGTGTAAGGAAACAAATATCAACTATAATAGAGGCAGAGCGGAGCAAAAAGCATAAATCCTATATGGAGGCATTTGCAAAACTGCCAATCGAACAGCGGATTGAATTGAATGATGAAAGTTACCTGTACTGGTTTGGCGACAGCAGCAAATATACCAACAGGCTTGAAGCTTCGGGGTTAAACGTGAAGATACTTGGAGAGGCTAGATGTTACGACAGCTTTGATAAACAGTTCAGGATGCTTGGAAACCTTGATTGGCAAATAAGGTTTGATACGGAGAACCTTGATAGGGTACTTGCCGTGAATGCCGACGGAAGCCAACGGTTTATACTGCAAGAAAAATACATACAGCCAATGGCGCTTGCCGAAAGAAAAGAAGGTGATGCTTTGGCGCTAAACCAGGTGAATGATTTTAACAGGGAGCTTGAGGAATCGGTGGTGGAGTTCAATACACACAACTATGCAGTTGTAGGCAGGCTAATGGAAGATGAGAGGCTGAATGGTACACTAACCAAGCTAATGCTGGTTAATAGCAACGGACAACACAAGAATATTAAAAACCAATTAAAGCAAAAAACCGCACAATTGCAGGCAAGGACAGACCGAAAAGAAAAGCAGGAAACGGTAAAAGTATGGAGAGAGGAACAGGACGATTATTTGAACGACAAACTTGATTTAAGCAAATATTTATAACAACAATAACACTCAACAAAATGACAATCAACGAAAAGAAACAAATTGTAGATGCAATAGAGGAATATATCAAATTGCACGAATTGTCGGCCAATGATTTGGCCAAAAAAAGCGGGGTAAGTGCCAGTTATATCTCAAACATGCGCAAAGGCGACTATACTTATGATGCAGGGCATGGTAAGATAGTTGAAATGGCCGATAAATACTTTAAACAGTTAGCGGCCTTCGTTGGCCTTGAACTAGAAAAGGTATATTGGAATACGGTGCCAACAGCACAATTAAAAAGGATACTTACAACCCTTGAGGATGCCCAGAGTTACGGCTATACCAATGTAATTATTGGCGAAACTGGTTGCGGCAAAAGCTATGCAGCGCAATTGTTTGAAAAGTCGAACCCTAAAGACTTTTTTCTTATCACTGTAGGACAAAGCGATAACCTTGGAGATTTATTGGAGAAAGTAATAGACAAACTTCGCTTAAGCGATGTGCCACGCAGTAAAAGTGCAAAGCTAAGGATTATCAGCAACAAAATGCGTGAAATGAAAATGAATGGTTTAAAACCAGTGCTTTGTTTTGACGAAGCGGAGTATATGAAGCAGCCAGCCCTTTGTGCAATGAAGGAACTTTACGATAATTTAAACGGCTATTGTGCCATACAAATGATAGGTACCGACCAGCTGGTTAAAAAAATTGAAGGACTAAGAAAAAAGAACAAAGACGGTATTCCACAGCTTTACAGGCGTATAAAGTTTGGGATAAGGGTACTTCCTACCATTGACAGGAGTTTTAAACAGTTTTTAAACGATATACCCACAGGATTAAAAAAATTCCTTCAGGCAAACTGCGATAATTATGGAGAACTGCATGATGTGCTGGTGCCTGCGATGCGTGAGGCGGATAGAACCGGGGAAACTTTGGACGAGAATTTTGTAAGGAAGATTTTAAACATGCCTTTATATTAGCAAGGGGTTGCACAACCCCCTGCAACCCGTATTAACCATTTAGTATTAACCAATTCAACAATTAAGTATCGACTATGGAACAGATAAAGCTAAGCCGGGCAATATCGCCCAAAGAATTAATAGGAATGAAATTCAAATCGATGGGTTTCGAAGGAGATTGGCTTTATCACCTAGGCAATGCTGCAAAAGAAGGAAGTTGGTTTATTTATGGTCCTTCGGGCAACGGAAAGACAAATTATGCACTACAACTTGCCAAGTATCTATGCAAGTATAGCAGGGTGGCCTACAACAGTATTGAACAGGGTAAGAGCAGTACCCTACAGGCTGCTTTTGTCCGTTTAGGGATGGCCGAGGTTGACACACGACTAGTGTTATTGAACAGAGAAAGCCTGTTGGAGCTCCGCCAAAGGCTAATGAAGCACAAAAGCCCCGATATTGTATTTATTGACAGTTGGCAGACATTCAGGTATGATCTTGAAGGAGCAAGGAGCGTATCATATGCCGACTATAGAAGACTGATACAGGATTTTCCACGCAAACTGTTTGTAATCATAAGCAAGGCTAAGCAATCGCAGCCGTGGAACGACACAGCAAACAACATCAAGTTCGACAGCAATATCAAGATTTGGGTAGAGAACTATTTTGCGCAGATTGAAACAACCAGGTATGAGTTTGGTGGACAAAACTTTGACATTTGGCCTGAAAGATAAATTCGACAGGCTCAATTACCTGACATTAACAATAAAAAATTGACAATATGAACAGAAGAGGATTAATTATAAAGTATCATACCATTTGCAAATTGAAAGGGCTTACAGGCGATGAAAAAGGAGCTTTATTGGATGCTTTTGGAGTAGACAGCAGCAAAGATTTAAGCGATGCCCAGTTGATAAGGCTAATTGATAAGCTACAGGACAACAGGAACGACCATGAAGCTGATTTGTTGCGGAAAAGAGTAATGGCAGTAATAGGTAGCTGGCTACGAAACAGGAATATACAGGACAATGCCGAATTTATTAAGGCAATAGCTTGCAGGGCTTCGGGTTATAAGGAATTTAACAAGATACCCAATGCAAGATTAAGCCAGGTATATTTTGAATTTATGAGAAAAGAGGAAGTGGCAAGATTAACGGACATTATAAAACAGGAGGTTATAGATTATGTGGCAATTAGAAATTAAAATAAGGTTAAGGGCACTGTTGAGCCTTATACTTACATCCATGGAGCTAAATCATCTTTCATTTATAGGTGATAGCAGGGTAAAAGAGCTTGTTATAGCCAGACAAATATTTGTATTGATGGCAAAGCGCAATTCCTTTTCAAGCAATCCGGATACATTGGCATGTATCATAAACAGGGACAGGAGTTCTGTTTATGCCTGTGAAAAAACTGCACTTAACCGTGAACAGTTTGATGACGAATTTAAAAATCACTTAAACGCAATAATAAATAAAGGAGGAAACGATATGTTAAACATAACCAAGCAAATAACAGATGTGCATTATAATGTAAAGCGGATGTCGCTAATGGTAGAATTTGCCGATGGCAGCAAGTATGGCGAGATAGGAGAAATAGCAAAAGCCACGTTTGCACGGATGTCTGAAAAGGATTTTGACATAAATAAAGAGGTAAAATGTAATAAAGAAAATCAGCGATAATGGACTACGATATACAAATTACCGTAAGCACCGATACGGCATCTTACTTACTTGGAGGATTGGCACAGGCTTACAGGGTTATTCCTGCCAGTGCTCCCGATAAAGTATCGATAGATATAAAGCATACCATCAGAGTAATACTGTCGCAATTAAAAGAGCAGGGGGTTGATTTGACCAATACCAAATCGCCCTTTAATAGCTATGCTAAACTGATAAAATTTGAACAATGGGCAATATACTGAAAAAATACGAAGAGCATTACTCCGGGACTATAGTTTACAGCTATGATAAAACCTGTGACGAAAATGTAGATTTCGACAGTTTTGAACTGATTAAAAGCACTGAAACAAAGGACAGAATATGGGTTAAATATATTGAAAAGTGGCGGACAAATGCCGAACTAATAAGATACTTGGAAAATTTAATTAAAATAATAAAGGAGGAATTATAATGAAACAACAAGGAAAAATATGGATAGACGGAAAGGGAAAAGAAATACCCACGTACGCTATAAACCCAGTATTGCGGGTGGAAGAAAACCACACGCAAAAGATTGCCAGGGTAGCCCTGCGCATTGAAAAATCATTGCAGGAACTGGAAGAGTTATCGGCCATTGCGCACAAAGAAGTATATGATGCCAAGGTGAAAGATGCCAATATAAAAGGCAACAAAACGCCAAGCGAAGGCATGACACTCAACAGTTTTGACAACACAATAGAGGTTAAGATAACACGCCCAGACAGCCTGTATTTTGACAATACCATGACTGAACTGGTTAAGCAAAAGTTCAGCGAGTATTTCGAGAGCCTTAATGCAGGAAACGAAACAGCATTGTTCCTTAAGGATTTGGTAAACGACCTGATGTATACCAGCGGAGGAAACCTTGACAACAGTAAGGTATTGAAACTAAGAAAGTACCGAGACCGAATGGACAGCAGCGACAAACTTAAGAAAACAGGGAGCCTGTTTATCGAGGCCGTTGATTTGTTTGATAAAGCGATACGTACCAAGCCGGGCAATCCGGGTTTATACGTATCAATTTCAGATATGCCTGGCGAAAAGAAAAGGAAAGTGGCCTTAAAATTTACCGATATTTAAAACCGAAGCCATGTGGTGGATACTATTATTATTTACAGCTATAAACCTGTTTGCGGCATTTAACCGCAACAATAAAAGCAGAGATTTGAACTTGTTTGTTGAATTGATAAGCGAATATGTATGGATAGTTTTACTGTAGAAATTGAGAGAGCTGCCAGAGAAATCTTGTGGTATGCCAAAAGTATAGGGGTTACAATTGAAGTGGAGAATTTCGATAACGACCATTACCGTGTTGTTGAACAGAATGGCAACCCCGCACCGTGGTTAAGGTTTTTGATAATGAAATCGGATACAAAAATAATAGAACAATGAATAAATACACTCCATATGATGATGATTTAAGCCCAATAAGGGTAGCGGCAATTAAGTTCGACATCTTTATTAGGGATGGGGGAATTGGCGCTTCATTGTTCTTTATTTTACTTATACTGATAATAGTCAATGCCCATTCGCTTCACTTCTTGTTTGGCGATGGGGTTTTAAACTGGATATTTTCGGTAATTGGTGCAATTGGGTTTAGCGTTGCAACCACGGCTGTTATCAGGAAACCAGTATCAAGCTGGATGAAATGGGTTTTCCCGCTGTTTGATACGATATTGGTTTATTTGGGCTTTAATATACTTGAGGGCGCTCCGGTAAGGTTTATTATGATTATTGTTTTTGCCTTGTTTACAGGGGCTATTTTGATAAGCCTGGGGACTATAAACTTTCATGAGAATAGTAAGCTTGACGCAGAAAAGGACAGCGAATATGAGATGAACTCACTAAGGAGTGAGGTAAAGAGACTCGATATTGAGATTGACTTAGGAATTACTGAGATAAAGTCACTTAATAAAAAACTGGCTAAGACAAATACTGAAATGGAAATGTATAAGAAGGTTTATTTAGCTGCTGAAAAAAGCAGGATATTGAAAAAGAAGCCTGAAAACAGGACGGAAAAGGAAAATGAAATTTTGAATTTAAAAAACTCTTAGTCACATAGAAAATTAAACTTATGGAAACTGATATAAAATGTCCTTATTGCGGAGAAGTTAACTCATGGGAACGTCTTGATTCAATAGCAATGCCCGATAATAACCCAAATAGTGTAAAATGCTGGTTGTGTGACCATCATTTTAATGTGAATATTTATGTTGAAACTGAAAAACTTGACGAAAATGAATAAACTAACCGATACAAGCCACATGCCGTGGGGTAAACACAAAGGCACAGCAATGGCCAATGTGCCAGCAGCCTACTTGCTTTGGATATATGCAAATAAAAAGATACCTGATAACAATGAGGTAAAGGTATATGCCAAAGAAAATTTGAATGTTTTACACGCTGAAATGTTAAGGAAAAATTAATTAACCACATAGTCACATAGAGAACATAGATGAACTATGTGACTATGTGGTAAAAAACGCCATTATGAAAAACCCGATACATAAAGAAATGATAGATGAGTTTCATACCTGGTATGAAGCGGAGAAAGGCATCAAGTTTATATGGGATGCCAAGCAAAATAAGCAGATTGATATTATTTATGAAAAGCTTTACAAGATCTGTGTTGAGAACGGAACAGAGGTGCATCACCGTTTGATTGCTATGCTGTTTAAGAAGATACTGGAAAACCTGCAAAATGTTGACAAATGGGTTTACGACAATGTAAGCCCTGCCTTGATTTCTTCAAAATTTAACGAAATCACAGCAAAGATAAGAGCCAACAGGGAGGGCAAAGGAAAATATACGTCAATGAAGGTAGATCTGATTAATGAAATGTTTGGGACTAAATAGAATGGGAGAATTAGTAAAACGCCAAAGTACCGAGCTGGTAAAATATACCAAGGAGCAATTCTTGAAAGAATATGCGCCAAGAACCTGCATGGTGAAAATGCACAATATAAATAGCATTGAAAAGGCTGTAAGATCTGAATTAAACAGTCTTGCAAGGTTGACAAAACAGTTTGACAGGGAGTTTATTGTCAACTATCTTAAATTCTGGATTATTGATTTGAACGAATTTTTGAACACCAGCAAATCAATGAGCCAGGTACAGATTGAAACTACAGCCGAACTGATATATCTCGACAATTACAACCTCAATATTTCCGACATCAACATCATATTTACCAATTCAAAAAAGGGAGTTTACGGACAATTCTATGGCAGTATTGATGGTATGAAGATATTAAGCTGGTTTCAGGAGTATAACCTGAAGCGCGCCGAATGGTATTATGAAAACATAAGCCTTCACGAACACGAAGGTATTAAAAAGCATGGTTTTAAAAAGTGGAACGAATTAAATGGGAGATGATATGGAAATTTACAGTGTAATTAGAAAAAAAAATTTCGAAGTCAGAAAAATGACAATCGAAGAGCGCAATAGTCATTGGAGTTATTATAGGAATGAAGTTTCTCATTTGAATATTAGCCCTGATGAAATGCGTAAAAGGATGCATCATTTCGATGAACTGATAAAACATGATGCCTATATCTATCAGCGTAAAGGTTATGCTCCTCTTATCTTTTCGGTATTGGATAAAATGAAAAAATGGTATCCGGTTCATGAACAGGCTAAATTATTTTGATATGGAGTTAACTGATAAGCAAAAGAAGTGGATTATTGCCCACTTCAGAAATACTAAAAATGATGAAATAATGCAAAAAATCGGTATTAAGTACTCATCGTTACACCGATTTGCGCGTGAGCATGGGCTTAAGAAAACAAGACAATTTCAAAGGAAATGCCAGGCCGCAACTGCCGAAGCCGCACGATTGGTAAATAAGCGGAATAACTGGCCTCCCAAAGGGTATATTATTCCAAAGAGCGAAGAAAACAGGTTTAAAAATGGCATAACCCCCGAACAAAGATTAGGTAAAAAAAAGAATGCCGAAAGAATTATTAATTCTGCTAAAGCCAGGCGCAAAACAGTTGAAGCAGAAAAGCGAAGGGTATTATTTGGATTGCCACAAAAAACCAAACTAAAGGTGATATCCGGTGGGCATAACAAGTCCGCTTACAGGCATGTGCTTAGAAAAAGAGGGTACATTATACAAAAGGGGGCCAGGGATGTATTTTATGATGAAAATACAAACCGTAGCGCAAAAGCTGAACGTACAGCTTTTGAAAAATACAGGTTTTACATTAAAGCGTTTTAAAATGCCAATCATAGAAAGAATACAAGAAAATTTAAGTCACAATTGAAATTAAACATTTAAAAACCCCAAACTTGCATATTAAAAAAGATTGATGATTTTGGAAGTCCAAGGTACATACAAGACTTTGATTATCAAACGTTCCCCCAAAAGGGGGAGGGTGGAAAACATAACAAAACCATCACTCATGTTTATAAACTTTCAGTTGAAGCAATGGAATGGTTTATAGCAAGAAAAAAACGCCCTGTATTTGATGTTTACCGTTCGGTATTTCATCATTCTATTGAAGGCACATTCCAGTTCGATGGCAAAAAGTATTTTAGCCAGGCAGAATATTGCCAGATGTAGTACATAGTATATAATTTTAGGGTTTAATAATTGGTTAAAATTACTAAAACAAATCAATAAACCTACAATTAAACAGTTCCTTCCAAATGCACATAAATTTGAAAGGCATCACCCGGAGCTGTCCTTCCATCGGTGGCGGTTAAAAAATGCCAGAATGTCCAGTTGCCGTCCTGGTTTAATTCAGAGCCTCCACCTTCCAGTTTGGTAAATTTGTAATCAATCAACTGCCCGGTTATGGTTGCATTCCATTCGCCCGTAGTTCCATCCGGCCTGATAAATTTTATTTTGGCACTAGCAACATCCGTTAAAGGTTCTATGCTTTCAATTTCGATGTGCAAAAAGCTTTGGTTCTTGTAAATCCTTGCCATTTTAAATATTTATTTAATTATACACCCGTGTTAAATTACCTTTTCTCTTTATCGATAAACAGGTTTGTCCTTTTTTATTTACTACCGTATTGTTCCCTTTTTGGAGAACAGCAAATTTTGTGCTTCCCGTTTGCTTAATCTGTAAATTGGCAACACCCTTATGTGATATTGCTCCTGATACAATTACGATGTTATTTTTAACAGTCAATGATGCGACAATAATGGAAGATGTTATTATATCGGCATTGAGCAATGCTTTTGCCGACAATAAACCGCTTATGGTTGATGACGTATCAATGTTAGTATGCAATGCACCAACCGATGTTTTGTTCACGCAGTTGCCAAGTACCGAACTGCCTGTAATAACCGAAGAAGACAAAATCCCTTTTGCCTTGATTGCTGCCGACGATAGCGAAAATGCCAATATGCTGCCAACAATGTTTCCTTTGGCCAACAATACTGCCGATATAACCGAAAAGGAATCGATATTTGCTGCGAGCAAGGCTTTTCCTTTGATTGTTCCAGTTACGGTTGATAATGTAACAATACTGGCTTGCAATGCACCAACCGATGATTTGTTCACGCAATTGCCAAGTAAGGAACTGCCTGTATTTATCGATGCAGACAAAATCCCTTTTGCTTTGATTGCTGCGTTTATGGATGATATATTACCAATACTGGCCGCTATATTCCCCTTTGCAACCAAAACCGCAGATACAACCGAACCCGTGGCGATGTTTGAATCAAGGTTGGCTTTGGCAAATAAAGAACCCGATACCAATGAAAGTGCATTGATGGAAGCAGAAAGAGAAGAGCCTCCCGCAGGTGCTTCATCCAAAAACTCATGCTGTGCAAAAGCTTCAAAAGCATCACCTACCCTTCTGGTTTTGAAAGGATGAACATTTTCGCCATCAACCGACCACTGGAATATCAGGTCCTTTAACTTCATTATTTATTTGCTATTTCTATATAAGCTTCGGGAGAACCTGTGGCAGTACTGTCGGCCTGAACGAACAATTGCAGGGCGCTATCCTGATATATTACAGGCAAACCTGTACCTAGGATGTCAAGACTGCGTGTTGTGCCTGGTCCGTAAATACGTTCTATAAGTAGCGGACGCACTATCAGTACATTAAAGGTGCCCACGGTGGCAACTGAACCAACCACGCTTTCTATTTTCTGGACTCCGCTGTCTCCAGCCTGGAGCGGAAGATTGAAACATCGCCCAACGATTAAGGCAGCTGAAGCTGTAACAGCTCCCGTGGTTCTTCCAGTAACACCATCCGAGTCGGTGTAGGTAACTGTTACTGTCTGGTTTCCTGTTCCTACGGTAACCTGTTCTAGCCAAATTTCAGTGCCTTTTCCAAAAACGCTACCTGACCCGGGATAATCCGGGCATCGCTGACTTATTGCCGGTTGGGCGGACAAGGTTACGTTGGCATTGAAAGTATAAGCGCCGCCTTTCCACAAGGTATCAACTATCCGCAAAGTTGCAGACCTATCGAGGAACAGCTCTGCACGGCTTATATAACCAACAGCACCCCCATTAAAATCAGCTATTGGAGGAAAACCCGCAACTGCATCGGTTGGTACAACTCCCGCCGTTGTACTTGTGCCCGCAAGCGTACCGGCACCGGGTATGCCGGCTTGGTCGAATACGCTTTCAATCATTTGGGCCACGCTTGTCCTCGAAACTGTTTTCTTTAAAAGAATCAGTTCTTTTTTAGATGCTATATAATCATCGAAAGAAAGTATTGCCATTTTGTCTAATTTAAATATTGAATGTAAACATTGTTATCGTCCTACTTGGCTTATCCATTAGTCCTCGGTAATAGATAAAGCTCCAGTTGCAAACTCAGGAGTGATTCCAGCCGAAACGTTTAAAGGTGCGGACAAATCTCCCCAGAAAAGCATTGAACCACCACTTAATGCCGTCATAACAGCAAAAGCCACCAAGGTATTTGAACCTGCGGTGCAAGGGCCGTATGTTATTGCAGCTGCATTACTTGCCACGTTTCCTGCAATTGTAAATCCACCTGCACTCCTGGGCACTGCCACCCGTGCATAACCTGTGTAGTTGGCTTCTGTGCCGGCAACAGCCTCGCCCGGTGCAACCGTGAAAGTGGCAATATATAAGTTGCCTGCTGTTACAGAACCTCTTAATCCTCCGGCATCGCCAATTAAAGCGATATCAGCATTATTGAAAACATGCTGTAAAAAGCTTGTTTCGAAAGCATTTGATTTAGAACCTGCCATAATTTAATTATTAAATTGTTAATTGTTATCTGATGAGTTTATCAACAAACTTGCAATAAACAGCATCAATGTATATTTTTGTATAAAAGATAGATACAATGGCTTACACCCGAAAAAACATCTTAAAACGAATATTAAGAGTTCAGGAAATTTATCTTAGCAATAAAGACCGTGGCCTTTCAAACAAATACATATTCGAAAATTATATCAAAGACCAATATGCCGTATCGATTGGCACTTTTTATAAATACCTTTCGATTAATGCACGCAAAGAACTTAAAGAAATAAATCAATCGAGCGAAAAGTGCAAAATTGAACCAGAATATTATTGATGTCCGTTTTTTAGAGTGTTAAGTGCGAAAGGCTATCGAAAGGTAGCCTTTCTTTTTTTAGTTCTGCATAAGTTCCAGTGCAGGTTTTTGAATGGTTTCGTAAGCTACCAGCGTTGTATCGTCATAAAAAGCACACTCAAAACTTATTTCGTATATCTTTGGGTCGGGCCTGTTGTGCTTGGACATACTGACTCTCATCAATTCGCTGCGGCTATCTCCCGTCAAACCGTGCAATGCTTTTACCACTTTACGGATTGTGCCAAAATGGTCGAATGCTGCGCTTTGGTTTGAAATAGGTACTGATGCATTGAACTTTTCCCATATTTTAAATCCCAGCTTGACCGAAATGGTAATATCGGCATTTTGCATACATTCACCCATGTTTTCGTATCTTGCCTGAGGGAATCCAACTATCAGGCAAGGATAATCGACAGGAGGATGTTCAAAGTCTTCGAGCTGCCCTTCGTCAAGGTCTATCCATTTTATTTCGGGCACATTGGCCACAATGGCGTTTCTGATTTCGTAATAAATATTTTCCATTATTTAAAAAGATTAAGTATGTGTTTTTCGAGCGTATTTTTAATCTTCAATTCAAGCTCACTACTGTTCCCAATAAATTGTCGTTTGGGCATGTTTACATGGAGGCTTGTCTTTTTTGTCAATGCCAAACCTTTCCATTTGCTTTCTGCTTTTTTATCATCTCCAATAGCTTCGGCAAATTTTTTCATTTTTTCGGTTACCGGAATATTGATAACACCACCTTCGTTGTGAATTTTGGCATAAACTTTATCTGAGCTGATTGTTACCATACCAACTCCTGCACGGTAGGTTATGGAGTTCATCAGTTCGTTTGTTGACGAAAGGAGCGTGCCATATTTCTGGCTGGTGCTTCCCGTTTCGTTAAACCTATTTGGCGCTTTCCATTTATTGATGCCATTGTCGATGAAACCACCCTGACGAAAGTTGTTTTGAAAATGGTCAACAGCCATTTTTCCTACAAGCCTTGGCGCAGTATTATCAATAAACTGGTTTATTTCTATTTTTGCCCTTGTTAGCTTATTTTTGAATTCTTGCGGTGTCATTGATAATAATTGTTAAAATATTTTGAAATATCAATTAAATAAACGTACATTTGTGATGAGCTTTAAGATGTTAACCGCTGGACAGATGGGATGTCCCTCGACGTTTTCTTGAAGCTTATTTTTTTGTATATAGCTCAATATCCTTTGGTAGACTTGTTTTCAAAGACCTCATATCAATATCATCCAAAATAGTATATACCATTTCAGTTTTTAAATTTTTGTGCATAATCACGTTGATAAATCGTGTTTTTTCTCCAATAACAGTTTTATAATAGAAAAAGTAAGCAGCTTCAGGATGTTTCCCCGGTTCAACATCTGCCCATCCTAAATATTCCCAGTTCTTAATATCTTCAATCAGGTTTGGAATATATTGTTTAACTAAAATATCAGCATTATGAAAATCTATCTCTTTAATGGTTTTTCTTAATAAGGTTAACTTACCTGTGGCTAATTTATTATTAGTCACTTCCAGACCTTTGTATGGATGAATAGTCTTTCTGAATCCATCAAGTTTGGTATCTATTTCCTTTAAAAACAGACTTTTTACATTACTATTTACAATTTTATCCAGAACCGCAGGCTTTTCGTGCCCTTTTAAGCGATAAGGATGTTTTTCGATATTGAAAATTTCTGATGTAAAAGCAGGGTTTCCTTCCAATCCATCAGATGGTTTATAGTGTGCTGTTACTTTATCCCCGTCTGGTTCTTCGTTTGTATTTGTCAATCCACACTTACAGTTCCACAAATCTCCGGGTGTGTGTGTTAACCAAAACTTATCTTTGATAGGCCAAACTTTGTTATAAAAAGGAGTGTGCAAATCTCTTTTGTCAATACTTGTGCTTGGCAACCATTTTAGGTTTGGGAATAAATCGGCATCCTCTTCAAACTTTTTAAAATTGGCAGCCTGCCTCGCTCGGATAACCGCAGTATTGTACTCTGTATTCCTCCATTTCTCATATTTATATACAATGTGTTGGGTATCCTTTTTAAATGCCTGAAACGATTTCAGCTTTCCATCTTTATCGAGTAAATTAGATGCAAGGTCGTTCTGTTCGCGATGTGCTTTAAATGCCGCAAAAACAGCATTGTTGTATTTAAGTTGATTAACAAACTCCGTATTTGGTTTATTGAATTCAACCCGGGCAAATGATTTATCAACTGCGATATTTAAAACCTTGAATGTTTCATTGAACAAGTTTGGTTCGATTCCTGTTTTTACATTTACTTTTTTGTTGTAAATGTTTTGCAATGCTTTTTCAATTACATTGAAATCAATTTTAAATTCGGGATCTTTTAATTCAATTTCGCAAACCGGGCAGGATTGATTGTAAAGTTCGTCAACTAAAACTTCAAAACTGCCCTTTTTTGAAAAAAAATTCGCTGGAATTTATCTTTGAATTTAAGTTTTTCCGATTTTATATCTGTCTTTGCTTTAGGTTCTTTGACTATTGCCGTTGAGTTTCCCGTTGGTTTTGGGATATTATAGGTTTCGTAAAAGTAATCGTCATCGATAGGAACTATGGCCGACAGTTGGGTATCTATAAGTATCCTCTCTGTTAAATTAACATCATCGCCATACACAAATTGGAAACTACCATCCGCTTTAAAACCTGACCTTATTAAAACAGGAATCAAGCTTTCGTTTAAAACACGCATTACGAATTCACGATCGGTTGTGTGAATGCTTTCCTCAACATCGCTGTGCGTTTTTGAAGCAGCATAAGAACCGGTTGCACCCACTGTACTTGTAAGAGTTTGGCCAAGGATTAAAATGGACAACTCTTCGTTCATAGCCTCCCTCAATGCCTTGTAATTTTCATTCGAAGTTCCTGTATTGCCTTGATGCAATATAATTTTGGCATCTTCTGGAGCAACCATATAAGCTCCAAATCCGGCTTTTTCAAAAGCTTGCGTTAAAAGGTCTGCCGTATCAGTATTTGTATAGCTTCCCTGCGGATAAGGTTTCCCGAACAATTCATTGAAATCTGCCCAATCAGAAATGTTATTGCGTTTAAAGATTACCAGTGGGCAAGCTTGTAAGAGCAGGCCAAAATCAGCGTCTCCGGCAAATATGGCAAATGGATGTTCAACATAATCAACGCCCTGCATATCTCCCGGGTTAAGCGCAACAATACCAAATTCAGGCTTTACATGCTTTCTGTCGATGGTGTATGTTTTGTTTAAGTAACCTTCCTTATTGCTCCAGTCTATTTCCATCAAGGATATGCCCCAGAGCTTTGCTTTTGCGATTTCTTTCAGCAGTGTTTCGAAATATGAAGTACTGATTATTTTTGTAAGCTCTTCGTTCTCCTGGTTGTTCTTGTCAAAGAACTTGATTTCGAGATTTACGACGGCATTGATACGCTTTTCTGTAATGCTCTTCAAGTGCGCGTCAAGCATAATCTCTTCATATACATCATATAGCTGTTGACGGTTTTTTGACATACTTTCGGCTGTTTTCAAGGCAGCTCTCCACTTTTGGATGTCAATGTTCGTTCTGTTTACAGGTCTTACATTAACCTGGTTAATCAGTATATTTGTGGGTGTCTTTTTTGGCATATATCTTAAATTAAAAATAATTGTTTCGTTTGCTGTGTTCTCCGACAGCTCCACGTATATTGTTTATAGTGCTTGTCATTTGAGGCAAATCGCTTGAAATATCGCCACTTTTAACCATTTTAAGCCAGTCTATTGCTCTTTTATATCTTGCCCTGCGGTCTTCGGTGTCTTGCCCGGGCGTAGCTGTAGATATGATGATGTAAATAGAAATGTCAACTGCAAAGTTTACAAGCAAGGGATTGCGCTCTGTTCCGTTTTGTGAAAAAATTTTATCCAAATCGAACTGCTTTGACAGGTATGATTTCATTTCGCCAACAGCGGCATCAATACCAAACTGAACAAGGGCTTCGTCATTTCGTGTAATCACGTTCAGCTCTTCTGGCCTTATGACTTTTATTATGTCGGATTTTGTGATAAACATATCTTAAAATTAAAATCGATTTTTACTTGAGTTGCTATGTGGTTTTGTTTCAATTTTCCCAATTCTGCGGAGTTTGTTATTTATAATCCAAACACCGCCTTCCACGGCATCGGGGCCATCGTCGTGCGCACGACTGCCGGGTTCGAGGAGCAAGAACTGTTCTTCGAGCCTTTTCATATTCGGATTATCCTTTTCACGTTCGTCAAACCATAATTTGCCACGGGTCATCAATGGTTCCAGATTGCTTTCAATCCTTGTAAACTTATCTGGCTTGGAACGTTCATCTCCGCGGATGGGAATAAGCTTTCCTTTTTCAACAGCATAGGTATCGAACTCATTCAATAGGATGTCCTGGATAAAGTTGGCCTCCATATAATAATAAACAGCAGTTTTGCCATTTACGTGGGCTTCGATATCGTAATGCCATTCCACCATTTTACGGGTGCTGGTCTGGTCGATATATGCCTTTAATACATGAAATTCATCTTTATACATACCAATAAGCACCGTGGCCTTGAAGTCATTTTTCTTTGAATCTTTGAATGACGGGTCGGTATAGCAGACAAGGAATTGATACTTTCCGAGAGGTTCACATCGTTTCCAGTTTACTTCCTTAAAAACAGTTCCTTCGGATATCGGATTATTGAAATATTCCTTTTGCCCTGAACGGTAGCTTATTTTGGATAAAGTATGATCAATGGCATTTTCTGTATTTTTTTCGGGCCAGGTACTGTTCCCGTTTTTATCGCGAATGTTCACAATTTCGTAATGGTCGGCAAAAACAGAAGCCCGTGTAATACAGGTATCTTTACCGATGATGTTGCCACAAAATATGATTCGTTTATTTTTCGATACAGATACGGTTGGCATAACTGCCTGTTCAATCCAGTCCCATTTTGTTTTGATACGTGCCGGATTACGAACCTCTTCGTCCGTATCGATATCATCGAATATTACAACATCAGGCCTTATGTCTTCGTTTCTTGTTCCTCGAGGACTTTCTCCGGCACCAAAAGCAGAAAAAGCGACATTGCAACGTGTCACGAAATGACCTTCTTCCCACTTTAAACCTTTTTGGTCGCCAAAATCATTGATGATGCGTTGGTTTATCTCAAAGTTGATGCGATAAGGATTGAGAAGGTTGACTGCACTTTTGTTTGAAGCCGAAATTAGGATCACATTTTTAACCTTTCCTGTTAATGCCAGGTACATAACTTCGAGCATTGTCCTTGCACTTTTGGCAAGTTCACGGCTCCAAGCCCTTACTTCGTATATATTGTCTGTTTCGATTAAGCGCTTTGATGCTTTTTTATGAAAGCTGGCAGGTGGGGCGTAGCAATAGTTTGGAAAATAATATTTAAAAAAAGCTTCATAATTACCGGGTTCTACCAGTTTGGCGATACGCTTTATTTTAACCTCGGGGAGTTCGAACTCCAAAGGCGTTTCTTTAAGCAGGTTAATCCGGAACAGTTCCCAATCTTTATATAATTGCTTTTCGTTCATTTTATTTTAATATAGATTTTACGAAAGCATCCTGAAAAACGATAAACTCCTGTGCTTTTTCTAAACTAATTGGCCTGATAAAATTCAAGAACCTTTTGAACACTTCGATAACATCTGCGACAGATGCATCGGTTTCAAGGTTTTTTATGGTTGCGGTTAATTTTACAAGCGTATCTGTTTCTTTGCTGTCAGGAAATCTTTTACCGGGTTCGCGGCTGCTGATCATATCGTTAATTTCGTTAACCTGCATATAAAATCTTCTAAGACTTTCTTCTTTGGTGATAGTTATGGAGGCCCTTAATTGCTGCCAGTTTTCGTCACGTACCCATTTGCTTATTGTTTTTTCCGAAACATCAACCTTGGATGCAATTTCCTTTTGGGTCAATTGTTCTTTCAGGAAAAGCAGTTTTGCCCAATCCTTCTTTTGCTTTATAGGTAGCATTGTCATAATTCTTATTATTTGAACCAAAAGTATATTGGCCACAGCTAAAAAAAGAAAAACACTCCAAGGGTTGAATGAAACACTCCAAGGGTTGAATGAAATACTCCAAGGGTTGAATGAAATACTCCAAGGCTTAGAGTGTTTTTTGGAATTGAAAAGAAGCTTGTTAACCTTTGTTCTCTAAATTTAAAAACCGGAAGTTTTAAATGAAAGCAGTTTTATCAGATGAGACAGTTAATAGTTACGGATTTATAGTTCTTACCACAGGTATTGACTTAAGCCGATATTTGAAAAATCCTGTCATTACAGACCAGCACGAAAAAGACGAAATGAGTGTGGGCAAAATGACCGAATTGACTATTGAAGGCACTCAATTGACAGGCGTTCCCGAATTTGACATTGCAGACCCAAAAGGCGAAGCACTGAACAGAAAGTACGAAAAAGGCTATATGAACGGGTTTTCTGTAGGCTTGAGACCCATTGAATGGAACGAAGTTGAAGATTTAATGACAGGGCAAACAATTATTACACTTGTGAAAAGTGAATTAATTGAAATAGCCGCCGCAACTGTACCTTCAAATAGAAATGCAGTTACTCTTATTGATGAAACCGGCAACATTTTAAACTTATCATTTAATCCAAAAAACAAGAATATGAAAAAATTAGCATTAATGTTAATGCTTTCTGAAGCTGCAACTGAAGCTGAATTGGAAGGTAAAATTGCAGATGTTTTAGCAAGTAATGCCGAAAGTGCAGCTAAAATAGCTGAATTGCTCAAAGAAAACAAAGAACTTAAACTTGCCGAAGCCAACAAAAGGATGGCAGCTTTTGAGTTGAAATTAAGCGATAAGAAAAAATTGCTTTCGGAAGCACAAAAAACAAAGTTCCGCAAAATTGCCGAAACCGATATTGAACTTTCTGAAGGTTTACTTGACGAAATGCCTGAAGTAAAAACCCTACACGATGTACCAGCAGGGAAAGTGGCAGGGAAATACGAAGGCAAAACATTTAGCCAGGTAAGTAAAGAAAAAGACGGACAAGCATACCTTGAAGCCCTTAAATTAAACGATTATGAGGCTTTTGCCACCTTGTATGAAAATGAATTTGGCAAAAGACCAAGAAATTAATTTATAAAACAGAGAAATATTATGGCATTTCCAGACAAAACAATCAGCTATCCATTTGGCGAAATGGATGTACAGCAAAAAGCATCAGCCGCTACAATTGATATTGTAGTTGAAAATCAAAAGACATTGGTTGAAGTAGCTCAGTTGGGAGTTGCGCCAACTTTAACGGTAGTTGCAAACTCGGATGTTAGAAAAGGTGCAGAGCTTATCATAAAGCTGCAAAGCGATGGTACAGCAAGAACCGCTACCTTATCAACAGGTTTTATCGGTGCTGCAATTGCAGGTGTCATCTCAAAAACCAAGTACAATTATTTCATTTATAATGGTACCAGTTTTATCCTTATTTCGAGCAACCAGGTAGACTAAGCTCAGGCATCGAAAAGGTAAATTAAAAAATTAGTAATTAGTAATAAAAATTTAAAGATGAAAAGATTTGGAAAATTTATGACAGGGATGCTCTTGTTCATGCTGACTTTGGTCGTTGGATTAACAGTGTCCGAAATAACCGATTTTAATCCTTTTGCCGTAACCGGGGGCTTGCTTGCATTATCATTTATACCAATGCCCGCAGGAGTTCTAAGGGCTGGCATAAACCCCGAAATCTGGCAAAACTTTATAGCCGAGAATATTTTTAAAGGGATGGAGTTTGTCGGGAACGCTTATAATGCTGACCAGTATGTTACAGCGGGGCGGATAGTTCATATACCTCAAGCCGGGATGATATCAGGAGCTAAGCGGAACAGGACAAATTTGCCCGCGGCAATAACCAAAAGGAGCGATACCGATATAGTTTACGCTCTGGATGAATTTACCACAGACCCTACATTGATAAGTAATGCAGAAAAAATAGAGTTATCATATGATAAAATGGCCAATGTATTGTCAGACCATTTGCTTTATTTGAGACAACTCATCGGGGATTGGATTCCATATAAATGGTCGCCTGCCGTTAACATTACCAGAACAACCGGTGGACTTACTGCTGCACATTTGGACAGTGCAACAGGTAATAGGAAACTGTTAACCGTGGCTGATTTTAGGGCAGCAAAGACATTGATGAATAAGCAGATGGTTTCGAAAGAAGGCAGATATGCGTTAATTGACAGCAATATGCTTGACCAGTTGGTTGGAGCAATGTCTATCACTGATGCCAGAGATTTTTCAAGAACTTATGATCCTAACAGTGGTACTATTGGGATGCTTGAAGGTTTCAACCTTACAGAGCGGGCGACTGTTGTTAAATACAACAATGCGGGAACCCCTGTTGTAAAAGACCCTGATGCGGCCAATGCTGCAACCGATAACGGAACTGTTCTTTGCTGGCAACAAAATGCAGTTGAAAAAGCCGAAGGTTCTATAGAGTTCTTTGAACGAACCAATGATCCACAATTCTACGGAGATGTTTATTCTGCTTTGGTTCGCCTTGGTGGAAGAGTTAGGCGCTCGGACGAAAAAGGTATCGTGGCAATTGTCCAAACTCCTTAGTAATAATCTATAAACTTACCCGGATAAAATTCCGGGCAAGTTTAAATAAAGCAAGTTATGCCAATTCAGATATTAGCATTATTGATAGGTTTAGCATCAACAGCCTTTGGTTCAGTTTTGACACTGTTGATTTCGAAGCGGAAGAACAAAGCGGAAACGCTGGGTATAGAACTTGACAACGCCAACAAAGTGATATCTATTTGGCGTGAACTTAGCGAGGAACAGATATGTAAAGTGCAGGTTCTTGAAATAAAAATCAATGAGTTGGTAAAAGCACTCAGGGAGCTGGAGGATAAATACGAAAAGCAGTGTGATGAATGCAGTTACAAGAAGTTTTATAACGATAAAAAATCAGCATGATGGAAATGGATTTAAAAGCAAGAGCAGCCGAGGTATTCAAGAACTACCCTAACTATGATACGCTTTACGCTACAACTGACGGAACAATATTTTTAGACAGGATACATGCAGAAACGCACGCAGAATCGACCGAAACCGATATTATTGAAATAAAGGTCAATGATGCCGAAAAAGAAACGAAAATTAAAACAAAGAAAAATTCATAAACTATGGCAATTCCAAAAGTTAATATAGGATTTTCAACCGGAGGGCTTGGTGTTATCAGGCAATTTACCGGAGGAAGCCCCGGTATAATTATACCGGTTGCAGCAGCACCGGTAACCCACGTAATGGGCACGGTTAAAAGTTATCATACCTTTGACAGCCTACCTGCTGAATTTAAAACAGTGCAGGCAATTATCAATTATTTTTTGGTAGCCGATGGGGTTGAATTGTTCATCATGCCTGTTCCTACTATTAAAACGATCCCTTTAATCTACTTATTAGCCGATACCGATGCTTACGCAAAGAAATTGGTAGAAGCATCCGATAAAATAAGCTTTATTGGCGTGGTGGGTATAAATTTGTTGGCTTCGGTGGCAAATTCATTGGTCAATGCACAAGCCTTGGCAGCTTCGTTTGTATCAAAATACAGATATATAACTTGTATCATCCCTTATTCTTACAAGACGGCAGATGTAACCGTAGATTTGACTCTTGGTTCTTCGGACAGGTGTGGAGTATTGGCAAGTTACCAGGGTGACGAAGTTGGGTTGATACTTGGAAAATTGGCCATTAACCCTGTATCCAGAAACATAGGCCGTGTAAAAGACGGTTCTTTGCCAATTACTGCTTGTGCGGTTGACGGATACACTGTGCCACCCCTTGATGTTGCAAAAGCAATGGATGTTGTAGAAACCTTGAACACCAAAGGCCTTATAACCATAAGGACAATGGTTGGCAAGACAGGTTATTACTTTACGGACGATAAGCTTGCAACCATACCTGGGGATTATTCCAATATCACAAACCGAAGAGTTATTGATAAAGCCGCTGCCATAACTTATGATGTTTATCTGAATGAAGTTTTGGACGAAGCAAAAGTTGGGACAGACGGTAAATTGCTACCAGCTTATGTTGCTTACCTCGCAGGGATAATCGAAAATGCAATAAATGGCAACATGGCTGATGAGATTTCGGGTTTTTCAGTATATATAAACCCTGATCAAAATGTACTTTCTACTAGTGAAATAGAGATAGTTCTTGAAATAACACCGTTTGGTTATAACAGATCATTAACAGTAAAATTAGGGCTTAAAAACCCAAATGCTTAGGAGGCTAAAATATGGCAGGAATTACAAATAAAGAATACAGCTGGAGGAATTTTACTGTGTTCTATTTAGGCCGGATAATAATTGGGATTAGAGGTCTTGAATACAAGGAAACTGTTGAAAAAGAACCAATTTACGCTGCGGGGAGCAAACCTTATGCTATACAATGGGGAAACCAGAAATACGAAGGTACAATTACCTTGCTGCAAAGTGAGCTGGAGGCGTTGATTACCTTTGCAAAAGCAAACGGTTTTAATTCTGTGACAGAGATTGAATTCGATGTGGTATGCACCTACATTGCCGATGGAAAGACAATCAAGGATACCATCAAGAACGTATCGATTACCGAAGTTCCAAAATCGTTAAAGCAAAATGACAAGATGATGGAGATTGCATTACCTTACGTGGCAACCGACATCGAGTACCAGAAATAGGCTTTTTAAAGTTGTTACATATTAATATTAAAGCCTGGTGATTCCGGGCTTTTTTTAAATCAAAAGCAATGAACGAAGAAAAAATAAAGGCATTAAAGGAACAGTATGGAGAAATCCATCATTACAAAGTTAAAGACAAAGAATGTTTTTTGCGCAAGCCCGACATTGACGATATAGACTATGCCCAATCGGTGTCAAAGTCGAACATGGGTTTTAAAAAGGCCCTGGTCAATTCCATTTGGCTAGAAGGCGATGAAGCTTTAAGAGCCGAGACGAAATATGCACTAGGATTGTTTGGCTTGGTTTCGGAACTGATTGAGGTGGAAGTTGGTAACTGGGTAAAGCTTTAGAGGGTACTGTTGTAAAGGAGTCGGACTTTATCCGGAAAGTGAATGCCGAATTACGGTACTATTTTCACATAGACCCCAAAGGCTTAAGCCTCACAGAAAGAGCAAAGCTTTACAATGAACTGGATTGGATTAGAACAAAAGAGCTGAATTTGCAAAGCAAGCTTGTTGGAGTCAGCGGTTTTTAGAAACAAAAGCAAAAATTAACATGCAGGACAAATTAGATTTTATATTCAACCTTACGAATAAACTTAGCCCCCAGATTGAGAAAATACTGAGGGAAGTTGAATCATTGCGCAATGCCACTTCTAAATTCAATAAAACAGGGCTTGGAGGTAATTATTCAGGCATAGGCCGATTTAATACCGAATTGAAAAACTCCCGAACCACGATGAGCAGTCTTCATGCAACCTTAAAACGACTTGAAGCAGGAAGGGACAATGCATGGCGAACCGACCACATTGAAAAATACAACCGCATGATTGAAAAGGTGCGTGGAAACATCACCAAGGTAAATTCACTTTATGGACATAATAAAGAAAGCGGATCATCGGGCGGAGGAATGTTCGGTGGGCAAATTGGAAGTTTGATAGGTGCAGGACTTGGTGTAGGATTGGGCATGAAAGCCTTTGATTTTGGAAAAGAAGCAGCACTTACAGGTGCAAAATATGAAAAGTATAATGCCATATACGAAAATGCAATGGGCAGCAAGGATGCAGCACGTAACAGGATGAGCGATATGAAAGGATTTGCATCCAATACACCGTTTGCAATGTCGGATTTGGTTGCCTCGGATATTAAGTTACAAAACAGAAACCAGAATTTAAGCATTGGAAAATTAACCAATTTAGGCGATTTGGCCGCAAGCCAGGGCAAAGGTTTTGACCAATTGACAGAAGCCTTATTGGATGCCCAGACGGGCGAATTTGAGCGGCTCAAGGAATTTGGGATAAAAGCAAATAAGGTTGGTGACAATATAAAGCTGAACTTTAAAAACCAGACCATTTCAGTTAAAAACAATTCCGATGCCATTACCGAGGCACTTATTGGCATGGGAAAATGGCCGGGTGTAGCAGGCAGTATGGCTAAGATTAGTAAAACAACCGAGGGAGCTATAAGCAACCTTGGCGATAGTTACGAACAAATGATGGCCGCTATAGGACAGAGTGAATCGGGACCTGTAAAAGACCTGATAGCAGGCCTGGGTGGAGTTACCAATACGGTTAAAAAATGGTTTGAAATTCCTGTTTCGGAAACATTGCGTAAAGAAAATGGTGAGATGGATGCTCTGGTTGCAGTTGCGCAGGATTATACCAAATCATCAGACGAAAGAAATGCAGCTCTTCAAAAATTACAGGAAACTTATCCGGAATACTTTTCCAATTTAAGTGAGGAGGATGTTAAGCTTGGTAAATTACAAAAAACACTTGATGGAATAAATGCATCTTACGAAAAGAAAATTGGGCTTGCTTCATCCAAAGAAACAAGACGAGATAACCTTGAATATCTAAATGAAGCAAAATCAAATAAGTTAAAGTATGATGTTTTACTTAGTCAGTATGATAAATCGCAAAACGGAGATAAAAGTGCTGGCACAGCCTTTGAAAAAGGACTTTCGATTTGGGATGAAGCAAAGAGAGCAATAGCGCCGGAAGAATTCAGGAATTACCTGCAACGAAAAAGTGAGAGACTTGGTTCTGACATTTCGATTTATTCGTCAAGAGAATCGATGAATGCAGATAATGAGAAACTGGCGCAACTTGATGTTTATCTTGAAAAGTATAAAGGAAAATACGAAACCTTCCTTGCTGGCTTAAATGAGAAATCAGCTTATAAATTTAAAAGCTTATACGCTGATTTCGCTATTTCTGAGAGTAATGGAACTTCTGATAATATGTCATGGAGTCTGACTGGCAATAAAGATAAGAAAGATTGGATAGGAAAAGCCCTTGCAGATGCCCAGAGAATGGATGATTTGTTATCTGGCAAAGACAAAAAATCAGGATCAACAGGAAATACAGCACTTTACTCCGGAACATCGGCTAAAAGTGATTCCATCATAGGCGGTGGTGCCAAGCCTGTAAACATCAATGTAAACATAAACACAATGAACGGAGTTGCCAACCTCACATCCACCAGTTCGGTAAAAGAAACCTCAAACCAGATAGGCGATGCTGTAATGGAGGTAATGCTAAGGGCAATAAACGGGGCGGTAATGATGACAGGTAACAATGTAAGATAATGAGGATACCAGACATAAACGGTACAATAGGGTTGGATGTGAACCCGGTTCAATCGGTAACAAGTATTACAAAAATCGATTTGGGCGCACTTTGGAATATTGCTTTCGGGTATTGGGGTGTTCCTTTTATGGTGCCATATAGTCGGTTGCAAAAAACAAAAGAACAGGAAGATTTATACAATGAAGCGGCATACTTTACTAACAGGAAAACAGCATCAGTAAGGGATGCAAACGGTAAAGCACCAGTTTATGCAAAAGACAATACAAATGGGAATAAGGTATTGTTCCTCCCTATTTGGATTAACGATACATTGATACCTGTTGCAAGGGTTTATGGAGGTTGCAAAATAGAGATGGTCGAGACTCCATTGATTGCCAGGAGAGGAACTGTGAAAGAGCTGATAAGGTTCGATGATTACAGGTTTACCATACAAGGTATGTGTGTTGGGTTAAAAAAAGAATTCCCTTCGGAGCAAATTGAAAAACTGAACAGTTTTTTCAACATAGGCAAACCTGTAAAAATCCAAAATGCGTTTATTGACACGCTTTTAAAGGCAGATGAATTTATCATAACAGAACTTGATTTTCCTGATATGCGGGGAGTGGAACACGTGAAAGCGTTTACTATGGAAATAGTGGCGGATTCGATTTTTGATTTAAACGAAGTATAATGTTTGTTATCAATTGCGATATAACCATAGGGAAATATAATTTCAAAACAGTTTCGGATCTTAAAATAAGCCGTTCCATCCATCAAATTGGTTCTACCGCAACCATAAAACTGCCACTTTCGGCAAGGTTAAAAACAGCGCAATTGAGCAATACCATTGCTACAAATCAAGCTTTTGAAGTTAGTGATTTGGTTGAGATAAAAACGGGATACGATAAACTTTACACCGAGTTTAAGGGCTACGTAAAGAAGATAATCTATCAAAAGGAGTGTGTTATCGAATGTGAAGATTTTGCTTATAAACTGAGGGAAACTAATATAAAAAAGAGCTGGGCAAGCGTGAGCTTGTCCGATGCTATTGCTTATATAAGCACACAAGTAAAAGGGTTGAAATTTAGCGAAATACCATCCATGACAATCAATAAAGTTATTTTGGATGGAAAGTCTGCTTTATGGTTTTTGGACGAAATAAAAACAAAATACGGTATTGTTTTCTTTTTTGATATTGAAAATATTTTGCAAGTTGGATTGGTTTACCAATACCGACGAGGCGAAGTTAAATACAATATAGGTTACAATTGCCCCGATGAAACCGATTTGCAATATGTGGACGAAAAGGACATAAAACTTAAGATTAAGGCAATCGGGATAAAAAAAGATGGGACAAAGATTGAAAAGGAAATTGGAAAAGAAGACGGGGAAGTAAGGACATTATATTTTTATGATATTTCTGATGCTTCCACGTTGACAAACCTTGCGCAAAATGAGATTGACAAATATAAGTTTACAGGTTATAGGGGCAAACTTACAGGATTTTTAGATCCATTTTGCTGCCCTGCGATGAAAGCAATTGTGAAAGACAGTAATTACAACGACAGAAAAGGCAATTATTATGTTGAAAGCGTGGAGACTACTATTTCACGTGGAGGTGGTAGAAGACAAGTTGAACTTGGTTTAAAATTAAGTTGACATGGGACAGAAAGAAGCCGAATTTACACTAAAGCTGAGGCAACTGTTAAGCGGTTCAAATACTATATTTATTGCGGAAGTCAAAGCCGTGGACATGGATACGAATACCTGCACGATTGACTATAATGGAGTTGACGTTGAAGGTGTTAATTTGGGCGCAAAAGGCGAAAAAGACAAGACAATAATTGTTTATCCAAAAATAAACAAGCCCGCTATTTTTGGGCGCATAGGCAACAGTAACCAGTTTTTTATGATCCATTGTGCCGAAGCGGAGAAAATAAGCATAGAAGCAGGAAGCTCATTGATTGAAATAAATGATGGTGAAATATTGATAAACGGTGGTTCATTTGGTGGGTTAATTAAAATTGGCGATTTGGTTAGCAAGTTGAATAATTTGGAGAATGCGCTTAATAGTCTACTTGCAAATTATAAGGCACATAATCATTTGCACCCACAAGGCCCCACGACTGCCTTTGTAGTACCATGCACACAGGTGAATTTACAAACAACTGTAAATGGGGATATTGAAAATGATAAAATAAAGCATTGATGGACATAAAGCTAGACAATACAGGTGATATTGATTTTACCGATGGCGATTTAAATTTCACGGATGGCACAAGCCAGCACGCAACAGACTTAATTATCCAGGCTAAAGGCGAAAGTAAAGCAGCCCCTTTGTTTGGAATTGGTATTCGTGATTATTTGATGAGCGAAAACAACGGGGATTATTTGCGCGAGACAAGGATACAGCTTCAGAAACTAGGAATGAATGTGAATGATATCAAAATAGTTGACGAACAAATACAATTAGATGCAAGCTATGTTAATAAAGAAAACAGGTAAAAACCAGACTATTTTTGATTTGGCTTTGCAATATTATGGAAATGTAGAAGCTATTGAGGAGATTTTGAACAATAATACTCATTTGCTTACGGATTATTCAGTAATGTCAGCCAACGGGCTTCCTTTTCAATCGGATGTGGTTTATTTGTCACTTCCGTTTATTGAAGGGCAAAAGCTTTACGTTGACAATGAAAGTGATTATTATAAAAATAAATTAGCCAGTGAATTGGGAAGTACAGATATAGCATCGTTCGATAATGAAGGCTTTATTATACCTGTTAATGGGATAAGAGATATGACCTTGGAATATGACTTTATAATTCTATGATATGAAACAAGACGTTGATTACCTTAAAAGCAGGTTCAAGCGTGGCGATAAGCCAACAGAACAAGATTTTATTGATTTGTTCGATTCAATGCTGCACAAAAATCAATTGAATCTCGATTTTTATCCATGCATCATGCAGGTTGAAAAAGGCTTGAAAGATGGTGATACTTTTATTATTGAAAGGAGATTTGAGATTATTTCGATTTATGTCAATAATAATACGTTGTTATCCGGAAATATATCAATTGGTAGTGCGGTAGGTTTAAGTGATATAGTAGCGGTGATGACTTTGCCGGAAAATGGAAAGCCGAAAAGGATGAATTATATTTTCAATTCCAACTTTCCTGATATACATAACAGGACAATGTTCGTAAACATTGAATCATTGGCAAAAGTCAAATTACAGATTTTAACCCGAAAATTATTTGAATAATGGCCGAAATAAGCGAAATTCAAGACGAACTCAATGCCGAGGCAATTGTACTCATGCAGGAAAAGGGAGTTACATTAAGCACATCTCCTATTGCAGAATGGAAAATATGGACATATATCATGGCAATGACTGTTAAAGTAATTGAGGTTATTGTCAATGCTTTTACAGCAGATATTGTAAAGAAAATAACCAATTCCAGGATAGGAACGATAATTTGGTATTCGGAAGAGGCTAAAAAGTTTGAGTACGGAAACCATCTAATATTATTGCAAGACGGAAGCCTTGGCTATCTTACACCAAACGAAACCTTAAGGATTATATCAAATGCAAGTGTAACGGAAGATACTGCAACAGGTAATGTATATTTGAAGGTCTGTAAAGCAAATTCGGGAGTGCTGATGAAATTGGACGAAGCTGAATTGCTGTCGTTTAAAAACTACATAAATGACATCAAAACGGCAGGGACTAAATTGAACATAATCAGTTATGATGCCGATATTGTTAAGTACACCATGATAGTTTATTATAATTTGGGCTATGATCCGGTTGCATTGAAATCTGCGGTTAAAACTGCTCTCGAAAATTACAAAATAAACCTTGATTTTAACGGAACTGTTTATAAAAACAAACTGATTCAGGCCATTTTGAATGTGCCTGGTGTGGTTACTGTAAATGTAACACTCTTGCAGTCCCGTGCTTATAATACAAGTCATGTAGATATGGGTGTTAAAACAGAAATGGCGAGTGGATATTTCAATTTTGCAGATGAGACAGGAATAGCTCCAGATATCTCAAGTTTAACAATGACCCCAATAGACCAATTAACTTAGTTATGGATGTATCATTTGTCAATTTGGTTAACGGGCTTTTGCCTTTTCATAAAAGATTAGCCAAAAGGCTTGCATTTTTGAGAGCTTTCTCCAATAAGGCTGATTCAATCATGCAATTTATCAGAGATTTCAGAAGCGAAGCATTGATGTTGGCTTATACCAATTGTCAGCGTTTTAGGCTCGAAAAGCATTTAAATGATGTGTTTGATAAATCACAAAGAAGGATCTTGATAATTGACAATCAAGAGATAGGTATAATTGTAGGAAAGACAACAGAAATAAATTATATAACAATCGGCCTTTTTTCTGAAGTAAGCTATTATTCCACATTTGGATTTTTGTCAGAACAAGGTTATTTAACCAATCAGTTTAAAGTAATTGTTCCTGTAGGTACCAATCAGAACATGATTTTGGAAGATGTTAATAAATACAAATTAGCAGGAGTTAAAGCAATAATAAGCAATTAATATGAATAGAATAAACCAGCAATTAGGGCAGGTAAAGTGGTACTCTGACCATTTACAGCAGTTACAAAGTGAACCAATCAAGGCAATTGATAATTTATTTGCATACTTCCCAAGTTGCGTGTTATCGGGTTGCCAGGTAGTTACCACAACCATTAAGCCGGGGCTTATATCTTTTGTTTGGACAGATACCGGAGTTGAGAAGACGATGGTAGTTCCATTCGATGGTGCTTCGGGTGTGGTATTTCCAAAGTATTTTATACTTGAAAAAACCAATGTAATGAGAGTCTACGAAAATGGAGGCTCCAAGGTGTTTTCCGAAAGTTATAAAGCGGTTCTGAGCGATACGGTTCCTGCTAACACTCCATCTATCCAAATTCAATCAAGCGGTGCAACTGTCAGGCTGTTGGATGCTTTTCAGAGTGCATTGTACAGGTTTGTAACAGATACAGAAAAGAATACATGGAATGCAAAACTGGCAGCTTCGGCTTATACAGCAGCCGATGTTTTAGCAAAACTGTTAACTGTTGATGGTGTAGGAACAGGGCTTGATGCAGATTTGCTGGATGGACAACATATTACTTATTTTGCCACAAGGCTTCCCAGGGTTAGCAGTACTGCAAGCGCAGCATCTGTTACTCCAAATGTGGATAATTATGATGCTATTGATATAACTGCACAGGCAGTTGCTTTAGCAATTGTTAATCCAATAGGAACTCCAGGCAATAAGCAGAAATTATTGATTGATATTTTAGACAATGGAACAATTAGAGCAATAAGTTGGGGCACTGCTTATGCTGCGGGAGGAACTGCTCTTCCAACTGCGACAATTGCGACAAAACAGATGTCGCTGGTATTCATATATGACACTACAGCAGCCAAATGGCTACTCAGAAGTAATGCCCAAACAACTTAAGTATGGCTGATATAACAAATACTTATTCAACCGCAGGTACATTTTCAGATACAATTCCTGCCAATTGTATAAAGGTAGTGTTAAAGGCTTGGGGTGGCGGCGGAGCTGGAGCAGGATCTACAACCGGAAGCGCGTTGAAGGCAGGTGGATCTGGTGCTCAATGTGTTATTAAAACAATTAATAATCCTATTTATGGTCAGGCATTAAGCATTATAGTTGCTGCGTTAAGGTCAGGAACTACAGGTAATGCTGCAAATGGAAATGATTCATATGTTACCGTTAATGCTGTAGAAGTTTGTAGGGCAAAAGGCGGAGCAAGTGCGGTTAATAATGTTCCAGGTGTAGGCTCTACTAGCGGTGGTGTTGGTGACCTTGTTTATAGTGGAGGAAATGGAGGCGTAGGTGGTTCAGGTACACAGGGTGGTGGAGGTGCTGGGGCAGATTCTAATGGGAATGGAGCAAATGCAATAAATCAAGCTGGAGGTAATTCGATAGTTGATGGAGGAGATGGAGGTAATGGCGCTAATGCTGATACATTGGCCTCAATAAATGGATTTAGTGGATCAGCCCCTGGTGGCGCTGGTGGTGGTGGATATATGGAGCCATCCCAAAGTAACGGCTACGGTGGAAATGGTGCATTAGGGCGTGTAATTGTAATTTACACCATTAATGAATCTAAGCATCATTTTATTTTATAATAAAAACAAATATTAACTTTTAAATCAAAAGTGTGACAACTAAATTAAAAACTCCGATTTCTTATTACGGAGGCAAGCAGACTATGCTTAAACACATATTGCCTCTTGTTCCAGCACATGGTAGCTATACAGAAGCTTTTGCTGGTGGCCTTGCATTATTGTTTGCAAAGAGCCTTCATTACTTGAAACTATCAACGACCTTAATGGCGAGTTAATTAATTTCTACAAGGTGTGCCAACTCCATTTCAATGAGCTTGCAATGGAGTTGCATTGTACTTTACATAGCAGAACGCTGCATGAATATGCCGAGTTTATTTATTTACATCCCTGGCATTTTACTGAGGCTGAAAGGGCAAAAGCTTTATGGATTTTATCAAAGATGTCATTTGCTTCAAAACTGGATGGTTCTTTTGGGTATGACAAAGCTAAGAATAGTATGCCCAAAAAGATTGATTTTGCTATTCATAATTTTGACGATAAAATATGGGAACGCTTGAGAAGGGTAACCATTGAGTGTACAGATGCCCTTCGGGTCATTAAAAGTAGAGATACTGCTGATACATTTCATTTTGTTGACCCGCCTTATATTGGCTCAGATTTAGGGCATTACAAGGGCTATACAGAGTTTGATTTTGAGCAATTACTGAAGCTGTTGGTTGGAATTGAAGGTAAATTTATGTTGACTATGTTTCCACATATTTTACTCGAAGAGTACGTCAAGAAATATAATTGGAATTTGGTAGAGGTTGAACGAACTATTTCAGCGTCAAGAGTTAATCGGCGAAAGCAAGTTGAATGGATTATAATGAATTATTAATTTAAAAAGGCCGTCATTGACGGCCTTTTTTGTGAACCCCTAGCGAAAATTGTCACACTCCCACATAAAAAAAACACAAGGTGGCTACCCCTTAAAGTAGTCGCTAGGGGTATGCCTTTTTTGCCTTGTGTTTAATAAAAGTGTGACACAGCAAAGGTACTATTAAATTAATAGATTAGGCATATATTAAGTTATTTTTGCACAATTCATTTAGTAACTTTGCACAATTCGATTTCGTGATTATATTAATTTTTTTGGTTTTAGAGAAAGGAGTTTACTATAAATAATAAATTTTGCAAGGTATTTTTAGAAAGTAAAATCAGAATTCATTGATTTACATGATTATATGAATAAAAGCCAAATGGCACTGACAGCGATGATTGACAATGCAGATAATAAAAATTTTATTGTAAAACTCTTGGATCCTTGTAAATATGAATAGGTGGTTTTGCTAAATAAATTAGTTGCGTTAACCAAAATAAAAGTGAGAAATGCAAATTTAAATGTGATGGTTTGTCCTGCCATATCTGCTAAATTTACCATTATGGCATCTATTCCGGCAAATGATGCAATAACGGAGCTGATTATAAATCCGGATTTTCCAAAGAGAATTAAGCAAATTTTGGTTACAATTTTAACTATAATCAATATTCCAGCAAATTTTAAAGCAGGTAATAATGAAAATATTTTAGTCGTTTTTTTTTCCAGACCTGGTTGCTCCTCGCTTTGTTCCTGTTTCTTTAAAAATTGATAAGCAATGATACCGGCTGTAAAAACCATCATTAGAATGCTTGGAACAATGGATAAAAGCCATTTTGGGTTAAGTGGGCCAACCAATAAAAATATCTGTAAAAAACTAGCAAGATTGGCTAGAACCGCTGCCCCAACCAAATGATTAACAAAAGTCGTATTTTTACTCCTCTGGGCCAAAGATTGGGTTGCTGAAGTCGACGAAACAAAGCCTGCCAAAAAGCTGGTCAAGGCAAAACCTTTTTTATTGCCCACAATCCTACCTAAAACATATCCAAAAACATCAATACCTGTTATCAGAACAACAACCATCCATATTTTTCTGGGATTTATTAGATCCAGAGTGCTAAATTGACCCAAATCAACATTTGCTCCACGTAAAATCTCAGGCAAAACAGGAATATCCTTCAATTTGTAGGCAGTATCCGGTAAAACAGGCAATACCACAAGGGCTATAATGGCGTAGCTGATAAAGGACTGTAATTCTTGTCGTGAAATACCAGCCACCAATTGTGTGGTTTTTGATTTTATTGATAAAATAAAAATAAGGAAAACAAATACCGCAACCGTAACTTGCAATGGGATAATATTAAGGATCAATATCAAGCCAATCAAAAATGTGATGATAGCTGACAATTCACTAGTCATTCCAAAATCTTTGGTCGTGAATGACACAACGATATAATACGAGATGACCATAATAAAAAAGAAGCCTGCCAATAAAATCGCTAAAGCAACAAAATTATTTATATATAAAATACCAGACAAAGCTCCCGAAAGGGCAATCAATGAATAAGTGCGAATACCGCCAATAGAGGTTGTATCGCCAGGGTTGATGCTTTCGCGCTCAAGGCCAACCGTAGCTCCAATAATAATAGAAAGTAAAAGATTGATAAATAATTCCGAAATCATATTTATCTATTTGATAATAAAATTAGCAATTATCTGCAAGGGTTCAAGATTTAATTTGCCTTAAAGGGTAAATTTAATAAATAATTTAAATAATTTAAAATTTGGAGAAAGTTAAGTGTGTAATCATATGTCTGCAATCTAACCACTAGATGAAGTTACTTCGCAAAGCGTTTTCAAAACCGATTAAACAAATCCTAATCTGTAATTTATATTTTGTTAGTTCTTAAAATTACAAATTAGCCAAATGATACTATTCAAATGGGGTTTTTAATCATTAATAGTCTCCGATACAACCTTCTTTTCATCGAAAAATAAATTCCATTTTCTTTCCTGCTCCTGAATTGAATGCTGTCCCTGTTTTAAATATTCAGTCAGTCCATCCAAGTTGGCTGTCTGTATGGTATCGATATCAAATTCCTTAATTTTTAATTTCATCAAATCACCCAAACCTGCCTTTGAAAAGAGCCGGATTAGTCCATGATACTTTTCTTCGTTTAATTTCACAAATGTACTCAAACGGTCAATGCGCCAATAGGAAATGTCTTCTTTAGCAAGACCTGATATCTTTTTAAGTTGATCCCCTTCGGGTGTACAATTATGTGTGATAAATAGAAAAGTTCGGAACAATAATTTATCATCAATCACATTGGCCACTAAATAACCTATTTTTACACCAAACACCTTAAATGGCAATAGCAGATATCCACGGTATAATTCAAAATTTGTGATATTGTTTGTATTCTCCCAAAGTGCATAGTTTATGGCTTCCTGGTCTAGCAAATCCATTCGCTCACTTAACCTCTTAAGTGCATGCGATTGTATATAAACACTGAGCTTTTTTTGTTTTCCTTTATAAAAATCTCCCAAAAGAGAAACATCGAGAGAAATCCACTCTACAGGTGTTGTACCTAATGGTCTGCCCAATTGAAATGCCGGACGGTTGTTCCCATTAATTTTCATCATATATTTACTGGCAGGTATTCCGTATATTTTTGTAACCAACTCTATCCGTGGCGTGCCTCCAAATTGGCTAGCAGGGCGAATATGTACCCCATAATATTTTTGATCGGGTCTACTTAATTGGGTAATTACCCTGAAATAATCAAGTAGAAACCTGTTATAAAAAGCACTAAATAAACTATCCGATAAATTTTTAAATTTTATTACTTCCTCATTGTCACTCGAAACCTTTTTCTTAATTAATTCCAAATGCCTTGTTGCATTGTAGCAAAAAAGAAGTTGTACTTGATAGTTTGAGATCTTTATATCCTCCGTTTTGATAGATGGTTCACGATAATATTTTTTGGTTTTATCCGATATAATTTTGAGCTCTTGTTTATTTATGTTTTCATTACCGGGCAGCGGACTATTAATACCAAGGTTGCGGGCATACATCATTTCTTTAAATTCAGGGGACATAGATGCAACGTTTTTTTTAAAGCCCATTAATTCTACTATTTGATGCATTTCAATTAGAAATCGTTTGTATCCACCAACTTGTTGTTGTGCTGGACTTTTTTTGCTCTTGGTTTTTCTGCTCATAAAAGGTAGGGATTAAGTAAATTTAATAAACGTTACAATCTTTACTAGCGTACATACAAAAGGTATTTTTTATTTTATTTGCATGATGGATAAATGCCTTTTTTATAGCTGGTTGTCTTTAATGTATTAAAAGCCAATAGAGTATATTCTGGCTTGCGTTTGGTTTATGCCTATTTTGAAAAAGAATTGAAAATATTTTTTTTTGGGCTTTGTCATAATACAATTAGGAGAATGCTTAAAAGCAGAAGATTATAGAAAGTTTTAAATTGGATTAAGAACTTTCGTAATTTGGGTTAGAAAAATATCATTCGATTAATAATTCAACTCATTCTCTCGTAAAGAAATCAGCCATTAACTCAGCCTGTTTTAATACTGTCTCAATTGCTTTGGCTTGCTTGTCTGGTGGATAGCCCCATTTTGTTAATGTACGCTTAACAATTACCATTAGTTTTGCCCGTGCACTTTCCCTGATAGTCCAATCAATAGTTGCGTTAGCTCTCACTTTGTCTGTGATTTCTCTTGCAATTTCCTTTAGTTGATCGTCACCCAAAACCATTACTGCGCTATCGTTTACTTCCAGAGCGTTGTAAAAAGCGACTTCGTCTTTTGTCAATCCAAGCCGCTCGCCTTCTTTGTCGGCTTCTTTTATTTCTTTTGCAATATTGATGAGTTCCTGAATGATTTCTGCTGTTGATAACAAGTTGTTTTGATAGCGCTTGATTGCAAATTCCAACATTTCCAATAGTTTTTTACTCTTTACCAAATTGGTTTTTGAACGTGTTTTTATTTCATCATTCAACAATTTTTTTAAAAGTTCCAAAGCAAGATTTTGATGTTTCATTCCTTTTACTTCCAAAAGAAATTCGTCTGAAAGCACTTCTAAACCAGAAATTTCTGGTTTGTCCATTCCCGCAGCTTCAAAAATATCAATTACTTTATCTGAACTTAATGCTTCATCTACTATTTGTTTGATGGCTGTTTCAATTTCAATATCAGATTTACCAGTTCCTGTGCCTTCAAATTTTACCAATCGTGCTTTAACTGCCTGGAAAAAAGCAATATCTTCTTTGATTTCCATTGCTTTTTCGTGTGGAACAGACAATGCAAATGCCTGACTTAACAAAGTTACTTCTCTAATGAAACGTGTTTTGCCGTCTTGTAATCCTAAAATATGTTCTTCTGCTTGTAGAATAATCGATAATTTTTCTTTAGCTCCAACTTTAAAAAATCGTTGGTAATTAAATTTAAAACTGTTTGCATAATAGGCTTCAGGTTCTTCAGCAACAATATCATTTTGCGTTTTTGCTTCTTCATAAAAAAACTGTTGAACCACTTCATATTTTTCATTCATCAATTCAATGGCTTTTTCCAAATCTAATGTTGGCTCTCCTCTACCTCCAGCTCCAGAATAAAATGAAAGTGCTTTTTTCAAATCGTTTGCTATCCCTAAATAATCAACAACCAAACCACCTGGTTTATCTTTATAAACCCGATTGACTCTGGCAATTGCCTGCATCAGACTATGACCTTTCATTGGCTTGTCAATGTATAATGTGTGCAAACATGGAGCATCAAACCCTGTCAACCACATATCACAAACAATAACCATTTTTAAGGAATCACTTTCATCTTTCATTCTATCAGCTAGAATTTTCCTTTCTGATTTAGTAGTTCGCATATTTTTTGGAATAACCAAAGCATTTGGATCCTCCTTATCGAACTCCATTTTATCTGATGATGAAGATGTCATTACAACCTTTATTGCGCCATTGCTTAAATCATCACTATGCCATTCAGGTTTTAATGTGATAATTTCTTTATATAATTCTGCAGCAATCCTTCTACTCATCGCCACAATCATAGCCTTACCTTCAAATACCAATTGACGCTGTTCAAAATGAGTTACAATGTCTTTGGCTAAATTTTTTATTCTGCTAATATTCCCTACTATAGATTCTAAAGTGGTCCATTTGGCTTTTGCCTTTTGTTGGTCAGAAATTTCATCATCTTCTTGTAAACTCTCTTCAAATTCTTTTATTAATCGCTTCCCTTCTTCATCTAAATTCACTTTTGCCAAGCGACTTTCATAATAAATACGAACAGTGGCCCCATCGGCAACCGCTTGAGAAATATCATACACATCTACATACTGTCCAAAAACTTGTGGTGTATTAATGTCTGTACCTTCAATGGGTGTTCCTGTAAATCCAATGTAAGTAGCATTGGGCAATGCATCCCTCATATATTTGGCAAAACCATAAGCAATTCGTTTTCCGATACTTTCCTTGGTTTCTTTATTTTTTACTTCCTTGATAGAAGCTTCAAAACCATATTGGGTTCTATGCGCTTCATCGGCTATTACTACAATATTTCTTCGATCTGAAAGCTGATCATATACCGATTTTTGATCTGTGGGCAAAAACTTTTGAATAGTTGCAAATACAATCCCTCCACTCGCCACCTTCAACAATTTTTTTAAATGTTCCCTGTCTTTGGCCTGAACTGGTTCTTGTCTTAATAATTGTTTGGAGTATGCAAAGGTGTCGAACAACTGATCGTCCAAATCATTGCGGTCGGTAATAACTAAAATGGTTGGGTTTTGCATTTCTGGTGAGGTTATCAGTTTCCCCGAATAAAAAACCATGCTCAGACTTTTACCTGAACCTTGTGTATGCCAAACAACTCCGCCCCGTTTGTCTCCTTTTATTCCTGTTGCAACAATAGATGATTGCACCGCTTTGTTTACTGCGTAATATTGATGATATGCTGCTAATTTTTTAACAGTTTCTATTTGCGTTATACCTGTTTTTATATCTTCCTTTTTGCTTTTTTCAAATACAATGAAATTACGAACCAAATCTAAAAGTGTTGAAGGGTTCAACATGCCTTTTAGCAATATTTCCAACTGCGGGATAAAACGTGATGCCTCCTTTTTGCCATCAGCAGTCTTCCAAGTCATAAAACGGCTGTAACCAGCCGAAACGCTGCCTGCTTTACATTCATGTCCATCTGAAACAACACAAATGGCATTGTAAGTAAACAAAGCTGGAATAGTTGATTTATATGTTTGCAATTGGTCGAATGCTTTTCGCAAGGTGGCATTTTCGTCTGTTGCATTTTTTAATTCAATGATAACAATAGGAATACCATTTACAAAAAGCAATAAATCAGGCCGTTTTGTTTGGTTTTTCTCTTTAATGGAATATTGATTTACCACCAGAAATTCATTATCCATTGGATGTTCAAAATCCATCAAGGCAATTTCATAGCTTCTTTCAAAACCATTTTGCTGATAAGGGACTTTTACTTTCTCAACCAATAGTTGATGAAAGGTTTCGTTATTATGCAATAACTCTGGCGAATAAATACGTAAAACTTTTTGTATTGCTTGTTCCTGAGCATCTTGTGGTATAGCTGGGTTTAAAACCGCAACAGATTTCCTTAAACGGTCTACCAGGATTATTTGTTCAAAATTGTCCCTTTCGGCTTGTTCTGCACCTGGAGCAATAGCCAAACCATGCACATGCTCCCAACCTATAGCTTGAAGCACCTCAATTGCAAAGGTTTCTATTTTATCTTCGGTGATTGGTTTCATAAAACAATATTAATTATTTTTTCTTTTTCCGAAACTCAATTTCCTTGTTTCTGTTTTCCTCAATTAGCTTGTTTAATTCGGCTTCAACTAATGGCAATAGTTCCTCTGCCAATTCAAACATATTAGTTGAAAATAGTTCAGGGATTCCATTCTCATTTTCCCTATAATTATTTTTTGCATTTATGATATTTTGATGAATTCTAAATACATCAGACAAGGGGTTAATTCCTCCTTTAATTGCATGATGAAGCCACTCTTTAAATTTATGACTTATGGTTTCTGTTTTATCAGGTACTGTATAATTGGGAACAGTTGATCGATGTGCATAATACAACCAAACCTCAAAACATGAATTGCTTATAATCAGGTGCAACTGTTCTTCCTCACATTTGGGCTTAATTTCAAGCAATTCCTGTAAAAAAAGATCAACATCCGAGACCAAAAATATTTTATCGGGATTTTCTGTATTTTCGTCTTGGCTAGATATGTAGTGTGCTTTTCTGAGTAGTGCAATTTCAAACATACCTTTAGGTGAAAGTTTATTAGGATCAGCAATGAATTCAATTTTAATCCGCTTAAATTTATCCCGATTGGATATAATTCTAAAGTAATCTTTTTCCCTTTTTTCTCCTCCTGAAATGATGACAAAGAATGTTTTGGGTAAAAGCTCCTTGTTTGGTTTCTGGAAAGTTAATGCAATATTTGTGGAAAACGGCTGTAAAGGAAAATCCACTGCCACATTGTTTTTTTCTGGCTCAGCGCGCATTTCCCTTTCGGGATTTGACTTACTATATTTTCCTTGCTTTTTACTCATTATACTTCAAAATCACCAATTTGCGGAACAGCACCATACCTACCATCCAAATAGCCGTTCTCTAAGTTGATTGTATTGTGTATCTTAAAATCATTTAATGAATACATTTTTGAATTCCCATTTTCCTTTTCTGTCAGCCATATCTCATCAGGGCGTAAAAGTTCTTGCTGATTAAGCAACTTTGTAGTATGTGTTGTAAATATTAATTGACCCTTTGATTTACTGTTGCTGAAAAATTGAAGTAAAGTATACATAAGGTTAGGGTGAATGCTGTTGTCAATTTCATCTATAAAAACAACCTTTTGCTCCATAACTACATTATAAATTGCAGGAATAAGTGTGAGTAAACGAACCGTTCCATCTGATTGGGCCGAAATTTTCATTCCTTTTTTATAGCCGGATAAGCCTAATTGATCAAACAAGAATTCCTGTACAGTTTTAACCCCTTTTTTTACAGAGACTGAAAATACATTCCTGTTATTTTCAACCAATGAAATTCCTATATTGGGGTTAAGTGGATCCTGTCCTATAATTTGTTGCAGGTTTTTTGCATTCTTGTTGTCCGAAATCCAACTATCAAATGGGGTATCACCAATTTTTACAGATTTAATACCAACGCCAATATTTTCAAATATTTCATTTGTGAATTTCAATAATTGAGGTTGTTGCGACATTATATTTATGAGCGTTGGAAGTGTGCTGTTTATTGACACTATATCCAATTGTTTATTAAACCATTCAAAAGCTTTTTTTACATCATTTGAGGATAAAACAGGAAATTTTTGATTTAACGGAAGCAATGAAGATTGAGTATTCATACTTATCAGTTGCTTTGCAGAACTTTCGTTTTGCATATAATCAGACATAACATCATTGCCGCTACGTTTAAACAACAATTTATTATCTTCTTTGCCCAAAATGGATAATTGCAAAGTTTCCTGTATTTTCTTATTTTTTATTTCAACCGAATAAATAAAATATCTTTCTTTATAAAAAAACTCAATTTCAAAGCTGATTGTATCTTGTTTTTCTGCTACCAATTGAAAGCTAAATTCGTCTATATCAATATATTTTAAAAAATCTTCTTTGGTAACAAATGACTTGATAAACCAAACAGCCTTAATAAAATTTGATTTCCCTGAACCATTGGCTCCATATATTGCAGCTTGTTTGAGCAATGGAACTTCCATATCGGAGTAAATGTGGTTGGGAAAGGAACTGCGTTTGGGATTTGGAAACATGTCGAACACTGTTTCTTCGTAAAAAGAAAGAAAATTTCTGATTTTAAATCGTAACAACATGGCTTTGTGTTTTGATAATTAGTACAACAAAGATATACTTATTTTTGTATCCGTGAAATTTTCACGGATATATTTATCTATATAATTACCCTCAGCTCCCCACTCATCAACTTGGGCAATAAAGTATCGCGCAGTTGGATGAGGGTGCGGATTTGGGTTTGGTTTAAATCTATTTTATCTTCGGTGATTGGTTTCATTTATCTGAACCTTGATTTTGACCTTGATTAAAAAGATTAACTTGATTTTTCATTAGCTTAATTTTTCAGAGAGTTGTTATGCACCCTTTTAAATTGTAAACTTTTAGCCCCCAAATTTATTAGTAGTCCGATCTCAACATTATATGCTTCCAAGTAATTCATTGCCTGGGCTAAATGAACATCTTCTAAATTAATTAATGCTTTAAGTTCAACCATTATACAATTTTCCACAAAGAAATCAACCCTTCTACCTCCAATTCTTTCTCCTTTATAAAAAATATCCATTTCATATTCCCGTTGAAAACTTAATCCAACAGAACCCATTTCCAATTCCAGCGCCCGTTGATAAATAACCTCCTGAAAACCATTCCCCAATATTCGATGAACCTCCATTGAAGCTCCAATTATTTTTTGTGTTATTTCTTGATATTTCATTTGTCTGAACCTAAATTATTGTCTGAACCTTGATTATTAGGATTTGCCTGATTTCCTTGATTATTTGTATTGAAAAAATCTTTTGAATCTTGATAATCATGAAAATCAAGGTTCAGACGTATTTCCCCACTCATCAACTTGGGCAATAAGGTATCGCGCAGTTGGGTGAGGGTGCGGATTTGGGTTTGGTTTGATTTTTTCTTTTTATAGATTGGTGATACAGTTTCTTCAAATCTCTTTAAAACTAAATCGGAAGGTATTCTAAGAATTAAGTTATTCAATATTTCAGTTGTCATACTGGGTACAGCCGATCCTACATTCATTGATGCAAGATCTAATCCTTTCAAAAAATGATAAATAAATTTTGCAATATTATCCTTTTTCATTTCTGTATAAAACATTGTATCCACTGTCCAAAAAGGCTCGTCTATGTATAAAATATTATTCAACGATCCCTTTCTAGGAATGAGTACTGATTCTAGATCATATAAAGATTTATTTACTTTTCTCATCAAACCGCCAGAGCCAAATACAGGAATTTTTCCATCATGTATTTTTTGATGGTCTTTACCATACTTCACAACTACCAAGTCCTCCAAAGTTCCAAGCTCCCAACTCTCCTCTGCTTCCTCAACATTGTCTGAACCTTGATTTTCTTGATTAACCTGATTCTCTTGATTTTTATTTGAATCATGGTCATCCTTTAATCCCAGAAATCGTGGTTCAGACATCATTTGTCTAAAAAGCGTTTCAGCCAATTGCTCCAGTGTTTTGTTTTGGCGGTGGAGCAAGTCTATTTTATCATCGAGGCTGCTTAGGATGGTGGCGATGGCGGTTTGTTCGGATAAGGGTGGAAGATTAATATCAATTGCTTCTATGACTGGAACTGTCAAGCTTGGAACAGCTGAGCCTACATTTAAATTTGTATAATCAACAATAGTCAATTGATAAAATAGAAATTTCGGGTAAACTATTTCTTCATTAATTATTGTCCAAAACATTGTATCAACTGTCCAAAAGGGTTCCTCTTTGTAAAATATATTATTCAAAGAGCCTTTTCGAGGTATTAGGATTGATTTTTTTTCGTAAAGCGCCTTATTTCCATAACGCATTATACCACCACTTCCATAAATTGGAATATTTCCTTCTTTAAGTTCTTTATGGTCTTTCCCATATTTTATTTCTAAGACATTTCCTAATTTATATCCCTTCCACCTACTATAAAACTCAATCCCAACCCTATCAATATGCTCATTTAAAGCAGGCTCTTTAATGCTGTTGTAATCTATCAGGTCAAATTTGTATGTAATGCCTTTGTCTTCAAATGCAATGCTTATCTTCAGGATATCATCGAGTGAAATATCAAAACCTTTGATGGCAATATCAATATCGGAATCGGGCCGATAATTGCCTTTAGCCCGTGAACCGAATATTAAAGCTTCATTCACTTTGGGGTTGGCCTCAAAAATTGATATCATTTTATCGATTATATTTTCATCTAATCCAAATCTCATCCCAGCTTCTCATGATTTATTTTTTCCAATTGTAGGCGTGTTTCTAATTGAATAAACAAACCAAGGTAGATATTCACAATGTTTTCTGCAATTTCATTGGCTATTTCCTCATCATAAGAATGAGAAGTTTGGTTTCTTGCTTTATAAATTAAGCGCCATTGTTTCTCATCAATAAGTCCTCTTGCTGCAGAATCTACAATAACTCTTATTGGTTTATCCCGTTCTCCTTCATAACCTCTTTCAACAACAAAATCAAGCAAAGTTTTTATTGCCATATCAGAGGTAAACTCAAACGCCTGAATTAATCCTTGTTGTTCTAAATCTGATAAACTTCTTTCTTCACTTAATTGAATAGCTTCATTTAATATTGACAAAGCCTTTCGATAATTGCTAAATCGCTGAATCCATCTTATATCTTTATTTTCCATTTGCAGGCATTATTATTTTGGAAAGATTCTCTGTAATTTTTCTATTTAATTCTGCTTCTTCCTCAATCTGCTTTTCCAATTCCATTTTCAAGGTAGTAAAGCGTTCTACAAAGTTAAAATCGTCCTCTTCATCTGCCAGCCCTACATATCTTCCGGGGGTTAACACATAGTTCAATTTTCTTACTTCTTCGATGGTTGCTACTTTACAAAAACCTGGAACATCCTGATAATTACCATCTGGATTTCGCCAATTGTGGTAAGTTCCAGCAATCAGGTTTATATCATCATTGCTTAAATCCCTGTTTTTACGGTTTACTAAGAAACCCATGTTCCGGGCATCGATAAAAAGTATTTCGTTTTCACGTTTTCTAAAACCACCATCGGATTTATTTCGGGAAAGAAACCATAAACAGGCTGGAATTTGTGTATTCAAAAATAGCTTGGTTGGTAGGTTTACAATGCAATCCACCAATCCTTTTTCTATTAAAGCTTTTCTTATATCTCCTTCGCCTGTAGTGTTGGTAGTCAATGCACCTTTACTCAATACAAAACCTGCTTGCCCAGTTGGTGCCAAGTGGTAAAGGAAATGTTGAATCCATGCATAGTTTGCATTTCCCGTAGGAGGCATTAGCTTTTCGCCCAATACTTGCCAGCGGGCATCATCACGCAATAATTCGCCGCTCCAGTCGCTGTCGTTAAACGGTGGATTGGCTATAATGTAATTGGCTTTTAAATCTTTGTGTAAATCATTTAAAAATGAACCTTCGTTGTTCCATTTTACATTGCTGCTGTCAATGCCACGAATTGATAAATTCATTTTTGCCAAACGCCAGGTTGTTTGGTTGCTTTCTTGTCCGTATATTGAAATGTGGTCTGTGGGATTTAACGATAAACCTGTTTTACCTTTTTTCTTGTAATAATCCTGATGTTTTTTGATAAATTTTTCGCTTTGTACAAACATTCCACCACTACCACAGCAAGGGTCAAATACTCGTCCTTCATAAGGTTCAAGCATTTCGACCAATAATTTCACAACACTCTGTGGCGTATAAAATTGTCCGCCTTTTTTGCCTTCCGATAAGGCAAATTCGCCAAGGAAGTATTCAAACACTTGTCCTAATAAATCTTTGCTTTGTGCTTCTTTAGTCCCCAGGGTGGCAGAACTTACCAGATTAACCAATCCGCCTAAACTTGCTTTATCTAATTTCTCTTGGGCAAACACTTTTGGCAAAACACCTCTCAATGAAGGATTATCTTTTTCAATGGCATCCATTGCATCGTCAATGTCTTTGCCTATTGTTGGCTGCGTTGCCCTGCCTCGTATATAATTCCAACGTGCATTTACAGGGACAAAAAACACCTTTTCGGCAATATATTCATTTTTATCTTCGGGATCGGCACCTTCACTTATAAGTCCCACCAATTTTTGGTATTGTTCCTCAAAAGCATCTGATATATATTTCAGGAATATCAACCCTAGAGCAACGTGCTTGTATTCGGCAGCATCCATATTTTTACGAAGCTTGTCGGCAGCTTTCCAGAGTTTTTTTTCTAAAGGTTCTTCCTGTTCTGTTTTTGTGGTTTTAGCCATTATATTCTGTGAGTATTTAATTTTGTATGAGTCTGCTAATTTAGCTTATTAATTTTAAATATATTAAATTATGAAAAGAGAAAATTGACAAAATAGCTATCAAAATATATACAGCAACTACCTCTAATTTAACTCTAACGTATTTGACCCATAGAAACAGTCATAGAAATAGTCTTAATTATAGTCAGTCTTATCCAAGTGTCTTTTAATTGTTTTAGCGTTATGAGTATACATTGACTGGTGGGGATTTATCTCAATCAATGTTTTTCTAAACATTTTTATTAACTAAAATTAAAACACCATGAAGTATTTTTTGTATTCGAACCACATTACCCAGAACCCGGATGACTGTGTGGCCAAAGTTACACAACAGGAAACCGTAAGTTACGATGAGTTGATTAAAATGGCTACCCGCAGGGGACTTACCCTTACGGATACCGAACTGACCAGCGCTGTTAAGGAGCTTACTTACACCATGATTGAAGTTTTGAGTAGTGGAAAAGCAATTGATACCCCTTTTGTTCGTTTGCGCCCATCCATTGGAGGTGTATTTACAAATAAAGACGATGTTTTTGATCCTTTGCGGCATAGCATCAAAATCAACTGTCTTGTTGGTAGGGACATTAATGTTAATTCAAGTAATATTGCACTCGAAAAAGTAAAATATGCGATTGCAACTCCATTTATTGAACGTATTTTCGATTATTCAACTCAGGAAGAGAATGACACGGTTACTCCTGGCGGTGCAGCTGAAATAAATGGTGAATTGTTAAAAATAGATACAGAAGATCCTTTACAAGGTTTGTTTTTTATCAACGGTGGCAATGCCACAAAAGTGCAGTTAATTATGCGCAACTTGCCATCGGACCTGATTTTTAATATACCCACCACATTAAGTCCGGGTGAATACCAACTAGAAATCAGGAACAAGACCAATAAGAAAGATTTGACTATGAAGAGCTTCCTTTTATCGGCTCTATTGAAGGTGATATAATTCTTCTAATCATTTGGGTTTAAAAAGCAGTGGCATTTTATGATGTTGCTGCTTTTTCTTTGATGGTAGAAATCAAATCTTAGGCTTCCTTGCCAATATTTTATACACTTCAAGTCCTTATTAATAAGGAATAATCAATGAAAAAATAAGCTATGATGAAACCAATTACAGGCTATGATCAACTTAGTTATAGCTTATAATCAAGATTGTGATAAGCTATGATCTAAATCATTTTCAACTTTTGGATTACCCCACAATCTCCCCATGTAAAGTAGCCGATGTACAAGTAGTTATTTTAACCATCACATAATCGCCAATCTTTTTATCTTTTTTGTTAAAAACCACCACTTTGCTTTGTTGGTTTCGGCCGAATAAGCGTTCATCCGATTTTTTTGAAATGCCTTCAACCAGTACTTCAAATGTTTTTCCAATGTCCCTCAAATTGCTTTGGTGTGATAGTTTGTGTTGAAGTTCCATGATTTCGTCCAGGCGACGGCTTTTGACTTCTTCGGGCACATCATCGGGCATTTTTCTGGCGGCAAAGGTGTTTGGTCTTTCGGAATATTTAAACATGTAGGCATACTCAAAACCTACCCATTCCATTAACGAAAGGGTTTGTTGGTGATCCTCTTCTGTTTCGTTGCAAAAACCGGTTATAAAATCGGATGAAATGGCGCAATCCGGGATAATCCTTTTGATGGCACTAATTCTGTCCATATACCACTCACGGGTATAACCTCGGCGCATTTTTTCTAGTATTTCAGTACTTCCGGATTGAACCGGTAGGTGAATATAATTACAAATATTTGGATATTTAGCAATCGTATACAAAACTTCATCGGTCATATCTTGCGGGTAAGATGTTGAAAATCTAACTCTTAGATCAGGTGTCAACAAAGCAGTCATCTCAAGTAATCGGGCAAAACTAACCTCGCTATTGTTCCAGTTATATTTGTCCACGTTTTGACCCAAAAGGGTAACTTCTTTATAACCTTTTTCCAGCAATTCCCTTATTTCGTTTAAAATGGTTTCGGGATTTCGGCTACGTTCCCTTCCTCTTGTATATGGCACTACACAAAAGGCACACATGTTGTCGCAACCGCGCATAATTGAAACAAATGAGGATACTCCATTTTTATCCAACCTTACGGGACTAATTTCTGCATAAGTTTCCTCGCGAGATAACAATACGTTGATTGCACGCTGTCCTCCTTCTGCTTCCCGCACCAATTTTGGTAAATCACGGTATGCATCCGGACCAACTACTAAATCGACCAATTTTACTTTTTCCAATAAATCTTCTTTCAAGCGCTCGGCCATGCAGCCAATAATGCCCACCAACAAACCTTTTCTTTGTTTCTTTAGGCTTTTGAACTCGTTTAGTCGGTTAAATATGCGCTGTTCTGCATTATCCCTGATGGAGCAGGTATTGATCAGAATTAAATCAGCTTCTTTATAGTTTTCTGTCAGGCTAAAACCTTCTTGGGCCAGGATAGAAACAACCACTTCGCTATCGGCAACGTTCATCTGGCATCCATAAGTTTCGATGTACATCTTGGAATGTGCTGCTGGATTGGCTTTTACAATGATTGGTTGCAGTCCTGTTAATTTCTTGATATCTAGTTCAATAGCCATGCTTTCTCCTCTAATTTCGGTTTCATTTTATTGCTACAAAATTAGAAGAATTTTGGCTAAAATAAAAGACTTCTTTATCTTTTATACAGAATTTTAGCGAAATGCCACAAATTTGACCAATAATTTGTATTTTTTTTGCAATTTTGTGATAAATCAATATAATCCAAAAACGAAACAATTATTTATGTCAGGACATAGTAAATGGTCTACCATTAAAAGGAAGAAAGGGGCGCTTGATGCCAAAAGATCGAAGATTTTTTCAAGGATTGCAAAAGAAATAACCATTGCAGTAAAGGAGGGTGGAGGCAATTCACCCGAAATGAATCCCAGATTGAAAAGTGCAATTCAAAATGCCAAAGGTGCCAATGTGCCTAAAGATGTAATAGCAAGGGCAATTACCAAAGGAGAAGGGGCAGGTGAAAATTACAGTGAAACCACCTTTGAAGGAACAGGTCCCGGAGGTGTTGGAATTTTTGTTGAATGCCTCACTGATAATAATCAACGTACGGTAAGCAATGTTCGATCAATTTTTTCTAAACGAGGTGGTACATTGGGCAAAAATGGATCACTATCCTTTTTATTTGACAGGAAAGGGATTTTTACCATTGCAAAAGGTAATTTAAATATTGAAGAAATTGAACTGGAACTGATTGACTCAGGCTTAGAAGATATTGAAACAACTGAGGATCATTTTATTATTACTACTGCTCTTGAAGATTTTGGTAAAATGCAAAAGAAATTGGAAGAGATGAACATTGAAGCCGAAAATGCTGAACTTCAAAGAATTCCGAACACTACTAAAACTGTAGATTTATCCACAGCTCATAAAGTATTGAGATTGATTGAAATGCTCGAAGACGACGATGATGTACAAAACGTTTTCCACGATTTGGAAATGACGGATGAGTTGGAGAAAGAGCTTCAGGAATAAATAATTAAAAAAGAAATTAGTCATTGGAAACTGGAAATTAAAAAATGAAAAACCAATAAGTATCTAATGTCTAAATTCTAATTAATGTGCATCCACAAAATATTTTTTAGCCACTAATGCACGAATTTATGATTAAATTATTGAGTTCAATTATATGATATTCAAACTCATATAACCATATTTATTCGTGCATTAGTGGCTTAATGTTTTTATTTTTTGAGTTTATGGATGAACAAATATCAAAATTCTAATTTCTAATGACTAAATTCTAATATCATGATAATCTATCCTCCAAACCCAATCCCCGAAAAGGGAAATACTATTTTTCTTGCTGGAAGCATTGAACAAGATCATGCTGAAAACTGGCAAGAAAATCTAATGAAACATATAGATAATCAAGATGTTATTATATTGAATCCAAGAAGGAAAGATTGGGATGAAAGTTGGAAAGAAGAAATTGAAAACCCACTTTTTTTCGAACAAGTAGAATGGGAATTGAAAGGCCAGGAGAGAGCTGATTTAATTGTAATGTATTTTGATCCTAAAACACAGTCGCCCATTTCGTTATTGGAGCTTGGATTGTTTGCCCAAACAAAAAAGATGTTGGTTTGTTGCCCCAAAGGTTATTGGAAAAAAGGTAATGTTGATATTGTTTGCCGAAGATATCAAATTCCACAGGTTGAAAATTTATATAATTTAATTGAGAACATTAAGGAACATTCTTTTTAAATCCGTAATCAAATTGAGCTATTTGGCTTAATTTAAAGGTTTTGTTGCTTCTTGGTCAACATGCCTGCCAGGTTCTGGAATTGAGTTTATGTGAATTGATAATTATTAAATCAAAAAAAATGAATTCAAAAATCTTTTCATTAATTGGATTTGGAATAGCACTACTTGGTCTGGTTTTTCTACTGGAAAAAAATTACATTCTTTCAAAAAATCCTATTTCAATCCTAATTCAAATTTGTTCTGTTGCTTTTATGATTTGGGCACGTTTAACATTTGGGCTTCGGAGTTTTAATGCTACAGCAGATACTACGCAAGGAAAACTTGTAACCACCGGACCATATCGTTTTCTTCGACATCCGATTTATGCTGCGATTATTTATTTTTCATGGGCGTCTGTAATTTCTTATCCTTTTATTGAGACATTTGCAGCTGTTTTTTTAATAACCGGAGGACTTTTTATGAGAATGATATTGGAAGAAAAATCATTATTGTTGACTTATGACGATTATGCTACATATTCTAAACACACCAAAAGGATAATCCCATTCCTATTTTAAAAAGCTGTTTAGGAATATTTGAAATTGCTTAGACTAAATTATCAATTGAAAATATAACTCCACCTTCAAGGTACTATAAATATTATAAGGATTTCGGATAGTTTGAAAATAAAGTTCTCAATACTTTAGCCGCGAATATCCATAATAACAACAATATTAAAGAATGAAATTTACAGGATTATTTAAAGAATTTTTTGATAGTGAAAAAGCTGGCGGATTGATACTAATCGGTTGCACCATTTTTTCTTTAGTTATTGCAAATTTGAATTTCGGAACTGAATATATTCATTTTTGGCACACTCAAATTAGTGGAAATTCAATTGAATATTGGATTAATGATGGGATGATGACGATTTTCTTTTTGTTAATCGGTCTGGAATTGGAAAGAGAAATATACCTGGGCGAGTTATCCAAAATCAAGGATGCTTTGTTGCCGATTTTTGGTGCGTTGGGAGGTATGTTGGTTCCCGCAGGTCTTTTTTTACTTTTGAATTTTGGTGCAGAAACTAAATCAGGTGCTGGAATCCCAATGGCCACAGATATTGCTTTTGCATTGGGAATATTATCATTGTTAGGCAATAAAGTTCCAGTATCTCTTAAAATATTTTTAACTGCTCTAGCTGTAATCGATGATTTGGGGGCCATTCTAATTATTGCAATTTTCTATACCAAAACCCTTTTATGGTCAAACTTATTGATAGCAATGGGAATTTTTGCGCTTTTAATTGCTTTGAACAGGCTCAAAGTAAAGAACTTAATTCCTTATTTAATTGGTGGAGTTGCTATGTGGTATTTTATGCTCAACTCTGGGGTTCATGCCACTATTACAGGAGTTTTACTGGCCTTTGCCATACCTTTTGGTAGTGGGGACGAAAAATCTCCTTCGTATATTATGCAGCATTTTTTACACAACCCAGTTGCTTTTTTTATACTTCCATTGTTTGCTTTGGCCAACACAGCAATCGTTTTGAGCTCAAATATTGGTGAAACATTAACCCAGAATTATAGTTTGGGAATTGCATTAGGACTTATTTTTGGAAAACCTTTAGGGATTTTTTTATTGAGTTTTTTAGCTGTAAGCTTTGGCCTGTGCAAATTACCAAACGACTTAAATTGGAAATCTATTCTTGGAGTTGGGTTTTTAGGTGGAATTGGATTCACCATGTCCATATTTATCACTTTGCTAGCTTTTGACGACTATACAATAATAAACAATGCAAAATTTGTAATCCTACTTTCTTCATTGGCCGCAGGGATCATTGGATTTATTGGCTTGAAAATAGTTTTAAAAAACAATATAATTGTGGATGAATAGCAGAATGAACCTTAAGGAAAAATATTTTATATAATGCTTATAATACACTTTATAATCTGTAGGTTACCATGAACCCTTTGATAAGATAGTTCTGCTTTGAGATATAAATATTTTAATCGGTTTTGAAATATTTAGATAAAATATACTAATTCAGCACTTTAAATTTATTTTTTTGCGATATTGAAACATATAAATCCTAAAAATCACAGCAATTAGTTTGGTCGTAATAATAAAATAACTAATTTAGCACCCAAATAAAACGAAATTGAAGTCAAAAAACAATATATCGCTTTCATATTCCAATCAGAAAAATCATTTTGCTTGTTTTTCTGTATTTATTTATGTTTGCTCTCTATCCTTTTCCACTACATTTACATCAACAACAACGACCCTTAGGGGTTAAATCTTTTCATATAATCCAAGGTTGGGAATTTATTTCCTGAAAATATCAAACAAATGATGTTTGATTCGTATTTTTATAAAAATATTCAGAAAAAATAAATCACTATGAAGGTATTAAAATTTGGAGGAACTTCTGTTGCAAATCCCACCAACATTCTAAAGGTAATTGATATAGTAAAAGGAAAGATACACGATGACAATGTATTGACTGTTGTTTCCGCGTTTGGTGGTGTTACAAATTCAATTGTGGAATGTGGACAATTGGCATTGGCCCGCGATTTAAAATACGAAATGAAAGTCTATGATATTGAAGCCAAACATATTGAAACTGCTCAACAATTAATTGATAATGGGAAGCTTCGCGAGATTATAGGTGAGATAAAAAGTCTGGCTACTGAACTCAAAGACATTTGTCATGGAATTTATTTACTGAATGAAATATCCTTAAAAACAAAAGATTACTTGCTTAGTTTTGGCGAAAGATTATCTGCAATCATTATTGCCCAAGCCTTTAACTCAAGAGGAATTGAAACTGTGCATATTGATGCCAGGGATCTGATTATCACCGATGAAAATTTTGGAAATGCCAATGTTGATTTTGATTTAAGCTATTACAATATCAGGGAAAGACTGATTGGCTTGCGTAAAAATGTCATTGTAAATGGATTTATAGCCCTGTCATCAAAAAAAAGAGCCACCACTTTGGGAAGGGGCGGTTCTGACTATACCGCAGCCATTATCGCTTCGGCCATAAATGCAAGCGTGCTCGAAATCTGGACTGATGTGAATGGCGTAATGACAGCTGATCCAAATATTGTTTCAAGTGCTTATACCTTGGAACGGCTTTCGTACGAGGAAGCCATGGAACTTTCGCATTTTGGGGCAAAGGTTATTTATCCGCCAACCCTTCAGCCTGTGATGAAAAAAGGAATACCAGTTTTGATTAAAAACACCTTTGCTCCTGATGAAAAAGGTACTCTAATCAGTAAAGAAATTGATCCAACCGGAAGGGATGTTAAAGGACTTTCACATATTGATGATGTTGCTCTTTTGACTTTGACCGGCGGTGGCATGATTGGAGTTAGTGGCATTGCATCTCGTTTGTTTTCAACGCTTTCGCAGAACAAAATCAATGTTATTTTTATTACTCTGGCTTCTTCGGAACATACAATCACAATTGGTATCAATCAAAGTAATGTAGATAATGCAGTTGAAGTTCTGAATATTGAATTTGCTTCTGAAATGAAGTTGAATAAAATTGATGAGGTTCATGTGGATGAAAAACTTGCAATTGTTGCTTTGGTTGGAGATAATATGAAGGAATCAATCGGTTTGAGCGGAAAAACATTTCATGCCCTTGGTACCAATGGGGTCAATGTTAGGGCAATAGCGCAGGGTTCTACCGAGCGGAATATTTCGATAGTTATCAAAAAAGACGATGTTAAAAAAGCATTGAATGTTTTGCATGAAAGCTTCTTCTTATCAGAATTAAAAAAAATACATCTGTTTGTTATTGGTGTGGGGAATGTCGGAAACAAACTTTTGATGCAACTTAATGAACAATCTGATTATCTGAAGAAAGAGTTTAAACTTGAAATCCGAATAGTTGGTTTAGCCAACAGCCGTAAAATGTTATTTGAGAGCAGTTTTATTAAATTAGATTCGTGGGAAAAGGATTTAATGGAAAAAGGCGAGCAAATGGATGCTCAAAAATTTGTGAAAACAATGAAGGGATTGAACCTTCGCAATAGCGTTTTTATCGATAATACGGCAAGTGCTGACATTGCAGGTTTGTATTCCAGTATTTTGCAAGGAAGTATTTCAGTTGTTGCTTCTAATAAAATTGCTGCTTCATCAGCCTATAAAAACTATCGTTATTTGAATGAATTGGCTACCAAAAAGAATGTCAAATTTCTTTATGAAACCAATGTTGCAGCTGGACTTCCGGTTATAAAAACAATTAGGGATATGATTAAGAGTGGCGATAAAATTATAAAAATTGAAGCCGTACTTTCAGGCAGCCTGAATTTTATATTCAACAACTTTAATGCTCAAAGTAATTTTGATGAAGTGGTAATAAGAGCCATGGAAGAAGGCTATACCGAGCCGGATCCACGGATTGATTTAAGCGGAATCGACGTAATGCGGAAAATTTTGATTTTGGCTCGGGAATCTGGATGTGCCATGGAAATTGAAGATATCCGAAACGAAAAATTCATACCCGAAGAAATATTGCAAGTTGAACCCAAAGAAGCATTCATTGAAGCACTTAAGAAAAACAGGGATTTCTTTGAAGATATACGCAAGAAATCTGAATCTCTGGGTCAAAAACTACGTGTAACTGCCATTTTTGATCAAGGCAAAGCAAGCGTTGCACTTTTAAGTGTCGGCAAGGAAGCCCCTTATTATCAGTTGGATGGAAAAGATAATATTGTAATGGTTTATTCCAAACGTTATAAGGAACAACCGTTAATTGTAAAAGGTGCCGGAGCAGGCGCCGAAGTTACAGCTTCGGGGGTTTTTGCCGATATCATGTCAATTGTTAACGAATAATACAAATCAACAAAGAAATTGAAAGGAAATCATACAATGGATTTAACCAAAACCTCAATAGATAAAAACACCAATGCTGAAATAATGTTGGATGAAATAAAAGTTTTTGCCCCTGCAACCGTTGCCAATGTTGGGTGTGCGTTTGATATTCTTGGATTTGCACTTCATAATATTGGCGATGAAATGATATTTAGAAAAACGGAGAAGCTTGGGATAACTATTATTTCAAAAGGATTAGGTAACTTGCCAACAGAACCTAAAAAAAATGTGGCTGGAGTTGTTGCCATTGAAATGTTGAAGGATAAAAATATGCAATTTGGCATTGAAATAGAAATCAATAAATTGATTAACCCTGGAAGTGGAATGGGATCTAGTGCTGCGAGTGCATCAGGTGCGGCTTTTGGTATTAATAAACTATTTGGTTGGAATTATAATTCACACGAGCTTGTCCATTTTGCCATGCAAGGAGAAAAATTGGCTTCTGGTGCGGAACATGCCGATAATGTGGCTCCAGCAATTACAGGTAAATTTGCCCTAATAAGAGGATACAATCCATTGGATATGATTGAAATAGATGCTCCTAAAGATTTATATTGTACTATTATTCATCCCCAGATTGAAATAAAAACAATCGAAGCACGGAAAATTTTACCAAAAGAAATTGCATTAAAGAATGCAGTTATTCAATGGGGAAATGTTGCAGGCTTGATATCAGGGCTTTACCAATCTAATTATGAGTTAATTGGAAGATCAATGAAGGATATAATTATTGAACCAGTCCGTGCAGATTTGATTCCCGATTTTTATGAATTAAAAAACGCTGCCATTCAGGCTGGTGCATTGGGTTGCAGCATTGCAGGTTCTGGGCCTGCTGTTTTTGCTTTTTCAAAAGGTGAAACTATTGCCAAAGCAGTAAAGCATGCTTTCAATGATACTTATAAAAACAATGGTATAAGCTATCATCTGTTCGTTTCCAAAATCTGTGATCAGGGAGCTAGGTTGATGGATTAATACATTTGGATAAAATATTGAAAACTATATTTTTCATCTTGTTTTGACGTTAAAATCTTAACTCACAAATATAAACCTATTAAAATTCATACCTATGAAATACATCAGCACAAACCATGGAACACATGAAACCACCTTTAAAGATGCTGTATTAAAGGGTTTAGCCCCAGATAGCGGTTTGTATTACCCAATAGAAATACCTCAATTATCCGAGGAATTTTTTGTAACCTTTAAAAATAAAAAGTTACACGAGCTTGGTAATTATCTAATGGGTTTATTTTCAGGCGATAGCATTGAAAAAGAGATGCTTCAAAAATTGATGAAGGAAGCATTAAACTTTGAAATTCCACTTGTACAGGTTGAAGAAGATGTTTATTCGTTGGAGCTTTTCCATGGGCCAACGCTTGCTTTTAAAGATGTTGGGGCACGGGTAACTGCTAGGTTAATGGCCAAATTTACTTCAGATTATCACTCAACTATTTTGGTGGCTACCTCGGGTGATACCGGAAGCGCCGTTGCAAATGGCTTTTTGGGCATTGAAGGGGTAGATGTGGTTGTTTTGTATCCAAAAGGCATGGTGAGTGAAATTCAGGAAAAGCAGTTTACAACCCTTGGCAAAAATATTACAGCGCTTGAAGTCAATGGCACATTCGACGATTGCCAGGCTTTGGTTAAAAAAGCATTCTCCGATTTCGAAATCAGAAAAAAAGGACATATTAGTTCGGCCAATTCCATAAGCATAGCAAGGTTTTTACCACAGATGGTTTATTATTTTTATGCCATGGCTCAGCTTAAGGAAACTAGAAAACAAATCATATTTTCCGTTCCTAGCGGAAATTATGGAAACCTAACAGCTGGATTATTTGCCAAACACATGGGATTGCCAATTTCCAAATTTATTGCCGCTTCGAATATTAATGATGTGGTACCGGAATACTTAAAAACAGCACTTTATTTACCCAAGCCTTCCGTGCAAACCATTTCAAATGCTATGGATGTAGGCGATCCAAGTAATTTTGCCCGCATTTTGGAATTGTATGATCACAATTGGGAAAGAATTACGCGTGATTTGATTGGTTATTCTTTTACGGACAAAGAGACAATCAAGACCATGTCCGATATGTACAAAAGGACAGGCTATATTCTTGATCCACATGGTGCTGTGGCATATGCCGCATTAAAGCAATATCTGGTAAAAAACGATGCAGTGGGCGTTTTTCTTGAAACTGCGCATCCGGCCAAATTTAAAGATACTGTTGAAGAAGCTTTGTCAATCAAACTTGAAATACCCGAATCCTTGCAAGCTACCCTTAAAAAGAAAAAGTTCTCTATTCCAATGGAGAATAGTTTTAAGGATTTTAAAGCGTTTCTTTTGGGTAGGAAATAATCAAATAAAGGCTTCTAAAAGGGATTTCTTGACGTTGAGCTTGTCGATATGTAGATTAATAATCAATAACTTATATATTGCGACAAGCTCAATATCCACAATTTTATTTATAAAAATTCTTATTAAAAGCATGAAACTCATCTCTTTTGAGGATTATTCTTTTCCAAAAAGAAACCAAAAAACCACTGCCATATCCGTAAAGTTGGGTAAATGAAGAAATTATAGAAGCTAAAGCTACTGAAGGATTTTTGGTTGTGAAAAATGCATCAATAAATATTAAAACAATATAAAAGGCAATAGGAGTGAAGAAAATCCAATGAATGATTCCCATTATCAATAAAAATACAGTACCAACCAAAAATGCAGCAGGCATAGCATGTACCAATTTTAAGGATCCCGGATGCCTTTTTTCGAGATTGATCCTTGCAATTCCTGAATTGTAAACCTGTTTGAAAAATTTCCTGAAATCGGTTCGCCGTTTATGATATACAAACGCTTCTTTAATCAATTGGGTTTTAAATCCATTGTCCAAAATCTTCAAACTCATATCCACATCTTCGCCAAAGCGCATATTCGAAAATCCATGGGTTGTCTCAAATACTTTTCTCGAATAGCCCATATTGAAACTACGCGGTTTAAATTGTTCCATTTTTTCATTTCCACCCCTAATGCCGCCGGTTGTAAAAAATGAAGTCATCGAATAGCTAATTGCTTTTTGGATGGTTGTAAAACTTTCGTGTGCAGCATCGGGTCCACCATAAGCATCGGTGAATTTATCTGTAAGTTGTTGATTAACAATAGAAAAATAGTTTTCAGGAATAATACAATCCGAATCAAAAAAAATGAAATAATCGTATTTGGCTCTTTCGGATCCAAAATTTCTAGCTTGTGCAGGGCCACCGTTTTCTTTGAAAAAATAATGGATATCCAATTTGTCTTTGTACTTTTCTACAATCGTATCACATTTATTATCAGAGCCATCCTCTACAATTATTATCTCAAATTCGCCACTTTTTTGTCTGCAAAGACTATCCAATAACTCATCAACTTCATCAGGACGGTTGTAAACTGGTATTATTATGCTGAATTTCATTTTAAGCTTTATTATATTGTTCCATTAACATCGTTGCTACTTTTTTATCGATTGGAAAAAGGATTTCATCAACGTTCAGTTGGCTGATTTTCTGCCATCTAAACGATTGGGTTCCATTGACCAATTCTGTAAAATCAAATGTTTTTGATGATAATTTGAATTTAATTTCATCTTTAAACCTTGCTTTATAATAAATACTAATTACTTGATATCCACTTCTGAACAAGGCCTGCTGAAAAAAATCGGTGGTGTAGAAATGATCCAAAACTTCCAATTCTTGCCCGAACTCTTCAATGGCCTCGCGCTCAAGGCATTCAATGGTTCCTTCGCCAAACTCCATTCCACCGCCTGGAAATTTAGTCATTTTTCTATCTAGTTGAAACTCATCGCTTAAAAGTACCTCATTTTTATCATTCACAATAATGGCATATACCCTAACTGTAAATTGCTTTATATCTCTGTTTTGCATTTTAAAGTCATATTTTTCTTAATTCTACTTTTACATATTGAAATATTACATTCGATATCAACTATTACTATTTTATAGTTCATTTGAAGCTATAAAAAAAAGAAACACCTTAATCGTCGAAATTGTAGAGGACTATGGGCGTTCTGCGACAAAAATCCGTCGGCCGTGCTCCAAGCATAAGTAAATGCTCTGAAAAGGATATTTTTGTCTTGATTTTTGTTTCTTTTCATCAAGGAAAAGAAAAAAGAAAAACAGAACATTTAAAGATACAAAAAAAGCTTCAATGCAAAGGAAAAATAAGTGATTAGGTTTGGTCTATTAGTAAAAAAACATACAGCATGACTTAACTAAATTATCTTTCTATTATTCAGTATCTTACAATAATATACTTAATTTACCAAAGTAGAATTAATATAATCGATAATTTTTTCTTTTTCCGTAGGCTCAAACCAATTAATTTCTTTGTCCCTCATAAACCACGAAAGCTGCCGTTTGGCGTATCTTCTAGAGTTTCGCTTGATGAGTTCTATTGCTTTTTCCAAATCATATTCACCGTCAAAATGATCGTATAATTCTTTGTAACCTACTGTATTTAAAGCATTTATTTCTTTGTATGGATAAAAAGTTTTGGCTTCGTCCAAAAGTCCCTGCTCAAACATCTCATCAACCCTTTTATCAATCCTTTCATAGAGCTTTTCGCGATCCATTTGCAAACCAATCTTTATTAGATTGAAATTGCGCTCCTTTTTTATTGCTTTTCGGTGCGAAGTATAAGTTCTGCCTGTCATCATGCAGATTTCCAGTCCCTTTAGAATCCGCTTTGGGTTTTTCAGGTCAACTATTTTATAATATTCCGGGTCAAGCTTGTTTAACTCAAAACGAATACTTTCTATTCCTTCGTTTTTATATTTTTCGTTCAAAAACAACCTTATTTCAGGATCAATGTCTGGCAAATCATCTATTCCATTACAAACCGCATCGATATACATACCCGAACCTCCAACTAAAACAGCAGTTTCCATGGTCTCAAAAAGTGTATTAAGCAGTTCAATAACAGCAAATTCGTATATACTCGCATTGTAATAATCATGTATTGAAATATTGCCTATGAAATGATGTTTAACCTCGCTCAGCTGCTGGTCAGAAGGCACAGCGGTTCCAATTTTTAATTCTTTAAAAACTTGTCTTGAATCGGCAGAAATGATTTCAGTTTTCAATACTTTGGCTAGATAAATTGCGAAATCGGTTTTACCAATGCCCGTGGGACCAACTATTACAATGAGCGTTTTCATCCAATATCACAATGAAAGTAAAAATTGCATAGTGTCCACATTATCTGCATAATCCCAAAGGTTCGGTTTTTGGGTTTCTCCAAACAAAACAGAACCTACTACAATGCCAGCTTTTGCAACTACACACTGAATTTGATCCTTTTGTGCTTCAATGCTTGCTTTCACTTTTTCAATGTCTTGATATCGCTCAATATAAACTACCGAAATAGGTGAAGTCAAGCCTGTGTCTTCTTTCATAATCATAAATCCATTTTCCCAAAAAGATGCTTTGTTCATCAAGTAAATGGACTTGTTGTAGTTATAATTATTTGCAAATTTGTTGTGGTTTGCGTATTCGCGATATTTGTAAACCGACTCAAAAAGCCTGTCAATATTATAATTTTCAGGAATATATATCTTCGAAACATTCCTGCAGCCCAATCCATAATACAGCAAAATATCATCAGCCAGCAAATCCAAATCGTCTTTGGTTTCATCACCGGTTAATATGGCCAGTGAATTTCTGTTTTTTCTGATGATATTCGGATATTTTCCAAAGTAATATTCAAAATATTTTGCTGAATTGTTGCTTCCTGTGGCTATAATTGCATCAAACTTTTTTAGTTGGTTATTTTCAAAAGAGATTAAATTGTCAAAGCCATGATTGATATTTTTGAGCAATTCAACAATCCTTTTCATTAATTTGTCGTCTTTCGATGAAAGTTTAATTACAATTTCATGCCCTGCAATTAAAACCGACAATACATCATGAAATCCAACCAGCGGAATATTTCCGGCAGTAACAAGGCCTACTCTTTTTTGTTCAATTTTATTTTGAATTGAAGGATATCTGTTTGTCCAATTTCGAATATTGTCAATTTTTAAGTTTTCTGCTATCGAAGTCAATGAATAAATCAGACTTTCAAGGGTAAACCATTCATTCGAACTTTTTACAGTCTCAAGCAAATGCTGGAAATCGATGGCATTTTTATCTTTATCATTTTTATAATCAATAAGTTTTGGCAATAATTCTCCCAACTTCACAAATGCATCAATTCTTTCTTTAAGCTCCATATTTTATATTTTGCACAAATGTCATATTTATAGCTACAATACACAAATTTCTGAATGGTTTTATTAATTTATAGATTTTTCATGTCTTTTTTTATGAATTATTCGCCTTAATACTTATTTTTGTGGATCGAAAATTAAATCAATTAAATTAAAAATTATGTCTATTAAAATTGGTATTAACGGATTTGGCAGAATCGGACGTTTCGTATTCCGTCAAGCAATCCTTAAAGGAACTATTCAAGTAGTTGCTATTAACGACCTTATTGGTGTTGATTATATGGCTTATATGCTTAAGTATGACTCAACCCACGGTAATTTCAAAGGTACTGTTGAAGTTAAAGACGGAAAATTAGTTGTTAACGGAAAAGAAATTCGCGTTACAGCCGAAAAAAATCCCGCCAGTATTAATTGGGGAGCAGTTGGTGCAGACTATGTTGTGGAATCAACAGGTCTATTCTTGACAAAAGAAACTGCTCAGGGACACATCGATGGTGGCGCTAAAAAAGTTATACTGTCAGCTCCTTCAAAAGATGATACCCCTATGTTTGTAATGGGTGTAAACCATAAATTGTATAAAAATGATATGACAATTGTGTCAAATGCTTCATGCACAACCAATTGCTTAGCTCCAGTAGCTAAAGTATTAAATGACAATTGGGGAATTCTTGAAGGTTTAATGACTACTGTTCATGCAACTACTGCTACTCAAAAAACAGTTGATGGCCCATCAGCCAAAGATTGGAGAGGTGGACGTGGTGCTGCTCAAAACATCATCCCTTCATCAACCGGAGCTGCTAAAGCTGTTGGTGTTGTTATTCCTGCTTTAAAAGGTAAATTAACAGGTATGGCTTTCCGTGTTCCAACTCCTAATGTTTCTGTTGTTGATCTCACTGTACGTTTGGATAAACCTGCAAAATATGCTGATATCTGCGCTGCTATGAAGAAAGCTTCAGAGGGTGAATTAAAAGGAATTTTGGGTTATACCGAAGATGAGGTTGTTTCAACCGATTTCAATGGCGATACTAGAACTTCTATTTTTGATGCAAAAGCAGGAATCCAATTATCTGACACATTTGTTAAAGTTGTTTCTTGGTATGATAATGAAATGGGTTATTCTACTAAAGTATGTGAACTTATTGAATATATTGATTCAGTTAAATAAACAATTATTTGATATTAAAAAAAGTCCTGTCAATTTTGACAGGACTTTTTTTGTTACTTAATTTTCCAAATTTCTCGTTTCAAATTTCTAATTACCAACTATTTCATATCTTCAAGCATTTTATCAATTTCACCTTTATAAGCAATTGAGTTATTATAATCCGAATCATCAGAAAACTGGCTATGGAGTTTTTCAAGTTGGTTAAAATATTCTTCTTTAGTTGCAATTTCTTCTTTCAGATCGTCAAGCTTATAAGTTTCTGTCATTGCATTTGATAAACTTGAGGAATCATTATCAAGGTTTTTAAGTCTTTGTTCATGTTCCTGCATTTTATCGCCTCTTTGTCCTTGTTTCTCTGCCATTCGGAGTTTTTCCTTGGTTTTCATATAATCAGCTTCAATTTTCTCAAATAGTTTCAATTTTGATTCTCTCAATTGAATTTGATTTAAATACCCGGAAACTATTTTATCACACTTTTCGGCCATTTCAGCTTCAAGTTGACTTGCATATTTTGCTTTTATATTGCTATATTCAGTAAGTGCTGTTTCAGCATATTGATTTCTGTAATAAGTCAAATTTGAATTAGGAAAAAATGCACTATAAACATCAATAATCGCTTCTGCAGCCCATTTATTAATGTCCCTTATCTCTTTAGCTGCAAGATTTTTGTCCTCTTTTGCTTTTTGTAGAGCAAGATTTACCCTCTCTTCCAGAGTTATTTCCTGTTCCTTACTTTTTTTAAATATATTCCAACCCATTTTATTTTGATTTAAGGAATTCGTCATTAAAAGTAAGAATAAATTCTTGCCATTGACTTAGGCTTTTGACCAAATTAAGCTTTTCCTTTGATTAATTATATGTTTATTATGCTAAGATTGATATTGTTCAAAAATAGCTATAAAATTGCATAATCATTATACAATTAACACGCTAATTTTAATCTATTTATTATAATTTTAAAAACTTTCATACAAGTATATTATTTGATAAATCGCTTAAAATGAATTATCAAAATATAAGAAAAATGCTTATTCCTTTTTATAATTCATTGTTCATGAAACCTTGGTTTTCAATCACTTTTAAATAGCTTTTTGAAAAATTTATATTGTCTTTTTTAGAATATCGTTTATCTGTAAAAATTTGTGCTAGATTTTCCGTTTTATTAATTTCAATTAGCTCTTTTGTAGACAGTAACCCTTCTTTTTCAGAATAAATTCTATTGATTTGTTCCGAAGAATAATTTTTATATTTTTCGTAATGTACAACTCCATTGAGTGGTAATCGATCTGTCAGATCAGGAATCTCTGAAGGATAACCTATAACCAAAGTGGTAACTGGTACGACATTTTCAGGCAAATCAAGAATTTTGATTATTGAGTCTGCCATATATGTGGTTGTTCCCAGATAACAAATTCCCAGACCGAAAGATTCTGCCGCAATTGCAACGTTTTGGGCAACAAGTAATGCATCAATTGAGGCTGTGTAAAAGGATAAAAAGTTATCGTATCCTGCATTTGCATTTCTTAATTTACACCAAATATTAAATCTGTTAAAATCTGCACAAAATGTAAGTACTAAAGGTGCCTGTTTTACCATATCTTGCTTAAAATGAGCAGCCCAGAGATCTTCTTTTATTTTTTCATCACTGCTTACAATAATACAATAAACCTGCATATTGCCAGTTGTTGAAGCACAAGTTCCTGCTTTTAATATCTGATCAAGAATTTCAGGTTCAATTTTTGTTGTTTGATATTTACGGATGGTTCTATGATTTATAATAGTTTGTAAAGTTTCCATAATCAACTATTTAATTAAAATGCAAATTAAATTCAAATTTGACAAACATTTTCCAATTTTGGCTATTTTGTTAAATAAATATAATTGATGCACAATAATTGCGTGGTATACAATAAATTTTAGCTAATTTAGGTTTTCATTAAAATAAATTATATTTGCAAAGTTTTCAGGTTAATTATTTAATTGTTTAAGTATGAAAAAGAAAATTTATCTCGTTTTGGTTGTTTTTGGTCTTGTTGTTTTTATGAGTTCATGCAGAGGATTTAAAAGTGCTCCACCGTGTCCGGCCTATTCTATGATTGAACTTCCGGCAAATCATGCTACAGTAAACTAAAAGAAATATACTAAACCAATTTACCAGAATTATACCAGATTATGAAATTGAAAAGAGTTATCATACTTTTTTTGTTTTCTATGGTTTTTGTCTTTTCTTTGATTGCTCAGGGCGAAATAGATAATGAACCAAAGATATTTTTCAGAAATGAAAAATCATGGGCTGTTTTTATAAATACCAATGGCTATGGTGGAAACTTCAGAAAAGGTACAAGGATAAATGCTTTTCGAAAATTTATTTGGGAAGTTGATATGAATTATGTCAAGCATCCTAAAGAGATCAAAATTTCAAGTAGCTCAAATCAGGTAAGCCAATATGTTTATGGTAAAATGAACTTTGCCTGGGAAATACGTGGAGGAGCTGGTTATCAAAAGGAAATGTTCCGAAAAATTGATCAAACAGGCGTTGCTGTTAGATATTTCTATGTAGGCGGTCCTACTATTATGTTATTAAAGCCAATATATTATCAGGTTTGGATTAAAGATAATTATGAGGATCAGAAATTTGATCCAACTACCTATCAGCCAATTATTGGACGATCTTCTTTTTTTAAAGGTATAAATGAAATAAAGCTTGATCCAGGTGTCTATCTTAAAGGCGGTTTAAGTTTTGAGTATAGCAAAAAAGATAACCGTTTGCAGGCTCTTGAAATCGGTGGCGTTGGGAGCGTTTTTTTTAAAGAAGTTGAATTAATGGCTAGTCACAATACACAATTTTTGTTTTCCTTATATATTAGCTTTAGATGGGGGCGGATCATTAGTGGTGATCGAATGGAAAATGTTGAAATTGGAGATGTTCAATATTGAAATTTTTAGGTAAGTTATATAAAATCAAAAAGCCATATCAGTAAAATATGGCTTTTTGATTTTAATTCTGCTCAGGTTTTGAATCCTTTGGTTTTATATTCAGGTTTTTAGCATTTGCTACAGTCTGTTTGAGTAAAGAAATTCCAAGCACTTCCATAATATTAGTAACATAATGAAATGTAAGACCTTCGCGATAGATTTCTTTAATTTCAGAGATGTCTTTTTCATTATCTTTTGATAAAATAATTTCTTTAATATTGGTGCGTTTTGCTGCTAATATTTTTTCTTTAATTCCACCAACTGGTAATACTTTTCCCCGAAGTGTAATTTCTCCGGTCATGGCAATGTTTTTCCTTATTTTTCTTTGAGTGTAAGCTGAAGCCATGGAGCTTATCATTGTAATCCCTGCTGACGGCCCATCTTTTGGAATAGCGCCTTCAGGTACATGTAAATGAATGTTCCAGTTGTCAAAAATAGATTCATCTAAATTTAGTTCATTACTATGCGCCTTAAGGTATTCAAGAGCAATTACTGCTGATTCTTTCATTACATTTCCAAGGTTCCCGGTCAAAGTAAGCTTTCCATTTCCCCTGCTTAGGCTTGTTTCTACCATCAAAATTTGTCCACCAACAGAAGTCCACGCAAGGCCAGTGACTACACCTGCAAATTCATTTCCCTGATATGAGTCTTTATTATAAATGGCCTGTCCTAACAAATCAGTAAGTGCATTTTTGCTAAGTTTTGGATCGAATTTCTCTTCAAAAGCTATTTTCTTAGCAATTTTTCGAACCAATTTTGCTATTACTTTATCCAATTGCCTAACTCCTGATTCTCGGGTGTAATCTTCTATAATTCTTTCTATAATAGCCTTATTTAAATTTAGATATGACTTGTCAACTCCATGTTCTTCGAGCTGTTTTGGGATTAAATGGCGACGGGCAATTTCAATTTTTTCATCAATTATATAACCGCTAACATCTATTATTTCCATTCTATCTCTAAGAGCAGGATTTATTGGACTTAAAGCATTTGCTGTGGCAATAAACATTACTTTTGATAAATCGTACTCCAGTTCCAAAAAATTATCATAAAATGAATTATTTTGTTCAGGATCAAGGACTTCAAGCAGGGCTGATGATGGGTCGCCTCTAAAATCATTACCAACTTTATCAATTTCATCCAATATAAAAACCGGATTTGAAGATTTTACTTTTTTTATGCTCTGAATTATCCTACCAGGCATTGCGCCTATATAGGTTTTGCGGTGTCCCCTAATTTCAGATTCGTCATGAAGTCCGCCCAATGAAATTCTTGCATATTTTCTATCAATCGCCCTGGCAATCGATTTTCCCAATGAAGTTTTACCAACTCCAGGAGGGCCAACCAAGCAGAGAATAGGTGCTTTTAGATCTCCTTTCAATTTCAATACGGCCAGATGTTCGAGAATTCGTTCTTTAACTTTATCAAGACCAAAATGATCGTTATCCAAAATATCTTCGGCATGTTTAAGATTGAAATTATCAACCGTATACTCATTCCAGGGCAAATCCAATAGAGTTTGTACATAGTTTATTTCATTTCCATATTCAGGCGAGGCAGGATTTATTCTTTCCAGTTTTTCAAGGGTTTTTAGAAAGACTTCCTCAACCTCCTTACTCCATTTTTTATTTTCAGCTTTCTTTTTGAATGCTTTAATTTCAAGATCAAGAGGGTCTTTGCCAAGCTCACTTTGGATTGCCTTCATTTGTTGGTGCAAAAAATATTCTTTTTGCTGTTGATCCATTTCGACCTTCACTTTTGATTGAATATCTTCTTTTAATTCGAGCTTTTGAACTTCCGTTGATAAATATTCAAGAAGCAGAGTGGCTCTCAATTTTAAGTCATCAATTTCAAGTAATTTTTGCTTATCGATTGGTGCAATATCACTATTCGAACAAATAAAATTGATCAGAAAACGCGGGCTTTCAATATTTTTCAATGCAAAAATGGCTTCTTTGGGAATATGTGCAGATAATTCAATAATTTGTATTGAAATCTCTTTAAGTGAGCTAATTAGTGCTTCAAATTCTTTGTCTTTTTCTAAAGGTACAATATCAATTAATTCATTCACTTTTGCTTTAAAATAAGGTTTTTCGGTAATAAAATGGTCTATTTTAAATCGTTTTAAACCTTGAATGATTATAGTAGTTGAATTGTCGGGCATTTCAAGTACTTTAATAATTGTGGCTAAAGTACCTATTTGATATAAATCGTTTGCAGCAGGATCGTCTATCTTTGAGTCTTTTTGTGTGACAATTCCGATTAGCTTATCTTTTTTATAAACGGATTTTATCAGTTGAACTGATTTTTTTCGGCCTACCGCAATGGGAATTATCACACCTGAAAATAGAACAGTATTCTTTAAGGGCAAAATAGCCAAATCTTCAGGTACCTTAGAATTATTAATATTATCATCCTCTCCATCAGGTATAATTGGGATAAAGTCGGAGTTGTCGTCCATTATTCCTGAAAAAAGGCTATTTTTTCTTTTTTGTTTTTGATTGGAAGTCATAAAATCAGATTTTCTGAATATAATGTGGTTTTATTTGTAAAAATGATGCTTTTTAATAAAGACTTCAGCCAATTTGTCTTGTGCAGTCTATTTATTTTAATTCAATTCTATCGGTCAATACTTATGCCAAAGGATTTTGATTGCTTTTTCAATTTTTAGAGTATTCAAAATGGAGTTTAAAAATCATCATTTATTATTTGATTCTAAGGTTTCTAATTTACTAATTTTTTAGTCAAATGACTAATGCTAATTTGAAAAATTATGAAGCATATTTCCTATACTTCTTTGTTTTTTCAAATACTTCAATCAGAATATTTTTTTCTATTTCATTTAAATCAATATCTTTCCTTTTCATAACAGCTTCAATGGTTTCAAGGGCTTTTTCAAGTTTGTACTCAGAAAAAGCTTGAGGGCTTCCCCACGAAAAAGAAGGTATAAATTTATCCGGAAATCCTGTTCCAAAAATATTCACATTCACGCCAACAACTGTTCCTGTATTAAACATGGTATTGATTCCACATTTTGAATGATCACCCATAATGAGTCCACAAAACTGCAATCCGGTATCAATAGAATTCTCAGTTTTATAGGTCCAAACTTTGACGTTGGCATAATTGTTTTTCAAATTTGAACAATTGGTATCTGCACCAAGATTGCACCATTCTCCAATTACTGAATTTCCAATAAACCCATCGTGTGCTTTGTTCGAATTTCCTATTATGATTGAATTATTGACTTCACCCCCAACTTTTGAATTTGGGCCAATGGTAGTAGGGCCATATATTTTTGCCCCAAGTTTAAGTGTAGAATTTTCGCAAAGAGCCAACGAGCCACGTATTAGTGAACCACCCATCAGTTCTGTATTTTTCCCAAGATAAACAAATGCATTTCTTCCGTTGATGGTTGCAAAATCTGCCTGAACTCCTTCTTCTACAAAAATATTTCCACCAATTATTTTATTGGTATTGGCTAGTTGAGCGCTAATTCTTCCGTTTGTAATTAATTTGTAGTCACTTTCAATTTCTCTTCCATTATTTCTGAAAATATCCCATGGATAATTAATAATTAAAGGATTAGTTTTGGTCCTTATCTTTTCGAAAGATGAAGTATCATTGCTTATATCGTAAAGGGTCGAAGATGTTTTACAAGCCAAAAGATCTGAGCCTGCAAACAGTGCTTGTCCGTCTTTTAGATTAGTTATTTCTTCAACTAAATGTTGTTCAGGAATAACAGCGCCATTTATGTAATAATTATCATTTTCGGTTTTTAATCTGTATTTATTTTGTAAATACGGTTCAGTATGGAATGAACATTCTGTATTTAAAAATCTATTCCATTTTTCAGATATTGTAAGGATTCCAATCCTAATTTCTGAAACTGGCCTTGTAAATGTTAATGGCAGAAGATTTTCTCTTTGAAATTGGTCAAACAAGATGCAATTCATCTGGTTATTTTTAAATTATTTAAATCAGATCACTAAGTCTACAATGGTCTTTAATTAACCTGAAATGGTAGTATACACGATAAAAGATACAGATTTCAATATATCAATGAGATTTGGTCTAATCCTTCGATTTATAATCTTTTTAGAAATAATGAGGATATACAAAATTATCATTTATTCTAAAACAAAAAAAGCTTCGTTTTAGCGAAGCTTTATAAGTATTTGAAAACAAGATAATTACTTTTTATTATCCATGTGTTTTTTGTACCTGTTCATAAATTTATCAACACGTCCTGCAGTATCTACAAGTTTCATTTTACCGGTATAATATGGGTGAGAAGTGTTTGAAATCTCAAGCTTGATTAAAGGATATGATACACCATCAATCTCCATAGTCTCTCTTGTTTTAGCAGTCGATTTTGTTATAAAAGTATGTTCATTCGACATATCTTTAAAAGCTACTAGTCTGTAATCCGCTGGGTGAATTCCTTTTTTCATTATCGTATATTTTAAATAATTTCTTCAAAATTTGGCTTGCAAAAATAGATATATTTCTATTAAGATCAAAAAAAATCTACAATCATTTTAATGGAAATAGTTTATTTAATTATTTCCATGATTTTATTTGCCGTGCAAAAATAGGAATTTAGAACATATGATTATAATTTAAAAAGACACTTTTATTCAATTTGCATGCTTAATGATTAAAAACCAGTTAATTAATTGATTCATTGTTTCAAAATATTAACGTTTAAGTTTCAATTGGTAATTTACATATTATAAGAAGGTATCGGATTCTCTTTTTTTGCTAGTAATTCACGCAATAATGTTCAGAAATTCGAACCCTGTTTGATCAAATGAAAATTACCGGGGATTTATTTATTGGCTGTCAAATCATATCTGATTTTTTCTAAATTGTAAAAATCTGCATTTATTTTACATTCAAATGCATTGAAAATGTGAAAAAGTAGCAAAAATAGAATCAGTATATTCTTAAAACTGGTTTTTATGTATATGGATTTTGTCAAAAAAAGCAATCAATAAACATCATTTTTTGATTTTCAAAATGAATTGACGATTATTCATTTTATATTGCAATCATTGACTCTAATTATATTTCAAGAGCATTAATAATTTTCCGGTTTTACTATTTAGATTAATTCTGAATTAGATAAGCCTATAAATACATTTTATTTTATTTTATATTTGCAGCCTAAAAAAAATTTACAGGAATGAAAGGATTTAAAATAGTAGTACTTGCAAAGCAAGTTCCTGATACCAGAAATGTTGGTAAAGATGCTATGAAAGAAGACGGAACCGTTAATCGTGCCGTGCTTCCTGCAATTTTTAATCCCGAAGATTTAAATGCATTAGAGCTTGCATTGCGGATTAAAGATCAAAATCCAGGGACAGAAATTACCATTCTTACAATGGGCCCACCCAGAGCAGCAGAAATTATCAGGGAGGCAATGTACCGTGGAGCAGACAAAGGCATTTTAATTACAGATAAAAGATTTGCCGGTTCAGATACTTTGGCAACATCATATGCCATTTCACAAGCGGTTAAAAAAATAAATGACTATGATGTTGTAATTGCAGGGCGTCAAGCCATTGATGGTGATACAGCACAAGTTGGCCCACAGGTTGCAGAAAAACTTGCAATACCCCAAATCACTTATGCAGAGGAACTTGTTTCGATTAACGATCAGAAAATTGTAATTAAACGTAGGCTCGAAAATGGAATTGAAGTAGTTTCTTGTCCAATGCCAGTTTTAATTACTGTTCATAGTTCTGCTCCTGAATGTCGTCCACGTAATGCAAAGCATTTGATGAAATTTAAATATGCCAAAACTGCATTGGAACTTGAAGAAGCAAGCCCGATTGAAGCCAGTTTGGTATCAGAAAGGAAGTATTTGAATATTCAAATTTGGACTGTTGATGATATTCAGGCCGATGTTGAATGGCTTGGTTTATCAGGATCTCCTACCAAAGTAAAAAACATTGAAAATGTAATTTTACAAGCAAAAGAATCAAAAGTGCTTACTGCTTCTGATGGAGATATGAATACCTTAGTTAAAGAATTAATTGAAAATCATACCATTGGGTAACCAATTGTATATATTATATTTCGAAAATACGGAACAATGAGAAATGTATTTGTTTATTGCGAATTAGATGATAATTCAGTTGCCGATGTAAGTCTTGAGCTTCTTACAAAAGGGAAAAGTCTTGCACAAAGGCTAAATTGTAAATTGGAGGCCATTTTAATCGGTCACAATTTTAATGGAATCGAAAAGCAGGTATTTAAATATGGAGTTGATGTTATTCATATCGCCGACGATAAGCGACTATCTCCTTATACTACCTTGCCTCATGCATCAATTGTATGCAAGCTGCTCGAAGAAAATGAGCCACAGGTTGTACTTTTCGGAGCTAGTTCAGTTGGCAGGGATTTGGCACCCAGGGTTGCTTCAGCCAGAAAATGCGGACTAACTGCTGATTGTACAAGCCTCGAAATTGGTGATCACTTTGTTAAAAAAGACAATAAGGAATATAAAGATTTATTATACCAGATTCGTCCTGCTTTTGGTGGCAATATTATCGCTACCATTATCAATCCCGATATGCACCCGCAAATGGCTACTGTGCGTGAAGGTGTGATGAAAATGGAAGTTTTCGACGAGAATTACAAAGGTGTAATCAACAGGCTAGATGTATCAAAATATACCAATGATTTTGATTTTGTTATTGAAATCATTGAAAGACACATTGAAAAAAGCAAAGTAAATTTAAAAGGTGCTTCAATCATTGTTGCCGGAGGCTACGGTGTGGGCTCTAAAGAAAACTTCAAGCTTTTATATAAATTGGCCGAAGTTTTAGGTGGTGAAGTTGGTGGTTCAAGAGCCGCTGTTGATGCTGGTTATCTTGAGCACGAAAGACAAATTGGACAAACAGGAGTTACAGTACGTCCAAAATTATATATTGCCTGCGGTATTTCGGGTGCAGTTCAGCACAGGGTTGGTATGGATAAAGCAGCCATGGTAATTTCTATCAACAATGATCCTCATGCACCAATTAGCAATATTGCTGATTATAACATCGTTGGAGATTTGGCGGTAGTTATTCCCAAATTAATTAAATATTATAAAGAGAATTCAAAATAATCGAGATATGCCTAATTTTTATACTGACAACGAAGATTTAAGATTTCATCTTAACAATCCATTAATGAAAAAAATAGTGGATTTAAAAGAGATGAATTATCGCGACAAAGACAAGTATGATTATGCTCCTCAAAACTTTGAAGATGCTATGGACAGCTACGACAAAGTGATGGAAATAGTTGGGGATATTTGTGGAAATGTAGTTGCTCCCAATGCTGAATCTGTTGATAAAGATGGCCCTAAAGTGGTCGATAATCATGTGGTTTACGCAAAGGGTACACAAGAAAACCATGAAGTTTTTAGAGATGCTGGCCTTATTGGAATGTCGCTTCCCAGAAAATACAATGGATTAAACTTTCCATTGCTGGCATTTACCATGTCAGCAGAGCTGGTAACCAGAGCAGATGCAGGTTTTACCAATATTTGGGGCTTGCAGGATTGCGCTGAAACCATTCATGAATTTGCTTCGGAAGAATTGAAGGATTCATTTTTGCCGAGATTCAGTACAGGCGCCACTGCTGCTATGTCATTGACCGAGCCTGATGCAGGTTCAGATTTACAGGCAGTTCAGTTAAGAGGTAGCATATCCGCCAATTATGATAAAGAAACCGATACCTGGTTTTTAAATGGTGTAAAACGATTTATTACCAATGGTGATGCCGATATTTCTTTGGTACTGGCCCGTTCTGAAGAAGCTACTTCTGATGCTCGTGGATTATCCTTATTTTTATACGACAGGACTTCCGATGCAGTTGTTGTGCGCAGAATCGAAAATAAATTGGGAATTAAAGGTTCACCAACCTGCGAATTGGTTTATACCAATGCACCTGCAAAATTGATTGGTGATCGTAAAATGGGACTTATCAAATATGTAATGTCTTTGATGAATTCTGCCCGTTTGGGTATTGGTGCTCAAGGTGTTGGTTTATGCGAAGCTGCCTATCGCGAAGCATTAAGTTATGCCAAAGAACGGGAGCAATTTGGAAAGGCAATTATTGAATTTCCTGCTGTTTACGAAATGCTTGCCATCATGAAAGCAAAAACTTTGGCATCGCGTTCACTGTTATACGAAACAGCTTGTTATACTGATCTTTATAAGCTTTATGGATACGTTTCGAAAGAGCGAAAACTTGAAAACGATGAACGCGCCGAAGCTAAAACCTATCAGAAATTAGCAGATATTTTTACGCCTATTGTTAAATTATTTGCTTCGGAATATGCCAATCAAAATGCATATGATGCTATTCAGGTTTTGGGTGGTTCCGGTTATATGAAAGATTATCCACTTGAGCGTATTTACCGTGATGCTCGTATTACTTCCATTTATGAGGGAACTTCTCAATTACAGGTGGTTGCAGCTATCCGTGGTGTTGATAATGGTGGTTATCTGGCTCAAATCAGAGAGTACGAAAAACAAGAAATAACAGCGGAATTAAATGACTTAAAAGTAATACTTGGCAAAATGACAACTCAGTTTGAAGAAGCTGTTCTGTTATCAAAAGCACAGGATAACCGTGAGTTTATTGATTTCCATGCACGTAGGCTTGTTGAGATGGCTGGTAATATTATTATGGGACATTTAATGCTTATTAACGCCAATCGTAGCGAAGAATATAAAACCTACTCAAGGGTATTTATTAAGAAAACTGCGGCTGAAAACAGAGATAAATTAGAATATATTGCCGATACTACCATGAAAGACATTGAAGCTTTCAGGCAGAACTAAAATTGTTTATATTATGTGATTATGAGGCTGTTGGACTTTGGTTCGATGGCCTTTTTTTCTTTTTGGTAGGTAGACTTTCCAAGTTTTTAAAACTTGGAAAGTCTTTAAAAAATCAATACTATAATTTCAATTTAGCCCTAATATCCTTAGGTATCGCATTTTTATTCACCATAATATTGGTGGTTTTATACAGTACAAAAGCCTCACTTGCATATAGATAGCCATTGTATTTATTGCTATCGGCCCACGAATTTTTCACAATATAGTATTTCTTACCGTTTTGGTCTTTAGCTGTTCCCATAATCAACATTCCATGATCATCCGTAGTTTGATAATTATCGAATGCTTGTTGACGATTTTCGGGGGTGATATTTTTCTCAAAACCTGGTTTTGAAGTAGTAGAAAACGAATTCTCTTTTTCAGCTGCTGATAATTTTTCCCATTTCAAACGTTCGGATCCGCTTAATTCTTCGGCATCTTTTCCTGGAACAATGGCCAAACCATCGGTATAGGAAAAACCTTTTTCGCTGCAATCGGTTGCCCATGCTACGGTGTAGCCATTTTCAATTGAATTGTCGATAATTTTGGTAAGGTCGTTCAATTCAACATTATATGCTTGTCCCCAAAGCCAATTGTCTGGAATTTCAAGAATAAATGGTTCATAATAAGGATGATGTGTAAATGAAGTTATGGTAACATAATCATCGGCATTAAGTCCGGTTACCTCTTTGGCAAATGTTTTTGGGGTGTACTCTTTTCCCTTGTAATTGAAAGTTGCAGGAACAGCACCAAAATAAGCATCAAGTATTCCGTCAAATCCTTTTTTCCAAGCAGTTGACAACTTTTTATTGTTATTTTTGATAACTCCATCGCAATAATCTTTCAAAACTTCGTCCAATTCACCATGTACATGATTATTTTCGCCATACTGTAAACCAGTGTACACTTCGTTTGGCACCAAACCATAGTTTTTTAATACATAAATATCATCGTGGAAAGCACCGCCTCCACCAAAATTAAGGCTACCGTGCATTCTTACGTATTTAACCGCTTTGTCTGCATAACAGCTTCTTACCACAAACATAGGCGATAAATCAGGAACATCTTTTTTGCCCAATCTTATCATTTCAGATTCTAAAAAACCCAGACCGGAAAAACTCCAGCAGGTTCCCGAACGGTTTTGATCTTTAACAGATGTACATCCAAGTCGTTTAACATCAGTAAGTTTATAACCATCCTGGGCAATTAATGAACCCGAAATAAACAAAGCTAAAAACAAGGCTAAAACCTGAAAAGTTGTAATTTTCTTTCTCATATTTTATTCATTTTAAATTATTTTCATTAATCGCAAATGTAAATTAAATATTATCTTTAAATGCCAAAATACAACTTAATTTAAACTTTTTAAAGTGTTAAAATCGACAGTAATTTCATGAATAAATTAAAAATAGTGATGATTGGGGCAGGCAATCTGGCCTTTCATTTGTCGAAAGCATTAACAGAAGAAAATCACGAAATTCTTCAAGTTTATAGCCGCACTATAAGTTCAGCTCAAATATTGGCAGCTCAAATCGGTGCCAAAGCAACTTCAAATATACAATTGCTTGATAAAAGTGCTGATTTATACATTATTGCTGTTAGTGATATGGTTATCGCTCAAATTATTGAACAGCTTGATTTTAGCAACAAAAAGGTTGCTCATACTGCTGGAAGCGTTTCTATTCAAGTATTTAATCCAGAATTTAAAAATTTTGGTGTTTTTTATCCGCTTCAAACTTTTTCAAAATCGCGAAATGTCAATTTTAAAGAGGTTCCTGTTTGCATTGAGGCTAATAATGAGCAGTTTGAATTGTTTCTTTTTGATTTGGCCAAACAAATCTCAGATAGTGTTTGGAGAATTAATTCAGATCAACGCAAGAAATTGCATCTTTCGGCGGTATTTGCCAATAATTTTGTAAACCACCTTTATTTCGTCGCAAAAGATATTATTTCAAGTACAAACATTGATTTCAAAATCCTGCATCCATTGATATTAGAAACAGCCCATAAACTATTGGAATTGGATCCAAAGTCAGCACAAACTGGCCCTGCATTAAGAAATGATTCAGAAAGTCTAAAAAAACATTTAGAATTGTTATCTTCAACGCCTGAATATCAAGCCATTTATAAAATGATAACAGATGATATTTATTTGAAGCACAAAAGATTATAACATTTAATTAGTCTTTGTTACCTTATAAATATTGAAATTGTAGACTTTTATATTGTTGTATTTGGCTAAAATTTAGATAAAAGTCGATATTTAGAAAAATAACTCAGGTAAGATGTTGGATAATTTTAAAGAACGATTAAAAGAAATAAAAGCCTTTGTTTTTGACGTAGATGGCGTGTTTTCGAATAACGTATTTGTACAGGCAGATGGCGAATTGTTGCGAAATATGAACACCAAAGATGGTTTTGCACTTCACCATGCGGTAAACAAACAATCTTTTGTAGCTGCTATTATTACTGGAGGAAATTCAGAATCGGTTAAAATTAGGTTTAAGTCTTTGGGATTGACAGATATTTACCTTAAATCGGCCAATAAATTGGAAGATTTTGAAGATTTTATCAGTAAATATGATTTTAAACCTAGTCAGGTTCTTTATATGGGCGATGATATCCCTGATTATGAAGTGATGAAGAAAGTAGGTATACCAACTTGCCCTTCGGATGCTGCTGAAGAAATAAAATCCATTTCGGTTTATATTTCTGATAAAAAAGGTGGCGAAGGTTGTGTGCGCGATGTGATTGAGCAGGTGTTACGTGCTCAGGGAAAATGGTTCACTTAGAAATTATATTCTGTAAAAAGACTAAATCGCTGATAATATTTGATTTACAATTGACTTTCGTTTTCATTAAAAAACTTTTCAATATGATACCATTTTTGAAATTAATTAGGATACAAAATTTGCTTATTGTTGCAGCAACGCAGTATCTTATGCGATTTGCCATTATTAGGCCAATATTAAAAATTTCTGGGTTTTCACTCCAAATGAGCGAAATTGATTTTTTTATTTTGGTACTTTCTACGGTATGCCTAACCGCTGCAGGTTATGTTATCAATGATTATTTCGACACCAAAACGGATTTATTGAACAGGCCGAAAGAAGTAGTGGTTGGACATTCAATTTCGCGAAGGTCAGCTATGGCGCTTCATGTTGTAATGAGCATAATTGGTGTGATTGGAGGTTTATATATTTCTTATAGAGTTGGCCACATTAAGTTTGGTTTTATTTTTATTTTGGTTTCTGGTTTATTATGGTTCTATTCAACCAATTTCAAACGTCAATTTTTAATCGGAAACCTTATTGTTTCTATCCTTACCGGATTGGTGCCATTGATGGTGATTGTATTCGAAATGCCGATGTTAAACCAGGCTTACTCTGATATTCTTATTGCAAATAATACAAATTTATATCCTATTTTTTATTGGATTCTTGGATTCTCCTTTTTCGCATTTATTACTACATTAATCCGCGAAATTATTAAAGACACAGAGGATTTCGAAGGAGATAGTGCATTTGGTAGAAATACTTTACCAATTGTTTTGGGTATATTTTACACTAAGATTATCATTAGCATATTATCAATCATTTCAATTTCTGCAATTATCATTATCTACTTTAAATTTTTAGAGGGATCTGAGATTACATTAATTTATCTTACAGTTGGACAACTGTTGCCTTTCCTGTTTTTAATTGTAAAAATAATTCGTGCAAAATCAAAGATTGATTATCATTATACCTCAGCACTTTTAAAAATTATTATGCTTACTGGTGTACTATATTCTCTTGTAGCTGCTTACATCTTTTTGTATACATTTTAAGGATGATATTAGAGAATTTAAAAGGAAAACAGGTTATATTGGCCTCGCAGTCGCCACGAAGACAAGAATTACTGAAAGGAATTGGTGTTGATTTTAAGGTTTTGGTAAAAAACGGAATCGAAGAAGATTTTGATCCAGAAATGCATTTTAGTGAAGTTGCCACTTATTTAGCCCGAAAAAAAGCAAGTGCATATAATCAGGAAATTGCAGATAATGCAATTATAATAACTGCAGATACCATTGTTTGCACTGATAATGATATTCTAAATAAACCAGCAGATAGGGTAGATGCTGTTAGAATGCTACGATGTCTTTCTGGAAAACAGCATAAAGTTATTACCGGAGTTTGTATCAAATCTTCAATGTACGAATCTTGTTTTAGTGCCGAATCAATTGTATTTTTCAAAGATTTAGAATCATACGAGATTGATTATTACGTTGATAATTTTAAACCTTATGATAAAGCCGGAGCATATGGTATTCAGGAATGGATCGGATACATAGGCATTACCAGAATTGAAGGTTCCTATTTTAATGTTATGGGATTTCCTATTCAGATGGTTTACGAAGAATTAAAAAAATTCTAATTTCGATTAATTAATTTTTTAAATAATTAGGTTATGATAAAGAAAACAATTCAATTGGTATTGGTTTTATTGATTACAAACAACTCATTCATTCGTGCTGATGAAGGGATGTGGATTCCATTATTGCTGAATAAATACAATATCAAAGATATGCAGGCCAAAGGCTTTAAGTTGACTGCCGAAGATATTTACAGTATCAATCAGGCATCAATGAAAGATGCAGTGATGATGTTTGGTGGCGGTTGCACCGGTGAGTTAATTTCGGATCAAGGCTTGCTGATAACCAATCATCACTGTGGATATGGAAGCATTCAAAAGCACAGTTCGCTTGAACATGACTATTTAACAAATGGTTTTTGGGCCATGTCCAATGGCGAAGAACTTGCAAACCCTGGGTTAACAGTAACTTTTCTGGAACGGATGGAAGATGTTACCAGCCAGGTTCTTGCTAATGTTAATGACAATATGAGTGAGCTGGAGCGTCAAATGGAAATTCAAAAGCAAATTCAAAGAATTGTAATACAGAATTCCGAAAATGGGAAATTCAGTACTTCAGTAAAACCATTGTTCAACGGAAATGAATATTATCTTTTTGTGTCTAAAGTATATAAAGATGTTCGATTTGTTGGGGCTCCACCTTCAGGGATTGGGAAATTCGGTGGAGATACAGACAACTGGATGTGGCCGCGGCATACAGGAGATTTTTCTTTATTCAGGATTTATGTCAATAAAAATAATGAACCTGCTGAATATTCTCCTGATAATGTTCCGATGAAACCTAAAATGCACTTTCCGATTTCATTAAAAGGAGTTAAAAAAGATGACTTTACAATGGTTTTGGGTTATCCCGGGCGTACTGACGAATACTTGACATCATATGCCATTAAAATGATATCGCAGCTTCAAAATCCTCATAGAATCAACATCAGGCAAACAAAAATCGACATTATGGCCAGATATATGAACGTTAGTCCAGCTGTTCGGATTCAGTACGCGAATAAATATGCAGGAGTAAGCAATGCCTGGAAGAAATGGATTGGCGAAAATCGTGGTTTAAAAAGGCTGAAGACCATTGAAAAAAAGCAGGAATTTGAAAAAAATATCTCTAATTGGATTCAAGCCGATCCATCCAGAAAATCAAAATTTGAAGATTTGTTGCCTGATTACAAACAACTTTATGAAAAACTTTCTCCATATCAATTGGCAGCTGATTATTACAATGAAGCTTTCAATTCACTTGATCTCATTAGGTTAGTAAATGGATTTAAAACTCTGTCAACCTATACGGACACAACCACTCAGAGCGAAATAAAGGATTATGTTGGTCGCCTTACAAATTCATCAAATGCTATTTTTAAAGACTTTTATTTGCCGCTTGACAAGGAAATATTTACTGCAATGATTGGGTTATATTACAAAAAAATGGACATTAAATTTTTTCCGAATGAACTTAAATTGATTGATTCAAAGTTTAAGGGTGATATCAATAAATATGTTGATTATCTATATTCTAAAACCATGTTTGCCGATAAGTCTAAAATTGATGAATTTTTAAAAGATTATAAAATATCATCAAATAAGAAATTGACCAAAGATCCATTATTTAATTTATGTGTTGGTTTTGGAAATATGTATAAGGATTCAATTTCGCCGGTTTTAGAAGTTTCAGATTTAATGAGGAACAGATTAAACCGTATTTGGATGCAAGCTGTTATGCAATTTGAAAAGGATAAAGTTTTATATCCCGATGCAAATTCTACATTAAGGGTAAGTTATGGAAAAGTGGATGATTATTATCCATTTGACGGGGTTAAATATTTATATTATACTACTTTAAAAGGAATAATGGAAAAGGATAATCCTGAAATATATGATTATACAGTGCCTGAAAAGTTGAAAGAATTGTACGAAAAGAAGGATTATGGCGAATATGCCGAAAATGGTGAAATGCATGTGGCTTTTACCGCGTCGAACCACACAACCGGAGGTAATTCGGGTAGCCCGGTTTTGAACGGTGACGGGCAATTGATAGGAGTAAATTTCGACAGAAACTGGGAAGGAACAATGAGCGATTATATGTATGATCCTGAAATGTGCCGTAATATTTCTTTGGATATCCGTTATGCCTTGTTTATTATTGATAAAATGGCTGGCGCAAAGCGTTTGATTGATGAAATGACATTGGTTCGATGAGTTTATATTAATAGTGAAAAGCAAAAATCAAGGATCAAGTTTTAAATGACCGAAATTATTATTAGAACAAATGGAAGGGGAAATGCGTGGCCTGTTTTTTTGGGCCAACAGCATCCCTATTATAATAATACAAATCCCGATGAATTGGCAAATGCTTCATTTTCAGTTATCAAAAGAGATTTTTATTCAAAAGTAATCGATAAGGAACTATTGATTGATGCCGGACATGGAACTATTCCGTTTTTGATGAAGCATCAAAACCGGATTCCCGAAGCTATCGTTTTAACTCATCCCCATATTGATCATACATTATCTTTGGATTGGTTGGCTCAAAGCCATTTTCGGTCAAATGGGACTAAATATCCTGTTTATGCCAGTAAAATGTGTTGGGAATTGAGCCTGCAATCTTTTCCTCAACTTGAAAAAATCGTTGAGTTTAAAGAATTGATGCCTGGTGAACCTTTAGTTATCGAAGAATTTGATGATTTGGAAATTGTTTTTTATCCTGTTTTTCATGGCGAAAGTGCTTTAGGTGCCGGAATGATTTACATCAAGCTAATGAATGGGTCAAAAATCCGCAAAGCCCTTTTTACTGGTGATGTGTTGTGCCCATTGCTTCGTGTACAGGATTATCTTGAACTTTTAGGTTGCGATGTGGTCTATACCGATTCCAACAACCGCTTTCCTTATCCCAAAAGTAATCATTGGTCAATTGCAGGGCTTGAAGGCAACGTTGAATCAAAGTTCTTTAATGATTGGTTAAATGAAAAAGGCAGATTTCTTTCCTGGTTAATCAGGCCAAATTTACCAATTGAATTCAATGAAAGGATACATGGCTATTTTGAAACTTTTTTGAACGAACAAGTCCATCAGAATAATATAAGCTATTCCGTTTTTGATTTTATCCGGAAAATCGATGCTAAGCACGTTAATATAATTCATTATAGTGGCCGTGAGGATAAAGTATATAATGAATCTGAAACTTTGGATGAAACCGGACTTGAAAAGTGGGCAAATGATCTTGCCAATAATCTGGATATTAAATCACATTTTAAAACTCCGAAAGTTGGAGATGAATTTGTATTGGCAAAAGCAGAAAAAAAGCTGCATAACAATTAGTTAGCAGCTTTTATATTGATGTTTTGTTTCAATTATTCAACAAATTGGCCATCGGCCCATTTTCCTGTTTTTTTGGTTCCATCGGGGTTGGTAAAAGTTCCCATACCGTTGTATTTATTATTAAGCCAGTCACCTTCGTAACCACCGCCTTTAACTAATTTCATGGTGCCTTTTCCGGTGCGTGCTTCCATAACAAAATCACCTTCGTAAACATCGCCCGAAGCAAAGGTAAATTTGCCTTTGCCGTCAATTTTTCCATCCTTAAAAGAGCCTACATATTTATCCCCATTTTTGTACGAAATGCTTGAAGTTTGACCAGGAGCAGTTTCCAGCCTGTTTTCAATAAACCAGCCTTCGTAAATTGTGCTACCTGAAGTTAGCTTGCCTTTTCCGTGCCGTTTGTTGTCTTTAAATTCACCAACATAGGTGCTTCCGTTTGCATAAACCAAAGTAGATGTATCTTTTGGAAGGGTTTCCATTTTATTTTTAACAAAGCGGCCTTGATAAACTCCATAAGCTTTATCTTTAGTATAGATATCATATATACCTTTTCCATCTTTTTCATTGGCTTTCCAATCTCCATCATAGCTGCCTCCTTTGGCAATAGTGAGTTTACCTTTTCCTTCTTTTACCCCATTTTTCATGGCACCTTCGTAAACGTCCCCATTTGTATAGGTCATTTTACCTGTTGCGCCCATTTTCCCATTAACAAAACTGCCTTCGAAAACTGTACCTGAAGCCATCAAATAAACTCCAACACCATTGGGTTTGCCATTTAAAAATTTACCGGTCCATTTATCCCCATTGGTAAACAGCATTTCTCCAGTACCGTTTTTGCAATCTCCCGAAAGACATTTATTCTCACCCTGAGAAAATGCCGACAGGTTAAAAAATCCTAAAACTAAAATCAAAAACAAAATGTTTCTTTTCATCTTTTTAAATTTTATTAGTAAAGCTTTCAAAGGTTCCCCACAATATTGAACAAAATTTACAGGTTTTTTGATTCAATATTACCTTCTGCGCTTTGAATTAACATATTAATAAGTGGGTATTTTAATCTTAATTGTATGTTTATTTATAGTATAACCGTTTTATTGTAAAGGTTGATTAAAAAAATACCAATTCATATCCATTAAAAACAATAATACAAATTATTTTTTAGATGATCAACAATTAAAATATCAACTATTTTTAAAATAACGCAGAAAATAAAGAATTATTCATAACTGAATAACAATTTTTAGTGTGAATTTAACCTTAAATTTTCATTGTATTGGATCCAATCCAGAGCGAAATGTTGTATTCTTCGATAGAAAAATTGGAACAACCACCATCTTAATTCAAAACTTTAGTTAAAACCTCTATGTTGGCAATGTTAAAATTTGCCATTTGAATATAAAGGCTGTGGAGGGTATAAACTTCAGTTTAATTTTAGAATATATTTACATTTAATAACTCCGTATGCGTTGGAAGTTGGAGCTGATAAAATTGTATTACATTTGAGGATTAATTTAACTAACACATGAATACTTCTGCCAGTAAAAAATTTGGTTTCGGCAGAAATTTCAGCTGCAGATTTAATTGAAATAAAAAAAGCATTTGAACAATCCGTTCAAAAATGGGGTTTCTTATCAGTTTAACCGAAGAGGACAGGAAAGGTGGAATGAAACTTGGTGACAGAACCCTTCCCTTTGTTGAAAAAACAATTGATTATTCGGCTACATTTCCACAATTTGTGGCAAACTTTACCGACACCAAAGAATGGAAAAAAGATTACAAACTTTTCAAGGATTTAACCGGTATATTGGCAGAATTAAGCCCTTTGTTTCAGGATATTCTTGATACCACTACCGAAGCAGGGATAGAAGCGCTTCAGCTATCATTGACCTATTATAACATGGCCAAAGAAGTTGCAAAAAATAATGTTCCGGGTGCTAAAGATGTTTCTAACGATTTGGGGCTCCGCTTTCCAAGTAGGCCCAAGAAAAAAATTTAAACCCCCCATTGCCATCTGGATCGACAACAATGCCACTCCAGATGGCAAAATTGCCAATACGATTGAGAAAATTGCCTATCGGATTGGCAACATCGACACTTTTATTGGGAAAATATCCTATCGGATAGAGAAGGTCGATACAATTAGTGATGATTTTGCGATTTGACAAAAAATTTAAGCGACAATGATTTGATAGTTGATTTTATGGATATTGGCAATTATCCGTTTTTACCGATTAATAAACGGAATTCCAGTATATAGCTACGATTTAGGACAACCCGAAAAAACTGCCTGGTAAAACCAACAACCATCATCACCAAGAAAACTGCGATTGGCAGCAGGGTTAACAACAGGAGCAACAAAAACAAACATTCCTTTGGATATTAAGATACAGAATGCTACTTTTAAGTCTTGGAAAACGGATGGAACAGCAAAATACGGGTTTCCGACAAAGCGGAAATATACGCAATTGCACTTTGAATATTCGCATATAGAGATGTTAGGCAACTATTAAAAACACAGAATCTAAAACAAATTATAAAATGAAAAGAAATCATATTTTATTTTTGGTTGTACTAATATTACTTTTTTCATGTAGAAAAGAAGAATTAAACTTAAATCCAAACGCTATTACATTTTATTTAGTTAAAAACGACTTCATCGAATTGCATGGAGAAAATTCAAATGATCCGGATAATGATAATTTAACGTACAGTTGGTCATCTACTTCAAATAAAATTAACATAACTAATGGAAATAGTGCTACTGCAAAATTCTGCATGCCATTCTTAATTACAGATGAAAAATTTAAAATAGTATTAACCGTAAGTGATGGAGTTTCACAAGATACGGCAAATGTGAATGTTGATATCAAAGCCTCAAATAAATTAGATTGGGGATTAGGCCTAAATCTTCAGGCTGCAGCGAGTAACAATAAAGATTATGAATGGTATTTTGACCAGTTAAATTCAGGAACTTATGCAGATGTGAATTGTGGTCCAACTGCTGTAACCATGGCTGTAAAATGGTTTAATCAATCATTTGCCTTAAATCCTGTTGATGCCAGAAATACTTATCGTCCATCTGGTGGCTGGTGGTATACAAGTGATATTATTAATTACCTTAATGATAAAGGGGTATATAACAAAACTATCACATTAGATCAAATAGTAAGGCTCAGGGAACAAATTGATTTAGGCAATATTGCTATCTTATGTTTAGATATGTATTATATTGCATATACCTATAACAATGATTATCATATTAATAAATTTTATACGACTTCGGACACCGGGTGGGGTCATTTTATTGTAGTTAAAGGATATAAAGTGGTTGATAATAAAACTTTTTATGAAGTTTATGATCCTTATAGCATGGGGCAAACCTATTCTGATTATTCAATGAAAGGGAAAGATAGATATTATCTTGATGAAGATCTTGATATCGCAACAACTTTATGGTGGAATTATGCTATTGTTGTTTCCAAAACATCTCTTAAAAATATGAACCAGGTTGATCCAGCAAAAATTGAGCATAAATCAGGTAGATAAAGCCAATATTAATTCTTTGGAAATATTTTTTGGACAAATAACATCAAACTGAGCAATTTGTATACAATAAAGAATTAATCGAGCAATATCAAAACATGAATAATTGTAATAGTAAAAATAATTCGGTTTATAAATATAAACTAATTGATAAGCAAGTTGCTAACATTGTGTAGCCGACCATTTGCCCTTTTAACGGTTTAGCTGGAGCAAAACCTCCGTAAAAGGGCAAACGTCGGCTACATATTTACGTTACCAGCTATTCGACAGAATGTCTTGTCCTTTAGGTTAGGAACATAAAATAATTATTAAAACACATGAGAAAATTACAAAAATCATTAGCAAGCGGTTTATTAATAATGCTTTTATTGTCCCCAATAATTGGCTACTCTCAGCAAACTGGCAAAACTGAGTATACCGACGATACTAATTTCCCGAAAGGGAAAATGGGAGTTGTATTACAAAACTTTATCAACACGATAAATCAAAATGATTCAAGTAAAGTCAGGGAATTTATCGAAAATAATTATACCACATTTTTTCAGAATATTTTCCCAATGAAGGATCATCAGGATTTCTTTTTATCTCTATATCAACAAACCGGTGGATTAGGTTTTTATAGTATAAGAAGCTTTACTTCACCTCAACCTGATAAAACAGTCGTTATCTTTAAAGACGAAAAATACAACTTATGGTATTCCTTCCCTTTTACTTTTGCTGATAAAAAAGATTATTTAATCAAGGAGTTCGGATTTTCATATGCCGAAACGCCCTCAAATTTGAATAAACCAATAATTTCTGATTCAGAGCTGGCAGAAAAAGCCAACGAGATAATTGACAGACTGTGTAAAAAAGATATATTCTCCGGGGCAATTTTAATTGCAAAAGGAGAAAAGGTATTGTATCAGAAAGCTTGCGGCGAAGCTTCTAAAAGCTTCCATATTGCAAATAATCTGGATACTAAGTTCAATATTGCATCAATGAATAAAATGTTTACCTCTATCGCAGTTATGCAGCTTGTTGAAAAAGGAATAATAAATCTTGACGATCCAATCAGTAAATATGTTGATGAGAGCTGGCTGCCAACAAAAATCACAAATAAAGTAACCATTCGCCATCTTCTTTCACATACCAGCGGACTGGGAGACTATTTTAATAGTACTTATTGGAAAAGCTCTCATGAATTATTTAGGATGGTAGATGATTTTAAAACATTAGTTAATGGCGACACACTTGCTTTTGAACCTGGCACAAACTTTAGCTATAGCAATACTGGCATGTTGCTATTGGGAGTAGTTATTCAAAAAGCGACAGGCATGGACTACTTTGAATATATTCGAAAAAACATTTACAAACCAACTGCAATGGTTAATTCCGATTCTTACGACATGGATCAACCTGTTGAGAATTTAGCGATTGGTTATTCTCCTACTTCCAATAACAAATATGGATGGGAAAATAACATCTATAAATTCGTTATTAAAGGAGGTCCTGCAGGTGGTGGTTTTTCTACTGTTGGAGATCTACATCATTTTGCCCTTGCCTTAATTAATAGAAAACTGGTTTCAAGCGCATCTCAGGATCTTTTATGGACAGATCATTCAAAATCGGATTATGGTTATGGTTTCGATGTAAGGATGGGGTCAAAAGGAAAAGTTATTGGCCATAATGGCGGCTTTACTGGAGTAAGTTCAGATTTTGATATATTTATGGATAGTGGCTACATTGTTGTGATACTGTCTAATTATTCTGATGTAGCTCATCCCGTAGAACGGCTGATTAATCAATTAATTTGCAGGCTAAAAGACTAGAAATGCAGCTAGTTTTTAACATGCTTGACTATTTATGAAAACACATTTTCCTTTTAACACAATGACTTTCAGAAAAATGAAAAACAGTTGCATAACATTTTGTAGCCGTCCATTTGCCGTAGTGGTGCATTCTGATAAATATACGTGTACTATTTGCTTTTATGAAACCTGTTGCTTATCTTTGACGTTAGTATTTTAATATATCAGCATGATCGTTTCATTTGGTTCTAAGGATACTGAGAAAATCTGGCACGGAGAACGTGTTAAAAATATGCCGATTGATGTACAACAGGTTGGACGAAGAAAATTAAGAATGATTAACAATGCCCAAAATTTGCTAGACTTGAAAATTCCTCCTTCTAACAGGCTTGAAAAGTTGCAAGGAACTGATTTTTACAGCATCAGGATAAACGATCAATGGAGAATTGTATTTAGGTGGGAAGAAAATAATGCTCATGATGTTGAAATTATGGATTATCACTAAAAATTGGAGAAAAACAGTATGGAAAAATTAGCAAATATTCACCCAGGAGAAATATTATTGGAGGAATTTTTAAAACCTTTTGCGATTACAGCTTATAAATTATCAAAGGACATAGAGATACCACAGACTCGAATTTCTCAAATAATTAAAGGTAAAAGAAGGATTACAGCGGACACAGCATTAAGATTTAGCTCCTATTTTGGAAATTCAGCAAAATTTTGGCTTGGATTACAAGATGATTATGACATAGAATGGGAAAGAGAATATAAAGCGGAAATACTAATAAAAATAAAGAAAAACGCTCCACAACATTGTTTAGCCGGCCATTTGCCCTTTTAGCGGTTTCGCGCTTGCGAAACCATGGTACAAGGGTAAACGTCGGCTACAAGTTACCGTCAGTGGTAAATGTAAAAGTCTACACAACTGAGAATAAACTTTCAAACATAATGAAAAAGGCAATATTAATAATTTTGGCACTTGCGGCATCATTCGGTTTTGGTTTCGCATATAAGACAATCATAACAAAACAATCTAACGACCAACAAAAAATGAAAAAAGTAACAGGCATCGGCGGTATCTTTTTTAAGTGTAAAGACCCTAATAAAATGAGAGATTGGTATAAAACAAATCTTGGGTTAAATACAAACCAGTATGGGACAGTTTTTGAATGGCATCAAGGTGCAGACTCTACCAAAAAAGGATTTACACAATGGAGTCCGTTTGCTGAAAAAACAAAATACTTTGAACCTTCGACAAAAGACTTTATGATAAATTATAGAGTTGAAAACATAGAAACTCTTGTTGCCGAGTTGAAGAAGAATGGCGTAACCATTGTGGACTCTATCGAAACGTTTGACTATGGTAAATTTGTTCATATTATTGACGTTGAAGGCAACAAAGTTGAGTTATGGGAACCGAACGACATCGAATATGAAAAATTAGGGAAAAAGCTTGGCAGTAAGACAACGAAATAACAGTCCTGGAAAGTCTACTGCTAACATTTTGTATAGCCAACCATTTGAACCGGTTTCGCAGGCTGCCTATCAAAGCGAGAATTTCCCTGTTTAATTAAATTGGACAGAGTACTAATCTCTGGAATTATTGGTCTCTTATAACCGCATTACAATTTGCAGTTTGATCTCCGATTTTAAATTACCCTGTATTTCGTCCAATCCAGTCCCAATGGTTTCTTGTCCAGAATAGAAAAATTGGCTAAACCGCAATCTTAATTCAAAACTTTCTGAAACTCCATATTTAAACATGGCATAAAACCTGCTTCCTTTGCCTGAATATGCAGGGACCGAAAAATTATAAAGCAAATCATTTTCATAGGCATAGATTCGGGCATCATATGTAGCGTCGAAAACTGCATAACGAAAATAGAAAGATACAGGAATGCTGGTTAAATCAAAGTTAACATCCTGAAAAATCATAAATCCATATTGATTGTTATCTGTTTGCTGATAATGCGTAATTTCAACCCTACTTCGTAGATTTATCAAATCCGAAACCCGATACGAAATATGAAAACGGTAGCTTTCTTTTTTTTCATTTTCAAGTAAGTTTAGGCTTGCATTTTCGGACGAAAAGTTAGTTGATTTGCTTTCATTTCGCCATTTAAAATACATTTCTACATTTCGGCTTAAAGCATAATTGGCTTGTATAAAATATTCGTTTCCTTGCGATGGTGCATCAACACCGTATTTTAGCCATGGAAACTGGTATGAGTCAACATATGCCAAAATGGTCAATTTTCTTACCGGATGAAATTCCAATCCATAATATAAACCATTTTCGTTGCTAATTTTGGTGTTTTCGGCAAATGAATTGGAATAATAAGCCTGATATTCTTTCTGGTAATACCTGTGAAGTAGCGAAAAGGACAGTTGCGGAACAATAAAGCAAACAAAGCCATTTTGAGTGGCAATTCCTCCATTTTTACCTATGGCGGTTTCGCCAAATAAACTTATTTTTTTGTAATTGTAATAATAATCTATGCTGGTGTTATAATTTTGTTTTCCAGTAAAATCGTAATATTTATAGGGTTTATCGCTCTTTAACATATCAACATTAAATTGATAGGCAACAAAATTAGCTCCCAGTTTAAAGTTTTTTAGCGAAATGCCTATTTTAGAACCAAATATTGTTTCGTCAATAGCATTCCGGTCTGCTAATTCTGCTAAAGTGCGATGGTAGCCGGTATTTTGCAAACTTGATATTTGTTCCTCTTGATTATCTATGGTATCGGCACTAATTAAATTGGCATCAATTTTCTTTTTCGAAAAGAAGATGGTGTAATCAAATTTTCCGAATTTAAGAGTTGTGCCAATTCCCCGCATAAAATTATTTTCATCCGTGGAACTGTAGAAGTGCAAGCCTTGACCTTTTTTTCTGATATTTAAAACACTTGACGATTTGCCCATTCCAAATCCTGTCCACATAACCAAACCTTGTCCAAATTTAACCTGAAAATCACCGATTGCCAGATTTTTGATTATTCCCATATCTTTAATCTGAAAATGAAAAGAATAATAATCAAAACCGTAGCGATTATTGGTAAATGACAATTCTTCGCCCGGATCTTTTTCGGCAGTAATGCCAGCGAATATTTTATTTTTATAACTGAAACGATACCTTATCAAATATTTCATTCTATCGCCTTGATATCTGTTGATTAAGCTATTGTTTCCGGCTGAATCTATTTCAGGAATAAAACCTTTCTGATCTTGAAGTAAGAATTTTGTTTCGGCAATTAGCCTTTGGTTTCCATATTTGATAACTTTTTCTGGTCTTAGCTTATCATCTGATTGTACTTCAATTACTTTTACAAAGGGTAGCATTTTTTGAATAGTCCCAATATCAAAATCTTCAATTAATTGCAGTTCAAAAATGGTTTTCATGCTTCCTTTTGTGGCAATGTAATTGGTGAGGTTTTCAATTTGAAATTCATTTAAAAATATCAACTTTTCAAGGTCCTCAACATTGGCGGTATTTAAATTCAATGGATTTGATAAATAATAAGTTAAATCTTCAACAACTGAGGAGTAATCTTCATCATCATTGTCCGATTTACTGGCCAATTCTTCAACTATTTGCTCAATTACAGGGTTTTGAGCAAATAGCTTGATATTTGAAATACCAATTAAGATAATACAGCAGGTTGCGATTTTAAAGAGAGAATCATTTAAGGAGCTGGTATTTTTCATAATCGATCCTTAAACACATAAATGATTGAAATTCCAGTAGAATAGCCAAGAACAGGATGTTTCGAGAATGCAATATTCAGGTCGAATGATTGGTAGGCATATCCGAGCCCAAATGAAAAAACGGTCGGATTTGTTGCTATACCAGCTCTGAAATTGAAATTTTTAATCAACTCAAATTCTAGCCCTGATTTAAAAACTGGATCTAAATCCAAATCTTTTTCAAATTCCATACTTAATAATGCAATTTCGTATAATCTGTATGAAGCTCCAATTTTTAAAATAGTTGGAAGGTATTCATTATCTGTTGTAGAAAGTTTTGAACGCCAAACGTTGTATACTTGAGCTCCAATAAGAAGGTTTTCAATAGGCTCCGATAAAATGCCAATTTCACCAATGGCTGTTCCTTTATCGCCATAGTCACCATCAATATGGGTAAAAAGATAATCGATTTGAAGGCCAACTGCTATTTTCTTTCCAAGAGATTTGGCAAAAGCAAGTCCAATTTTATTTTCATTAAATTTGGGATAACCAAAATAAGCATAATTTAATCCAAAAACGCCCGATTTTAAAGGAAGTGCCATGGCAATTGATTTGGTGCTCATTTCCTTTACCAAAAATGCGTTCTGAAAACCCAATCCAACATTAATACCTTTCAAAAAGGCCAAACCTGCCTGATTGTGGTATTGCGACCAAACATCCTGGTAAGTCACCGAAGAACCTGAAACAGCTAATGACCTGCCTCCAATTTGGTTAAATTCTGACTGTGCAAATGATTTTTTGCTGATACTAAACAAGCTTAGTATCAGCAATAAGCCTGTAAAGTATTTCATTTTAGGTTCTTTTGGTTAGCCTAGATTTTTTATGTTTATAAAGATATAAAAATAAAAAGTATAATTCTCAATAGCATAGTTTTAACTCTAATTATTGGAATTATACTTTTATAGCGTAAAGTGTTTTTGCTTAAAATACTAATTCACTTTAAATTCAAATTTGATTTTTGCTAATTCCAGATTTGCTTCAACAATTTTCTTTTCAAGACCGGCTTTAAATGATTTAACTGTTTCTTGAATTTGGTTATCCGCTACTCCTAAAATTTGGGCAGCAAGAATACCTGCATTTCTGGCGGCATTTAAACCTACAGTGGCAACAGGTATACCCGGAGGCATTTGAAGGATGGATAGTATTGAATCCCAGCCATCAAGCGACATGGAGGCTTTTATGGGTACACCAATAACCGGTAATGGAGTTAAAGCGGCTACTACTCCCGGCAAATGAGCCGCTCCACCTGCTCCGGCAATAATTACCTTAATTCCTCTGTCGGCTGCTTTTTTTGAAAAATCAATTGCTTGCTGCGGTGTTCGGTGCGCTGACAATGCATTTACCTCAAATGGTATTTTGAACTCGTTGAGAATGATCGCAGCTTCTTCCATGATTTTTAAATCGGAAGTACTGCCCATAATAATGCTTACTAGTGGTTTCATAGCTTTATAATAAGTTGTTTTTTAAAGTTCAAATAAATAATTCATCTTCAACATTTCAAATGATTTAACTACTTTTTCAGGATGCTTTAATTATCGCCGATTAATCCGGATTTTATAATTACAAGTTTAATGATTTTATTTTTATACTTTTACAAACTTAAAATATTTTATAGTTCAAATTTAATAATTTTATATATTCTATAAAGGTTAAGACTTAAATTTGAAAATTAACCGATTCATATTTAAATAATTAGAACTGTGGTAAAAAGTGTTAAGGTACTTGATAAAAACTTTGAAATTTTCATTGAAGCGTCAAGAATTCATCAGGCTGTAGAAAAGATGGCCAACCAAATGAATGAAGATTTAAAAGGGAAGGATGTTATTTTTCTTGGAATATTAAATGGTTCGTTTATGTTCGCTTCAGATTTATACAAATTAATAAATCTGCCTTCGCAAATATCATTTTTGAAAGTAGCATCATATCAAGGTACGTCAACCAGCGGTAATGTTAAAAGACTTATAGGAATTAATGAGGATTTATTAGGGAAAACTGTTGTTGTTCTTGAAGATATTGTTGATTCAGGAGTCACTATGGAAAATATCACTAAACAGCTTGTGGGTTATGAACCTGCCGAAATAAAAATCGCCACGCTATTGTACAAACCAGAAGCAATTCAAACAAAATTAAAATTGGATTATGTTGGTATGGAAATACCGAATGATTTTATCATAGGATATGGTTTGGACTATAATGGATTTGGAAGGAATTTGGCAGATATCTATAAAATTGCAATTTAACCAATTTTGAACAGTAATTACAAAATTATGCTTAACGTTATTTTATTTGGGCCTCCTGGTGCAGGCAAAGGAACTCAATCTCAAAATATTATTAAAAAATACGAACTTGTTCATTTTTCAACTGGTGATATTTTGCGTGCAGAAATAGCTGCACAAACCAACTTAGGCATAATTGCAAAATTATATATGGATAAAGGTGAATTGGTTCCCGATGAAGTTGCAATTGGAATGATAAAGGCTAAGATTTTAGCAAATAGAAATGCCAAAGGTCTTATTTTTGACGGTTTTCCAAGAACTGTCACGCAGGCAAAGGAACTTGATAAAATGCTTGAAAGTGAAAAAATTCCTGTTTCGATTATGATTGCATTGGATGTTGAGCATAATGAACTGGTTACGCGATTAAACGGAAGAGCATTTGAATCGGACAGGGTTGATGACAAGGATATAAAAATCATCGAAAACAGGCTTGAAATTTACCGAAAAACTACTTTTCCTGTCATTGATTTTTACAAAAACCAGGGTAAATTTAAATTGATTGATGGAATTGGTACCATTGATACAATTTTCAGCAGGATTTGTGCAGAAATAGATAAAGTAATTTAGGTGAAAATATAACGGGTATTCAATTTTTTTTTTTGACACCCCAATTTTTTTTATTGATTGAGAGGGATTCTAATAGTATGGCATCATCAAGTTTTGTAGATTACGTAAAGATATATTTCCGTTCCGGAAATGGAGGGGCAGGATCAACACATATGTTGCATACCCGGACAAATTATAAAGGTGGGCCCGATGGTGGTGATGGAGGCCGTGGTGGACATATTATACTTGTTGGAAATGAGCAACTATGGACTCTATTACACTTAAAATACCGCAAACATATTTATGCAGAGAATGGAGTAGGAGGAAGTGGTGATAATAAGACCGGAGCTGAAGGTGAAGATGTTTTGGTAGAAGTGCCAATTGGGACAATTGCCAAAGATGCAGAAACAGGAGAGGTTTTATGTGAAATTTCCGCCCATGGCGAAAAAAAGATCTTACTCAAAGGTGGAAGGGGAGGATTAGGAAATGCATACTTTAAAACCGCCACACATAGAACACCCCGATTTTCTCAGCCCGGAGAAGAAGGATTCGAAGGTTGGAAGATATTAGAATTAAAGCTTTTAGCAGATGTTGGATTAGTAGGTTTTCCTAATGCAGGTAAATCAACATTGCTTTCAGTGGTTTCTGCAGCTAAACCAAAGATTGCAGACTATCCATTTACCACCCTGGTGCCTAATCTGGGAATTGTTTCATATCGTGATGCCAGATCTTTTGTAATGGCGGATATTCCAGGAATTATTGAAGGCGCTGCAGAAGGCAAAGGTTTGGGCGTTAGATTTTTACGACATATTGAGCGAAATTCTGTACTTCTTTTTGTTGTGGCTGCAGATGCTGATGATGTTGTTAATCAATATGCCATCTTGCTCAATGAATTGGAAAAATATAATCCAGAATTATTGGATAAAAGAAGAATTCTTGCTATTTCAAAATCCGATTTAATTGACAAAGAGATAATGGATGATATCAAAAAGAATTTACCGGATATTCCAACTGTGTTTTTTTCTTCATTGACCAATTTAAATATCGATAAACTAAAAGATATTATTTGGAAAGAAATCAATAGTTAATTTTTCACCCTTTTAACAATGATTGATTTTTTAACTGGACTAGATACACGGTGGTTTCTATTCTTTAATGGTCACCACAATTCATTTTTCGATAGTTTGATGTATATCATCAGTGCCATCAAAACATGGATTCCACTTTATGCAATTCTCTTGTATTTTATTTTCAGAAAATTAAAATGGGAAGGATTTTTAACTTTGTTTTTCTTAATCATGCTTCTTGTTTTCGCAGATCAAGGCTCTGTCCATATATTTAAAAATACGGTTCAACGTCTCAGACCGTGCCATAATGCTGAAATAGCCAATTATATTCACCTTATTAATAATGAGTGTGGGGGACAATTTGGATTTGTTTCTTCTCATGCAGCTAATACTTTTGCATTGGCTATGTTTTCTGCTCTTTTCTTTAGAAATAGAATATTTTCTATTTCTATTTTTATTTGGGCAACAGTAGTTTCGTACTCTAGAATTTATTTAGGTGTACATTATCCTTTTGATGTTTTAGTTGGTGCACTTTTTGGCATTTTTATTGGATTTTTAACTTATCAGGCATACATTTTTTCTTCAAAAAAGATATTGGAACAAAAAAAGCCGGTATAGTTCCGGCTTTGTCAAATTTAAAGTAATTATCTTTCCCTTTCAGTTCTTGATATAATTCTGCAATCATCAAGATGCATTTCTTCTCCAAGTTCAGTGAATTTTCCTTGAAGGCTTATAGTCTCTCCTATCCTAAATGGCTCGCTAATCTGAATTTCAGAATTATACAATGAGCAATTAATTGTCAGTGGAATGTTATAGTCTTTTAAGTAAACTACTGATTCATTGTATTGATTTTTATAAACTTCTAGAATATCCCCTTTTACAATAATTGACTTTCCCAACATCTGGTAAGCGGATTGTTTAAACTCTTCCAGGTTGTGTTCAACAGGTTTATTTGCTGCAAGATATGAATTTTCCTTAGGGTCCAGTTTGGCTTTTAGAAAGTCTTTATCAATAAAGATCAAAGATCCTATCAAAATACCTGATACAAATAAAACAATATAAAGGATAGCTTTTTTCATGAATACTCTAGTTGTTTTTTACAAAATGTCTTCTAAAGTTAATTTGCTGTAATGTGTTTTTGTTATCAAATACAATATCGTAAATATTTATAAAAGAACTAATTACAGCGATTTTTTCTTCTTCTAGAGTATTGCAAAATTGTTGCCAAATAAAAAATATTCGATTGAATTGACTTGCGAATTAACACTGTCTTTTTTCAAATAAATTCCATTCTCTTTTCTATCTATTTAATAATGTTGAGACTATAAATTTTATTAATAATTGTAGTTTTTTTTTGTTAATAAGTTTATAATCGGACTTGATTCAAAGTTCAAGGATTTAGGTTCAACTTTTCAATAATTATTTTCTGCTTAAATTTACTTACAGTAGTAATTTTAGTATCAAATTAAGCATCAGCGGCTATCATTTAGATGAAAGGATACGATCTTTCGACAAAAATTTCTGATTACTTTTAACTTAGCTTTCCAATTTTAAAATAGAATGGTTTCTAATCTTTTAAAATAATACAGCCACTGAGTAAGACAAATTCGTCAAAACCAGCGCATTTTCCATTTACTTTAATGGTTTCTCCTAATTTAAATGGCCGCTCCAATGGCTTATTGGATTTAATTAAAGTACATTTAACGCCTTGTTTTTTATCTTTATCCATTATAATTAATATGTTTTCCTGAAATTTGTTTTGATAGTATTGCGAAATTTCTCCAACTACAGTCAGATATTTGCCTTTGTAACTTTTATCACCTTTTTGTATATCTGCAGAATATTCTGAACCCAAAATTGATGCACTTACTGGATTATCAAGTCCCATTTTATTTGAGGAACATGCCATTAACAGGATCAGGCTGAAAATGATGAAAAGGTTTAATCTTCTTGTTTTCATAAAAAGTGATTTTGTAGAAATTTCAATTAATAGTAAAGTATGCAGTACAAAAGTAAATGAAAATGTTGATTTTATTAAGCCATATATCAAAAATTCTAAAGTATTTAATATTTCATTTAGTACTGATAATGATTATAGATTTTCTGGCATTTATCATTTTAATTCTCAAAATTCAAACACAATATTTCTACGGCCAAATAAAAAGAAAAAGCATATTACAATGCAATTCCTTGGTTGCTTGTAATATGCTCTAAATTAATATTTTCAGGAGATGTGGTCAGAAATATGAATACCCAATTGTATTCATAAAAAATATATTATTTATTAAATGCAGAATTATTTTTCTTCTGCAATTATACACCTGTCTAGTTTTACATCAGAAAGATAACCATTGCACTGGCCCTTTATTTTAATCATATTTCCCGCTTTAATATTTAAGATTTCTTTTTTTTGCTGTACCGCATAATTGCTGTCAATCATGCAAGTAACTCCAAAAACTTCATCAACAAAAGATATCTGGTAACTTCCTGAAAATTCCTTAATACCAAGAATTTTGCCTTCTACTTCGATAATTTTTCCAAGATATTTTGAATTAGCACTGTCTTCGTTTGTTTCAAATTCCTTGAACAAATTATCTGCAGATATAGTATACTCAGCTTTTAAGTCGAATGTGTTCTTATGCTTTTTGTGAAAAACGTAGTAATTTACGCTCAAACCAGCAATTACCGATAAAGCAACAACCATTAAAGCGATTTTATATGTTTTTTTCATATTCTGATATTTTACAATTATTCATTAAATGGGCAACATATTCACTGTATGAGTTATGCCGCCTTATAGATTCAATATTTTTAATGTCAATGATATCGTTTTATTTGTTGTATACTTCGTAGTTAATGTTTATGTCAATTGAAACATCTTTCGCAATTTTTTCCCTCACTAATTCAGGAATCTGAATATTGTAGTCAGCAGGTTTAACTATTATAGATGATACTGCATTAAAAGTTTTGTCTTTCACTTCAATTTGGGCGGTTGTACTTATCTCTTTTGTTACTCCGTGTATCATAAGTTCTCCTGTTACATTTGCTGTGTAAGTTCCATTTTTACCAAAATTTATAGCTGTAATATTTGTAATCTTACCTTTAAATGTAGCTTTTGGAAATTTAGTACTTTCCATATAGTTCTCATTAAAATGCTCTTCCATCAAAGCATTTTTGAATTTGAAAGATTTAATGAGTACTCCGAAATTAAGTTCGCCAGTTTCAGTTTTTAAAGTACTAACAACTTGGTTATTACTTGCTTCATTGTTTTCAACTGCTGTTTTTGAAAAAAAATCGATTTTACCACTTTTTGTAAAATAGGATGTTTGTGAAAAAATGTTATTGCTTACTAAAGCTATTAAAATAATATTTAGAATATACTTTTTCATTGTGTTCAAATTTTAGTTATTGTTTTTTAAAAGAAAAAATTCTTGATATATTAAAGCCGAGATGTATATCGCCTTTGAAAAAATCATCATTATTTTGGCCGGAAATAAATCCTCCATCAAACATTACAGATGAATTTGTAAGCATAAATTGAAAAACATGACCGCCAGTTTCAATATCGATACCAATTGACAGTGGATCGTGATATACTACTGGGCTTCTTTTTGACCGGATAGAATAAAAATACTCAGCATTAATTGACATCCTTTTAGTAATTTTATATCGTCCACCAATGCCAACTGCTAACAAATCATTCATATCATATACGGTAGGTACTAAATTTCTGTGAACCAAAGTAGGACTTAACTGTAATGAAAAATTATCACTGAACTTACGGGCAACCAGCATTTGATGTACATAACTGAACCTTGATGAAGTATGGTTTGTATGCGCTAAATCATTAAAATCGCTTGTAAAAGCTTCAAAACTTGTAAAATAGCTTAATGATATTGGCATAACTGATTTTCCTGAACTTTGTCTTAAAATTCTAAATTTAAGAGAGCCATCATAGGTTTTATCAAATGAGCTTCTTCCAATTCCAACTGTTAACCAATCTGTTAATGCATAATCTAAAATAATTCTGATAGAAGATTTGTCAAGCCCAAAAAAATCTGATATTCCATTGCTCAAAACTCCAAAACGGTGAGAAATTCTAAGATCAAGATGTTCTTTGTGTAATTGCATTACAGATTGCCCGTTTATAATCCGGGTCGATTTAAAAGTTGCATCAGCATAATTGACTGTTTCAGTTGACTCTTCGTTCAATAAATCATCAATATCTTGGGCCAAAATATTAATTCCTACAAAACTTAGCAGAAAAAGGATTATAATTTTCTTCATAATATATTTATCTAATTGTTAAGTGCTCCAGCTTTTAGCCAAATGTCTATCTGATTTAAATTGCAGTCATTTAATATTCCAGCGTTTTTAGGCATTTGCGATGCTGTTCCAACATGAAAGACAGCACTTCTAAATTTACCATTGTCTACACTTATTTTTAGATCAGAATAGTTTTCAAGCTTAATGCCATTGCCATTGCTTGCTGCAGAAGTATTTCCATGGCACGATAAACAGTAAGTTGCAAGTATTGGATAAATGGTGGCGTTGTAGGTCACATTTACAGTATCACAAGTATTATTGTTTGTCATATATAAAAGTTCTTCTTTATCGTAAAAGCAGGCTTGCAATAGAAAAAATAAGAACAACGGAATTAATAAATATTTCATTTTCATATATTTTAATTGTGGGATGATTAGTTAGGGCAGTTCTCCTTTGCGCCTTGCTCAATCCAAATTCGAATTATCGTTCGGGCATTTTCTGGGATTGCTTTGTCTGGCGGCATTGCATTGACCCACTTTGAAATAATAGCCTGATAAGCTGGGCTGTTTTTTGGATCATATGCTGTTATGCTATTCATTATTGATGGGTAACTGGTTAAGTCTAAATCACTTCCGCTACTATGGCAACCTGCAATTCCACAGTTGGCCTGGAAAATTGGCAATACATCGGATGTAAAGCAAACTGGTGCCATATCATTGGCATTTGGTAAACTATGTACGCACGAATACATGATTACACTAAAAAAGCCAATTACCACAGAATAAAAAATAAATTCTTTTTTCATAATAAATGTTTAGTACTTTTCATTGGATTATTTGTAGAAGTGATTCTCAAATTGATTATTAAAACGTGGAATTTAAAGAAATGATATATTAATATGATTAAATCTTATTTAATAGATTGCCTAAAACTCTAAATACTTTGAAAATATTTTATGAATGATTTTAAAGATAAAGCTTCGTAAATGTAATACTTTTAAGGGGTTTTTGATAGATAGAGATAAGTGAATATTCCAATTAAAAACTAATTTATAATCAATCTAAATATTAAATATATCAGACAAATAAAAATGTTAGATGGGATAAAAATGAGGAATTAATTATATCAAAATAAGGTACTTGATTACCAGAATTGATTTTTAAATTATACCTTTTATGCAATACTTAAATATTAATATTTTCACGTTTGTTTAGAACCTAATATTTACATCTTCAGAAAAAAGCTTTTTAATATCATCTATCTGGTTATCAGAAAATTCATTGTTTCGTAGGTTCAAATTACTAAGTGAACTAAGTTTTCCTATTTCAGCAGGAATGCTTGTTAGTTTATTTCCTTCTAGGTTCAGTTCTTTTAAATTTTTTAAATTGTTAATGCCCAATGGTATTGTCCTTATTTGATTATCCGAAAAATCAAGTTTTTTCAAATTAGTCATAAGATAAAATGATTCAGGGAAAATTGTAAGTTTATTTTTTGAAAGGTTTATCTCTTCAATATTAGTAGATTTATTAATTAATGATGAAATTTCATTGATGGAATTATTCATTAGGTTTAATATTATAAGGTTAGGCAATTTACCTAATGCTGGAGGAATTGTTTTTAGCTGATTTGAAGAAAGGTGAAGTTCTTTCAAGTTTTTAAGTTTACTAATCACGGATGGTATGTCAACTAAGTTATTCTCAGAGGCATCGAGTATTTGAAGTTCCTGAAGGTCTCCAATCTCAACTGGCAGTTCAGTGATACCTGTATTACGAATGTTGATTTGTTGCAAGTTTCTCAGAAAACCAATTCCGGATGGTAAATTTTTCAAGCATTGTTCTTGTTTATCATCAATTTGATTTTGCAGAAAAAGCATTTGAAGTGCTTTTAAATTTGATATGGAATTTGATAGTGAATTAATTTTGTTATTTGACAAGTCAAAATATCTCAAAGAACCTAACAATTCTGTTTGAATTGAAAATTTTTCTAGTGCATTAGAACGGAGATCGCAGATTTTAAGGTTGAGAAGTAATCCGAATGAGACTGGCAACTTCTTTATTTTATTTTCAGAAATATCTAAACTTTGAAGGTTTTTGAGCTTCCCAAATGATTCCGGTAACTTTTCTAGTTGATTTTCCCAGATGCTCAGATCTTTTAAATTTTTTAATTCGCCAACCGATTCAGGTATTTCTTTTAATTTATTATTACCCAAAGCTAAATTTTGAATAAAAACCAGATTGCCAATTTCGTCAGGTAATTTTTCAAGTTTATTATCTTCTAAATCAAGTGCAATTAAATTTATCAAACTACCAATTTCTTTCGGAAGTTCTTTCATTTTGTTATTTCCCAAATTCAAATATTGTAGGTGTGATAACAGTTGAATATCAGCTGGTATTTTTTCAATATTGTTTTTCCACAAATCGAGCATCTGTAAATTATAGAGCTGTAACACTTCTCTTGGAAACTCGTCCAATTGCATGTCACTCAAATTCAATTTATATACTTTTTCTGGATTTTTTAAAGCTTCATCGAGTGAAAGAAATTCATCCGCATTTACCAATTCATCTTCATCAAGTAATCTATCTTGGGCGGTAACATTCAAAAAACTAATAAAAAATGAGATAAATAATGGAAACATGTACTTTTTCATACTCTGATGTATTGTATATTTAATTCTAAGATTTCTATTATAACTTATATTCTGGTTATAAATTGTATAATTTGACAAAATGTCCAAGTTAAGAGATTTTATTTTGTTTGCAATTTTAGATATTAATTATTTTTGCGAACAGAATCAGTTTAATATTCTTAACAAACGTTTATCAAGTTTATTTAAACCCCTTTAAAACTATAAATTTTAAGCAATTTGAATGTTCTTACTCAGGTAAGCATATATTTCCGAAAAATAATTACTCCAAGCAGAGTATTCAAATAATTTTGACTGGCAATTCAAATTTAATGATTGTATAAGAATTTTTTAAATATGCCAAAATCGTTTTTAGACATTTTGTCAACCATTTTTTTTAATGCACATTAATTTAGATCGTAATAATTATTTAATTTGGTAAGAATTATATACTTTAATTCGCATTATTTCAGTAACTTACAATTTATGTTTAAATGTATTGCAAACTTTTGTAAATAAAATATTGTATTGCAAGTTTCTTTATTTGTTTCAGATTATTAACTTTGTTAAATTCAAGGCTTAACAATACTAAGTTATTTCTGTACATCTAAATATAAAACCTATTGACTATGAATTGCATTGTAATAGATGATGATAATGTTTCAAGATTATTGATTGAGAAATATGTTAATAAAACCGAATTTCTGGAATTTAGAGGCGCTTATAATAGTGCGGTTGATGCATTAAACGCCATGCAGACAGAGAATGATATCGATTTAATATTTTTAGATATCGAAATGCCTGAAATGAGCGGTGTAGAATTTATAAAGACCTTAAAAAACCTTCCACAGGTTATTGTTATTTCAGCAAAAGATAAGTATGCTCTTGAAGCAATTGAGTATGATGTAACAGATTACCTCTTAAAACCAATTTCCTTTACCAGGTTTTTTAAGGCAGTTGAAAAAGCTAGTAAAAAACACAAAGAGTTTCAGGAACAGCTTACAGGAAAGGATGGAATTTTTATTAAAAGCAGTTCTTCCTCATTGGTTCGCTTAAAATATGAAGAAATTTTATGGGTTGAAGCATTGGAGAATTATGTGATAATCAATACGTTTACTAGTAAGTATACTATTCACTTCACGATGAAAGCTATTATCAATAAACTCCCACTTAAAATGTTTGCAAGGGTTCACAGGTCATATATTGTAAATTTGGCTAAAATTGAAATGATAGAGGATAATGCCATTATTATGAAAATAAAAGGTGAGAATAAAAGTATCCCTATTGCTAAATCTTATAAAGAAGATTTAATGAATAATATAAATATTATGACTAAATAATTTTGAAATCCTAATAAAAAAAATCACCTGAACAGGTGATTTTTTTTGCTATTAGTTGTACTGATTGTAAATGATGGTTACATTTCCTTTTTTCAAAAAGCTTTTACCTCCTTCAAATTTTCCTGTAACTACAAACGGATAAACTCCTTGAGGCATTCTTTGTTTTTGATAATAGCCATCCCATCCAATCTGAACATCATTGGATTCAAATATCAATGCACCTTCTTTGGTATATATTTTTATATGATATTCTGTAATTCCACCATTAACAAGTGGATGAAAAATATCATTGTGGACTTCCTTGCCAGAGTATTTACCATCAGATGATCCTTCTGGAATTGGACAAAATGCGTTAGGAAAAACAATCTTGGATTCGAGTCTTGAAACATTGACATTTGCAATTTTCACTGAATCCATACAATTTTTTTCTGTCCATGATTTTAAGACAATTGAATATTTTCCAGATGTTTGATAAATATGTTCAGGCTTTTTCAGTGTAGAAAAAGTTCCATCACCAAAATCCCATTCGTATTTAGTTGTATTTTGAGTTTCATTTTGAATGATAATACGTTCCCCTTCAAGTATTTCTGATTGATAAGGTAATGAAATTTTATTTTTCGGTCCGTCAAAAACAATTACGGAGTCAATAATGCAATATGCAATACCTCCAATTCCAATTGCTTTTAGTCTAATACTGTATACACCAGGATATTGATAAGAATATGTTGGATTTATTTTAGAAGATTTGCTTCCATCACCAAAAGACCATTCGTAATATTGGGCCATTTCGGTTTGGTTTTTTAGCTTAATTTCAAAAGGAGCACAACCAGCTTTAGACTCTAAAATAAACTTTGGTTTTGGGGGCAATACTGAAATTAATCCTATTTGATTTATTGAATCGCCATAAATGCTGGAAAACTCTTTTAAGTTGTTTTTTAATGGCAGTGGCAAAACCTCAGAATCTTGTTTTCGTTTTGCTATTTTGAAATCATTCTGAGTATAAACTTCTGTAGGATAAGAAATTGCTACTTTTTTCTTTTTATTAATTATTTTTACTTTATTATTTTCAAGTATCGGTATATTTTGGTTTTCAGAGGTTATAGTGTTAACATAGGTAATTGGCTTATTTTTAATAATTTGTTTTTCACCAGGAAAAAGAAATACCAAGCTAGTTATCAAACCGGTTAATACAGTGAGGTAGTAGATATTAAAAGTCCTAAAGTCAGTTGAAAAAAATTCTTTAAAATTAAGTTTGAAGTTTATTTTTTTCCATACCTCTTTTGATGGCTCAATTTTATAACCATTTAAAGAATTACTGAACAAATCCTCAATATTTTTATAATCTTTTTTCATTCAAATTAACAAGATAACATTCGTTTTTAATTTATTTCAAATTACTAAGTTATGATCATAGCTTTACAAAGTATACCGTTGTTTCAGTTTTGATATATAAGGTATAATTGACATTTTATTTTTGTACGTTATTCACATTATTCTTCATTTTCATCTTCATCATTATCAATTCCAATAGAAACTTGGCCATAAATTTCAAGTTTTTTTCTAATCAGCTTTTTAGCTCTTGAGTACTGCGATTTTGAGGTATTAATGTCAATGTTTAACATCTCTGCTATTTCTTTATGTTTATATCCCTCAATAGCATACATGTTAAAGACTAGCTTGTATCCTTTTGGCAGACTATGAATAATATTTATCAATTCTTCATTTGTGAACTCTGAATCATCAAATACCGGTTTCTCACTTTTTACAACATGCACATCATCAATGTTGTAATGATTTTTGTTGTGTTTCGAATTTTTATGATATAATGTAATAGCAGTGTTAATAAATACCCTTTTCATCCAACCTTCAAAGGAACCTCTTCCTTCAAATTCATTTATTTTTGTGAATATTTTCAAGAAACCTTCCTGCAAAATATCTTCAGCCTCGGAACGTTCAAAAACATACCTTAGACAAATTCCAAACATTATGGAAGCGTATCTGTCGTAAAGGATTTTCTGAGCAGTCCGATCATTCTTTCTACATCTGTCGATTAATTGATCTTCACTTATCATAGCGTTTCAAACAATATGACCTAAAGTTAGTGCGAATAGTTGCACGGTAAGAAAATTAATTGGAAAATTTATTATTAAACAATCTTATTTAGAAAAAAATGAGTAGAATATTTGTCATTACTTCTTTTTAGATAACTGAAAATGAGAAGCTTATTGTAGTATTTAGTTGATATAATGATTTTTGGAAACTGATAATAATTTTGAGTTATTTCTAATTTTTATAGATGTATTATAATATCTTCCGATTTCCGTTTTGGTACATGATGTATTTGGTTCTCATCACGCCAATATTCAATATTGCCCGTTTCGTCCACATTGTCAATTACAACAATTTCTTTAGGTTTGCCAAGGGCTAATATCAACATAATTTCAAAATCTTCGCTTAAATTCAATTGTTCATAGAGTTTTTTTCTTTGTATTGCAGCAATTATGCATCCACCAATTCCTTTTTCAGCGGCACCTAATAAAATGGATTGGGCAATAATTCCTGAGCCTGTTGGCAGATAATCTTTAATAAAATCTTTTGAAATTGTTTTATCACCCAAAATAATAATATATGCCGATGGTCTTTCACCGGGCTCAGGTCCTTTCCAATCGTTCAAATAACCTGCCCATGCCAGGGTAGCAAAAATTTTGTTGTTTAAATTCACTTCATTTGAAAGAATGAATTTCAACGCTTGTAAATTTTTAGGAGATGGCGAAAGGCAAGCAAAATCAATTAGTTCAACTAATGTTTCACTTGAAATATTCTCATTTTCATAAAACCTTCGGTAACTTCTGTTAAATTTTAATAATTCTTTTAGCATATATTATAAATTATTGATATTGTATAGTTTACCTTTTTAATTATTTTAATGATTTGTTTTTTTTTGGAAAATATTCTTAATCACGAATATAATCTATTTTTGATTTCTATTTATCAATTAAAAGTAAAAATGTCTGATTTTGGACTAAACAATTATTTCTAATTTATTGGATTTTATTGAAATGAAGCATTTACTCAAAAATATCGTATGCCTGTTGGTCCTTTTTACTTCTTTTATTAGTTGTAGAAATAATGATGAAAAAATGGAAGTTGTTGACCAAGAATTGAATAGCAGGTGGAGCTTTAAGCAGATTGGCAAAAATGAGGAAATGCTTGCAACTGTGCCTGGTTCAATTGTTACTGATTTATTTGCAAATCATAAAATTTCCGATCCTTTTTTTGGGATCAATACTGAAAGACTTGAATGGATTAAAAAGAGTGAATGGGAATATCAAACCGTTTTTAATATGAATGAAGAATTTTATATGAAAAGACATATTGAATTAATATTCAGCGGATTAGATTTATGCTCAATAGTCATTTTGAATGATTCTGTTATCAGTGTTGGTGGTAGTAGACATTTGGAAAAGATAATAGAATGTAAAAAAATCCTTAAGAGAGATCATAATATATTAACTGTAAGGTTCCATTCGCCACATCAATTTTGCTTTCATATTGATTCACTTTTTTTTGGATGTGGAATTTTGCAACCCATCCATATAAAAGCATGGGATGTTATTAAAATCGCAGATTATCAATTTTTTCAGGAATCGTTAAACAGAGAAAGGGCAATTGTTAAGGTGAAAATAAATTTGCAATCTGATATAGTTCAAAATGTTGATTTAAAAATATCAGGATTAGAAAAAAATTGGATTGACACTTCAGTTGTTGTTAAAAAAGGCATTAATTACTTTGAGTTAAGGATAAAAATAGATAAACCGAAATTTTGGTGGACTAATGGCTTAGGTAAAGCCAATCTTTATGATTTCAATTTACAAGTTGAGCATAAAAGCAAGGTTATTGATGCAAGAACATTGCGTTTTGGTTTCAGAAAGCTGGAGCTTGTGCAAAAAGATGTTGAGCATGGAAGTGGTTCTTATTTTAAGCTAAATGATATTCCTATATTTATAAAAGGCGCCAATTATCTACCTCAGGATATTTATTCACAGCGAGTGAAAAGTGACCAATATAAACATCTTATTCAAAGTGCTAGAAAAGTTAATATAAATATGTTGAGAGTTTTGTCAGGTGGCATTTATGAGAATGATGAGTTTTATGATCTCTGCGATGAAAACGGGATACTTATTTGGCAAGATTTTATGAAATATGAAAAATTTGATACTTCAGAAGTTGTTCATTTAGAGAAGTTAAAATTGCAAGTAATGCAAAATATAGAGAGACTGAGAAACCATCCTTCTTTGGCTTTATGGTGTGATTATGAACAAATAAATTCTATTGATAATAATAAGGAAAATAGGCAAATCAATGTTCAGCTTAATTCGTTGAAAAGAGACTTATTGAAACAGATTGTTGAAAATATCGATAGTGGAAGGGCATTTTTACCTTTAAAATCAGACACTTTTGAAATTGAAAATAGTCCACAAAATTTTGGACAATATATTTTGCATGGCAATCTGTCATATCCTCTACTTTCTAGTATGCGCAGTTTTATTGAAGAAAAAGAGCTCTATCGTTATTCTAATCAGTTAAAAGCTCATCAAAAATATCCGGGAGGATTTGAACTCATACAAAAAAACATATTTAGTAAATATAAAATACCAGGACATATTATTCCATATGTTTATGTAAGCCAATTGCTACAAGCTGAAAACATGGCTGGAGCAATAAAAAGTTATCGTAGTGAAAGAGGAAAATATATGGGAACCATTTATCAGCAATTAAACGATTATTGGCCTGCGATAACTCCTTCTGGTATTGATTATTATGGAAGATGGAAAGCATTGCATTATTATTTGAAAAGGGTTTATGCGCCTGTGTTGATTTCGGGGCAAATGGAAAACAATACAATAAAGGTATTTATAGTATCGGATGAAATCAAATCTAGAAAAATGAAATTAAGTATCAATCTCATAGATTTTTATGGTAACGAAATTTGGGCAGATGATATGGAGGTAAATGTAAAAGCATTAAGCAGCGAAATTGTTTATAGTCAAGATTTAAGCAGATTTTTGGCTGATAGCGTTAAAAATAAAACAATGATCCATATTAAACTTCTTTCAGGAAGTACTGAAATAGCTAGAGAAAATGTATATTTTAAAGAAGTAAAGGATTTAGATTTGCCTGATCCTGATGTTGTATTCAATATTACAAAAAAGAAAGACAAATTTATAATTCAAATCATGACGGATTATTTAGCCAAAAATGTTTTTCTGGATTTTCCTGAAGATAAAGGAAATTTTTCTGATAATTATTTTGATTTATTGCCAGGAGAGCAGAAAATAACTGAATTTGTTCCGGAATATCCGGAACAAAAACTTGAAGATAAAATAAGTGTGCGATCTTTATATGATGTTTACTAAAGATCTTTAATGAGTAGTGTGGAATAATTATCTTTTACCAAATCCAAAAATGCTTCAAGGTTTTTATCGATAGATTCCGAATCATTATCACGATTAATCAGGATTTTATTATCACCAAGTATATCTAGTTTTTCAAGCACTTCGGCAAAGCTTAAGTTTGCAATATCTTTGGCTGGTTGAAACCCCGTAATATGCTCATTATCAACAATTACTCTTGAAATTAATTTTGATTTCACCAGAGTATCAGTGATTTGTATCAAGTATTGAACTGGCAATCTTATTTCATTTGCCAAATCATAAACGTTTGGAGCGTTATTGTCAGTTTTAAAAGAATTTATAATCTTTTTAAGTACAAGCAAGTTCAGGAGTCTTTTTTTTGAAGTGCTTAAAACAAAGTAATCTTTTTTAATTCCATAAGAGCGTATGTTTTCTAACGCAGCTGCAATTTCAGCCCCAAAAAGAAATAAAAGCCAACTCAGCTGTGTCCATACAAGAAATAACGGAAGGGCAGCAAAGCTCCCATAAATGGCGTTGTAGCGCGAAAATCCTACCTGTAGGTTTATGTAGTAAAATTGAAGAAGTTGATAAGCAGTACCAGCCACCAATCCAGCAAACATAGCATGAATAAATTTAATTTTTTTATTTGGCATAATAATATACATGATGGTAAATAGAAGCCAAATAATAAGATAAGGAAAAAGTCTTATAAAAAATAGAACAACAGGGGATAATAGTTCATAAATAGTGCTATCTTTTGAAATATGTTTTAAAATAGTGTTAATATAGATGTTAGCAGTTCCTGCAAGTACAATTAATATAGGGGCAATGAGAACAATAGAAAGATAATCTGTAAATTTTCTGACAAATGATCTCGATTTTTCAATATTCCATATCGTATTTACTGCATTTTCGATATGGTTGAAAAGCCTGAGTACGGTATACAATAAAAATCCAATACTTATTACTGCTAAAATGCCTCCTTTTGTAGAACTCAACATTGATTTTGAAAATGTGAGCAAATAGTTCATCACCTCTTTTTGTGAAGCAAGACTCTTTGTAATTTCATCTTCTAATACACGTTCCAACCCAAAACCTTTAGAAATTGCAAAAGCTACGGCTATAACTGGAACAATTGAAAGCAAAGAAAAATAAGTTAATGCCGAAGATCGTATTGGGCACTCATCTTTCTCAAATCCGTTAAAAGCCAGCATTATAATTTTGACAAAATTGATTGCATATCTTTTATAGAAAGGAATTTTAGTAGTTTCAATTTCCCAGATACGATCTTTGAAAAAAGAAGTTACTCTTTTTATTACTCTTTTAGGCATTTTTTATAATTGTAGGTTTTGAGTGGATTATAATAGCGAAATTGCTTTTTTAAAAACACAAAGAAAGAGCCATTAATTTTTTAAAAATGATGGCTCTTAGACTAAAATTAAATGATAACAGATTGGTTTGTATGTTAATACCGAAAATAGATCAAGGCTTGTACCGATTTTTTAGTGAAAAAATTAGATTTCTTAACAAGCTAATCTGTCGAAATTATATCAAATCTGATTACTTATTTTATAAAAGTTTGATATAGCTTACGAATCAGTAAAAAAGTATTATTTTCCAAATTCAATAATTTTGTTGGAATATTCACTCAAAAGCAGTGCAAGTGATTTTAAGGAACCGTCTATTTCATTAATATCCAGATTTTCAAGTTGAAGTGTATCACGGAATAAAACCTTTTTTCCGCTTTCATCAAGTGCAAATGCACCATGGATGATGTCCTGGTTTTTCATTAATAAACTTTTATAAACAGCTACATCATCGTGTTTGACTGTGAAAAGATACTGTTGTATAATTAAAATAGGATCAGCACAAATTAAAAATAATTTGTTGATTCCCTCTGAATGTTTTTCTATAACAAGTACTCCGTCTTTTTCGTCTTCTTGAATAATATTGTATTGCAATTCCTGAAGATAATTTTTTACTTTTAAAAAGCTATTTTCCATAATCTTATCGATTTTATATTTTTAGTATTTTACCAAAGATAGTAAAATAATTTTGCGAATGGTTTAAATTTTATCTGAATTTTATAAATTTTTTATTTCTTAAGATAAATATTGATTTGATATAGACTTTGGAAAACTATGAATTATTCTTCTTTCTAGGATAAATAATTGTTTTTATTTCAATAAATTATTATAATTCCAAAACAAATGGTAAAAAGAAACCGAAAACTAGGCATTCTTCTAATTTTATTAACCCTATTAATTGGAATTGCTTCCAGAAAATTTCCTCAATTTTTTTCTTCTTTTTTAGCTGAATATCTTGGAGATACGCTTTGGGCAATGCTGGTGTTCTGGCTGTTGGGATTTATATTTGTTCGAAAAACATCATTTCACTTGGCATTGGTTGCTTTGCTTTTTTCTTATTTAATAGAAATCAGTCAGTTATTCCATGCCGTTTGGATTGATTCCATACGTCAAACTACTCTTGGATCTTTGGTTTTGGGCCATGGATTTTTATGGTCGGATATTTTATGCTATTCAATTGGGGTTGCGATCAGTTACTTCTTTGAATTCTTATTCTTGAAAAGGTCAAATGGTTAAGAACTATTTGAAAATTGATACCAGAAATATGTTTAAATAAGTAGAGCATTCATCATTTACCATGGAATACTAATATCAAAAACATCTTCATTAATCTGGGTATTTAATTCAATTTTTTTGTGATCTTTTTTAGAAACTTTATTTGTTTGGTATTTAGAGGTATTATCATCGAAATCTTTTTTTGCTGAAGATCGGCCAGCTCCGGTAAAAAGTACAAATAAAACCAGTAAGGCTAATATACCGGCAATACAAACAAATTTTATCATTTTTACCATAGCAGTATGATTTAAAGATTATAGGTTCAAATTTACGGCATTGGTTTTATCTTTTAGGTTAAGCTTTAGTTAAAAAATATTAAAAGCCGGTTAAATTTAAATCCGACTATAATTTATTTTTAGTCGGATTTAAATTTATTTTCTATTTACCAAATCCCAAAACCCCAATATCTACTACTCTTGCCTCACTTGTTAATTGCATGGTTATGGTTTCTTTCTTTTCGTTTTTCTTGCCATAATTGGTATATAATTCGAGATAAATGGTTGTTGGTCCTGTAATTCGCTGACTGCTTGAGCCATAATAATTAGCTTGGATAATATATTTGCCAGGTAATGCGCCTTTTATTAAATATTCTTCGGGCCCATATCCTTGAGTAAAATCGCGTGATATCCTGCCACCTGTGTAAGTAAGTGCATGGGAATAATAACATTTTTCGCCGTAAGGGTCTGTCACCCATAAATCCATATCTGAATTGTTGGTATCCCAGTTCAAAACAATCCGCACATCCACTGGCATATCTTTAATCAAGCGTTTATCTATTTTGCTGATTTCAATTTTATTACCGGCTTTACTGATTATCCGGTTCATTTCAATGGCCATTATGCCTTCAATTTCTGGAAATCTTCCATCCCATGGTTTTTTTATTGCATCATAAAGGATGTCGAGTGCTTTCTGGTATTGACCATCAGCGGCTAAGCATAATGATAAATCACGATAAGACTGAGGCTCTTCTGTTCTTATTTTCACAACTTCTTCGTATACTGAAATCGCTAAATCGTAATATTCTAATTGTTCAAGCCGATGTGCCAATATCCTCATCAATTCGTGGTTTTGGACATTCATTTCAGCAATATTTGATAATATCCGCAGAGCTAGCTTTTTATTTCCTTGTTTAACAAAATAATTGGCCACATCAAGATAGAAAGAAGGCGTTGATGCATATTCTTTCTTATCTTCTAAATATTGATTGTATTGGTTTTCGGCTTTTGCATTTTTTATTTTTGTCATATATGGAGTTTCAGGATCCCAAGCATTTAGCTGAATAGTAGAAATTCTACCTTCCTCTTCTTCTTTGTCCTTGTTTTTTGTTTCATTTAAATTATTTTCACGTACCGGACCAAGGGAACCTCCAACATCTTCTATCATAACTTCTTCTTCTTTAGCAAGATTTTCGGATGCCACTTCATCTGAAGTACTTAATTCACTTTCTTCCATAACTAAACTATCAACAATTGATGGCGCAACAAAATTGACATCATTTTGAGTTGTCTGTTTTTCTTTAGAGAATTTGGTATTCCACCATTCAACTCGTGCATTGAAATATTGTACAACTTGTTCAATATGTGCAGTTTCAAGATCTGTTTTCTCTTTTTTCTTATTTTCTATAATTTCGAAATATTCTTTTTGTAATTCAACTGGCGGAACTATTTCGTATTGGATATAATCTTCAAGCCGATCAAGAACTATCAATGATGTATTTCGTGTAACTATAGAATATTTTTTACCAAGATTGATAATTTCTTCTTTGTTTTTTTCGTACAACATATCCAATTCAGCAATTTTCTTTTGTGCCCAAATTCTTTGTACCAGATTTGTTTCTGAAAATATTTCTGATTTATCCAATTCTACTTTTATCGATTTGTAAACCTTATTTCCAAATCCAAAATTTAAAGTAATTTCTGCACTATTGCTTTTTAATTGACCTGCAATTGAAAAATTGGTTTTAAAATCGGTAGGTTTTGAAGGGAAAAGCTCCGAAATTACAGTTTTATCGTACTCTGCAGAAATAAAATGATAGGATTGTTCAGTTAATTGAGTCAGCGCTTGTTCTGTTGTGGTATTTTTCAGATTTATATACAGACCACCCGTACCTGATGCTATAAATTTTAGATATGAGAAATCAGCTGATTGAGTAGAGCTGATAACCATTACCGGTGTTGTTTGTGTCAATATCTCAGATTTTCCAAAATTGGAAATCCCATCTGAAATCAATATAAATTCATCACAAATATATTTCGATAGATCAAGGCTTCCGAACTGTGTAGCACCATCGTAACCCGGATTAAGAAACTGTTTTTTTAGCTGTTCCCAATTTCCGTCCTTAACTATAAAATTTGTATTTGAATTGATTTCATTGCTAAAGGTGACTAAATTAACTTTGAGATTGCTTATTTTCTTAAAATATTTATCCAAAACCTCTATTTCCTTTAACGTGTCTTTGTTCTCAGATGAAGTGGAAACATCATAAAGTAGACATATTGATTTTGGGAGTTTTTTGTTCTGAGTAAATTTTTCTGGTTTTAAATTGATATAGAAATAATCGTCATTTATTTGTTTATCAGACTTTTCTATAAATGTTGAGTAAATATTTTTAGTTTCTGGAAGCACAAAACCCAATTGTTTATTGGCAATGTAATTAGTATATTCCTGTTTGGCAATATAGGAATCTTTCCATTCGGTAAATTCAAAATTTACGAGTTCATTGTTTTCAAGAATTGGTTTTACTTTCTGTTTAAAAACTTCAACTTTTAATGAAAATTTATCCATTTTATCTTTAAACTGAAGTGGCAGAAGATATAAATTGCCAGTTTTTGTTCCAATCAATTCTTGTTCATACGCTATAATTATCCGTTTATTTCCATTTGAAGGAATTGGGTAGATGCGGGCTTTGAAATTATTTCCTTTGGTTTTTTCCAATAAGCCAGGGTCAATATTTTTACGAACAACAGCTTCGAAAACCTGCTGGCCTTTTTGTTTTTCAACTACAACACCTTCGCGCATTTTTCCATTTATTTCTAATGCAAAGCGCGTAACTGTCTGATTTTCGCCCAAAGGAAAATCCAGTTCACCTTCCAAAATCCTGTCTGTTTTGTTTTCGAAATTCATTTCCATGGTGGTACGGGCAATATTACCGAGCACTTCAACCTGAATAATTAGTTCATTCATCCGAAGAGTTACTTTTTTATTATCATCGCCAACTACTTTAAGTGTAGGGACAGTATCAGGAGGGGCGGGGATTGCACTATATATTTCCTTTTCAGGATATATGTTTAAATTATGATCAGAGTTTGATTGTTTTCGATTTTCAATGAATGAACTTGAACCAAGAACAAGCGTAATTGAAAAAATAAGGGTCAAAAGGACGTTTCGCATAGCAAGATTATTAGTTTCTATTTGTAAATTTAAAGAATAGATGAGAGATTTGCATTTATTCCATAAAAAAATGCCACAAATGCACGAATTATAGATTTTATTCGTGCATTTGTGGCAAATCAATTTGTATAATAAATTACTTAATAATCAAAGACTTAATAATTTTATTTTCACCTGATTTAAGTTCAATAATATATTTTCCGGCAGCCAAACCAGTCAAATCAAATTCTTGTTTTGAGCTATTTAATTTAGCCTGGAAAACATTTCTTCCGTTTATGTCTTTAATATTAATATCCCAGTTGCTTGAAACTCCATTCGTTTCCATGGTTAAATAAAATTGTCCATCTGTTGGGTTTGGAAATACTGAAAATATTTTTTCTCCTATCTTTTCAATATCAGTAGTTGAATGCACAGTAAGTTTAAATTGTTGCGAAACTGAAGCACCAACTAAATCTGTAGCTTTTAAATTAATAGAGATTTCGCCCATTTGCAATGGCATTCCGCTGAAAATGCCCATATCCGGGTTGAAATTCAACCAGGTAGGCAATGGCGAACCATTGACTAAAATGGCAGTTAGTTTTAGTTCCTCATTTTGATCAATATCAATAAATGTTTGGACAGGAATTTCGAATGAATAATCTGTATTTATCATAATATCCTGATCATTAATTTTTTGCTGAACGATTGGAGCATCATTGACATTGATAACCTGAAGGGTAAAAATGTCAAAGGCACTTTCACCAGAACCATCGGTTGCTATTACTTTAATTTCAATAGTTCCAACGTTATCATTGGAAGGAGTTCCTGCAAATTTCAATGTTTCAGAATTAAATTTTAACCAGTCGGGTAATGCTTGACCATTGCTTAGAGTTACCGAATAGCTTAAGTTGTCATTTAAATCAACATCTTTAAAAGTTTGATTGTTGATTGAATATTCAAAACTTTGGTCTTCTAAAGTATTGATATTAGCAATTGGAATTTGAAGAGTTGGAGGATCGTCTACATTTAAAACATCAAGAACAAAGTTGAAAGTGGATGAAGCTCCAAGTATATCCGTTGCTTTTAGTTGAATATTAAGTGTTCCTACATCCTGATTATGTGGAGTTCCCGAAAAAGTTTTGCTTTCAGGATTAAAAGTTAACCATGAAGGTAATATTTGTCCATTTTCAAGAAAAGCAGAATAGCGGATACTATCTCCTAAATCATTATCAATAAATACATTATCGCTATAAGAGTAACTGAAAACAGCTTCCTGGTCAGTCACCAAATTCGAAAATGGATTTTGCAGAACCGGGGGATTGTTTTCCGTAAAATGTAATACAAATCTATTTGCAACAAAATCTGCGGCCAAATCAAACTCGTATTTGCTTTGAGCCCTCAAATTGATCAGTTTATTTAAGTCTTTGTCTTCAAGGATAACATGGGTTTGATCAAGACCTTCGACATTGTTGAGTTCTATTATACTTTTTCCTCCATCAACTGATCGTATTCCTAATGGAACGCTTGTATTCAATAAGTTATTCAGAGGAAGCGAGTTAACCGAAAGGGTTGATTTATTGGTCTCTGTAATTGAATATAATTGCGGGCATTTTGAATACAAGCCAAACATCTGGAAAGCATCAAACTGACCATCGAATTCATTTGTTGCAAGATCCTCAAAATTAATTACAGTTACTGTCGATAAACTATCTTTTGTTACTTTCAATTTCACTAAATTTCCACTTGCCTTGGTGCTTTTTAAAAAATTGACATTTGAATGTAATCTATGGCTATTATTTAACGGAAAACTTGCCGGTGATGCTTTTGCATGGATAAAAAAGGCCTGCATTGGGGCAATATATCGTGTTAAATTGCCAGTTCCCGACGATGAGCCATTGACATAAGAAGCATAAGCACCAGTTAAATTATCACCTTCCCAAACGTAAATTGCATTGTCTGCATTTGTCAGATTCGCACCAAGTGTTCCTGCTATTGAATTCCAATCAATTGAAGAAGGATAGGGGTTTGCAATCAAATTCCACCCATTATAGGTAGTTCCATCATCATCATTTGTAAATGAGAGTGTTACATTCTGAGTTCCAGTGTTTGGCTTTCCCTGGAATGTTACCAACTTATCGGACTGATCATAGAATGCATAACCAGCGCCTTTAACAAAATTAAATTCCGGACTGCCAGAATACGGACGCACATAATGCCAGGCAGCCACTAAATCATTCATGCTGGTTGGATTTGGATTAATATTCGCAGATTCGGTATAATCCAACAAATTTGCATTAAACTGGCCGGAAGCTGAAGTTTGCATAAGTGATGCTTTTGCATTACTACCAGCATCCTGAAGTACACATTGAATTGGTGGTGCAAAATAATGATATTGTCTTTGTCCAAAGAATCTTTCTGCATAGAACATTCCAGAACCTGTGTTTGAATAAGTGCCCGCAAAATCAAGATAAGAACCTGATTGCCCATGATTATTTGGAGATCGTAACCTAAACTCTCCGCCATTGTTAAAATTGGCATTGGTAGTGAGTTTTGCACCTCCATTTATAATTAAGCTTCCTCCGGTTTCGTTGGTTAATACTCCGTTAACTGTAAGTAAATTAGTCCAAACCTTTAAATTTCCATTATTTTTGATTGTCAATGCATTAATGGTAACCGCAGAATTTATAACTGGATCATTTGTTACATTACCAATGGTTATATTTGAACTTGAAGTTGGTAACAATTCACATTGCCAGTTTAATGGATTCACCCAAACGCTATCAATTCGGCCAGTCCAGTTATCTACAATATTTCCACCTGTTGGAATAATTTCATCAGCGCCTAAATCTGGATTAATCGGACGTATGTTTCCATCAAAATCATCAGTTATTCCGGTAATCACTACTCCAATTCCATTAAAAGCACAACTGTTTGAAGGATCAAGATGTAAATTTCCATTTGCAATATCAATAAAATTAGGTAATTGATTTATACTGGAAATTTCACCACTATTTCCTATCCAGGCATTGAAATCATTGTCTGCACCATTCCAAAGACCAAGAGTAGCAGGATTGGCAGAGTAGTAGTTATTATTCTCAAGATTAACCACAGTTCTGTCGCTAAAATTTTGACTTACAATTGCATAATGTTTCCCAGTTCCGCCAGTTCTAGAGTTTGATAAAATATTATCCCTCATATAAATTGGAGTGGTATTATTACCTCTCAGGAATGCATAGGAGTTACCAGCACTTGCAGTTCCACCAATATAAATGGAATTAAAATACAAGTGTTTAACGGATGAATTGGTATTTGGTATCCAAATTCCACTATATTCTGTAGCATCATTTCCTCCTAAAGAAATCATATTATTGGCGACATAACTGGTGGAATTTAATTCATAAAGAACTATTCCACTAGCGGTTCCATTTGTAGCAGAATTGGAAATATTATATATTTTATTTTTTGAAATAATTGCATTTGTACCCGATTCTGCAATGCCTGTAACATTAGCTCCAGCTGTAGCTGAAATATTATAAATAATATTTCCGGTGATTGTTCTTGCTGAATCTCCATTGAACCAAATTCCTTGCGAAGCCATTAATCCATTTGACATTGTTGATAAAGTACTTGCAGTATTGATAGAAAAAATGCTATTTCCAGATGCTGTACATTTTTCATTTCCGTCTATTTCAATGCCTTTGATGGAAGCGGAATTTAGAATGCTGGTTTGATTTAAGTTTGCAATTATATTATTTGAAGCAGTTAACTGACCGCTATTTGTAACCGAAATACCAATAACATTTTGACCTGCAACTTGAATGCTGTTGGCAGTTAAAGTACTACCAATTGTTGATGTACTTATTGTCGATGAACCTGCAGACACCCAAATCCCTTTAAAGTTTGAGCTGGTATTTGGCATTTGTATATTGCTGATGCTATTTCCGGAAAGGCTATTGTTGCTTAAACTGGCCGACAATCGTATTCCATAGAAATTGCCTAAACCTGAATTTTGAATACCTAATGTAGCTGTTCCAATGGTGTTATTTAGCATATTTGTTTGTCCAGTAGCCAGATAAAAAGCAGTAACATCGCCAGATGTATTGAGATTTAGATCATCTATAGTATTGTTTTGAATGGTATTTTGTCCACTGGCAAGATTTTGAAGATAATAACCAATAAAACCCGAATTTGAAATGCTTTGAATATTAGAAATTTGGTTATTCCTTAAACTTCGGTTAAAATCACTACCGGTAATGGTTAACATTTGCATTATGCCTCCACCAGCAAAAGTAATTTTATCTGAGGAATTAATACCACCAAAAGTATTTCCGGTAATATCAAAATTACCTCTATTAATATATATTCCGTAAAAATCAACACCAACGCCAGTATTATTTATATTTATGCCTTTAATAGAATTGTTTGAAATTGCAGCAGTATTCGAAGCAAAAGTTACATCTGCATAAATACCTCTAAAATCATCATTTCCAGTGGTTGTAATATTTGAAATTGTATTATCTGAAACTTTAACATTGGCATAGCCATCCATGTAAATTAGAGTAGTTAAATCGGAGCCATCATTCTTTATATTATTGAATGTATTGCCTTTGACATTAACCAGTCCGTTGTTTTCAACCCAAATACCCCGGAATTCGTTTGTACCGACATTGGTGTTCGATTTCCAAATATCATGGATGGTATTGTTTAAAACATAACTGGTATCGGTACTTCCAGCCATGATAAAAATTCCGTAAAAATCCTGTTGTCCGGTATTTTCCCATGATGTGTATGGAGGGGAAGGCGTTTTTCCTCCGATTGAGTTTCCTGAAATGGTGTATCCAGTTGCAGGAGAAGATTCAACACGAATACCAACTTGTTGATCAGATGGTTTTGTGCCAAAATCGTTGTAAAGTGTGTTATTCGAAATTGTCCAACCGTTGCCATTTCCTGCGTTTGAAACCCATATTCCATTTTCTGCAAAATTTTTAATGTCATTATTGAGTATTCGGTTATTAGAATTTGGTGCAGAGCCATTTCCTCTTGAGTATATTGAATTTTGCGGCATCCCGGAAACGTTCCAAATCAGGTTATTTGAAATTTCGTTCCCACTATTTCCTGTTGTTGAACCACTTCCAATGCTAATAATTCCTCTATTTGCAGATATTGGACGTCCTGCAATATAACAATTCTTTATGATATTATTGTTTGCATCGTTCGAAAATGTGAAAGTCGAATAATTTGCATTATCCTGAGTAAAAGTGATATATCTTACTCCATTTATTCCACCATCGAAAATTAAACGATCTACGCCCGTAAGTCTAATCATGTCGGCAGTTGCAGTGGTAGTAATATTTTTAACCGTAGTGGTGTTAGTTGAAATCGTCACAATATATCCACCAGAGCCTGATTCTGTCCATTGTCCGCATCCATAGGTAGCAGGTTCTGAAATATGATCCGTAATTATCGCAGTAATATTTCCTGTCACATCTAAGGCGTTTAGGTTTTGGAAAAGTCCCCTTGCTCCTGTTAAGGTTGGAAATGTTTGCCCGGTTCCAACTGTATATGATCCATGCAGATTACCGTCAATACCAAAAAAATCTACAGGCACAGTTGGGGATGGAAGTGTAACAGATGTTGAAACATTTGTGTAAACCGGAGATGTTCCATCAAATTTTGAATACCAAACATTTGGTGTTGCAATGGCTAAGTCCTGTGCTACAAAGAAATATTCTATTATTTCGTTATTGAAGAGCACAGGATAGTCATCACCAGGCATTCCCGCAGTTAAAGCAAATCGCCAGATTCCGTCGTTTCCATCACCTGAAATTAACGTTCCTGTCTTGAAAATAGCCGCACCCCAGGTTTGTGGTAGATTGCTCCTCCTGCAATACATACGAGGAGGATTGACTTGGCTGACACCTTGACCGGACGGGCCTTGATCCGTAATCCGAACATCAATTGTAATGCTGAACAATGTAGTTTCATGTAATATTGGTATATAAGAAAAATTAGGAGTAAAAATATCTTCTGCGTTAGTGATGGCATAGTTTCCACCATCGGCCCCAATATTTGAAGTTCTGGCAATCCCATCATAATCATCGCTAACACCGCCTGTTATTATACCAGTTCTGTAAGCAGGAGTATTTCCGGTCAAGTGGAGATTAACAGAACTTGCATCTCCTGTTGCATTGTTAAAATTCGGATCGCCAATTCCTGAATGTAAATCTTGTCCCTGGAAATAGGCACGATGTGCTTGAAGTCCAGAATAATCATTACCATCTATATGCGATAAAATTCCTCCGTTTCCATTAGCACGAAAGATATTATAATCGGATACTGCCAGGTTTTTATACTGCAAATAAAGAGCATAATGCTTACTTACTGTTCCACTCGAATTTGAACGGCTGTTGATAAATAAATTATCGCTGATTATACTACTTTGTTCCACTGCAGATGTAAATGCAGAAGTATTTTTTCCCAGCAATGGATCTACTCCTGTTCCTCCTATGAAAACACTGTTAAATAAATATGAACTTGTACTGGATGAATTATTATAAATCCCTACAATGCTTATTCGTTGAGTAATTGAAGCTCCACCCTTGCCAATTCCCAAACGTATCATGTTGTTTTGAATGTTTGCAGAACCACTTCTTAAATAAATTCCAGTGTAAATAGCATCATTAATTTGTGAATCGAAACTGTGAATGAAATTTCGGCTTACAACATCTGCTGTACCTGAGTTAGAGCTTAATGTTATACCTGAAATTGTAACATCGGCAGCGGTGGATAAATGTTCGCAACTCAAAGAATGAATGATATTTCTGCTTATCACTTGGTTTGCATCAGTAGAAGTTTTTCTTATCCCACAAATTGTTGAATTCTCCTGGGTCCCAGCTCTGGTTGTGTATGAAGCCAATTTATAGATTTGGTTGTTATTGATGGTATTTCTGCCATCATCGCTGTAAATTCCGCTGCTAACACCTGATGCCCCGCTACCATAAGCAATATGGTTTGCAACAATGTTATTCGATATATCTACAATTCCACTAGCTGTACTTGATATTCCGTAAATTGAGGTACTGCCTGTTGTAAAACCAATTGTTCCCGCTTTTAGGCTATTTGCAAGTGAACTGCTACCAATTATATTATTAGAAATACTCGCATTAACAGCATCAACGTATATACCCAAAAGAGCAATATCATCAGCTGCGGTTGCACTAAAAGCAGAAATTCCACATATTTGGTTGTAATTAATATTAATTGTACCAGTACCCAATGTTTTGATGCCATATGAATTACCTGCATTTCCTTGTTGAATTAAAATATTGTCAACTGCCGCTGTGCTTCCAACAATATTGCTATTGCCAGAGGAACCAATATTTACACTCCCGTTTTCTACAAATATTCCGGAAAAAACACCACACTGTAAACTTCCAGTGTAAGTAGATGTGAAACCAATGTTGGAGATTGTATTGTTTTGAATGGTTGAAGCGGTTCCAGAGCCAACATTTGCCCAAATTCCTGCAAACTGTGAGGCTGCACCCGAAATAGTTGTCGTTCCTGTTCCTGATGAATTAGCAAATCCAATTGTATTTCCTGAAATTGTAAAACCTGTTCCAGAAGGAGCGTCAACATGGATTGGGATATAAAATTGAGTTTCGGCAAATGTACGGCTTCCTGTCTGATATAATTTGTTATTGCTTACTGTCCATCCGGTATTATTGTTCCCAATAAATATGCCTTTTGTATCTTCGGTTGTGCTGAAAAAATCATAAATGGTACATTGATCCACTTTATTGGCAGTATTCTCGTAACCAGCCATTCCCAATGAATAGATTCCGCATCTTGGATTTCCAGCATTTCCTGTAATATCACAATATCGAATTACGTTGTTATTGTTTCCAATAAATTTATTAGTAGCACCAATTACCAATACTCCACCAGTAAGTGACTGATTATTTGATTTTAAATTCAGGTATGACAGGGTGTCTGTTCGTGCACCGTTCCTTAATTCAAAAACTGGTCCGGGGTTTGTTGCCCTTGTATTTGTTATGGTCCAGATAGAACTTCCTGCACCACCTGCGCGGCCATCGAATGTTAAATTCTGAACATTATCTAAAATAATTAATGCTTCGTTATCTATATTTCCGTCTCTTGACAATATGGTGCTTGCTACACCTGATTTTGGGCGTATAATTACTCCATACTGCGGTTGAGAAAGCATTAGTTTATCAAAAATTACAGGAATGGATTCTGTTGCTGGATTGTAGTCTGCCTGCAATTCGAAATAAACGTTACCATTCATAAATTTTGTTCTTAATTCATTGGCAACCGCCGTTAAATTCAAATAGTTGCCAGTAGTGCCGACTGTATATGTTCCTGAAAATGGCTTTACCTCCGAAATAATAAAATAGGCATCACCGCTTGGATTTATGCCTGTTAAATTAAAACTTTCAGATTGTAAAGTTCCAGTTCCAGGAATCCTTCCTATTGAATTGTAAGTTCCGGTTAATGAATTATTGCTTTGGGCAATTGTTCTTGGCGGATTAGTTGCTGGATCTGCATAAGTAACTCTTATCGAAGAAATATTAGTTAAGCTAACAGCAGCGAGATTGGTTGTTAATTTCCAATATATTGATTCGGCTACTGTAGGGTCTACTATTCCTGTACCACCAGTATTTCCGTTCATTGGAATACCTTCGAAGACCTCATTTGTAATAAAACCAGAACCAGTTCCACCACTATTCAAACCAAATAATTCAATCATCCTGAAATTGGTTTTTCCAACTGGGAATTGATATTGGCTATTGGTTGCATTATTTGGAATAGCCCTGCGTAAAGGTCCCTGCACATAATTTGACGCAGAACCTCCGGTTAAATTAGCCGGACTTGTGCCATATACGGTAAGTAAATTAGTTGCATCTGTATAAACATTACCATCAGTCAGGTTAATAGTTGTAGCTCCAAGTGGAGCATTTAAGGTAACACCGGTTGTTGAAGAATTATTAAATGTTAGATTTAATAAATTGGATACTATATTACCTGTTCCACTGTATGATTGGGCAGCAGAACCAGTAAAACGCAAGTGCGAATTGGCGGCAGTTCCGTTTAATATTCCGTTATTTATTATATTTCCTGAAATATTTAATATATTTCCATTGATATTGATTGTATCTGCCAAATTTGAGATGGTCAGATTATTTAAATTTGTAGTACTACTTGTTGTACTGCTCAATGTTAAATTTCTATCGTATGAAGCTGGATTTAAAATAATTACATCGCCAAGATTTACGCCAGCAGGCATTGATAAACGGAAGCCACGGGTACCACTTATTGTTGTTTGTGATGAATTCGAAACTCCATTACCAAATTGAACTGTTGAACCAACAAAGTTTTTAAGTCCTGTTGTTCCCCATATTTTAAATTCACAGTCATTTGAACCATCTTTTGTTCGTTCAGGATCAACAATGTTTAGTTTACCTCCAGTGAAATTAACAACAGTATTGTCCTGAAAAGACACAACATCAACATTTTGGAGGTTTGTTGTATATTGTGGATCAACATTTAAATTACCTGCATTCATAGTAAATGTGGAGTTATTCGGTGTAATTCCATTGTCAAATTGAACTCTTCCAAATACATTAATGTTTCCTCCAGATATTTCCAGATTTCCGTGGTCGTAGACCCTTAGTATATCGTTTCCATTTCCAATATTAATTATGCCTCCCAGAACTATTAAATGCCCTTGTTCGCTGGTTCCATTACTATTAAGGGTTAAACTTGAGTCTGCAGTAACAGTGCCTCCTGCAACCGTAAAAGTACTTGCAAGCTCTATCATTCTGGCACAATGAATTGTTCCATTATTTATCTGGCTGTTTCCAGGTGATAAAGTTTCTATTTGCATGGTGCCGCCAATATTCAATGTTCCGTTGTCAATAAGTAAATTGCCATCGAAAATTGCATTGCCTGCGTTTGCCCAGGAAATTGAAGCACCTGCATTGTTTAACCACAATCTTGCAGTTTGATTGCATACAGTTTGGTTGCCGTAATATGGGGTTAATGCACTTGGGCTTGATATTTTGAAAGTACCGTTAAGTAAGTTTATTTTTCTTTGATTAGAGCTTACGGCATCAATTAATGTAATTACCCTAAGTGCTTCAACTGCAAAAGTCTGATCCGTACCTTTATCAACTGAAATTTCATAAATCTCACACAAAGAACCATTACCTGAAATAGAAGTATTTGTGCTGCCTAAAAAATTAAAAAACAACCTGGCTTCAAAGCCCAGATTGGTATTATATCCATCCAATTGGCCATCAACCAATAAGTTACCATATAATGAAATAGTTTGATCATAACTTGCAGCAAGTGGTGTCGATGTTCTAAATACCCCAGTTGAATTGACGTTTAGGTTTCCACTAATTGTAAGATTATATTCGGCGTTTACAAATTGCAGGATTCCATTAATATCAATGTTATTTGCCAGCATCACAGAAATGTTCAAATCTACCAGATTACCGGTTGAAATGGTCACATTTGTTGAGGCATTTGGGATTTCACCTACAGTAGCATCAACCCAGATAGTTCCGTTATACCTTTGCCATGTATTGAAATCGTTCCAATTCCCATTTTGTTTGGAACGTAAATCGCCTGTTAATTGCGCAAAAGCATTAACCATTATGGTTAAAAACAGGATTAATATAATATTCTTTTTCATAATTTTACCAATAGAAAGTACAAAATAAAATTACCTTATGAGTCTTTATTAAATTCTAAAATCCTTTATCAAACAAACTACTTTTATAGCACCTCATAAATTGATTTTAAGAGAACATTTGTCTATGGAATTTAACAATATGAATGCAATTTATGCATTAGTTTAATTCGTGAATATATATTTTGATAGAAATAGAACTATTTTACACGGCAAATATTAACCTATTTATTTCATTTAATTGCTGGTTAACATCGTTTTAGATGATTTTGAAAACCGCATGGTAATAAAGACTAATTATATAATCGAATGGTTGTCTAAATTAAAATTTTGTTGTTATTTATTTTGAATCATTTATATTGAAATTAACATTGGATCAACAATTGAAGATCTGAATAGTGGCTTGAAAAATTTATGATTTGAATATATTTTCAGGATAATGGAATATCGAAATCATACCAATAAAAAAGCTCTGACTGTTGAGTCAAAGCTTTTTTAATCCGATTTTAAGTAGTAAACTATTTGATAATCATTTTTTTAATAATAGTGTTTTCTCCAGATTGAAGTTCAATAAAATAATTTCCAGCAGGTAAAGTTGACAAATCAAAGTGTTCTTGTGTGTTAGTTAAAATGTCATGGTAAACTATTTTACCACTTATGTCTTTGACATCTATATTCCAATTGGTTGAAATACCATTCTTTTTTAAATCAATTTTGAATTTTCCATCTGATGGGTTTGGATATACTGAAATTTCATTTTCAGAAACCGGTATTATATTGGTTAATTCGGTAACAAATATTGAAAAATCAGTATTTGTGGATGCTCCCTGATTATCGGTTGCAATTACCTGTATTTGATATTCTCCAATGATATTCGTGCTTCCGGTAAAAGTATTGTTTGCAAAACTAAGCCATTGCGGCAAATTATCGCCATTTTTCATTTTGGCTGTAATGCTTAAACTATCTCCAATGTTATTATCTACAAAAGTGTTGCCTGGTATTTGATAATTGAAATTTTCATTTACCAAAATATGAGCATCCTGCATTGGCAGATTTAAATTTGGAGCTGTATTCTTTTCGTAATGTATTACGAAACGGTTTTTTATATTTCCACCTTCAAACTCAAAATGATATTCAGGTATGTTTTTTAGATTTGTGAAAGTGTTTAAATTTCTATCTTCTAAAACTACATTTATATTTGCGAAATCATGAATTTCGTCAACTGTAAATGAGCATTTACCGGCATTGCCAATAGCCAAACCCAAAGTGTCGGCAAAGTTATTTAGTAATTCGGTTGGCAAACAATTCAAAACCAATGGATCTTTTAAAATTAAAGATTGAGAATAAAGTTGTGGGATAGTTGGATCTGTTGAAAACATACGAACCATATCATATGCTCCATCATATTCAGTTGTTGCATCTGCCTCAAAATGAGTGATGAAGTAATCATTCCATCCATTTGCCGATGTTTTAATTTTCAGATAATTTGGTTTATATACACTAGATTTCAGATATTCCGGTGCGCCGTGCGTGCGATGTTCGTTTCGGATTTGAACACTTGCCAAATTTGCATTTGCATGAACAAAAAATGCCTGCATTGGTGGAATTATATTTGTGAGGTTTCCAAGCATAACCTGCAAACCATCTTTGTATCCAGAATAACCTGTAGCATCCCAGATATAAACACCATCTTCAATATTGACCGTTTGATCATCTTTGATTAAATTCCAATTTATTGATGAAGGATATGGATTGCCTAGCAAATGCCAACCGTCATATAAATTAGGTGATACTCCTGTTCTAGGGTCATTGTTGGTATAAGTCAGGTTTGTTGCATCAAAATTTCCTGTATTAGGAATTCCAGTAAAGGTAATAACTTGATTAACATTGGTATAGAACATGTACCCTTTATTGTTAATAAGTGTTACATCTGCACCACCAACTCCGTTTTGAGCAAAAGCCCAGCCGGTTGAAAGTTTTTGACTATCAAATGCACCTGCACCAGTTGGATTTGTTCCTGGATTTCCATCTAAATCCAAAGTCTCGTTATAGAAATATAAATTTGCATTATAATTTCCATATGGATGACTTCGCGTAAATATTGCACTTGAAGCGTTATTAATTGGCGATGATACTTCGTGCCATTGATTGGCATTTATAAATCGTTTAGCAATAAACTGTCCGGTTCCTGAAATTGTGCCGTTATCGATAAACGATCCGGTAGCTCCGCCTTCTGCAGTTGGTGTTTCAATTGTTAACGTTCCATTATTGATAAATGCTCCAGTTAAAGTCAATGAATTGCCCGGATTAATGGAAAGAAAAGAATTTGCATTGATTGTCAACGCTTTAATAACTACATTAGAATTTATAATTGGATCGTTTGTAACATTTTGAATAGTTAAATCGGTTGTAGTAGCTGGTACAAGTTCACAACCCCAATTTCCAGCAGTTTCCCAATTAGTTGAAACTGCCCCAGTCCAGAAATCTTTTGAATTTCCTCCGGTTGGAGTAAATTCATCGGCACCAATATCAGGCCTTGTCGTATTTCTCAGCATACCATCAAAATCAGTTATAATTAAAATCGGAGTTGCACCACCGTTTGCTCCACAACTGCTTGCAATATTGAGATGTAAATTTCCTATTGAAGCATTGGCAAAAGAAACTGCTTCTGAAACGGAATTTGCATCGTTACTTGATGTTGTTTGCCAGTTGGTTAAACTGTATGGCGTTGACCCCCAATATCCAATAGTTGAAGAATTTGATGAAAAGATATTGTTATAATTACAATCCCACAATGCTCCAATTGGTGCATTACCAATAGCAAAATGATTTCCGGTTCCTGTTCTTGAATTGTAAAAAATATTGTTTTTGATATTAACTGATGAGGCTGGATTTTTTAATATAAATCCATACGAATTATTTGCACCGGTAGAATTTCCTCTGATATTTATTGAATTGTAATAAATGTTTTTTGTAACTGCATCCGAAACAGGTAAATATATACCTGAATATACTGGATTTTCACCATCAGTACCAATAGCAATCATATTGTTATTCACTCCGTTTGCCGATGCAATTGCTTTTAAAACAATTCCATTTGCAGTTGCATTTGCATTAGAAGAATTATTCCGAATATCATAAATAATGTTTTTTGTTATTTCAATATTTGGTGCATTTTCTGAAATTCCGGCAATATTCGAAGCAGCAGTTCCATTTCCAGAAATCTGATAGATAGTATTCGATGAAATAGTTGAAGCGGAATTTCCAACGACTGCAATTCCCTGTCCTGAAATGATTCCGGTTGATAAATCTACATTTCCACTAGTAGAATTTAAATCGTGAATTGTGTTGCCTAAAATTGTTCCAATGCCTGTTCCCGAATGTAAAACTCCTGATAAAACGCCTGAAGTACTTGAATTCGTTGATGTTAAATTCGCTATTGAATTATTCTGAATTGAAACCACATCAGACGAATTATTTTCCATGCCATGTGTTTCAGTTCCTGCACAGGAAATACTATTAGCATTGGTTGCGTGGCCTACAAAATTGCCTATTAAATCTACTTTACCAGCAGTTATTAAAATTCCTTTGAACGTTGCTGTTGAACCATCGATAATTATATTTTCAATTTTATTGTTTTGTAATAGCGTTGAATTGGAAGCGTTTACTGCACTTAATTCTATACCCACAAAATTGGGATTATTTGTATTAGGGATATTGCAATTGTTAACTGTATTATCAGAGATTGTAAAGAAATTGCCCGAATTTACATAAATACCACTTATATTGTCATTTCCGATAAGATTGGAAATAATATTGTTTTTAATCAATGAACCTGAAGATACATCAATAATGCTCATTCCCTGTAGATTACCAGTACCTGAAGAGACGATATTGCTTATTTTATTTCCGGTAACATTACCCAAATTAAGCAGGCCAGCATTTCCATAAATACCCGAAAATCCGTTTGCACCATTTCCTGCCGAGTGAATTGATTGAATAGTATTATTTTGTACTGTCGAAGCAATAGCTGTTCCAACATTTAAATAAATACCTTGAAATGGGGCATTTCCATTTGCTGTAATATTTGAAATCAGATTATTTGAAACAACCTGGTTATCTAGTGCTCCTGTTGATAAATATATTCCGTAAGTTCCACCTGTACCAATATTGGTGATACTATTTATAGTTGTGGCATGTCCAATTGTATTTGCTGCAGAATTTCCAATATTTACCAGACCAGAATTTATATAAATTCCATCAAAGCGTTCATTTCCAGTAATATTGGAAAGATTAAATCCTTGAATATTATTCTTTTGAATTGTTGAAATGGTTGTTACATCCCCATCCACATAGATACCTCTGCAATTTCCGGTTCCACCAAATGAAATGTTATTTACATCATTTGGATCTCCTATTTGATTGCCGGATGTGGCACCAATATCAACTCGCCCGGAGTTTATCCAAATTCCTGAAAAATTTGAAGGACCGGCATTTGAAAGTGTAATATTACGAATAGTATTGTTTTGCAATGATGATAAAATTGTATTTGAAAAACTTCCGTAAATGCCAAATAGCGTGCAAGCAGAATTGCTATTGGTAAAATTAGCTATTAAATTGTTCGAAATGTTATTGTTAGCTACCGTAGAAGCAGCATAAATTCCATATGAAGTTCCAGTCCCTGAAAGTTGGATGCTATTCGCTGTTGAATTATGTCCAATTGTATTTGCCATTGTATTGCCGATATTATAAAGACCGGCTGCACCATAAATCCCGGCAAAGCTGCTTGCACCAGTTCCAGAAACTATAATTGATTGAATGCTATTGTTTTGAACCGAAGTTGCACCAACAGTTCCAACATTTAGATATATACCCTGGAATGGAGCATCTGCTGTAGCTATAATATTTGAAACCAGATTGTTTGAAACTACCTGACTATTTACAGGAGTTGACGATGTAACATAGATTCCATTGGTTCCACCTATGCCATTATTAGTAATACTATTTACTGTTGTTGCATGACCAATCGAATTGCCGCCAACATTTCCAATATTTACTAAACCAGCATTTACATAAATTCCATCAAAACGTGCTGTACTACTAATATTTGATAAATTAAAACCTTGTATTTTATTGTTTTGAATAGTTGAAATAGTTGCAGGATCAACAGCAAGGTATATTCCTCGACAATATCCTGTTCCATTGAATGAAATGCTGTTGATGTTGAGTGGATCACCAATTTGATTGCCGGTTGTAGCTCCAACATCAACGCGCCCGGCATTTATCCAAATACCTGAAAAGTTGGAAGGTCCGCTATTGGAAAGAGTAATATTCTTGATGGTATTGTTTTGTAATGATGATGAAGTTGTAATTGGAAAATTTCCGTAAATACCATAAAAAGTGCAGGCAGAACTATTATTGGTAAAATTCGCAATTATATTATTTGAAATTACATTGTTGGCTACCAAGGATGTAGCATAAATTCCACAAGAAGTTCCTGTACCTGAAAATTGAACACTATTTGCTGTTGATGTATGACCAATTGTGTTTGCTGTTATATTTCCTATATTAAACAAACCTGCATTTGCATATATTCCCGTAAAACTACTTGCACCAGTCCCAGATACTGTTATTGATTGAATAGTATTATTTTGTATCGAAGTTGCACCAGTCGTTCCAACATTAAGATATATACCTTGAAAAGGAAAATTTGAAGTAGCTGTAATATTCGAAATTAAGTTGTTTGAAATTACCTGATTATTTACAGGAGTGGCAGATGTAATATAAATTCCATTGGTTCCTCCCGAACCATTGTTTGTAATACTATTGACTGTTGTTGCATGGCCAATTGTATTACCTCCAACATTTCCAATATTAACCAAGCCGGCATTTACATAAATTCCATCGAAACGTTCTGTACCTCCAATGTTTGATAAATTAAAACCTTGAATATTGTTGTTTTGAATAGTCGAAATAGTTGCAGGATCGACGGACAAATAAATTCCACGGCAATTTCCTGTACCATTAAAAGAGATGCTATTTGTGTTTGTTGGATTACCAATTTGATTACCCGCTGTGGCGCCAATATCAACTCGACCTACGTTTATCCAAATCCCATAAAGATTGGAAGCACCAGCATTAGAAAGTGTAATATTTCTAACGGTATTGTTTTGAATTGATGATAAAGTTGTATTAGCAAAACTTCCATAAATACCATAAAAAGTACATGCAGAACTACTATTGGTAAGATTCGCAATGATATTATTTGAAATGATATTGTTGGCTACCAGTGAAACCGCATTTATGCCATATGAGGTTCCTGTTCCTGCAAATTGAATGCTGTTTGTTGTTGAAGCATGCCCTATAGTATTGGCAGAAATATTTCCTATATTGTAAAGACCGAGCACCCCATAAATCCCGACAAAACTACTTGTACCTGTTCCTGCCACTGTAATTGATTGAATGGTATTATTTTGTACCGAAGTTGCTGCAGCTGTTCCAACACTTAGAGTAATTCCCTGAAATGCAGCATTTGCACTAGCTGTAATATTTGTTATGGAATTGTTATTGATGATATGTCCGGTTGATGTTGAAACAACCCTAATAGGATTGGTCACAGCAATTCCATTCGTTGTAATTCCTGTAATTGTGTTACCAGTTAAACTTCCAATATCAACCTTCCCATTATTTGCACCATTTAATTCAATTCCATAAAATAAAGTGGAAGTATTTCCTCCTGTTAAAGCAATATTTTGTATTGTGTTTCCTTGAATAGAAGTAAGAGAGGCATTTCCAACATTCATTGTCAAACCTCTGAAAGTTGAATTGGCAGTAGCCCTGATATTAGAGATTAAGTTGTTGGTAATATTCAATCCGGATTGTAACGAAACAACATTAATTGCTGTAGTACCTGCGCCAGCATTGATAATACTGTTTGCAGTTGCAACATGTCCAATTATATTTCCATTGATAGTAGCAGTATTTCCTCCGGCAATATAAATTCCGGTAAAAAATGTTGAACCTCCGTTTGATGTTAAATTGAAATTTTGTATTGTATTGTTAGTTATTGTTGAGGCTGCGCCAGCACCCACATTGATGTCAAATGCACGGGTGGCAATATTATAAGCATGTGTCCATGCCGTTCCTCCACAATTTACGGCTTTTCCACCAACAAAATTATTTGATATCGTCTGCCTATTTCCTGATTGCACGCTTATACCTGTATGTATTCCTCCTGCAATTGGAGCATTTGAAAGTGGCAAAGGATTGTAATAAACACTATTTCCACTAATATTCCAGCCATCTCCATTTCCATCTGAGGATATGTTGATTCCATTAATTGTAAAATTGGCTATCTCATTGTTTGTAATGGTATTATTCGAATTTGATGCCGTTCCTGGTGAGCCCAATGAAAAAATCGAATTGTCGGGATTGTAGATCGAATAATTGACTATTTTACAACCGGTTATGGTGTTATAATCATTTCCAGTTGTTGCACCAAGATCGAACCAGATTACCCCTTTAGGTGTAGTAGTTGTGCCACCTTGAAACTCGCAATTTTGAAACGTATTATTTGTTGCATCATTGGCAAATTGAAGGACTGCATAATTAGTTGATGTATTGACAAAAACCAAATAACGACCACTTCCGCTAAAATTTCCATCTACTGTAACCCTGTCGCAACCTTCGAATCGAATAAAATCTTTTGGATTTGAACATGTTAAAGTATGGGCTGTTGCATCATGTGGTTGAATTTTTAATGTGAAATTACTTCCAACCGGATTTTCGATCCATTGTTTTAACCCAAAAGTTCCAGGCTCTGTATGGCTGGTTTCAATAATCACGGTTATATTTTTATTGATAGATAAACAATTCATCATCTGAAACAAACCTCCTGAGCCTGTAAGCGATAGAAGTGTATTTGTGTTGTCACCACCACTAAAGCCGGCATTATTAATGTAAATCGTAGCAGGTAAATTCCCTTCATATGCATAATTATCAACCGGTGCAAGTGCAGGGAAAGATGATGCAGTTTGAGTATTTGTAAATAATGGAGTAGCTGCGTCAAATTTTGAATAGGAAATATTTGGTGTATTTGCCAAGTCTTGTGCAACAAAGAAATATTCAATAATATCATTAGAATTAATCGGTGCAATATTAGCTGGATCAATCTGAAATTCATAAATATTGCCCACAACTGAAAAAGGTTCAGAAAAACGTGCAATTGCCCAATTTTGATGACCGATATCCGGAAGAGTCGAGGATTTACGACAATACATTCTTGGTTTATATGTTGAGGCATCTAGTCCCATCCCCTGATCCGTTATTGTTACAAAAACAGAAATTGTACCGGCGGTTAAAAGTTGATTGGGAATTGGGGTATAACTAAAAACTGGTGAAAAGATATCCACCGATGCATCCATTGTATAAATGCCTTCGTCTGCACCAATGTTAACAGCACCAATAGTAGCTCGGGCATCACCTTCATAATCAGTATTTATTGTGCTAATTGCAATTCCAGTTCCATAAGCAGGTGTGGAACCTTGAACTTTCAAACTGATTGCTAATATTCCGCCGGTTGCATCCACATAATTTGGATCTCCAACACCACAATGTAAATTTTGTCCCGGAACAAACACTTGGATATCACGTAAAGTATTTTTTGTTATATTAAGAAGACTTGCAAGTTTTCCATTTGTTCCGGAAGCCTTATAAATATTATAATCACAAATTACATTTGCAGGTGATTCCAGGTCAAAGGCAAAATTTCCCATACCCAAACCAACCGAGCCACTACGTGCATTTACAAAAATGTTGTTTCGGATATTATCGTTTGTTGGCAACGATTTATAAAGACAATAGGAAGCATCTGTTGTAGCACCGGTTCCACCGATGTAAATACTGTTGTAATAATAACCTGAATTATCGGCATTGGATGTATTATAAATTCCACATATACCATATATTGTAGCAAGATCTGTTGCAGTTGCACCTACACCATACATTCCCAATCTTATTATATTATTATGGATTACACCGGAAGCACTACTTAAAGTACCATCAACCTGAATGCCAACTTGACGTGCACCAGTACTTGCAGTTTGAAAACTGTGTATTAAATTTCTGCCAATCTCTTGGTTTAATCCAGTGCAGGATGAATATATTCCTGTTAGATATATTGCAGTTGCTGCTCCAGTAGTGTTTTTTAAAGTATAAATAGTATTGCGGTTTATTTTTTGATTATCGTTATTTGCGGTTAATAATAATCCAACCATTTGAGCAGTGCTTCCAGTGCCAACTTGAGTTGATAGACTAGTAAGATTGGTAATGATATTATTCTGGATGGTATTTGTACCTGCTGAAGATATGATACCCCTTGTTGTGCCACCATTGCCTGTACCAGAACCTGTGAAATTGTCGATAGAATTATTTTGGATGCTTACTGTTCCGGTTCCCGAATTTTGTATAGCATACATGATTGAACTACCTGTTGTGCTATTAGAAATGTTTGAAGTTAAAGAATTTCCATCTAATGTAATTCCGGCTGTACCTGCTGCATTGTTTATTCCATAGCATGTAGATGTACCTGCTGCTGTATTATTTGCCGTTAAACCTGTAAGTGTATTATTGCTGATATTTATAGAAATAACCGATACGCCAGTACTATTTATTGCGAAAGTATTTGTTGTAGCTGTCGTTGAGTTTGATTGTAATGTATTGATTGTATTATAATTAATATTTGTACTTCCTATTCCTGCCGAACTTGCAATACCATAGCAACTTGAGGCGCCTGCACCTGTACTTGATGCCGTTAACGTTGAAATTATATTTGGCGATAAATTGGTTCCGATAGTTATTGATGCAGATGTACCGATATTTGTTATCCCATAAGCTGTAGTTGCTCCTCCAATTGAATTGGATCTTAAATTTTGGATAGTATTACCATTTAATACTAAAGTTCCGGAAGCAGAATTATTAATTCCAAAAACAGTACATGCCGCTGTTGTAAATGCTGGAACACCAGCTTTAATGCTGTTTGCAATTGTAGTACTACCAATTAAGTTACCAGTAATTGTATAATTCCCATTAGCACCAGATGTTGTAATTGCGCCTACAGTTCCACCATTTGCCACAGTTGTAGAGGCATTTGTAATCCCTCCTATTTCATTATTTATTATTTGTATAGTGCCTGTACCGGAAGAAGAAATTCCACATACTATAGCACCATTACCTGGTTTAACGAATATAACATCTGTAAGTGTACTACTTCCTATAATATTTTTTGTTGTGTTTCCGATATTTGCATTGCCAGTGCCCGAAATATTTATTCCAGCCCATGCTCCTGGTGCAGAAGCTGTTGCGTAGGCTGTTGAAATGTCAAAATTAGTAATTGTATTATTTTGAATATCCAAATTGAAACCTGTTGTAATAACATCAATTCCAAAAAGTTGCGTATTAAATGAGCCAGTCGTGGTCCATGCTGTTCCGCCGCAAAGTGGAGCAGAACCTCCGATAAAATTACTGGTAATGATATTACTTCCAACTCTTGAATAAATTGCTCGATTTGCAATTGCGGCTGTCATATTTCTTGCAGATGTTTGATAAAAACTATTCCCGCTTATTGTCCAACTATCGCAATTACGGTTTGTCCATATCCCAGTAGAAGCAAGTCCTGCATTATAAAAGTTATAAATATTGCAATTTGAAATTGTAGTGCCGTCGTTAGTATAAGCAACCGCAGTAGCATCTGCAAAAATAGCGACAACTGGACTTACACTGCTTGCCGTATTTTCCCTAATATCGCAATACGAAATTGTATTATTATCATTGCCATTTGTACCCGCACTACTATAAAAATTTACGGTTCCTGCAGCTGCGCCATTTGCCGGGGCAGTTATGTTTTGTCCTTCAATGGATAAATATGTCAACTTATTACTTTGTGCGTCGTTAATAAATTGGAATGTTGGTCCGACTGTTGCAAGTGTGCGGGTATTTCTGAAAGTCCACCATTTATTGCTGCTCACCTGTCCATCAAAAGTTATATTATCAACTCCATTTAGTATAATTAAAGAATTGCCACTACCAGGGTCTCCTGATGTTATTTTAGGGGTTGTAACTCCCGGCGCTAGGCTAATAATAGCGGAATATACTGGCACTGTTGCAGGAAATTGGTTGAAAGCAATAGGAGTATTAATATACGGAGAAACGCTAAATTCGTCACTACCATCATAATCATCTTGCAATTCAAAAATGACATCTGATAATAAAGGATATCGATTTAATAACCAGGATATTTCGCGAAGTTTTTTGATATTTTGGCTTGCACCAACTAAAATAGTACCACTTAGTGAAATTTTTGTTCCAATAATTAAATAAGTACTGCTTGACGAAGAAACAAAGGAATAGTCTATAACATAGCCAATTGCAGCGTTATAAGAAGTTGAAATAACATTCCCGGCAACTGTTCCTCCTTTATCGGTATAAGTACCTGTTTTTGAGTTGCTTTGAGCCACACAATGTGTTCCATTAGTCAATCCTGTTTGATAAATTTGAACAGTTGAGGAATTGTCTATAACTACCGTACCTGAAGAAGATTGAAGTTGCCAGTATCGAGCCACAACATTGACATTTGTAATTCCAAAACCTGCAGTTCCACCTTCATCCACATCAAAATCTTCAGCTGAAATATATGTACTGCCCGAACCTGTTGTTGCAATTGTAGTAATTATGCTCAAGCTGTTATATGATGATTTGCCAACGGGAAAATAATATGTTCCGGCTGTCATTGCTGGAATAAACTTCCGCCTAAACAAACCTTGTACATATGAGGTTGGGCTACCTGAATTAATACTGGCAGTAGTTGCATTGTCTGAAGTTACAGTGTTTCCATTTGTATTGATAATTCCGTTGGTTAAAGTTATAATTCCGGCACCAGCACCACCAGTGATTAAATTGCCAGTCAAAGTAACACCGTTAGCTCTGTTAATTGTAAAATTATTTAAAGTTATTGCTGGTAAAGTAAGATTTGAAGGAACAGCTGCTCCACCAACTACTAAATTGGATGATGTTGAACCAACAATTGTTCCAGTTCCATAGTTTAGATTTCCATTTAAGGTTAGTGTATTAGCTCCAATTGATAAAGTGCCAAGTGTTAAAGTGGTTGTTCCACCGATAGTTACTGCTCCGGATAAAGTTACACCATTGGCGCGGTTTAGTGTAAAATTGTTTAAGCTTATTGTAGATATATTTGCAGCAGCGGCTGATCCAATATCATTGATAATAAGATTGGAGGTTCCGCCACCAGTAAAAGTTCCTGTTCCATAGGAAATGGTCGAATTAAGTGTCAGCGTATAGTTTCCAATGGAAAGCGCACCGGTATTTAGGGTAAGGATTCCATTTACCATTATTGAATTAACCAACGATTTTGTTCCTCCTCCGCTAATTTGTAAATTACGATAGGTAGTAGTATAAATGTTTTGGGCTAAATTTGGTAAATAATTTACGATGTTGTTATTTGTAATAAAATCAACTGTTCCGGTTATCGTAATTGTATTTAAAGCATTTAAATTCAGTCTTCCATTTAAACCATTCGTCAGATTTCCGGTTCCTGAAAAAACATCTACAGTTATACCGCCAGTATTGGTGTTTGTTAGGGTAATTCCTGCAATAATGATGTTGTTGATAGCCAATGATGCAGATCCTGATATAGATTGTGCATTTGAAGTAAATGAATAATTGCCGGTTCCTGAAACAAATGAACTTCCGTTAAAGGTCAATCCACCGCGGAATTCAAAAGCAGGGTTGTTTGCAGTAGCCCATTGTCCATTTGCGCCAATTGTTACTGCTCCGATAAATCGGTTTATACCTGTTAAATCAGTATCATTAAAAATACCATAACCGGATATTCCAGAGGTTCCATTTACAATAAAATTATTAGTTCCAACATCCAAGGTAACTGTTTCGAATGAATTTCCTGATAATGAAAAATTATTGATTATGGTGATTGCCGAACCGAGAATATAGGATCCACCAATTCCTGATACACAAGAGAAAGTTAGATTTTTTAAATTAAAATCAGTGCTTAGCACCAATGCTTGAGCTGCTGAAGGTCCATTAAAGCTTAGGTTTGAATTGGTATTTCCACGAATAGTCCCTGAAGTTCTTATATAATTTCCATTGACTGTCAGATTATAGCCATTCAAAGAGATTGTTTCACCAGTTGTGTTTAATGTAAGTGATGAAGAAACATTGATATCACGGTTTAAAATTAAGTTTGTTGCATCTGAGTTTCCAACTGTAAAATTATTTAAAGTGGTTGTGCCTGTTGAAGTTCCATTGATATTTTGAGTGGTAGCAGATATAAAATTAAAAGTTCCATTGGTTGCTGTAAAAGATGTTGTTGAATTATCGGTAAAATTTCCAAATAGGTTAATAATTGAAGTAGATGAACAGGAAACGGTTCCTCCACCCATTGTTAGATTATTAAATGTAAAGTCACCATTTCCGCTTATAATATTTCCATTGATCGAAATATTTGCTTTTTGATTTATTGTTCTCCATAAATTGATGGTTCCTGAATTTGTAAGATTTCCAGAAATAGAAATTGAATGGACAGGCTGATCGAGAGCGGATATCTGTAAAATTCCTGCAGAAGCGCCCGAATTGATTATCAATGAACCAGAAATAGTCAAGTTATGCTGGCTTGAGGTTTCAAATTCCAATACTCCCGCAGTACCACTAAATCCGATTGTTAAATTTGTGCAGGTTACATCAACATCAATTGTTACAGTATTTCCACCCTGTATGTAGACATTATCTGAAGATGTAGGAGCAGTTGCAGCAATTGCATTAAATCCTGAGCCATCCCATATTTTCCAGGTAGTATTTAAACTCCAGTTTGAAGAAGCTACAGAGCCATAATCTCCAAGCGACTGTCCAAAAGAATTTAACGAAATGATTATAAATAGTGTAAAAGTGATTATTTTGGATCTGTGATTATTCATTTTTTAACAGGTTAAAATTTAAAATAAACTAAATTATTTAATTGCTATTACCATTTATATCAAGTATATATAATGATTGAGTAGTTAAAATTTATTGTATACAATATTGTGTAAAAGGACGGGGAAAAAGGATATGTGGAGGTTAAACTCTTCATTTATTTTTTATTTATGGCAAATTTAAGTCTTTATTTTATACGGATAATTTGAAAAATTGTTGCGTTATAGATGCTGTAATATTCATATTTTATTTGACTAACAGGGTTTAATAATTCTGTTTGAGTACTTTGCTTTTTATTTGTTCCTAATATTTGAATGATAATTTATTAAAAAGTGTTTTCGAATTATTTTTTCCAATCTGAAATAACGTTAATGATTAATTCTCCGATAAAATTACTAATAATATATAAATACTTCAACGAAAAGTGTTTATTTGGCTACTATTCAATATTTTAACAAAACAAAATCTAAATATTTTGTAAAGTAATTGATTGGAAATATCACCAAAGTGATTATTTTTCAGAACTAATCCTATTAACTACAGTTCACGATAGTTTAATTCCTGATTAATATAAAAATCATGTTTTAGCATTTGCCAAGCGCTTAAATTTGCAAAAAAAATTATTATATGAACTGGTATATTACTACAGTTAAGGCATATCCTATTATTTCAGCAATGATACAATTTGCAATTTTAGGTACATTGGGTGATATTATTTCCAAGTGGATAATCAATGGAAAAATATTTATTCCTTATCGTTTTATTACGATTATTCTTAAAATGGCAGAATGGGCTATTTTAGCAGTTTTTATTAAATATGCTTTTGTTGGTTTCAATGGATTTATCGAGGGATTAGTTAATCATGGAATGTTGCCGGAAACGAATAAATTTTCTTATGCTTTTGCTATTTCAGTCGCTATGAACCTTCAATTTGGACCTTTTCTGGTAATTATGCACCGTGCATTCGACAATATTATTGCCAGGCAAAACAACTGGACCAATATCAACAAAGGCATGTTATCGTTGCTCTGGTTCTGGATTCCAGCTCATACTTTTACATTTATTTTAGATAAACCTTATCAGATTGGGTTGGCTGCTGTTTGGTCGGTAGTGCTTGGAATTATCCTTGGATTTTATAATAAGGATTATGTACAAAAAAGCCAGAAGATTGTTTAGTATTTGCAATGAACAGAATAGTATTCTATTTGCATTTTGGCCAGATTTATATTTTCACTGATAAATAACAATCCATCAAACAAATAACAAAATTTATCACACTCTGTTTGCACTTCTTTGAATGTAGCAAGAAACTTCCTTATTTTTAATACCAATGAGTTTTAATTGCTTATTGGTCAATTCAATTATAAATTATCCCAAATGATTGGAATTGATTGATAAAAAATGCGTACATTTCACCGTGAAAAGAAATTTGACATTGAAAATATTTGATATCAAACTGATTTAATAATAGATGTTTATGGAAGCAAGCAAATTTTTTGAAAGTATTGAAATTAAGCAAATTGTAGAGAGAGCAGAAAAACTGAAAGCGGATAAAAAAATGGTTTCAGATATAGTGGACAAGGACGGCTTTCAATATGTTGATTTAGTGCAGGAAGGGGGAGGTGTCCTAGGTATTGCGCTTGTGGGCTATACTTATGTACTTGAAAAAGCCGGAATACGGTTTTTTAATCTGGCAGGAGCCTCCGCCGGAGCTATTAATACTTTACTTATGGCATCAATAAAGGATATCAGCCAGGAAAAATCCGTAAATATTCTGTCGGTTTTATCTGATCAAAACTTATTTGACTTTGTTGATGGAGGAAAACGAACAAAGAATATTGTTCGTAAGATAATCGCAAAAAAGAACATATTGCTTACATTGCTTTTTAATGTTGGCTATTTAAAAAGAAAAGTTGTCAATAATATGGGATTAAACCCTGGTAAAGAGTTTGAAAAATGGATAAGTGGGATACTTGAAAGAAATACAGTAAAAACGCTTGCTGATTTAATTAAAAAACAAACAGTATTACCCGAATTATTCTATATCAGCAACAATCAAAAAGAACCTCAAATCTATGATTCTTTTAAAATTGCAATAATTGCAACGGATGCAACTACCCGGACGAAAGTTGAATTTCCAAAAATGGCTGAACTTTATTGGAATTTGAATAAAAACGATTTTAATCCTGCAAGTTTTGTAAGGGCATCTATGTCAATACCTTTCTTTTTTGAGCCATTTACGGTTAAAGATATTCCTTCCAGTGGAACAAGGGAGAATAGTAATTGGCAGACCTATGCCGGATACAACGGAATTGTTCCTGCAGAGATTAAGTTTGTTGATGGAGGTATGTTATCAAACTTTCCGATTAATATATTTCATCTAGATGGGATGCCCAAAAAGCCAACCTTTGGTGTTCGATTAAGTTCATTTCGCGAAGAACCTGCTGATACAGATACTTTTCCAGGTTTCATTTCCGGAATGTTTGATGCACTTAGGCAGCAATTTGATTTTGACTTTTTATTCAAACATCCTGATTATAAGAATCTAATCTGCAAACTTGATGCAGATAAATCTTATAACTGGTTGGATTTTAATATATCAGACAAGGATAAAATAGGCCTATTTACTTTGGGAGCAAAACGGGCAATTGAATTTTTAGAAAATTTTGATTGGGAAGCTTACAAGGAAATACGAAAAAAAATGATGCAGGCATAATTCAAAGAATTGAGTTGTTTTATTAATAATCCTTTGAATGATTAAGAAAAAAATTGATATCACAAATTTATTATCGTACAATTAAGGGCTAAAATGTTTAAAATCAAATAGTTTCTTTATTGTAACTAAGGCAATAGGCAAACTGATTTTTAAATCTGTCAAATTAGAATTATAAAGGATTTGGATAAAAAAACTCCTTCTCCATTCATGTTATATTAATTAAAAAAAAATTTATATTTGTGTTAATTTGTAGAACTACCTATTTTTCAATCATCAATAAGAATATCCTATGATGCGTATTTTTGCTAATTTTTTTATTTTGTTTTGTTTGATTATTCATGTTCATGCGCAACAAAATATATCAGATCTTGAAAATAAACTTAAATCATCGAGTGGAAAAGTCCGATTCTCTGTTTTATATGATTTAACAAAAGCCTATTTAAGTAAATCTCCTAAAAAAAGCATTGATTATGGGAAAATGGCTATTGATGAAGCCCTAAAATTGAAAGATCAGAACTTGCAGGCCGATGCCAATAATTTACTAGGTACAGCTTATTATAATTTGAAAAATTATAAGAATGCGTTAAAATGTTATGAAGAAGAATTGGAGTTAAGAAAGAAGTTAAATCAGGAAGAATCAAGGATTAAAATTTTGTTTAATATAGGATCAATATATGATGCGTGGGATAAGAAACCTAAAGCTTTAGAATCATATAAAATAGCCCTTGAATCTGCAAAGAAAAATAATTCAACAGCTGTCGCTTCTCAATGTTACGAATCAATAATAAGGATTTATGCAGTACAAAAAGATTACAAAGAAGCATATGCAAATCTTTTAGCTTATGCACAGTTTAAATCATCGAATACTTTATCCACTGAAAAAATTGCAATTCTTGAAACCCAATATATGGAAGTAAAAATTGCAAATGAGCAAAACAAAGCCCAGCTAAAACAAAAAGATAGTACTTTAACACTTGTGAAAGTTGAAAATGAATCACTTGTAAAAGATACAACGGTAAAAAGTAAAGCAATCAATAATCTGACAGTTCAAACTGAAGAACAAAAACTAACCATTGCTCTTAGAGATGAGGAAGTTAAACGTCAGAGACAGATGATTTTAGCGTTTATAATATTCTTCATTGTAGTGCTTGTTTTTTCAATATTGTTATACCGGCAGTTCCGCGCCAAGAAAAAGGCGTATGAGCTTTTAAAACTTCAAAATGCTGAAATTATTGAGCAAAAGGAAGAGATTCAAGCACAGGCCGATCAGTTGCTTGAAAGTAATCAGGAAATACAGGAACAAAAGGAAGAAATTGAAGCACAATCTGAGCAATTGTCAATAATTAATGAACAAATTACCATACAGCGCGACGATATCTTATATCAAAAAACTCAAATTACTGATAGCATCAGATATGCAAGCCGCATACAATCTGTTATGCTGCCTCAGCAAGAACTTTTAGACGAAATATTTACTGAAAATATGGTCTTTTGGAAACCACAGGAAGTTGTTAGCGGAGATTTTTATTGGGCAAAAAAGATTAAGAACTTCACTATCTTTGCAGCTGCTGATTGTACTGGCCATGGCGTGCCAGGTGCTTTTATGAGTATGCTCGGTATTTCATTCCTTAACGAAATAGTTTCGAAAAGTAGGTTTGATAAGTCAAACGATATATTAGGTCTGTTGCGCAAAAGAATTAAAACAGCTTTGCACCAAACCGGAAAAGAAAATGAGGCCACTGATGGGATGGATATTGCTTTGTGTGTTTTAGATAATGAAAACAATATCCTGCAATTTTCAGGAGCATATAACCCATTGTATTTAATCAGAGACAATCAATTACAGGTTATAAAGGCAGATCGACAGCCTATAGCCATATATCCCAAGGAGCGTGATTTTACTTATAACGAAATTGAAGTCAGGAAAGGTGATGTAATTTATATTTCTTCAGATGGGTTTATCGATCAATTTGGAGGTGAGCACAATGAAAAATTAAAATCGGTTAGATTTAAACAATTGCTTTTGGATGTGCATGCTAAGCCAATGAAGGAACAAAGAGAATTGATGAACGAATATATTGTAAACTGGATGGGTGAGAAAAATACCCAAATAGACGATATTTTAGTTTTTGGTGTAAAAATTTGATGAGTTAAAAATTAACTTTTGGAATTTGAAGCTCCGGTAATTTGATTTGACAATCATTACCGGAGTTTCAATTTTAGGCAGATACTTTTTAATAGGCACTTTCGCCCATATAATTGCCCGGTGGATTATAATTGGCTACAATAATAATTCCTCCATCATTACATTTTGCTACTGCAATGCCCACTTGAGTGGTATTATACCAAACCATTTGGGTATAATGCCCTGTATTGTACCAATTTGAATCATTCAAAGGTTCATGTTTATAATCTTTAATTTCACTATACCAGCTTTCTGATGCATCAAGTGCCTTATAATCAGCTCCCATTCCCCAAAAAATATTTTCTCCATATTTTTGGGACCATTCCCCATCATATGGACGATGTTGCATATCACATCCTTGTGAGGCAAGATGATCGGCCCATTCCTGCGCATATTTGGCCAATTCGGCTGACCATTCTAATCCCTTAACATTAACATCTCCACGCACCTTGTTGTGATAATCAAGTGCCTCCTGGGCTTCTTCTTTAGTTACATTAGAACCTGTGAAATCTGGTACAGTTTGTGCCTGTATATTAAACAGCAACAGCATGATAGCCGCAAATAAAAAACTCATTCTCTTTATCATACGCTTTATTTTTAATTGGGTTTTTATGATAAATATAATTAAAAAGAATTTAAAAAGTAAACATGATTTGTTTAGAGTAGTTTTTTTAGAAAAAAGACTTGATTTGATAAGTTTTTTAAAGATAGTAAACTCATGAATAAAAATTCAAATTGAAAAAATTTCAATTTAGTACATTTGTTTAATATTAGATTAATTAATTGCTCTAAATTTGCCCAAATAATATTCTGAAAATGATAAATATCCTTGATTCTTGTATCATTGCTCTGGGTGGATTTGCTGCCGGTTTTGTAAATGCAATTGCAGGAGGCGGTACATTAATTTCTTTTCCTATACTCACAGCAGTTGGAATTCCGGTAGTATCAGCAAACGTTACTAGCACAGTATCATTGAGTCCTGGTTATTTAGCGGCAACTTTTGCACAATTAAAAGACTTAAAAGGGCAAAAAAAGCGATTATTGATATTTCTTCCAATTACCGCAATTGGAGGCATTATTGGGGGTATTTTATTATTGCACACAGGCGATAAACTTTTTCGTTCACTGGTTCCATATCTTATTTTGATAGCTTCTTTTTTATTGGTAATTCAAGAACCTTTAAAAAAATGGCTCAATAGGCATAATAATCAGGAAAGCCGAGTAACCCGAATTTCTGTTTTTGTAATGTTTGCAATTATTCTTGCAGCAATTTATGGTGGTTATTTTGGTGCGGGTCTAAGCGTTATTGTATTGGCAGTGCTGGCGCTTACTGTAAATGATAACCTAACCAGGTTAAATGCGCTGAAGCAATTTATAGGATTTGTTGTTAATGTTAGTACAGCAATATTCTTCATTTTTTCTGATAAAGTAGTTTGGCCTGCGGTATTTATTATGGCTTCAGGAGCAATTTTAGGTGGCTGGGTTGGTGGCAAATTTGCAGGTAAAATAAAACCAATTACACTTAGGTATTTAGTTGTGGTTATTGGACTTATTGTTTCAATAATTTATTTTGTGAAATAGAATTAATCGGATAGAGATTTTGTGATTTAATGCTTTAGTGGCCTAAATCAATCAAACTACAGATTTATATCGGAGAAACTATAATCAATTAAAATTTGGTAAAATCCATATCTTTATCTTCAAATTCATCAAATTGCAGCTTAAAACCGCTGGTTGGCTTTGATTCAATCTGATATTTTTTTGGTTCATTTTTAGGTAATATATTATTTTCGAACTTTGGTATGTAGTTCTCAACGATTTCATCACTCACTTTAAAAAACGATATCAGATTATTTAAATTTTCTGCCTGGCTCGATAATTCTTCAGCGCTTGAAGCCAATTCTTCTGATGATGCGGCATTTTGCTGGGTAATATTGTTAAGTTGTTGTAAGGCATTGTTAACTTGAAGTGCTCCATTACTCTGTTCTTCACTTGATTGAGAAATTTCCTGCACCAAATTGGCAGTTTTAGAAACTTCTGGCAAAATTTCCTGAAGCATTTTGGAGGCATGCTGGCTAATAATTACGCTCTTATTGCTTAAGCTAATAATTTCATCAGCAGCTATTTTACTTTTTTCAGCTAATTTCCTAACTTCTGCCGCTACCACTGCAAACCCCTTTCCTTGACTACCAGCTCTGGCAGCTTCAACTGCAGCATTTAAAGCCAGGATATTTGTCTGAAAAGCTATATCACTAATTATGGTTATTTTTTGCGAAATGGTTTTAATTGATTCAAGGCTTTCTTTTGATGTTTCTGCCATTTTTAACATTCCTTGTGCAGATGCTTCAGATATTTTTCCGGTTTGTTTCGAATTTTCTGAATTTTGTGTAATACTAGCTGCTATTTCTTCCATTGTTGCCGATACTTCTTCAACAGATGATGCTTGCGCTGTTGCACCTTGCGAAAGTATCTGCGAAGTATTTGTAAGTTGGAAACTAGCACCTGCAATTTGTCCGGAATTTTGTTTTATTGTCTGAACTGTATTTGTTAAATTTATTATCATGGTTGACATGCTTCTTAACAGGTTTCCAATTTCATCTTTTCTATTTAGATATTCATCAGGTACTTTAATGTTTAAATTTCCATTCGCTAATTTATCAAGTAGATTAACGGCAGTATTAACAGGTAGTGTTATACTTTTTGTTAATACAACAGCAATTATAATGAAAACTATTATTACCAAAATCATGATTATCAAAGAGCTAATTGTAACATTTCTATTCAATTCCTGGCTTGTAGTATATGCTGTTTCTGCTTCCGACTCGGCAATTGTTGTAAAAACATCCATTGCTCCCCTCATTTTATCAAAATCAGTTTTATAGGAACCAAAATAAATTTTTTCAGCATCAGGAATATTACCTTGCTCAAGCAATGAAATAATTTGAATTGTAAGTTCTTTTACAACTTTATACGATTCATGAAAGCTCTGGTTTTTTGAAATATTTTCAGCCTCATTTACCGAAGTCGATATTTTTTCGAATTTAGTATATCGTTCAAATACTTGATTTATATTTTCATTGATGCCGTCAATCAGTTTTTTTTTCGTTTCTTCATTCGATTGCGCATTGGCTGACATACATTGACTTATACTGATACTCGATTGATAGGCATCCCGATCTGCTTGTATTAGAAAATCTATACTTACAAGATGAATTCCATAAATTGAATCGACTTCTTTTTTTATTTCTTGATTTTTTATTAATAGAAAAGAAAATCCACAGGCAGTTAAAATAATGATTGCCACAAATACAGCAGTGAGTCTTGCTCCGATTTTTATATTGTTAAGAAATTCCATTTTTGCCTCCTTTAATTAGTTCGATTTGCTTTTTCTGATTTACTAAAATAATATTTATTATTGAATTTATTGTTTTTTTATGATAGATAATTCAAGGAATACCAAACCTTAAGTTTCAAAGTTTATATTAATTCCTCGTATACTCCATATTGTAAGCACAAGGAAAATCTTTGCATTTGAAATTTCGTTTGAATTTCAAGAGAGGGATGAATTTCATTTTTTGATTGACTTCCAAAAGGCACATTTAATTGGTATTGATTCCCGATTCTTTCTAACATAATGATTGCCATCACTGCATATTTTGTATTTATAAATAAATTCTTTTATTTTTAAAGCCTTTAACATACTCCAATTCTATGGATGATTTATATAAAGCTGTGCAAAAAATCGCTTATCTGTCTGATGAAAGTTGGAGGGAATTGCAACAGATTTGTATTATGAAATCGTATAAAAAAAACGAATTTGTTTTGAAGGAAGGTTCAATTTGCGATGGTATTTACTTTGTAACAAAAGGACTGTTGCGCATTTTTTACCACAAACTTGATAAAGAGATTTCTGAATGGTTTGCTTTTGACAACACTTTTTGTTTATCTATAATTAGTTACTTTAATAAAACACCTAGTCAGCTTATTATTCAATGTATCGAAGACTCAGAAGTGATATCAATATCGCGTGACGGATTAAAGGAATTGAGGAACAGAAACTTTGAAATTGCAAATTTTGCTTTCGAGATTGTTTCAGGTTCTTTAATTCTTTCGCAAATTCGGATGGCCGGTATTCAATTTGAAACTGCGCTAAAACGATATGAAGATCTTCTAAAACTCCACAGCACCATGATTCAGCGAATTCCCTTACATTATATTGCATCTTATTTGGGTGTTAGTGCTGAAACTTTAAGTAGGATTAGAGCTCAGATTCATTAATTGAGATTTGCAAAAAAGGTTCATAAGATTGAATTTGAATCGGGAAAAAATTAAGATGAATCATATGTAAATTCTAAATTTTCATTCAATTAATCAACGGATTAAAACTCAACCAAATTTTTTTTGACGGAATTAATATGATGATTGACAATTGAACATTTGCTATGATGTGCAAGGATTAATCGAATAATCAGTAACCAATTTAGGCATAATATTATCCGCATTTAAATCGTAATAGGAATATTTTTATGGGTAAATTTATTTAGTCTTTATAAGAATAAGAATTAACTTAGAGGTCTTTACCCTTTAGATCCTGTGAAATTTGATGATTGCGGAAATTATATTATCTGTAAAGGATATACCCAATCTTGATGGTTTAAAAATAAGTATTATCAGCGCAAACAAAATTGCCTTAAATTTATGGTACAAATAAACTAAACCAAAAAGGCAATGAAAACAAAGAAAATTTTTGTTTGTATATTGTTATTTGTGCCTATATTTTATGCAAATGGACAATTTCTACATATAGGGTTACGTGCATTTATTACTCCTTATCAAAAAATGACATTTTTTCAATACGATGTTAATGATTATGTCTATTATTTTTCCAATGAGTATAACGAAACCATTCGGTTCAGTGGATTTGAGGTTTCCGAAACCAGCTCCTACATTCCTTTTCCTTCAATATATCTGAAATACGATATAGGGAATAACCTTTTTATTCAGGCTGATGTTTTTACTTCATGGTATTCTAATGAGGCAAAGTATAAGAATTCTGTCGACTTTTCGCAATATGCAGATGTCTTTAATCCAAACAGTGAACTCCAAAACCTTGGTTACAACAACATAAAACTCAAATGGGTATTTATGGGGAATTCCTTTACAGCAGGTTATGCATTTTTTAAAACAAAAACCTTTAAGCCGTTTGTTTTTGGAGGGATTTCAACTTATTATCTGATGAGTTTTAAACCCGGCGATTATTATAAAGATACAAGAGGCGTTAGAAATGCCATTATTTTTAATAACCTGAATACTTTTAGGACAGTTACATTTTATTACAAAGCCGGTGCTGGAATTAAATATCACGGACTATCGCTGGATGTATACATGGAGAACAATCTTGGGCCAATAGACAAGTATTCATATTCTGATGCGAGCCAAAATATTTATTATGATCATAGACCAAATTTCAAAAGCCTATCTTCTATTAATGTTTCATTGAGCATGAATTTATTGTCGTTTAATTTAATTAAGGGACAATCTTTAAAATAGTTAATGAGAAATTCCATTAGACATTCAAATCAATTAAAAAATAGACAGATGAAATACAATCATTTTCTTATAATTATTTTAATTCCACTTATATTTTATGGTTGCCATAAAGATTTTGAATTTCAAAACTTTGATTACAAGACCTTTAACAGACTAGTGGGTCCGGAAGGTGGAATGATTAATTTTTATGCCAATTATGATAATGATACAAAAAGCGAAGTTATTGTATCATTGAATGTTCCTGCTGGCGCACTGGACTCATTAATGGTATTCAATATGTATCAGTTTGAAGATTTTGAGGTTGCTACTCAGATGAATGAAGGATTTGCTAAAATTGGATCTAAATTTTTATATTTTGTTCCATTTTATGAGTCTGAAGGATACCACGAAAGAGGACAAATGGAATTAAATTATCATTTGAGTGTTAAATTTAAAAGTCCTATAACTGTAACATATCATCCGCTTGCAAACTATTCCGATTTATCTTTAAAAAATTGGCAGGAGGTTGAATTGTACAACAATTATTATAAAACAACTAATCAATCCTACAAAGTTTACCGAATCAAAATTCCTAAACTCGATCAATGGGGCGAATCATATAATATTTATGTAAACTGGACCAGGCAAGGTTATCCGAACGGATATGATGCTACAGATTTATCCTATCTGGTATCCGGTAAATGGACGTCTACCAATAGTTGGGGAACCGGTGATATTAGTATGGAAAACTGGGAACCAGTTGCGGTAGATGAATTTGATATGAAAAATGATTTGATTTCATTTAAAATTTATGATACTGATTATATTTATGTTGTTGCGCGAGATATATATCTGCAATTTATACCAGCTGCAATTGCGGGCTATATAGGTGCAAACTTCCAGGCGCTTCAAATAAAAAGGGCTTCATACGATGAAGATAATTACAAGGTTTATTTTACCGATAATTCAGTCGCCGTATTCGATAAATACCAAAATTTTCAATATCTGTTAAATGAAAATTTAACATATGCAGATCTTCCGTCATTAGCTCAATCTTATATAAAAATATTTTATTCTTCATATGTTGTAAAAAAAGTAATGCAGGAAAACTTACCGGCTTCTCTGCAATATGAAGTTTTACTAAGCGGTGGAATAAAACTCTATTTCAATATAGATGGAAGTCTTATCGGGATATATCAATATGGTTATGACCCTCTGAAGCTACCTGCCCCGGCTAAAACATACCTGCAAACAAATCATCCAGGCGAAATTATTACCAATGTAGCATATGATAGTTTATTTTATGCAAAGTATATTGTTTATTTAAGTTCAAATGCCAAAGTATATTTTTATGGTGATGGTACATGGTTCGAAACCTATTATTCTAAACTGAATAGTGATAAATTGCCAAGCAATGTTTTCAATTATTTTAAAAACAATTACCCCAACGCCATTTTCAGCGAAATTGATCATACTATAGGCATAGAAAGTTCATATTATGATGTTTATCTGGCAGACAACAAATGGTTCTATTTTAGCGATACTGGGGAGTTACAGCAATATGAGTTTAGAAACATTCCTGAAAATGATTTGCCTGTGCTGATAAAGGATTATGTTAATACTAATTATCCTACAGATATAATGATTACAAATATCTATCACTCATATTCTTACGGACAAGAATGGTACGAAATTTATTTTACTGATTTATCTCTGATTAAAATTAGTCCGCAAGGGGTATTATTGCAAAAATGATTTGGTTTATAAACAAATCATTAGTTGAACAAATGGCCAGATAAAAATCCGGCTGATAGAAATCAATAAATATTGACAGATGAAAACTGGAATACTTAATATTATCTTTATAATGCTGTTTAGCCAGATTCTATTTGCTCAAAAACTTTGTATACAAACCGGACATTCTGCCGGAATTACAGATTTGGTATTTACTCCTGATGGCAAATATTTAGTGTCATCAGGAGAGGACAGCAAAGTAATTTTGTGGGATATGGTTTCTTCCAGGCAAATGAATATTTTTAGCGGGCATATCAAAACGGTTAATTCATTGTCTGTGCATCCATCCAAAAATCTAATTGCCAGCGCCAGTGACGATAACACGGTTAAAATTTGGGAGTATCCATCAGGGAAATTAATTAAAGATTATAATTTCTTTACTTATCCGGTTAAATCAGTATGTTTTAGCCCAAATGGCGAAGAATTGGCATGTGGTTCAGATTCTGTTTATCTTATTAATCTAAATACAGATAATTTCAAAAAAATTGGCAAGTTTGCAAAACAGGGTTATAATGCATTAGATTATAGCAGTGACGGTAAATATCTTGCTTTTGGCGGAAAGAAAAAAGGAAAGGTTAGTATCTATGATTTATTAAAAGATAAAATTGAAAAAAGGATTTTAACTCATTCAAATGATGTATTGTTTGATGAAGATGGCAAGTTTGTGTTTTCTGCCGGCCAGGGGGGCAACATTAAAAGAAAAGCGGTATCCGGCTCTTTGCTCAAAAGAGCTTTCAATATAAGTTCTGATGTTTCATGGAATTCCTTTAATTCAATTGCATTAAATTCTGAATATTTCATAGGCGCTAACCGTGACAACCTGATATATGTATTTGATAGAAATAGCGGTGCAAGAAAAGAGATTTTAAAAGCACATACCGATGAGGTTTGGGCACTTGCCTTGGAGCCTAAAGGCAGGTTTTTGGCCAGTGCTGGCAAAGATAGAAGAATACTTATTTGGGATTTAAAAAAACATGCCTTGGTTAAATCAATGGAAGGAGGAGCAAATCGAATCAATTCCATTTCATTTTCCGAAAATGGTAAATTGATGTTTATTGCTTATAATGATGGGAGTTTCAGAATTTGGAATTTAGATCAAAAAGGTAAAGTTTTATTTCAGGAGCCCAATAAACTTAACCCTCTCGAAAAGTATTTAAGGTATAAATATACAGCTGATAGAGCAAATGAAAAAATTAATACAACTCAAATTCTTGTTAAGGAATCATTAAACCAAAAAGATAAATATTCGGAGGACTATGAGTCCAAAGAAGCTCTAATCATCTGGAAATTAAAGGAGGGAATGAAAACGATAACCTTAAAAAGCCATAAAAGTGCAGAATATCAGTCATTTATAATAAAAGATACTTCTAATATAATATTGTTTAAAAGCAAAGGTACCCATTCACAAAAGTATTCTTTTTTAAACAAGCAAAAGTTAAGAGAGCGCGAAGAAATTTTTAAAACAAGTGTTAGCAACATTGACATATCTTCAGTTTCAAAAGATAAAACGCTTAAGGCAAATGGTTTAAATCAAAAAAAACTTTTTGTTATAGATGGAGATTTGTATTTTAAAACATTGAGTGCTTCAGGAAAAGATTTGTTGGCACTTTTATACACAAAATCAGGAAAAACTGAATGTCAGTTGTGGAACCTCGAAACCAATGAACAGACAAATTCATTCACACTTGACGACAAATATAATACAGGAGGATTTAGTTCCAACGGAAAATATATCTATTTAGTTACTGAGAATAGTCAGTCGATAAAGCTTTTTAATCCTATTGATATGTCGGAAGTAACTGAATTTAAGGGAAATACTCCTGTAAGCTTTAGCCCTGATGATAAATTGATTTCTTATACTGATGAACTTAGAAATATTTATCTTGTTGATATCAATACGAAAAAAAGAATTTTCAAAACAGCAAGCGGACATTCTTCGACAATTTCGGAAATAAAATTCAACATGCCATATAATTACCTTGCCACATCAGGACATGATGGACTGATTAGGTTCTGGGACCTGAATAATGGTGATTTGTTGGTTAGTCTGGCTGCCTTTGGCGAAGATGATTTTATCTATATTGATCCCGATAATTATTATTATTCAACCAAAGGAGCTATGAATTATATTGCTTTTACTGACAAGGACAAGCTATACACCTTTGATCAGTTCGATCTAAAATATAATCGTCCTGATATAGTTTTTTCAAAATTGAAATATTCAAGTACCCAAGAAATTGAAGCTTACAAAAAAGCATATACCAAAAGAGTTCAGAAAATGGGATTTGCCAATATTGAATTAAGTAGTAAAATAAATATTCCGGAAATAAAAATTGTAAATATTGATGAATTTCCTATTACCACTACAAATGGAGAGATTAGTATCAAACTTAATACATGGGACAATTTAAAAAATATCGACAGGATTAATGTTTGGGTAAATGATGTTCCAGTATATGGAACCGACGGATATTCAGTTCGCAACAAAAAAATGAAAAATATTACGGTCGATTGTCCAATAAAACTCTCAGAAGGAACAAATAAAATTCAGGTTTCTTCTTTAAATGAACAAGGCCTCGAATCACTAAAAGAAACATTTTCAATTATATACGATACCAAACCAACAAAACCGAATTTGTATTTAATCACTATTGGAATATCGGAATATAAAAACCCGGTTTATAACCTTGAATATGCCGCCAAGGATGCCCAAGACCTTGTTGCTCTTTTTAAAAATGGTAAAAACAAGGTTTTTGGAGAAATACACGAAATACAGGTATTGAATAAGGAAGCCACTGTAGCCAACGTTTTGAAGCTTAAATCTCAACTTGATAACACAAAAGTTGATGATGTTGTCATATTGTTTTTTGCAGGGCACGGTGTACTTGATTCTGAACTGAACTATTACCTGGCAACCACTGAAATTGACCTTGACAATCTACCCAATACAGCCCTTAGATATGATAAACTCGAAGGTTTGTTTGATGGCATACCTGCTCGAAAAAAGGTGATTATAATAGATGCTTGTCATTCTGGAGAAGTAGACAAAGAAGAAGAATTTACTGAAGTAAATAATGATGATGATGATGATATGTTTGTCGTTAGCCGTGATATTAGGTCTGCTTCAGCACTTGAATCCAGGGCAAAAATAACCACACAGAATTCATTTGAACTAATGAAGATAATGTTTGCTGATATACGCCATGGTACTGGCTCAACCGTAATTTCGTCAGCTGGTGGGGGCGAATATGCCTATGAAACCGGCGAAGCTAAAAATGGGGTTTTTACATATGTTTTAAAAAACGGCATTATTTCAAAAAAAGCAGACTTAAATAAAGATGGAGTGATAATGATTTCAGAATTAAGAGATTATGTTTCAAGAACAGTAAGTAAACTAACCAAAGGCAGCCAGAACCCAACCTACCGGAGAGAGAATTTGGAGTTCGATTTTAGAATTTGGTAAGGAATATCATCTATTAAAGGTTTCCAGCCACTGATTGTTAATTAATGCAATTTTTTTCAGGATTTAGATTTTCAGATTAAACTTTCCCAATCCCGTTGGGAAGGTTTTTGTTTTTTATTGCGTCCAATTTTCTTTCAATCAAATGGTTATTGACATGCAATAAACAAGATCAATGTGCCGAATCATTAATTGATATTTGTCAAGGAGATTTTCTAAGGATTGAGTTAAAATTGTAGAAAAAATAAAAATTATGAAGACAAAAATTCTACTTTTTTTACTAATTGTTGCTCACCCATTAATGGCACAAAGATTAAACGATGTGAAAACAATAACAGACAAACTTAGTATCGAAGACAAAGTACTGTTGTTGGTGGGGGCAGGCATGGATTTGTCTGTTATTTCGGAAAACAAAGCTGCTGTAGGAACTACTGAAAACAAAGTTCCTGGAGCTGCCGGAACAAGTTATGCAATTCCTGGTTTGGAAATTCCTGAAATTGTATTCGCTGATGGACCGGCAGGTGTGCGTATAAATCCATTCAGAAAAAGCAGCCCGGATAAAACATTTTATGCAACAGCTTTTCCTGTTGCCACGATGTTAGCCTCATCTTTTAATATAGAATTAGAACAAAAAATTGGAAGTGCATTTGGTAACGAATGTAAGGAATATGGCGTAGATATTTTACTTGCACCAGCTTTAAATATTCATCGTAATCCGCTTGGAGGTCGAAATTTCGAATACTATTCAGAAGATCCTGTTATTGCAGGAAAAATGGCAGCAGCTTTTACAAATGGTGTTCAATCGCAGGGTGTAGGAGTGAGTATTAAGCATTTTGCAGGCAATAATCAGGAAACGAACAGAACTTCTGTAAACACAATTGTGAGTGAAAGAGCTTTAAGGGAGATTTACCTAAAAGGATTTGAAATTGCTATAAAAGAATCGAATCCATGGACGGTGATGTCTTCGTATAACAAGATAAACGATGTATATACTTCAGAAAGGAATGATTTACTTACAACTATCCTGCGCGACGAGTGGGGTTTCAAAGGGTTTGTTATGACCGATTGGTTTGGTGGCAGAGATGCTGTGCAACAGGTGAAAGCAGGAAATGACTTACTCATGCCAGGCACAAAAGAGCAGCAACAAGCAATTATTAGTGCAATAAAAGATGGAAGCCTATCAATGAAAGATGTGGACCGCAACGTAGCCAGAATATTGAACATTTATTTAAAAACTCCATCATACCTTAATTACATACCATCTGGCAATCCTGACCTTGAATTGCACAAGAAAATTGCGTTTGAAGCAGCATCAGAAGGCGTTGTATTGCTAAAAAACAATAAGCAAACACTTCCTTTAAAAAATCAAAATGACGTTATTGCACTTTTTGGAATTGGTTCATACAATACAATTGCTGGTGGTACAGGAAGTGGTGATGTAAATAAGGCTTATACTATATCAATTGCCGAAGGTCTTGAAAAAATTGGGTTTAAACTCGACACCGATGTTGCCAATGCATTTCAAACTTATATTATAGATCAAAAAAGTAAACAAAAACCTAAAAAAATGTTTTTCCTTCCTGATGAGGTAATTAACGAAATGGATTGGAGTGATGCACAACTAAAAGCGATTGCTAAAAAAAGTTCTGTAGGTATTTTCACAATTTCACGGACTTCTGGAGAATTTTTTGACCGTAAAATTGATCCGGATTTTAATTTAAAAAGCTCAGAAATCCAATTTATTAAAAAATTAAATAATGCATTCCATAAGTTGAATAAACCAGTAATTGTACTTCTAAACATTGGAGGTGTTATTGAAACCGCAACTTGGAAGGACTTACCTGATGCAATTTTACTTGTTTGGCAGCCTGGGCAGGAAGGTGGTCTTGCAATAGCCAATATTATTTCAGGAAAAGTGAATCCTTCTGGTAAGTTACCGATGACATTTCCCGTTAAATACACAGATGTTTATGCTTCAAAAAATTTCCCCGGCACAGTGCTTGATACAACAAAAAGCACAAATCTCTTTGCTGGAGTGGCCTCTGAAGTTGTATACGAAGAAGATATTTTTGTAGGATACCGATATTTTGATACATACAAAATAACACCTTCATTTCCATTTGGTTTTGGATTGTCATATACCAAATTTGCCTTCACAGGATTTAAAGTTGAACAGTTGACCGATGGCAGTTTAAAAATAAATTGTTCAGTTACAAACAGCGGAAAAACTGATGGAAAAGAAGTAGTGCAGGTGTACGTTTCAGCACCTGGTGGTAAATTGAAAAAGCCAGATAAAGAGCTAAAAGCGTTTGCAAAAACCAAATTATTAAGAGCAGGCGAAAAGCAAGATTTTGAGATTAACTTAAGTGCCTATCAACTTTCATCGTTTGATTCGGAAATCTCAGCATGGATAACTGAAAAGGGTAAATATAAAATTTCTGTAGGTTCCTCAATCGCTGATTTGCCTTTATTTGGAACTATAAATAAACCAACTACCGAAATCATATTAAAAACAAACAAAGCATTGGTTCCTACAAGAAAAATAAATGTTTTAAAATAGTATTTTACTAAAGCCTTAAATCCGCAAGTCTTTAAATAAAACAAATATAATTAACGCCTTCGGATTTAAGGTAAAGAATGTATCGAAATTAGGAATGGATTATTCAAAATTATTTAGTTGAATAGAGATGCTAATCGCTTCAAGCAATAAAAAACACTAGAAGTGCTTGACATTTTAGAAAATTTGGAGTCCGCAACTGCTCTATTGATTTTTCTAACTGTTTTAACATTTAATAAATATACTTCCAAGCAACTTTCAAACTAAAATAAAAATCAATGAAAAAAATTAACCTGATTATTTTTAAAGTAAGCCTTTCTCTGGCAATGTTTTCAACATTTTATATGCCAGTGCATGCACAGGACAACAATTGTTTTGCTCTTCAAAAACAAATTGAATCTGGAACAATTGAAGGTCTTTTTGATACCAGAACCGGATTGCAATTGTTCCTCGGAATTCCTTATGCCAAACCGCCAGTTGGTGAATTGCGATGGAAAGCTCCTCAAAAAATGACCAAATGGTCTGGAGTAAAAGAAACTAAAAAATTCGGCCCAAAGGCCATTCAATCCATTGTATTTGGCGATATGAATGCACGCTCAAATGGCATGAGCGAAGATTGCCTTTATTTGAATGTTTGGACTCCTGCCAAACACAATGCCACAGGACTGCCTGTTTTGGTTTATTTTTATGGAGGTGGTTTTGTGGCTGGGGATGGTTCTGAACCAAGATATGATGGGGCAAATATGGCGAAGAAAGGGATAGTGGTAGTGACCGTAAATTACCGTTTGAATATTTTTGGATTCTTTACACATCCTGAACTTAGTGCCGAAGCACCTTACAAAGCTTCAGGTAATTATGGGCTTCTCGATCAAAATGAGGCGCTAAAATGGGTAAATAAAAATATTGCAGCATTTGGTGGTGATCCTAAAAAAGTAACCATTGCCGGAGAGTCAGCAGGTTCCATTTCGGTTGGTGCCCAAATGGTTTCTCCGTTATCAAAAAACTTGATAGCTGGTGCAATAGGAGAGAGCGGTGCCGCAATAAACCCCACAATGGCACCAATATCTTTGGCTGAAGGAGAAAAGCAAGGGCTTGAATTTGCTAAAAATGCTGGCAATCTAAGCCTGAAACAATTACGGGCATTGAGTACATTCGAAATTTATGAGATTTACAATGAATCTAAGCGCTTCGGTTTTTCTATGGTTATTGATGGTTACTTTTTTCCGAAATCAGTCACCGAAATTTTTAAAGCAAAAGAGCAGGCTCAAGTTCCATTGTTGCTCGGATGGAATTCTGCTGAAATTCCTGGAATGGCATTTATGTACGGTATGCCTTATAATGAAGAAAATTACTTGAAACGTGTAAAAGAAACTTATCCCTTGGATTATGAGGAAGTATTAAAAATTTATCCATATAGCACGGTGAAAGAAATAGAATTATCAGCAACAGCATTGGCTTCGGATAGGTTTATTGCTTATAGCACATGGAAATGGTTCGATTTGCACAGAAAAAACAGTTCACAACCCGTTTACAGATATTTATTTAGTAAGCTGCGGCCTCCACTTGTTGATCAAAGCCTTAACTCTGGTTTGGCAGGCGGAACTCTAAAAAAAGAAGAAAATACATTTAAAATGCCTGAACCTATTGGAGCACCGCATGCATGCGAAATTGAATATTGCATGGGAAACCTTGGTTTAATTAAAGATTACGCCTGGACTAAAGATGATTATAAGGTATCCGAAACCATGTTGAACTTTTTTGCTAATTTCATAAAGACTGGCAATCCAAATGGAAGTGGACTTCCCGAATGGACAAAAGCTGAAGCAAATGATCTTACTCCACCGGTTATGATTATTGATGTGGATTCAAAAGCAGTTAAAGCAGACAATGATGCTCGATATTTGTTTATGGATAAGGCATATAAGAATAATTAATTATCTAAAAGAAGAATAAAAAACGGTGTGGATATAGAGGATTTCTGCACTGTTTTTTTGGAATTTCAGACTTTTAATTCTATTCAATATAAAAGATTTTTATTGTGCAATTTCGATAATGTATTTTTAATTTTCAGAACTGTAAAGGGGTTTGGAAGGTTGGCTGGGTTTCTGAAAATACCCTTCTCGTACCTGACTAAACAGAGGTCGTTGCACCGCATATCAGAGGTCATTCTTAACCAATCAGAGGTAGTAACAACAAATGTCATAGGTCATTTCTTATCTGTCAGTGGTCATTTCATTTCATATAATTGGCCGTTTCTTATTTGTAATCATCCATTTTCTTCGTAAAATCGTAGTAAGTATTAATTTATGGCTAAAGAACATGAGTTGTTTATCTTATCCCAATTTTAAATATTAAAATTAAAATCTAAACGAAAAACTCCATCATCCAGTTATTGCTCTTCTCAACCTTATTTACTTTAGTATTCTGATGATACCGACTGGAAGTTTCAAATTTTGGTAGGGCAGGCAATTGAGAAATAGAGATGGTTAAACCAAAAAATAGTTGAAAAAAGTAACAACAATTTAAATATTGAATTACTTTGTTTAAAATTTAAAACAGATAAAAAATGAAAAAAAATCTTTTCACTTTACTGATAGTTTTAGCAGTTTCCCATGGAGTTAAAGGGCAGCAATCAAACTACAGCGATAGTTTATCCATCAACGTAGATCAAAATACGTTTTGGTGGGCAGGCATTATTAACGATGGGAACAAAATGCCATTTACAAAGCCGTATCAGGCAGATTATAATTCAAACTATGGCAATCAGGTTCAGCCACTGATGCTTTCCAGTAGCGGCGAAGTAACCTGGTCGGAACAGCCATATAAAATTGATTATACTGCTAATAAAATAAACATCAGAGGCAAGTCCGTTACTTTTCAATATCATAAAGCTGGTGAATGTCTTAAAGATGCCTATCATTACGCAAGTGATACATACTTTCCGCCTTCGGGCAAAATGCCTGATCAACTGCTTTTTACCAGTCCACAGTACAATACATGGATCGAGTTGTTGTTTAATCAAAATCAAAATGATATCATGCTTTATGCTAAGAATATTATAAAAAATGGGTTACCTCCCGGCGTATTGATGATTGATGACAATTGGCAGGAAGATTATGGCAAATGGAATTTTCATAAAGGAAGGTTTTCAGATCCCAAACAAATGATAGACTCCTTACACACAATGGGATTCAAAGTAATGTTATGGGTTTGTCCATTTGTTAGCCCCGATTGCGATGTATACCGTATTTTGGCAGATAAAAAATTTTTTGTAACGGATCAAACAGGCCAGCCTGCAATAGTTAGATGGTGGGACGGTGCCAGCGCCTTGTTGGATTTTACCAATCCTGATGCTGCAACCTGGTTTAAATCCCAACTTACAAAACTTACAAAAGAATATGGTGTAGATGGATTTAAGTTAGATGCTGGAGATTTTGAATTCTACTATAATGTTAGCTCTTTCAAACCCAATGCTACACCGGCAGATCATGCGGAAGCATATGGAAAAATTGGCCTTGATTATCCGCTTAACGAATACCGCGCTATGTGGAAATTAGGTGGTCAGCCTTTAGGAGAGCGCTTGCGAGATAAAGAGCATGGCTTTGCATCTTTACAATTACTGATTCCTAATATGTTGGTTGAAGGATTGATGGGCTATTATTTCTCGTGTCCAGATATGATTGGAGGTGGTGAGGTTTCTTCTTTCGATGATAAAAACCAATTTGATCAAGAGTCAGTTGTTCGTTCTGCACAATGCCACGCATTAATGCCGATGATGCAATTTTCTGTAGCTCCTTGGCGTGTCTTGGATAAAGAGCATTTTGATGCTGTTAAAAGAGCAGTTGGAATTCGCGAAAAATTTAAAGCTTATATTTTAGAATTAGCACAAAAAGCAGCCAAAACAGGTGAGCCAATCATGAAACCAATGGAATTCAATTATCCAAACAAAGGATATGCAACAATTATTGATCAGTTTATGCTTGGAGATAATGTGCTCGTAGCCCCTGTATTGATAAAAGGTGCGATATCAAGAAAAGTGGTTATTCCAGAAGGCATATGGAAAAGCTTTGATGGTCAGACAATCAAAGGTCCAAAAACTATTGAAGTAAAAGTGCAATTAAATGATTTGCCTTATTTTGAAAAAGTTAAATAAACATAATCCATAATTCAAATGATGAAAAACACACTTTTAGTTTTTATCTATTTAGTCAGCAGCATCAATGCTTTTCACAAAAAGCTAATACTTATCCTTACCAGGAGTCAAAATTACCAATTGAAAAGCGGGTGAAGGACTTATTGGGTAGGAGGTTACTGCATGAGGTGTTATTTACTACATGGGATGACAGATCTCCGCACATGGAAAGTTTTTGGTCAGGATTTATAGCATCTGATGAATATAGCTGGTCTCCGAATGGACGAACACTTGAAGAGTTTGATAATGCCTGGCTACAAAGAGAGTTCGGCATTTCAATACCTAACTTTGCAAGCTTTAATAATCAGTTGAATAAAAGCTCTGATTTATGGGACGAAGCTTATTATAGAAATGGAGGCCTTTCTGGCGATGAAATTGCATTGCAAAATCGCACTTTATAATTTTCATAGTACAGCACCTAATTTATTACTTGCGTTGAATCAATGTGACAGTCCTGATAAAATTTAGCAAAAACTTGGTATAGAAAACGTAAAAAAAGCAATGAATAATTTTCAAAAAAGCTGGTCAGATCTGCAATCTGTTTATAGTCAAACACGGTTTATCTCATTTCCAGCCAATTATGTTCAAGACCGTTATTTTCATTCTACCAGCCAGCGCGAAGATTTAAGTTGGATGATACAAGTAGAGGAATTATATTTTGATATGATTAAAAAATGGGTTCATAGGTAGAAATAAAACAAATATGTTTTTGTGTATATGAAAATTAGAATTTGCACACAATGCAAAAATAAAACCCTGTAATATATTGAATTACAGGGTTTTTAAATTAATATTCGTGGAGCTGCGGGGAATCGAACCCCGGTCCAAACTAGCAATCCAATTGCTTTCTACATGCTTATCTCGTTATTGGTTTTCGTGACTGAATTGGGAATGAGCACCCCGTTCAACCCTTATCTTCTTTAGTTTCGCCCGGTCACCGAAGCTTCAACCGAACTATCTCAATATTTTCTGCACCTGGTAGCCGAACCGGCATTGAGCAAACCATCCGCCAGATGTCCCGTCCCACACATTCCGTGCAAGATTAAGCTTAAATCACTGAGTGAAAATTAAGCAGCAAGAGCGTAGTTATTTTCGCCAATTAGAATTGTGCACTATAGTTTAACGGGTTAATGTACTTTGCCCGGCATGCTTACAACCCAATTTACTCGCTGTCAAATCCAGGTCAGCCCCATTTGGGAATGCAAAAATACGAAATTTTAGGGATGTATGTTAATTTATTAAACTTCTTTTTGATCAAATGAACAATTAATATCAATCTTACAAGATTTTTCACTATTTTGAAATGGCACAATTGCTCTAGATTATGAATCTTTTTAATCGATTTATACCAAATTTACGATAGTATTATCTCAAAGTTCTAAAATCTATTTTCTAATCGCTAAAATCTGCTTTCTTTTATTAAATTTGCTGGCAATTATTTTTTAAAATAATATAATGGAAAAAATTAAAGTTGGAATTTTAAAAGAAACCAAAACACCTCCTGATCGTAGAGTAGCTATACCACCTCAACAAGGGCTGGAGTTATTGAAAAAGTTTCCCAATGTTGAACTTTACATACAACCCAGTGATTTAAGGGCTTATACTAATGAAGAGTATCTAGAACTTGGATTAACTTTGCAAGATGACCTTAGCAATTGCGATATTCTGATTGGAGTAAAAGAAGTTAAAATCCGATATTTGATTCCGGGTAAAACATACATGTTCTTTTCGCATACAGCAAAAAAGCAGCCACATAATAGGGATTTGTTACAAGCAATTGTTGCTAGAAATATAAAACTTATTGATTATGAATATTTAACAGATGCTCAGGGAGTTAGGTTAGTAGCTTTTGGTCGTTGGGCTGGAATTGTTGGATCATACAATGCAATTCTTGCATATGGAATCCGCTCCGGAAAGTACAATATAAGGCGTGCACATTTATGCCATGATATGGATGAGTTTTTTGGAGAATTGAATAAAGCGGTGCTTCCAAACATTAAAATATTAATAACTGGCGGTGGTCGCGTAGCCCATGGAGCAATGGAAGTGCTCAATCATCTAGAAATCAAAAAAGTGAGCCCACAGGATTTTTTAAAAAACTCATATGATCATCCGGTTTATTGTCAAATTGATCCTTGGCATTATGTAAAAAGGAAAAACAACGATGTGTTTGATTTGGAGCATTTTGCAAAATTTCCTCAAGAATATGAATCCACCTTTTTACCTTATACAAAAGTTACCGATGTTTTAATGTGTTGCCATTATTGGGATCCTGAATCACCTGTTTTTTTCACAAAAAATGACGTGCGGAATCCCGATTTTAACATCAAGCTTATTGCTGATATCAGTTGCGACGTTAATGGGCCAATTCCTACCACAGTAAGGGCTTCAACAATTGAGGAGCCTTTTTATGGCATTAACCCAGCCTCTTGGAATGAAGTTGACGCTTTTTCTCCTGAAAACATTACCATTATGGCTGTTGATAATTTACCTGGTGAAGCATCCAGAAACTCATCAATTAGTTTTGCTAATGATTTGATTGATAATGTTTTTCCTGCTCTATTTGGTGATGATGAAGATAATGTAATAAAAAGGGCTAGTATTACGTCCTTAAAAGGAAAACTGAGCAAGAAATTTTCATATTTGCAGGATTATTTGGATGGAAAATAAATTTAAGGTTTCCTGATTTATTTATTAAATATTGAATAAAAATGAATAATTTTAAAGTTGTGCATTTTTATAAATAAATAAAATGTTCAATATCAAATCCTTGAACTATGAAGCATATAATTAGGGCTGTTGGATCCTGGATATTTATCCTGGTTTCTTTCAGCCTTTTTTCTCAAAGTCAGGTTTGGAACCTGGTTATGTCCAAAGGAACCGGTTATACGGATCAGAAATGGGAAACAAAATCTTATTTCCCTGAAAATGAGATTAAGGTAGATTGGGATTTGGGTTATTATATCACCGATTTAACCTTTAATGATGGAAATTGGGCTCTTGTGATGTCTAAAGGCACTGGATTTTCTGAACAAATGTGGCGGACCCGAACCTATTTTCCCGAAAAGGAAATTGATGAATATTGGGCCAAAGAATATCAAATTACCCACTTAACTTATGGAAATGGAGTTTGGGGGCTGGTGATGAGTAAATTATCTCAGGGACCACCAACCCAGATTTGGCGTACCAGAACCATTTTCCCTGAGGCTGAAATAAAAGAACACTGGGACAAAGGTCATTATATTACCAATTTGGTTTATGGTGAAGGTAAATGGGCACTGGTTATGACAAAAGGAAATGGTTTCACTAGCCAGATTTGGCGCACCCGCACCTATTATCCCGAACAAGAAATTAGCGAATTTTGGAACCAAGGATATTATATTACCAGCCTAACCTATGGAAATGGGGTTTGGGCCTTGGTCATGTCAAAAGGTGTTGGCTATACTCAGCAATGGTGGAGAACACGTACTGTTTTTCCTTCCATACAGATACAAGAATTAAGGGATCAAGGTGCTTACATTTCAGGTCTGAGCCAAGGACCTTACTCCAAAAATACTGACGTTCCGGTGGTAGAAAATTCGCCACCTGAAATTGTAATAACCGAACCCCTTGTTGAAAGAGGTTTTAAAATTGTGAAAATTCCCTCAATTAGGGTTGCAGGCAATGCAAAGGATGCTGATGGAATTTCTGCCGTAACTATCAATGGTAGAACTGCTACAATTGATTATTCAGGTTATTTTTATGCAGATATTTCATTGAATGATGGCGAAAACATTATTAGAGTTTCCGCAACCGACTCAAAAGGAGCCACAGCCGAAAAATCATTTACCATTCAAAATTCAAACATGCAAGTTGTTGATAATCCTGTCAATCAGTCACAAAAACGCCTTGCGTTGGTCATGGGAAATTCAAATTACCAATTTGGTGGAACCCTTCCAAATCCAGTGAATGATGCAAGAGCGATGAAAACTGCCTTGGAAAGTTTGGGGTTCACCGTATTGAAATGTGAAAATTGTAGTCAAAACGACATGAAAAGAATGATTGATGATTTTGGTGAACAATTGAAGGCTTATGATGTTGGCCTATTTTTTTATGCTGGACACGGCATTCAGGCCAAGGGAATTAATTATCTAGTGCCTGTTGATTCGAAATTGGAAAATGAACGAGATGTTGAATTCAATTGCGTTTTGGCCGATCGCGTTTTGGCCAGGATGGAAGATGCCAAATCTAAGATAAACTTAATTATACTTGATGCTTGCCGAGATAACCCTTTCGCTCGGAGTTGGAGCCGTGGCCTTGAATCGAGCGGTTTGGCTTTTATGGATGCACCGTCAGGCTCTCTGATTGCATATGCCACTTCGCCAGGCAAAACTGCCTCGGACGGTTCAGGTAGCAATGGTTTATATACTTCAGCATTGCTCGAATATATTAAGCAATCCGATTTACAAATTGAGGATATGTTTAAAAAAGTGAGGCAAAAAGTACTGCTTGAGTCAGGTGGAAAACAAACTCCCTGGGAATCAACTTCTTTAACTAAGGATTTTTATTTTAAATATTAGTTAAACTTTTCAATTAACATGAAATCTCAGGAATTTAAAATTTCAGTTGTTTCAATTGCATAATTGCTTGATCTCTGTTGTTGGAACCAAATATAAAATTTCCGGCAACCAATATATCTGCTCCTGAATCAATCAATTTGGCTGCATTTGAGGCATCTACACCGCCATCAACTTCAATCATGGCATTTGATTTTGTTTTCTGGATTAATTCTTTGGTTTGCTGTATTTTTTTATAGCTATTTTCGATAAAAGCTTGTCCGCCAAAGCCAGGATTTACTGACATAATCAACACCAAATCAATATCATGTATAATATTTTCAAGCAAATGAACGGGAGTGTGTGGATTTAAAGATACGCCAGCTTTCATGCCAAGTGCTTTAATCTCTTGAACCACACGGTGCAAATGAGAACAAGCTTCGTAATGAACGGTAAGAATATCGGCCCCAGCGTTTTTAAATTCTTTTAAATAGCGCTCAGGCTGTGTAATCATTAAATGCACATCGAATGGTTTTTCAGCATGTTTTTTTAATTGCTTGATGATGGGGAAACCGAAAGTCAGGTTGGGAACAAAATGACCATCCATCACATCAATATGAATCCAATCCGCTTCGCTTTGATTCAAAAACTTGATTTCTTTTTCAAGATTGGTAAAATCTGCCGATAGGATAGAAGGTGCTATTAGATGTTGCATTTTGTTTTATTCTTATTTTTCATTTTCGTGTTCTGACTCATTCCTATGTTCCTCAGTATCTTTATTTTCCAAAGGTTCAATGATAATTGGATCCTGTTCTTCGTCATATCTTCTTTTACGCAGCATAATTCTTAACGCTTGTACCGCTTTTTCTATACTTACAGTCAGGTTTGGCGAATAATTCAGTTCAGGTATTTTGGTTATGACCGATAAAGTGTCCGATGACATATTGGTCACTTTAAAAACAAATGTGGTGAGTTTTCTTTCTTCTTCATCTCCAATCAACTTTCTACTGATTGGTTCAACGTCATTTTTAACGGATGAAATATCATCGTAAAAAAACTCGTTTGTCCTTTCGTTAAAAAGTACATCGCTTATCCAATCATAGGTGCAATTGAAAAAGGAAATGTAATTCTTTGTTAAGGCAATCACCTGCACTTTCCAAACATTATAAAGAATTGTTCCATCTTCGGTTTCTCTTCTAATGATTGAACGCTCATCAACACCAGGTTCCGGCCAATAAAGCGGATAAGAAACGATGAGGAAGTTTTCTGGTCGTAAATTGCTCATATTGAGCTTTAAAACTTCTATTGCCCTTTCTTTAATCCGTGTATTTAAATCGGCAATCAACCAATTGTACATTTGTGAAACCATCGGCCTTTCACTGAACAATTTTTTATCTCTGAAATAAGGCCGTATCCAAAGTGTGAATAATCCGGAACCTATCAAAACTGCAATTAATCCGGCCAAAATGGTATTGTTGAAAAAATAAATAATCGCAATACCAAAAACCACCAATCCCACACCAATCTGAAGGAGTCTACCAAACGAAGGATATTCGGCTTTATAAACCGAAAAATATTTTTTCATCAAGTTAACTCGTTCCGGTGATCTCATTTTTATCTGATATTTTGGTTTTAACTTTTAAGTGCAACAAGTTGTTCTTCAATCGCTAAAATTTTAGATTCAGCTTCTGCTTTTTTCTTTTGCTCAAGGGCAACAACATTGGCTGGTGCACTTTGTACAAATCGTTCATTTCCAAGCTTTTTCATCACCGAGTCAATAAAGCCACGGGTATATTCCAATTCTTTTTCAAGTTTGGATATTTCCTCGTCCTTATTTACCAAATCGCCTAGCGGAACATAATATTCAACTGCGCTTACAATAAAATTGATCGCCCCATTCACCTTTTCGTCCACAATCTCAATTTGCTTTACACCTGCCAGTTTTTTAATCACAGCGTCAAGGTCTGAATTGTAATCCTTTGGATTTGATTTTATTTTAAGGATTACTTCTTCGCGTTGTGGAATGTTTTTTTCTGATTTTACTTTTCGGATGCTCGAAATCACTTCTTTTTTGTTTTCAAAAGCCAATAATAGTTTTTCATCTATTTGCCCTGCTTTTGGAAGTGAAGCATATGAAATGCTTTCGCCATCTTTTCTTTCTTCAATACTTTGCCAGATTTCTTCGGTTATAAAAGGCATAAATGGATGAAGCAAGCGCAAAGATTGATCAAGAAATTCAATGGTTTTATCGTATGTTTTTTTATCAATCGGATGCTGATATGCTGGTTTAACCAATTCAAGATACCAAGATGAAAATTCATCCCAAAAGAACTTGTAAACCGTCATCAATGCTTCCGAAATCCTGTATTCATTAAATTGTTTATCAATGTTTTGAACAGTTTGGCTCAACTTATTTTCGAACCAATTTATTGCTATTCTGGCATATTCAGGTTGTGGAATAGTAGCATCAGTTTCCCATTGAAATATAAGTCGTGAAGCATTCCAAATTTTATTTCCGAAATTTCTTCCTTGTTCTGGTAGTTTGTTATCGAACAACAAATCACCACCTGCTGGCGAACACAACAGCATGCCAACACGAACGCCATCAGCACCATATTCTTTGATCAGCTCAAGCGGATCCGGTGAATTGCCCAATTGTTTCGACATCTTTCTTCCTTGCCCATCCCTTACCATTCCAGTAAAGTAAACATTCTTGAACGGAAATTTGCCTCTATATTCATATCCTGACATAATCATTCTGGCAATCCAGAAAAAGATGATATCATGTCCGGTAACCAAATCATTGGTTGGATAATAATAATTAATATCTTCATTATCAGGATTATTGATGCCATCAAAAACAGAAATTGGCCACAACCACGATGAAAACCAAGTGTCCAAAACATCGGCATCCTGCTTTAAATCTGTTGCTTTAAGATTTTGGTTCCCTGTTTTTTGTTTGGCAAGTTCCACGGCTTCTTCAATGGTTTCAGCTACTACAAATTCATTGCTGTTGGGCAGATAATAGGCAGGAATTTGGTGTCCCCACCACAATTGTCTGGAAATATTCCAATCCCGCACATTTTCCATCCAATGTTTGTAAATATTCTTGAATTTGGCAGGATGAAAAACAATGGTGTCGTCTAAAACATTATCAAGAGCGGGTTTAACGATATTGGCCATTTTTAGGAACCACTGCATAGAGAGTTTTGGCTCAATGGCTGCATCAGTCCGTTCCGAATAACCAACTTTGTTTACATAATCTTCAATTTTAACGATGTGTCCTTCTTTTTCAAGCATTTCTACTATCAGTGTTCTGGCTTCAAATCTGTCTTTGCCGATAAGTATCTCAGCAGCTTCATTTAAAGTTCCATCTTCGTTAAAAATATCGATAATCTTGAGATTGTGCTTTTGTCCAATCTCGTAGTCGTTGATATCATGTGCTGGAGTAATTTTTAAAGCACCGGTTCCAAATTCCCTGTCAACATATTCATCTTCAATTAAGGGAATAATACGATTTACCAATGGAACAATAATATTTTTACCTTTAAATTGCTTGAAGCGATCATCCTCAGGATGCACACAAATTGCAGTATCCCCAAGAATAGTTTCTGGTCGGGTAGTGGCAATGGTTATATAATTGCCCTCTCCTTCAAATTGATAGCGAACATAATATAATTTCGATTGTACTTCTTTGTAATTAACCTCTTCGTCCGAAACGGCTGTTTTTGCAGAAGGATCCCAATTTACCATCCTTACTCCGCGGTAAATGAGGCCTTTTTTATGTAAATCGATAAATACCTTGATAACGCTTGCCGAAAGTTTTTCGTCCATGGTAAAAACAGTTCGATCCCAATCGCACGAAGCGCCCATTTTTTTCAATTGCTCAAGGATAATTCCTCCATGTTTATGGGTCCATTCCCATGCATGATCCAGAAATTTTTCTCTGCCAATATCTTGTTTTTCAATTCCTTCGCCTCTTAGTTTGGTCACCACTTTGCTTTCGGTTGCAATAGAAGCATGATCGGTTCCGGGCACCCAACAAGCATTCTTTCCAAGCATACGTGCCCTGCGGATAAGAATATCTTGAATGGTATTGTTAAGCATATGCCCCATATGGAGAATACCTGTAACATTTGGCGGAGGTATAACTATGGTATAAGGCTCCCTTTTGTCGGGTACCGATTTAAAAAGTTTGTGCTCTAGCCAGTATGCATACCATTTTTCTTCTGTTTGGGCGGGATTGTATTGTGAGGGAATTTCCTTTGTCATCGTTTATTTCCTGTTAAAGTATTCGTATTTTTTCAATCGCAAAAATAATAAAACATTCCCATCATTCAAGAAATCCTTTTTATTTTTATATCTTCCTGAAGTTCAGTTGGGTTCTTTAAATTTCTAATAACCTCTTATATATTAAAACTCGTAACTCAAAGCATTCTCCCAATAATAAAATAATTTTTGAATTTTTTCAGGAGGATTTGAATCGTAATTGGTTTGTAATCCAATTTTAAAAGAAAGTGAACGTGTAATTTTTAGCTGCAAATTGGTTTCCGTTGAAATTCTATAATTTGTAAAAGTTTGAAATGCAGGCTGATAATAAGTGATATTGTTAAAGGATAAATTTTCAGCGATATCCCAATTAAAACTAAGATATGATCCTAATCTGGCCAATTCAGTTTTAGTTCTTAAACTGTCCGATAATTGCTCATATTCATACATTCCGATGATACCTATAAAACATGAAACTTTTTTCGAATTTATCAATCGGATTCGTGGACCTACACCTGCTAAAAGTCTTTTTTCTAAGAGTTTGGCTGCGTTGTACTGATGTTGTACAAATGCTTCAATAGTAAATGAACTACTATCTTTAATGGTGTAATTATACCTGAAATGCTGAAATCCACTATTGACCAAATTGTCATTATCAACAGTCATCAAGCTTAAATCGTTTAAAAGAATAAAAGTATGTGGCCCTTTTTTGTATTGTAAATCAATTTCGTTTTTAAATTGGGATATATGTTTGCCATTGTCAATCAAGTAAAAACCTAAACCTACAATACCTGCAAAGCCATCTTCATTGCCTTTTCTTTTCTTTTCGATATTAACTACCTGAGCTAAACATGTGTGACCCAATAATACAATAAAAAGAATTGTTGAGATACATATTTTCTTCTTTCCCATTAGCATGAATTATTAAACAATTAGTAAATCCAAATAAAGTAAATTTCATCCATCAAACCAAGTGGTATGTTTTAATATTTCATTATTCTTGAATTCAAATAAATAAAAAAGCAAATTTTAAGTGGTATTAATTGTATAAAAATTTAATTTTGCAACGTTTTATGAATTAGATCTAGAATTGATGTTAAATTATACATCTTCTAATTCATAAATTGTTAAATTAAAAAATGTAAAAAATGAGAAAGTATCTATTATTTTTAATGTTATTAAGTATCAGCATTTCAAGTTGCGCACAAACTGGCAAAGATGCCAAAACTAATGCAAATGACACTATTGCTGAAATGATTTTTACCGAAACCGATCATAATTTTGGTGTTATACAGCAAAAAGGGAATGGCACATTTGAATTTGTATTTAAAAATACAGGTAAAGCTCCTTTAATCATTTCAAATGTTCAGTCTTCTTGTGGATGTACTATACCTAGCTGGGATAAAGAACCAATTTTACCAAAAAAAACAGGTAAAATCGTTGTAAAATATGACACAGAACGAATTGGCCCATTTACCAAGAGCATAAAAGTATTTTCTAATGCAACTAATTCTCCAGTTGAATTAATGATTAGAGGTGAAGTTAAAGTTCCTGAACCAACAGGAACAAAATAATCGACCTTATTTGGTTTAAGATTCATTTGGATTGACAAATTTTATTAAATTTAAATAATTTCAATATAAAGCAAGTATTGGTTTTCCAACTTGCTTTATAATTTTTAAATGAGCATATTCCCTAAAACATCTTTAGCTATTTGTTTCTCATAATTAAAGGATTTAGAGAATTATAATAATGCATAAACAAGAAAAATCTTTTTTAAAGATATTAATTTTAAAAATTCAATATGCCAGTATTATCTGAAAGGGGCGTTCAAATGCCCGCGTCTCCTATTCGTAAATTAGTACCTTTTGCCGAAGCAGCAAAGAAGAAGGGCAAAAAAGTTTATCATCTAAACATTGGTCAGCCTGATATTCGCACTCCAGAATTATCACTTGCAGCTATTCATGCCTATAGCGAAAAAGTAATTGAATATAGTCACTCTGCAGGTAATGAATCTTATCGAAAAAAACTCGCTAAATATTATCAAAATATTGGTATCCAGGTAGATCATTCTCAAATTATGATTACTACTGGTGGTTCCGAAGCTATTTTATTTGCCATGTTAGCTACTATGAACCCTGGCGATGAGGTTATTGTTCCTGAGCCATATTATACAAACTATCATGGATTTGCTGTTGAAGCTGGTGTTCAGGTAGTTCCAATTACTTCAAGTATTGAAAATGGTTTTGCACTTCCTAAAATTGAAGATTTTGAGAAAGTAATTACATCACGAACCAAGGCAATTATCATTTGCAATCCCAATAATCCAACAGGATATCTTTACTCAAAAGATGAACTATTAGAGCTTAAAGAGCTGGTTTTAAAACACAACTTGTTTATTTTTGCCGATGAAGTTTACAGGGAATTTGTATACGATGGCAATAAACATATCTCCGTTTTACAAATGGAAGGTTTGGAACAAAATGCAGTGTTAATAGATTCTGTTTCGAAACGTTATAGTATGTGCGGTGTACGAACAGGCGCATTGATTACCCGTAATTCTGATGTTTATAATACAGTATTAAAATTTGGCCAGGCTCGTTTAAGCCCTCCATCATTAGGGCAAGTTGCAGGAGAAGCTGCCATTGAAACCCCCGATTCATATTTCAACGAAGTATATCAGGAATATATTAATCGTCGAAATTTTGTTATAGGCGCATTAAATAAAATCGATGGGGTTTATGCACCCATGCCCAAAGGAGCTTTTTATACCATTATCAAATTACCCGTTAAAAATGCCGAACATTTCTGTCAATGGTTACTCGAAGATTTTGATTATCAAAATGAAACAGTAATGCTTGCACCTGCCAGTGGTTTTTATGCTACAGAAGGATTAGGTACTGACGAAGCCCGAATTGCCTACGTATTGAATATTGAGGATTTGGGAAATGCAGTTAAATGTCTGGAAGAAGCGCTTAAAGTATATCCTGGTCGTAAATAATGATTTTTAAAATAAGTAAAGAATTCCTTGAATTTAGAATGGTTTATTGCCCGCAGGTTATTTTATGCCAAAGAAAATAAAGATGGAATATCAAATTCGGTAATTTCAATTGCCGTATTTGGTATTGCATTAGGTATGGCAGTTATGATTCTATCCGTTGCAGTGGTAACCGGATTTAAAGAGCAAGTTCGGCAAAAAGTAATTGGTTTTGGATCCCATATCCTCATCAGCAATTATGACACCAATAATTCCTATGAAGCTTATCCCATAAGCAAAAATCAAAGTTTTTATCCCGATATTGAAAAGATCAAAGGAATTAAGCACATACAAGTCTTTGCAACCAAAGCGGGTATAATAAAAACAAAATCCGAAATTCAGGGAGTGGTTTTAAAAGGAGTAGGCACAGATTTCGACTGGAGTTTTTTCAATCAAAGTATTATTGAAGGAAATAGTTTTAAGATAACCGAAGGAAAAAAAACTGATAATGTTCTTATTTCCAAATATTTGGCATCCTTGTTAAAACTAAACGTAGGAGATCCTCTATTCATGTATTTTATACATGATCCGATAAAAATGAAACGCTTTAATATTGCAGGTATTTATTCAACCGATTTACAAGAAATGGATAAACTCTTTGTGATAGGAGATATTGCTCATGTACAAAAACTGAATGATTGGTCCGAAAACCAAATAAATGGATTTGAGATTTTGGTTGATGATTTTGATCAATTGGATCAAATGACTACTTTGGTTAACAATCAGGTTGGTACTCAATATATTGAAGGAAAAGAACAACTGACTGTCAAAAATATTAAAGATATATATCCTCAGATTTTTGATTGGCTTGAATTGACAAATACCAATGTTTGGATAATTTTAGGTTTAATGGTTCTTGTAAGTGTTTTTAATATGATTTCCGGCTTATTTGTTATTATACTTGAACGTACAAATATGATTGGGATTTTAAAAGCCCTTGGTGCCAGAAATTTCAGCATCAGTAAAGTTTTTCTTTATCATGCCTCTTTTTTAATTAGTAAAGGACTTTTATTGGGTAATTTTATCGGAATTGGATTAGGATTAATTCAGTACCATTATCATTTTGTAAAACTTGATCCATCTACATACTATATTGATAGCGTGCCAATTAACTTTAAAATTTGGCATATTCTACTCCTGAATGCTGGAACATTGTTAATAACTACATTTATGCTTGTAATCCCTTCATTAATAATTTCACGCATCAAGCCTGCTAATGCAATTAAATTTGCATAGTATTTTCATTCAGTGTATTAATATATCGCAACACATCATTATTTTACCAATTATTTTAAGAAGTAATATGTTCAAAGCGGAATAATAATTTGTCCATTGTTTCAAATTGTTCATATTCATATTCATATTTTTAAATTTTATACATTTTAAACTTTTTTAATAAAATGCATTGGCAAAGCTTTATTACTTTTGTGATATGGTAAATAATGAACATAACAAGTCTTCGGTTATACAGAGTATTGAAAATGAGCTAAAAAAACCATTACCTGGAATTCAATCACAGTTCAAGATGGCTCCTGAATCCAGGATTCGAACTCTAATACCTGAATCCAGACAATCAAAAAAAAGTGGAGTTTTATTGTTATTGTACTATAAGAATGAAATTCTAAAACTGGTTTTTATCAAACGGGCTGTCAATAATAGTGTTCACAGCGGACAAATAAGTTTCCCCGGAGGCAAATATGACGAAACCGATAAGGATTTAATGGTTACTTCTTTACGCGAAACACATGAAGAAATTGGAGTTGAACCTTCTGATATCCAAATAATTGGAAACCTAACTACCTTGTTTATTCCTGTAAGCAATTATATTGTATTTCCAGTTATTGGATTTTGTGCTAAGGAACCTGTGTTTATATTAAACGACTCAGAAGTTGCCGGTTTAATTGAGATTCCTTTGGTTCACTTTCTTTATGGTGAAAACTGCATGCTGGGTTCTGTGGAAGTTCGAGGTACAATTTACGAAGTACCACTTTTTAAATTTGGTGAAAATCAAATTTGGGGTGCTACAGCTATGATATTGAGTGAGTTTGTAGAATTATTGAATAATAGTAATATTCAATTTTAGTGTATTTCAACTTATTTATTCGGATTTATCCCTTTCATTTATCCTGAAATTTGTCCACCAATCCATAAATTCTCTTTCAAGGATTATGGTGTTGCCAAATTGTTTTTCATAGGCTTCTTTTTCGATAGCATCAATATGTAATCTTTTGATTTTAAAAGACCAATCGTCACGCACAGCAATAGAATAACCACCTAGTGGACTATTCTCTTTAAAAAGTTCAATTCTGCTTTTCAATTTATATTGCTTTAAACACCTTGATAAATGGATTATTTTGTTGAAAAAATATCAATTAATGTGCCAACTAAAATATTTTGACAATTATACTTAGCAGAAATACAATGACGACAACAAACTTCAGGTAAGCTTAGTGTTCAAATAGTAGGTAAACCATGTAATGTTTAAGTTTCTAATTGCAAATTTCTATCACTATTCTTTCAACTTCTTCTTAAATCGTATATTATCAAAAATAAGCAAGAATTTTTTTAGCCAACTCTGCAATAATGCCAAATATAGAACAAAAGAGCCAAACCAGATATTTATAATGTTGAACCAATATGTTTTAATTGTATATCCGAAAATATTTTTTTCAGATGAGTAAAATTGGGCTCTTCCAAATTTTGAATCGGGTTTCATAAAAATAGGATCTTTTTTCTGAATAAGTTTTCCATCAACTTCGATTATTTTTTGCAATTGCATTTTGTTCATTACTATATCAGCCAGGTTTTTGTTGTAATATTCTTTTTGCATCTGGTAAACTTTTTCACTTCCCAATGTTCTGATTAAATCTTTATATTTATCATCTCTATGAACTCCTGCTTCTGTTGAAAGTTTAGAAAATACATTTTTAATTGTGTCTAAATATTCTTTTGCATTTTCAATGTCCTTCAGAACTGCACCTTTGTTTAACTTTTTTAAATTTGGAATTTGAATTTTTTTCAAAGCAGGATCTGCAGCCAACACAATCAATTCATTTCTTAATAAATCCATAGTTGGCTCAAATTCAGGACTTTTAGTCCTTTTAATCTCAAGTTCACATTGAACTAGCCTATTAGAAAGTTCAGATATTAAGAATGCGGATTTATATTGCTGTCTGCTTTTTTCCTTTTCATCCTCAAAAAAGATTCGCTCAAATTTGTTGTTCGAGAATTGTTCTACGGCAAGCGCCTCATATGCCCATCGCGAAACCATCAAGTCCCCAATTATCGGAACATATTTTTTTGAAGTAATATTTTCGTGTAAATCGTCAAAATTTACCATTGCCCCACCAAGTAATAGTTGCGGCACCAAAATGAATGGAATAAGAATATAAATGTTCACAATTGAATTAAATGAAGCTGAAATATTTAGGCCAATCATATTTGAAAAAGCAGCTGTTGTAAACAATAATAGCCAATAATTAAATGTCATTCCTTTAATTTCGAGTATCCAGTTACCGATTAAAACAAAACTGATTATTTGAATGGCCGACATCATAAACAACACAACAATTTTGGAGTTGATAAAACTAAAATGACTTAGGTTTAAAAATGATTCACGTTCCAGTATATGTCTGTCTCTTATAATTTCCTGAGCACTAACAGTTAAACCGATAAATATCGCAACTACGATACTCATAAAGAGATAGACAGTCAGGTTTTTGTTTTCGGCAAAGATATATTCTCCTGAAACTAAATATTTAGTGAAAAATGCCAAAATAAATGCTAAAATGGGTGTTTCAAGTAAGTTTATCAATAAATATTGCTTGTTGGTTAGCTTTGACAGTATATTTCGAATGGTAAAAATCTGAAACTGCTTTTCGACACTTGGTATTTTGAAAAAATTGCTTGGGAGTTTCTCTTTTTCCTTCCTTAATTTAACTTTAGCATGTTCTTTTTCGGAAAATATTCTGAACCAATCTTCTGGAGTTCTTTTACGGATTCTGGTAAATTTTCCAAATTCATCAACTACTTTAGATTCAACAATTTCCAGAATTTGTTCTGAATTTACATTGCCACAAGTAGGGCATTCACTCACATCGGCATCAACATGTTCGGTAATTTGCTTGAAATAGACAACCGCATCGATAGGATTACCTGAATATATGATATATCCATGTTTATCCATAACCCAAAGCTTATCTAGCAGTTTATAAATATCTGAAGAAGGTTGGTGAATGTTTACAATCACCAATTTTCCCTTTGAGGCTTGTTGCCGTAATAATAGCATAACCATTTCTGAATCATTTGACGACAATCCGGAAGTTGGTTCATCAACAAAAAGTACTGAAGGTTCCCTTATTAGTTCCAATCCTATATTCAACCTTTTTCTTTGCCCTCCGCTGATATATTTTTCAAGAGGATTGCCAACTTTTAAATCTTTTATAGCCTGTAAATCAAGATCTATTAACACATTTTGCACTGAATTTTCAATTTCGAAATCATCAAAATTGCTAAAACACAATTTGGCATTATAGTATAAATTTTGATATACGGTAAGTTCTTCAATTAATAAATCATCTTGCGGTACAAAACCAATTACGCCTTCGAGGTAATCTTTTTCTTTATGTATATCGTAACCGTTAATTGTAATTGTTCCCGAATGTGGAGGAAATTTTCCATTTAATACATTGAGCAGCGTTGATTTTCCTACTCCACTTCCACCCATAATTCCAATTAGGTTGCCTGATTCTTCGCAAAAACTAAAATCCTGGATTCCATTATTGCTGTTTTTAAACCTGTAATTTATGTTTTCTGCGGTAAAAGTAATTTTATCCTGTGTTGGCGATACCAGAAATTTGGCAACAATGTCGCTATAATATAATGGTGAAATTTTAGGGCCTTTTATAATGGAGCCATGATCTAGTATATAACCTGTAGCAGGTATTACATTGTGTCCTTGTAAATAAAGTACACTTTTTCCAAAATAGGCAAAAAAGTATAAATCGTTGCTGGTAATATTTAGAACTATTATCCTACCATCCAGGTTTTCATTATAAATATGTTTTGGCTCTTTTATAAAGCCTGGTTTATACTTTTCAAACCATTCTCCATCTGAGTTTGAGCCAGGAACAGTTTTGTCAATAATCAAAACCTTATCTTTTTCTTGAATAGAATCTATATTATTAGTAATTAATGCCTTAATTTGAATAAATTCATTTTCAGAGATATTGAACGATTCCGCAACAGTTGATACAAAATCCAACTCAGTATCAGTAATTACTCCATCCTCATTAACAAATTCAATCAATCTTAGTAATACAATAAATTTTTCTCTTTGACGCAGGTTTTCATTGATTTGCTGACATATTTTCAAAACCCTTACTGAGCTTAAAGCACCTCGTTTTCTGCCTTTTTCACTGGTTACTTTGGCGTTATCTACATCATATTCATTCAAGTAATCGTCAAATATCTTTAAATAATCATCTGCCTGGCTTATGCTAAGTTGTTTTTTCAAATAGGAATGGACAATTTCCTTTGCTTTGCTCGAAACCCTTGTATCGGTAAAATTGGTAATTATTGCAAAAAGATGCACAAGTGCATTTAATATCGATTCACTCATATGATAATCATTTGCTAACCTGTTATTTAATAGTAAAATATTAAAGAATTGAATTTCTCTTTTTTATTTTTATATTAGAAAAAATACAGGTTTATTATTTGGTTAATAATAAAAGGCATTAATAGTACCGATAAAAGTACAAATTTTTTTTCTTAATAGGCATTGGTCCACACTTTCAAATTCACAATTATAATCCTTCTCAGTCTTATCAATTCATATAAATAAAAAAGCCATCATTTTACAGATGGCTTCATTTTACTATTTTTGATTATACAAACTAAACTTCTTTTACATCACCACCTTTTAGTGCTAGTTTTTGTTTTAAAGCGGCCAATGCATCTGAAGAACTTGTATTCTCAAGAGCCAAATTCAATTCATCATCAACACTTACATTATCATTTGCAATTTCAGCATAAGATTCAGAAAGTGCTTCTTGTTGGTCTACTTTTTCTTTCATCCTTTGAAGCATTGCTACTGTGCTTGATGAATCAATGCCAGCAAGTTGTTTGTTAACAGTTGCCGTTGCCTCGCTCACTTTTGCGCGTGCTTTTAAAACATTGGCTTCATTTTCCCATTCTGTAATATTTGATTTTAGTTTTTTAACCTGAGATTCAAGTTTAGCAACTGATTCATCATATTTCTTTTGGTTTTGTAATGAAGATGTAAGGTTTCGGGTAGATTCATCTTTTTTCTCAAGTGCGCTTTGTGCAAGTTTATCAGCCTCAGCCTGATCCATACCACCACTTGCTGCTTTTTGTAATATCATCATCGCTTTGTTCTCATAGTCCTGAGCTTTGTTTTTGTTCATATCTACTTCGTTTTTTGAACGAATTGCCAATGCCTTAACTTCGGCCAAAGCTTTAATACTGTTTTCCAAATCAACTTTTAAATCCCTGATGGCTTGTTCTGTCATCTTGATTGGATCTTCCAATTTATCTACTAAAGCATTTGCGTTAGCTTCTCCAATTTTAAAAATGCGGTTGAATAATCCCATAGTCGTATTTTTTAATTAATTAGTAAGTAATTTTTTTCTATACAAATATGCTAAAAATATTTGCAATATCAAAATCGTTTTTTTTACTTTTTGTTCAATTAATTAAATATTTATTCAGGCATATATTTTATTAGGATAAAATAAAAATTCTCTATTATATTTGTATTGGAATATTTGAAGTTTCAGTTAATCATTGCATACTGGAATTATATGCAATATTTTAAAAATTCTAAGTTCTAAAAGCTATTTTTTAAGTTTAGCAAATGAACACAGTTGAATTTCTAATGACTAATTTATTATGTCCTACTTTGGTAGAAATATAAAAAAAATCCGCACTGCTAAAAAAATTAGCCAAACTGGATTTGCTGATTTGTTTAATCTAAAAAGAGGAAGCATCGGAGCATATGAAGAAGGACGTGCTGAGGCGAAAATTGATACTGTGATTGAAATTGCAGAATTTTATAAATTGTCGGTTGATCAACTTCTTAGAAAAGAATTGACCATCAATGAAATATATCATATCTCTGAAAAAAGTCAGAAGTTTGAGAAATCATATAAACAAATCAGTTTAGATAATTCAATTCCTTATGTGAAAGAAAAGGATAGGATTGAATTTATTCAAAAATTTAACAATCAAACCTATTTACAAGGATTACAATCAATTAGACTTCCAAATCTTAAATCTGCCAGTATTGCTTTTGAATACACTGGTTCTGAGATGATTACAAATTGCGTGGGTATTAAACATGGTGATGTCATTGTTGCAGAGCCATTTGATTTAGGTAATCTTGCCAATGATTCAATCAAACCTATTTTTATAATTATTGAAGGGGATAAATTCCATATTGGCAGAATATTTACGGATGGAGAATTTATTAGTTTAAAGTACGATAATCCAAATTATATGGATATATCAATTAACAAGGTAAATATTAAAGTGATTTGGAAAGCGAATCAACTTATTATAAATCAATTTGATAAAGTACCTGATTTGGAATTAAGGCTGCAAAACATCGAAAAAAAAATAGATAAAATACTCAACTCTTAACCCTCGGTTCAAAAACCTCAGCACTTATCTATAAACTCATGAATTGTTTTAAAATATTCATCATGATTACTAAATTGAATATCACTATGATCTCCGTGTTCAAAGAGTGTTAGCTGTTTTGGTTCATTTGCCCACTCATAATTTTGTTTTGCATGTCTCACGTTTATTATTCTGTCTTCGTTGGTATGCATTATTAGAGTGCTGCCGTTGTATGCTTTAAGTTGTTTTTCTATATCAAAGTACTTTAATACTTCTGCACGTAGAATTTGTTCGGTTGTATCGATATCTTCAGGACTAACGCGTCTGTCGAGGCGTTCATAAAAATCAGCAATACCGCTCTCGATGATCAGCCCTTTTATTTCAGGAAATTGTGAAACAGTATTCACTGCATAAGATGTTCCTAGTGAGCGGCCAAAAATAACCAATTGATCAATTGGTACGCCGCAATTTTTGATTATAAAAGGTATTTCACCAATAATATTTATCAAACTTGAAGTTCCTGTTGATAATGAATATCCAGGATATTCTGCAATTAATAAGTTGAAACCCATTTCTTCAATTTCATGGGCAAAAATATCAAGATAATCAGGTACAACCTCGTTGCTTCCATGAAAAACAACAAGCATTTTTTTTGTTTCATCCACAATACGCCTGTAACACGAAAGTTTATTAGATGAAGTAGTGATTAAATAGGGCTCATGAAAATGCTTTTCGCGAGGGAATAAAAACCTTTTACTAATTGTTCGATCTTCAAGAATTGAATTGCCCATTATATATTGCCTTAATAATTAATCGGCCAATTTAGTGATTTGATTATTTTTAATCGCCAAATTTGCTCTTCTGCTAAGATAAAAATAATAATCCAAGTGCAAAATAAATTATCTTATTGTCTCTTTTACTTAAAATAAATCTATAATATTAGCCCTTAACCCACAACTATTTGTCCGAATCCTTAAAAAGATATGCCAGCGCAATTCCCGATAAAAAACCAAATAAATGGCTTTCCCATGAAACTCCTTGTTGCGTGGGTAGAATTCCCCATACCACTCCTCCATAAAAGACAAAAATAACGATGGCAATCAACAAGGCTTTAACTTGTCTCCTGAAAATACCGCTTGCAATTAGAAATGCCACAAGAGCAAATATTACCCCACTGGCTCCAATATGATAGGCATTACGCCCAAAAAACCAAACTAATGTACCGCCCATAACAGTTGAAAGCAGTAAAACGCGAACGGCAATATTTCGATAAAACAAAAACAAAACTGTAGTTAAAATAAGCATGGGTATTGTATTGGAAACGATATGGGCTAAATTGGCATGCAGGAAAGGTGCAAAAAGTATTCCTTTGATTCCTTCAACCGTACGTGGTATAATTCCAAACTGATTAAAGTCTATGGGAACCAATAGATTAACAATAAAAACCGCCCACATGGCAGCTACAATCATCAGTGCGAAAATAAAGCTGTTTTTCATGATTATGATTTTGTTTTTACAAATTTAATAAAATCAATTAATTTTTTTTATTTTTCAATAGATATGTGCAATTGGTATAAAGATTTATTACCGAATTCAAAAATTTAAGATTGTATTATTTTTATACCGCAGTTGACACATTTACTTTGCGTTGTAATTATTATTGTTGGCCGGAATAATTTTGACAAATATTCGAAAAAATCCAATTTTATTACAATTCAGATAACTCAATATTTGCAAATTTATAAGACAAAGAGGACAATCATAATTAAAAAAATTAAACCCATACCTTGTATTTATGGAAACAAAATGGTGAATTTTTCGTATAAATGTTTAAGTATAATAATTTTTTATTCAATTAAATGATGGATTTTTAGATTAAATTGCAAATTGAAATAGCTTAATTAGGCTGATTGATAAGGGTTTTCACAAATTATATTTCACAAAACAAAACAAAACCAATTATTTTGAGTTTGTTAGAAAACTTAATTGTTAATAAAATGTTAATATTTTTATCTTTGTAAATCTCTAAGATAAAAGTAATCAAAAATAAGAAATCGATACTGATAGTTCAACATTAGTTAATTATCATTGATTGAAAATAGTTTTATATTGTTGACATTTATACAAAGACGGCTTAATTTTTGTAAAAAATCTGGTTATTGAAAAAGAATTTATTGAATATATAATATTAAGGTGCAACTATTTTAGTTGATATAATGTCTAACAAGCAATGCACAGATTAAAGTAATTTTTAAAGAAAAACAAATTTATAAAAATCTAATATACAGTAAATTATACAATTAATCCTTTCAAGAATTGGGCTTAATGATATCCTTAGTTAGTGAATAATTTCATTTTTTAAGAGGACGTTTTGTATTTAATTTATATCAGATTTTAAATATTTTTTAGAAGAAGTTCTCTTAAAAGAAAAAAATATGGAAATTATTAAGGCTCCAGCAAACAACATGAAAAGAAATTATTTTATAACGCAATCAATGTTGCGTACGATTATAATTTCTTTTCTATTTTTAGTATTATCAGGATCCCTAGGGGCGCAAACAACATTTACAGCAATAGTAAATGGAGGTAATTGGAATGCTCCTGCAACATGGAATAAAGTAGGTGGTGCTTCAACCTCAACCTTTCCAGGCCAAAATGCCGGACAAAATGATCAAGTTATTATACCTGCAGGTTTTACAATCCCTTTAAACGTTAGCGTAGTTACTAATAGTATTACATTAGTTACAATTACTGGAACTGGATCAATAACAATGGGAGCGAATAATCTCACTACCACAGGTGCTACAGCTAATGTTACTGGCACAGGTACTGTTACTGTTGCTGGAGGTATTTTGACAGTAGGTGGTAATTTAGATGTTGCTAACTTGACTTGTACAGGAGCTGCTCCAATATTTGTTACCGGCAATTGGGGTGTGACTAATTTTACTCCATCAACAAGTGTTGTGACTTTAAATAGTGGTGTTGCTCAAAGTATTAATACTCCAACAACATTTTTTGATTTAATAACTACCGGAGTAGGAACTAAAACTTTAGCTGCAAATATCATTTTAAATGGAAGCTTAAATTTAAATGCTGCCAACACACTTAACGCCGGAGCATTCAATATCAGTATTGCTGGAAATTTCACAAAGTTAGGCACAGCCACTTTTACTGCAGGTACAGGGACAGTAACTTTTAATGGCGCCGCTGCTTCAAATATTTCAAATACTTCTTCCATAACTTTCAATAATTTAGTTATTTCAAAAATAGCGGGTATAGCTGCAACTTTAACAAACAATATTATAGTAAATGGAAATCTTTCAGTAACTTCAGGTATACTTGCTGATGGTAATTTTACAATTACCGGTACGGCATTGGGGACTTTTACTTTAGGACCAAATACAGTATATACATCTTCAAGAACTGGGGCTTCCTGTTTTCCAACATTAATGACTACCAACACATTGGATCTGACTAGTACGGTAAATATTACTGGTGCAAATAACTGGACAATAAATGCCGGGCCTACTGTTTTCGGAAATCTTAATATTAGTGGCACAGGAACAAAAACAACACCAGCTGCATATACTGTGGCAGGAAACATGACAGTTACCAACGGTATCGTAACACTTGGCGGAAATCTTAGTATAACTGGTACCTTAAATGTTGGTACGGGTGGAGCAATCAATATTCCCGCTTTTACATTAGCTGTTGGAGGAGTTACAACGCTTACAGGCACAATTAACACAACCAATGCCGCAGGAATAGCTAATTTTCAAAGTGTAGATATGGTTGGCGGAACAATTGATGGAGCAGCTACTGGTAATGTAAATATTGCTGGTAATTTGACTTGTGCATCAGGAAATGGATTTATTGGGAGGGGAACTATAAATGTTACAGGTACAACCACTGTTTCAAACTTAAGAACTTTAACTTTTAATGCCAACAGTACAACCGGTACAAAAACATTCACCGGAGCTTTTTCAAATGTGGGTACTGTTGTTGTAAGTTCTGCTACTGCATTTAATTTTGCCGGAGGAATAAATAATACCGGAAGTGCAATTGATTTTAGTACTGGTGCTATTGGATTAACTGCAACACAGTCAATTACCGGAAATTTTCCCATAACTTTTGGCGGAAATGTAACTGTAGCTGGTACACTTACAAATCAAAATATAGGTGCAAGCCCATTTATTACCATTGGCGGCAATTTACTTGGCGGAGGAACCTGGTTAAATGATGTAAATACATACGTTTCATATAAAGGTGCTGCTGCTCCCGCACCAACATTGACAAATAATGCCAATTCAACCTGGGACTACAGTGCGGGTGCTGCTCAGAATATAAAAAATGGAACTTATGCAAATTTGAGAACTTCCGGTAGCGCTTTTACCAAGACAATTACTGTTGGTGCTGTTACTGTTAACGAAAATTTAACCATTGGTTCTTTGTCAACACTTGATCCTGTTGCTCAAAATTTAAATGTAACAGGTACAACTTTTATAATAGGCACGCTTGGTGACTCAAATGCGGGTGGTGCAGCAAATTTAACCAATGTTGATATTTCAGGTGGTACAATTAACCATGGAACACTTGGTGTAGTTAACATAGGCGGTACTTTAACAATGCCTACCGGAGATGGTACAATTGGAAATGTGACATTAACAGTAACCGGAGCAACAACTATAGCAGGAACAAGAACTTTAATTAATAATAATACCGGAGGGTCTAAAACGTTTGCCGGCTCGGTTACCAATAATGGAATATGGAATTCATCTGTTAATGAGGATTATACATTTTCGGGTGGTATTGTCAATAATGGTATTTTTACTACTGGTGCGGGAATTTATACTTTTAATGCAACACAATCAATTGCTGGAACACAAGCGATTACATTTGGAGGGAATGTTGTTGTATCAACTGCTGTGAGTGTAACCAATTCAAATACTGCCGGAATAACGATTGCAGCTGGAACTCTTAACGGTACTGTTGCTGGCTCTACTTGGATAAATGGGGCAAACAGTAAATTATATTATGGCAATGCAATTACTCCGATGACTCTCGGAACTTTAAATGCCTCATCAGTTTCTAATGATGTTTATTATAATTTTGCAGGAGCTCAGACAATCAAAACTCCTGTCACAACTTATTATAATTTATATCTGCAGGGTTCCGGTACAAAAACACTGGGGGCAAGTTATATGATTGATAATAATTTGACCATTGATCCTGGTGTTGTTTTGGATAATGTTGCAAATACGCTGAGCGTCGATGGCAGTATTTCTAATTCCGGTTCTCAAATAGGAACTGGTTTTGTTACTTTAACTAATGGAGGTTTGGGTGTTCATAATCTCACTGGCACAGGTTCTTATACCAATTTAAGTCTAAATGATGCTTCTGGTGCAAGCATGGGAAATAGCTTTACAGTATTAGGAACCTTAAATTTACCATCAGGTTCTTTTGCTGTTGGTGCAAATACGCTTACTCTAAGTAATGCTATTACAGGAACAGTTGCTAATTTATCTGTGAACAATACATCGTCGCTGACTTTAAATGGAGCAGCTGCTTATGTTATTCCTAATAATATATCCTTAAATAATTTAATTTTAAATAGTACTGGAGGTCTTGCACTGGCTGGTACATTAGATGTTTATGGAACATTAACGCTATCTTCCGGTGTTTTAACTGTTGGTGCTAATACCTTGACTCTTCGCAATTCGCCAACTGTTGGAGGAGGGTCTATTCTTACTAATGTTGCAGGAACTTCAACAATTGCAACTGCTGGAGGAAATCCTACAATCACTATTCCAAATACTACAAATACCACAGATTTAGTTGTTAATAATTCAAATGGAGCAATTTTTAGTGGAACATCTTTGGATGCAGTTACTATAACATCTGGAAATTTAACTTTAGGAGCAGATGTTTCAGTTACTGGAGCTTGGTCAAATGCCGGAACTTTTTCTCATAATAATAAAACAGTTACTTTTTCTAATAATTTAAATCCTCAAAATATAACAGGGCCTTCAGTAAATAATTTCTATAATGTTATTCTAAATAAAACAGCAGGAACAGCCCTTACTTTAGTAAACAATATTGGCGTAGCCGGAAACTGGACAAATACTTCAGGAAATTTTGCAGGAAATTTTACAGTTGCTTTCAATGGAACTGGAGCACAACAAATAGCTGGTGTTCAGTCAACTACATTTTATAATTTAGAAATAAATAATACAGTAGGTAGTGTGACATTGGGCGTTGCAACAAATGTTGGAACAGCTGCTGCCGGTTCTCTTATTTTAACAGGAGGCAGGCTCACATTGTCAACCTTTAATTTAAATTTATTGGCAGGAGCAACAATTGCCGGAGCTCCTGGTTCAAATAACTATGTAATTGCTGATGGTACTGGTGAGTTTAGAAAAACATATGGTGCAATTGCAGCATTTACTTTTCCAATTGGTGATGGAATTGGTTCAACAAATTATTCTCCAATTACTGCTACACCTACCGCATTAGCTGGTGGCTTTATCGGTATGAGAGTAATAAATGGAAAAAATTCAAATATTAATGCTTCAGTTACTGAATATTTAAATAGATATTGGTTAGTTTCAGGTGGTATAGCTTCCGCTTCATTTACAAATTTAGCTTTTCTTCCTGCTGATGTGATTGGAGCAACTCTTTTTGGAGCAAATTGGAATGGTGGTGTTTGGACAAAAAATGCTGCTGCAATTGCAGGTACAACTTTTAATATAACTGGAACACCAGCTATTCCAACACAGCTTTCGGCGCTTGATGGAACTCCCCCTACTGTTGTAAGTATTACTCCAGCCGTAATAGGCGCATCACCATTTCTTAATTTGGTTACCGATGCTCAATCTCCAGGTAATAACTTTACCATAACAGTTAACTGGAGCGAGGCAATGAATACTGCGGTTACACCAGTAATTAGTTTTCCGACCGGTGGAGAAAATCCTTTGATCCCCAATAAATTAACATTTAATAGTGGAGTCTGGTCGGTAGGAAATACCGTTTATACAGCCTATTATTCTGTATTGGGTGATAATTTGGCTATGCCAAATATTGATGTGCGTGTAGCAGGCGGTCAGGATCTTGCTCTAAATAACCAAACTGTTACTTTTAATCAAGCCGATGTATTTAGTATCGATTTCATTAATCCCACAGTTACATTATTAACCACAAGTGTGGCTACAGTTACAAGTGCAACTCCTACTTTTTCAATTGTTGCAACTTATTCAATAGCAATGGATAAAACAGTAAATCCGGTAATTAGTTTCCCTGTTGAAAATCCGGCTGTTACTCTAACAGCGTCTACTTCCGGATGGGATGTTACTGGTTCTGTTTTCACACAAAACTATACGGTTAATACGGTTACTGCCAATAATTTACCACAAATCGACGTTAGGGTTTCGGGTGGTAGAAGTACTTCATGGAATACTCAAACAATTTATAATGTTGCCAATAAATTTGATATCAATATAGCTTGTACACTCACAGCTAATGCAGGCCCGGATCAAGCTAAGACTTGTTCTAACCAGAATCCACTTTATTTGGCTGCAACTCCAGCTTCGGGTACTGGTATTGGAACTTGGTCTCCTGTTGCAGGTGTTACTATAGTTTCAACTACAGCTGCGAACACTCAAGTTTTAAATTTGCCTTATGGCGTAACAACTAATTTTACATGGACTGTTGTTGATGGCGGATGTACTGCATCTGATGTGGTTGCTATTACAGATGTGACTCCAGTTATAAATGCAGGCGTTGATGCTCAGGCATGTGTAAATAACAGTTACGCATTAAGTGCAACACCATTAAAAGCAGGTGAATCTGGCTTATGGGACTCTTTTGGTGGACCTGGAACTTTTGCAAGCGCCGTTAGTCCTTCAACAACAGTTTCTCTTTTGAGTAGTGGTGTTAATTCCCTGAGGTGGACTGTTACAAATGGTACTTGTTCTACGGCAGATATTGTTCAGATTACCAACAATACTGTTGATGCAACTGCAACAAACCAGGCAGTGTGTGGAACTTCTGCAAACTTAACAGGCAATGCAACTCCTGCAGGAGCTACCGGATTATGGACAATAGTAGCTTCAACCGGTACAATTGCAACTCCATCAAACCCATCAAGCTTAGTAACTGGTTTAAATCTTAATTCAAATACGTTTAATTGGCATCTAAGCAAGGGTATCTGTTTTGACGACGCTACAAGTGTTGTTACCAGATCAAATGTGGTCGCCAATGCAGGAGCGGATCAGCATGTTTGTACTACAACCGCAACAATGGCTGCCACTGGTAGTGGAACCTGGTCACTTGTAAGTGGAGCAGGCTCAGCAACTGTAGTTACGTCTAGTCTTTCTGCTGTTACTGGATTAGGTCCTGGTGCCAATACCTTTAGATGGACTGTTGTTCTTGGAGCTTGCACAGCCACAGATGATGTTATCCTTTATAATGATAGGCCTTCAACTTCTGCTGCCGGTGCTGCACAAACCAGTTGTAATGGATCGGCTGTACTTGCAGCCAATAATCCTGTTTATGGTACTGGTTCATGGGTAATAAATCCTCCTGTTCCACCAACGGCTGTTTTTGTTAGTAACACCCGTTTTAATACCACAGTTTCTGGCTTAAGCCCCGGTTTAAATACGCTAACATGGACAATTACAAATGGTTCATGTACAAGTACTTCAAATGTACTTATTACATATAATCTTGTTCCTGCAGTTACTGCTGGGCCAGATCAACAAAGCTGTAACAGTACTTTTACACTTAGTGGTACTGATCCCAGCCCGACTGGAACTGGTCTTTGGACGACTCAGGTTGGTGTAGGTACATTTACTAATCCTTCTTCTTATAATACGACTGTCACCCTCGTGGGACGTAGGGATAATATTTATCGTTGGACCGTTACCGTAGGTACTTGTTCTTCCTTTGATGATGTAATGATATCAAACTATTCAGTAGCATCAAATGCTGGCCCGGATGATTACACCTGCGATGGAAACTATACTTTGCAAGGTACTATTCCTTCAACACAAAATATTGTAAATCCTACCATAAATGCAATTGGAACATGGAGTGCATTACCTGCTTTGCCTCCAATAGCTTTTAGCAATATAAATGCTTATAATGCTGTTGCCAGTAATTTGGAACCAAATTCCAATACTTTGACATGGACTATTAGTAATGGTTTCTGTTCTTCTTCCGATCAGGTTGTTATAAGTAATGATAGGCCTACAACACCAAATGCTGGACCTGATGCTACTTTTTGCGGTGTTAATTTTGCAGCTGGATTGCCAACAGGCTATTCTAGTATATATAGTGCTCTGACTGCTAATCCTGTTGATTTGGGTAGGGGAGAAGTCGGTGCATGGACACAAGTTGCTGGTAGTGGTACGTTTATGGATCCTACCTCAAGCCCCACGATGAATGTTAATAATCTTGCACAATATGCTCAACCTTCTGGTCCTGATTTTTGGAGTCTAAATCCAACAGTAAATACATTTAGATGGACTATTAGTTATAGGAATTGCGTATTATTTGATGAAGTTACGATTACAAATGCGGCTCCTGATTTAGCTAATGCAGGCCCTGATCAAACAGTTTGTTTTGATGAGGTAAATCTAAACGCAATAGATCATGGCAGCAGGGCTCAAACGCATGTTTGGACAATTCAGGCACCGTTTCCTCACACTGTTGAAACAATTAATGATGTTAATCAATGGAATACCTATGTTCAGTTTTTGCAATCAGCAAATACTACTTTCAGGTGGACAAAAACAAATGTAATAAATGGTGTAACCTGTTCCGTGTGGGATGAAACAGTTGTTACCAAAACAAATAATACAGGGAGACCTAATGCAGGACCGAACCAAATTGTCTGTGCCGATAATACTACCTTAACTGCCACTGCGCCAGAATTTGGAATTCCTATTGGAGATGCAGCAACTGGTGCCTGGTCTGTTTTACAAGGTGGTGGAACTTTCGCTGCTATTAATTCTGCAACTACAGTGGTAACAAATATGCCACGTCAAACCAATATATTCAGGTGGACAGTAACAAATACCACAAAAGGATGTATAGCTACAGCTGATGTAAATATAACGAATGCTTTACCTTCAGATGCAATTTCAGCACCTCCTACGCTTACAGTTTGTGTGGATACAACTGTACTGTCTGCAACCCGCCCAATGCCCGGTAGTACTGGTTCGTGGGCAGTTATTGGTGGTGGTGGAACCATATCCAATTCAACCTGCCAAAGTTTTTTATGTGATGTAGATGTAACCAATTTGGGTTATGGTCAAAATACAATCAGATGGACAACCTCAAGGACTTATTCTGAAGTTGGACCACCGCCAATTAGTAAAACTTGTACATTACATCAGGATGTTACTGTTTGGAATTATGAGTTAACTGCCAATGCGGGTTCAGATCAAACAGTTTGTGTTGATAATACCAATATATCAGCAAATATACCTGCAGGAACTACTGGTGTTTGGGATGTTTTAGGTGGAGGAGGTACTCTTTTTAATGCCAATTCAAGTATTACAGCGGTAACAACTTTAAGTCCTGGTTTAAATACGATCAGATGGACTCTTACCAACGGAACTTGTTCTTCTGAAGATAGGATGCAGATTACAAATAATAATCCTGAGAATCCAAGTGCTGGTGCGGATCAGACTTTATGTACAAACACAACTACATTAGCTGCAAATACTCCAGTTGCAGGAATGGGAACCGGTGCATGGTCAGTTTTTCTTGGGAATGGAACTTTTACAAATTCTTTATTTGCTACCACAACTGTTAACAATATCCCGGTAGGAACAAATACATATAGATGGACTGTTACAAAAGCATTATGCTCTGAATATGATGATGTTACCGTAACCAATAATTCTGTGGTTGCAAATGCAGGGATAGATATTGATAATGTCTGTGGATTAGAGGTTAGAAATTCAACAGTTACATTAAGTGCTACTCCACCTAATATTCCGTTGGGTGAAACTGGTATATGGTCGGTAGCTCCAAGTTTTGGTACAATTGTTTCACCTACTTTATTTAACTCAGTTGTCAATGGCATGGATAGGGGTACAAACATATTCAGGTGGACGCTAAGTAACACAAAAAACGGTGTTACATGTACCAATTCCGACCTTGTTTCTGTAATCGTGTATATACCAACCACAGCCAATGCCGGAGCTGACCAAACCGTTTGCAGGGATGCGGCAACTACAATAACATTAAGCGGTACACCTCCTGTTTTTGGTACAGGAAAATGGTCTATCGTATCAGGCGGTGGTAATATTATTAATACTAATTCTTCAATTACAACAGTTAATAACCTAGCACTGGACAGAAGTTTCTTCAGGTGGTCAATCACTGACAACCCAAGTTGCCCTTCTTCAGCGGATGATGTAATGATTACCAATAATAATGTTACTGCAAATGCAGGACCTGATCAGGCAATTTGTATCAGCACTGCTACACTAGCTGCAAGTGATCCGAATACTTATAATGGTGGTTTTGCGATTCCTTCAGGTAAATGGACAGTTTCACAGGGTGTTGGTTTAACTTTTGATTCAGACACACGTTATAATGCCATCGTTTCTAACCTTGACAATACTCAAACCAATATTTTACGTTGGACTGTATCCAAAGGTGCTTGCTCCGCATTTGATGAAGTAAATATCGTAAATAGCCATTTTACCGTTACAGCAAATGCTGACCAAACGGTTTGTAATGATTTTGCAACACTAAATGGACAACAACCAGGTGCTGGGGAATCTGGCTTATGGACATTGATTGGTGGAGGAGGAGCATTTGTAAATAGCACTTTATATAATACACAGGTTAATGGATTAACCCCAACTCCTGATTTATCTGTAACCAATACCTTCAGATGGACAATCACTAAGGCAAATTGTACTGCTTCTGATGATGTTATCATATATAATAATAAAGTGACTTCCAATGCAGGTCTGCTTCAAAGGGTTTGTACTACTTCGGCTACCTTAAACGGTAATTTACCTCCAGTAGGTGGAAGTGGTAATTGGGTGGCAACATTGGGTGGTGCATCTATTGCAACACCTTCACTCAATACATCGTTAGTTAGCAATTTGGCCAGTGGTCAAAATACATTCCAATGGACAATTTCTAAAACACTAAATGCTACTACTTGTACAAATGCTACACAAGTTGATATTTATAATGACACACCAACCACTGCTCTTGTTGAAGCCGACAATGAAGTCTGCACCAATTCAACTTTGCTGACAGTTATTGGAATTCCATCTATTGGAACAGGAGTATGGTCACGTCTTGACAATGTGGCAACCTTTGATAATGTAACCAATTATAATGCTACAGTAACAGGTTTAAACCTTGGAACTAATACATTCAGATGGACTGTTACAAAAAACTTGTGTACAAGCACTGATGATGTAATTATCACAAATAATACCGTTGTGTCAAATGCGGGTATAGATAAATCGACTGCTTGTGCCAATTTTACTACTCTTTCTGGTAATAATCCAAAATTGACTCAAGGAAACGGTCTTTGGTTCGATATGAATGCTACCTCTGCCACTATTGTAGCAAATACTCTTTATAATACAAGTGTAACAGGGTTAAGACAGGGATCTACAGATTTTAGATGGACTGTTTCTTTAGGTCTTACTCCTTGTACTGTTTCTGATATTGTCAGGATAACAAACAATCAGATTACAGCAACAGCTGGGGTAGATCAGGTTACATGTAACGATTTTTATGGACCTTTAGATGGAAACAATGTTGCAGGTCTTGGAGGTACTGGTTTATGGACTTCAATTGGTAATACCGCTTTGGTTACAACTGCTACTCTATTTAATACTGGAGTTACGGGTCTTGATCCGGGTTTAAATACATTCAGGTGGACAGTTACTTCTGGGGCTGAAAGTTGCACAGCATTTGATGAAGTTGGTATTACAAATAGCAAATTAGTCGCAAATGCAGGTACTGATTTTGAAACATGTAATTCAGTTATTTCACTTGGAGCGCAGGATCCTTTTCCTGCAACGGGTACTTGGGTAAAATCAAGTGGTCCTGTAGGTGCAACTATAATCAACGCCAATAGTGCAACAACACAGGTTACCGGACTTACTGCTGGTGTTTATTCATTTACATGGACAATAACAAATGGAACTTGTTCAAATGCGGCAACTGTAGTGGTTACAAATAGTAGCCCAACAGTTTCTAATCCAACAACTCCAACGGCCTTTGTATGTAATGGTAACGGAGTTCTTCAGGCAGATGTTACAGGTACTGGCGAAAAAGGTTTATGGACAACTGACCTTGGTTCAACGATAGCAGTACCTTCAGCAAACAATACAACAGCATCTGGTATGCCAATAGGCCCAAATACCTTTACCTGGACTCTAACCAAAGGAACCAATGTAAGTTGTACCTCTTCCAATTCGGTAGTCATCACAAACAATCATGTGGTAGCAAATGCAGGGGCCGACAAGACTACAGGGTGTAACAATTTTGTAACACTTGCAGGTAACAACCCTACACTGACACAAGGAACAGGACAATGGAGCGATCAGACAGTAACAACAGCTACTTTTGTTGACAATACCTTGTATAATACTTTGGTCAACAATGTTAGAATAGGTGCTACCACATTTAGATGGACTGTGTCCAAAGGTATCTGTTCTGCTAACGACGAATTAATTATCACCAACAACCAAATAAAGGCAAGTGCAGGTGTAGATCAATCAACCTGTAATACTTATTATGATCCACTGGATGGAAATGATGTATCAGGAATCGGCGGGACAGGTAAATGGACCACTACAGGACCTGGAACATTTGTCCAGTCCACACAGTATAACAGTAGAGTAAATACTTTACAGTCCGGACTCAATACACTGACATGGACAGTCACTTCAGGAGCTGAAGGCTGCACCAACTCTGACGATGTAGTAATTACCAATATCGGTGTTACTTCCAATGCAGGAACAGATATTGAAACCTGTAGTGCAAGCATTAATTTGAGTGCCACTCCACCAGCTATTGGAACAGGAAGCTGGACACAAACTGGAGGAGCAGCAGTGACAATAGTCAACTCAACCAGTCCAATAACATTGGTAACCGGCTTAACTGGAAATACATATTCATTCACATGGACAGTTGTTAACGGAGCATTATGTCCAACATCGGATGTTGTAGTTGTCACCAATAGTACGCCATCGGTTTCTAACCCAACAACACCTCAACCAACAGTTTGTAACAGCATCGGAGTTCTTAATGCAGCTGTTCCTGCTGCAGGCGAAACCGGTTTATGGAGTACGAACCTTGGTTCTATAATAGCAGCGCCATCTACAAATAATACTACAGCTTCTGCAATGCCACTTGGCCCAAACACGTTTACCTGGACTCTTACCAAAGGAACCAGTGTAAGCTGTACTTCTTCTAATTCAGTTGTCATTACAAACGACCATGTAGTTGCAAATGCAGGGATTGATAAAACCACGGTTTGCAACAATTTTGTAACCTTGTCAGGTAATAATCCTGCATTAACTCAAGGAACTGGTCAATGGACAGATCAGACAGTGACAACAGCCACCTTTGTTGACAATACTTTATATAGCACATTGGTTAACAATGTGCAGATTGGTTCAACAACTTTTAAATGGACAGTATCCAAAGGGACTTGTTCTGCAAATGATGATGTAATAGTAACCAACGATCAGATTCTCGCAAGTGCTGGTGCAGACCGCATAACTTGTAATTCCACTTATGATCCATTGGATGGAAATGATGTTTCGGGAAGTGGTGGAACAGGTCATTGGACATCAATTAATCCACTAGTTGTAATCACTACTCCAACTTTATTTAATTCTGGAGTTACAGGTTTACGTCCAGGCTTAAATACTTTAACATGGACAGTTACCTCTGCCTCAGAAGGTTGCACACATTCTGACCAGGTTGGAATTACAAATAATGGGGTTACTTCTGATGCTGGATCTGATGTTGAAACTTGCTCTTCAAGTATTAATTTAAGTGCCATTGCACCTACAATTGGCACTGGAAGCTGGACTCAAACAAGTGGTGCTGCAATAACAATAGCAAATTCAACAGACAGACAAACATCTATATCTGGTTTAGCCGGAGGTACTTATTCTTTCACATGGACTGTAGTTAATGCAACTTGTTCCGCTACGGATGTAGTTGTTGTAATTAATAGTACACCTACAGCCTCCAACCCTACCACTCCAGCAATAGAAGTCTGTAATGGAAGCGCTGTATTACAGGGTAATGCACCACTTGCAGGTGAAACCGGATTATGGACAAGTGGAGGAACTTCAATTATAGCAGCTCCTTCTTCAAACAATACAACTGCTTCCAGTATGCCTTTAGGTCCAGACACATTTACTTGGACAATTACAAAGGGAACCAATGTAAGCTGTTCTTCTTCCAATTCAGTCATCATTACAAATAATCATGTTATTGCCAATGCAGGAGTTGATAAAACTACTTCATGTAATAATTTTGTGACTCTTTCTGGTAACAACCCAATATTAACTCAGGGAGTTGGCCAATGGACAGATCAGTCAATAACGTCAGCCACTTTTACAGATAATACTTTATACAATACATTGGTAAACAATGTAAGGGTAGGAACTACTACTCTTAGATGGACCGTATCCAAAGGAATTTGTTCTGCCAACGACGATGTAATTATTACCAATAATCAGATGAAAGCAATTGCAGGAATTGATCGAACAACCTGTAATACTTATTATGATCCACTGGATGGAAATGATGTTTCTGGAACTGGAATAGGTGTATGGAGTTCAACTGGTACTGAAACTTTTGTTTTGTCGAGCCAATATAACACCAGAGTAAATAATTTGCAAGCAGGTATTAATACGCTAACCTGGACAGTAACGTCATCAGCAGAAGGATGTACAAGTTCTGATGATGTTATTATTACCAATATCGGGGTGACTTCGAATGCAGGAACCGATATCGAGACCTGTAATGCAAGCATCAATTTAAGCGCTACTCCTCCTCCTGTTGGAACAGGAAGCTGGACTCAAACAGGTGGTGCAGCAGTGACTATTGCTAACTCGACCAGCTCTATATCATTGGTAACTGGATTGACAGGTAATATTTATTCATTTACATGGACAGTGGTGAATGGTGGATTATGTCCAACTTCCGATGTTGTTATTGTTACCAACAGTACGCCATCGGTTTCCGATCCTACAACTCCGCAAGCCACGGTTTGCAATAGTGTTGGTGTGCTTAATGCCAGTATTCCCGCAACAGGTGAAAGTGGTTTATGGACGACAAATCTTGGATCCATCATTGCTGTTTCAACCAACAATAATACAACTGCCTCTGGTATGCCTCTTGGTCCAAATACATTTACCTGGACTCTTACCAAAGGAACCAGCGTAAGTTGTACTTCTTCAAATTCGGTTGTCATCACAAACGACCATGTGGTAGCTAATGCAGGAACAGATAAAACAACGGTTTGTAATAATTTCGTAACTTTATCAGGTAACAATCCTACATTGACGCAAGGTATAGGTCAATGGACAGATCAAACTGTAACAACGGCTATATTTGTAGACAAAACTTTGTACAACACATTGGTAAACAATGTACAAATTGGTTCTACTACCTTTAAATGGACCGTATCCAAAGGAATTTGTTCTGCTAATGATGATGTAGTGATCACCAACAACCAAATTTCAGCGAGTGCTGGTGCTGATCAGTCAACCTGCAATACTTATTATGATCCGCTGGATGGAAATGATATTTCCGGAATCGGTGGAACCGGGAAATGGACTACTACTGGGCCAGGAACTTTTGTTCATAATACACAATACAACACCAGGGTAAATAATTTGCAGTCCGGCTTGAATACATTGACTTGGACAGTAACATCCTCTGCAGAGGGTTGTACCAGCTTTGATGATGTTATAATTAACAATATAGGTGTTACTTCGAATGCAGGAACCGACATAGAAACTTGTAATTCAAGCATTAATTTAGGAGCAACTCCACCTACCTTGGGAACAGGAAGCTGGACTCAAACAGGTGGTGCTGCTGTGACCATAGTCAACTCAACGAGCCCTGTAACATTGGTAACCGGATTGACGGGTAATACCTATTCATTTACATGGACTGTGGTTAATGGAGGATCATGCCCGACTTCTGATGTTGTTGTTGTGACCAATAGCAGCCCATCTGTGTCTAACCCAACAACACCTCAGCCAACCGTATGTAACAATATCGGCGTGCTTAATGGTAATGCTCCAGGAGCGGGTGAATCCGGCTTATGGACAACTGCTCTGGGATCAACCATAGCAGTTCCTTCAGCCTTTAACACAACAGCATCTAATATGCCATTAGGTCCAAATACATTTACCTGGACTCTAACAAAAGGAACTAGCGTCAGTTGTACTTCCTCGAACTCGGTTGTAATTACAAACGATCATGTGGTAGCTAACGCAGGTGCTGACAAGACTACGGTATGTAACAATTTTGTAACCCTGGCAGGTAACAACCCAACACTTACTCAGGGAGCAGGGCAATGGACAGATCAAACAGTAACCACGGCCACCTTTGTTGACAATACCTTGTATAATACAATAGTTAACAATGTAAAAATTGGAGCTACCACATTTAAATGGACTGTTTCCAAAGGCATCTGTACTGCAAACGACGACGTGATAATCACAAACAACCAAATTGCAGCAAGTGCCGGGGCTGATCAAAATTCATGCAATAACTATTACGACCCATTGGATGGAAATGATGTATCCGGAAGTGGTGGAACAGGATTATGGAGTGCCACAGGAACCATCGCATTTGTGACATCCAGCCAGTATAACACCAGGGTGAACAACTTGCAACCTGGCCTAAATACCCTTACTTGGACAGTAAGATCTGCCGCTGAAGGTTGTACAGGATCCGATGATGTGGTAATAAACAATATAGGAGTAACTGCAGATGCGGGTTTGGATATAGAAACCTGCAACAATAATATAAACCTGAGTGCAGTTGCCCCATCTTCAGGGATAGGTAGCTGGACGCAGACGGGCGGTGCGGCGGTTGCGATAACCAATTCACTTAACCGGCAGTCTTCAGTGACAGGATTGACAGGTGGCACTTTTTCTTTTACCTGGACAGTTGTAAATGGAACATGCAACGCTTCAGATGTTGTTGTTGTGACGAACAGCAGCCCATCGATATCGAACCCAAACACACCATTGGCTGAAGTTTGTACAGGTAACGCGGTTCTGCAAGGCAATGCACCCGCATTGGGAGAAAGCGGATTATGGACAGGTGGAGGAAGCTCAACAATTGCAAACCCATCAAGCAATATCACAACAGTATCCGGCATGCCATATGGATTAAATACCTATACGTGGACATTGACCAAAGGTATCAATGTATCTTGTACTTCATCCAATTCAGTAAGCATAACCAACAGCCAGGTGATATCCAATGCAGGAGCGGACAAAACCACTGCATGTAACAACTTTGTAACTTTGTCAGGGAACAACCCTTCATTGACACAGGGTTCTGGACAGTGGACAGACCAATCTGTCACCACGGCTACATTTGTGGCCAGTACTTTGTACAATACCCTAGTCAACAACGTAAGGATCGGAACTACTACCTTCAGGTGGACAGTATCACAAGGGGGTTGCAGTAATGCTGACGACGTGATAATCACAAACAACCAAATTGCGGCAAGTGCCGGGGTTGATAAAAATTCATGCAATAATTATTACGATCCATTGGATGGAAATGATGTATCCGGTATTGGCGGAACAGGTAAATGGACTACCACTGGTTCAGGGATCTTTGTACAGCCAACCCAATATAACACCAGGGTAAATAATTTACAATCGGGATTGAACACTTTAACATGGACGGTCACCTCTTCAGCAGAAGGCTGCACCAGTTCAGATGATGTGGTAATCAACAATATTGGAGTCACTTCAAATGCGGGGACCGACATCGAGACTTGTAATTCAAGCATCAATTTAAGTGCCACCCCACCAACCCTAGGAACAGGGAGCTGGACGCAAACAGGCGGAGCTGCAGTAAATATCGTGAACTCTACCAGTCCAATTACTTTAGTGACCGGGTTGACAGGAAATACCTATTCATTTACCTGGACAGTGATAAACGGAGCTTCATGCCCAACCTCCGATGTTATGGTTGTTACAAACAGCACACCATCGGTATCGAATCCAACAACACCTCAACCAACAGTATGTAACAGTATTGGAGTGTTAAACGGTAATGCACCGGGATCAGGTGAAACAGGTTTATGGACAACAGCTCTTGGGTCAACTATAGCTGTGCCTTCAGCCTTTAACACAACAGCATCTAATATGCCATTGGGCCCAAATACATTTACCTGGACTCTTACCAAAGGGATCAGCGTAAGTTGTACTTCTTCAAATTCGGTTGTCATCACAAACGACCATGTTATTGCCAATGCAGGAGCTGACAAGACCACAGTATGTAACAATTTTGTGACCCTGGCCGGTAACAATCCAGCACTTACCCAAGGCATAGGGCAGTGGACAGACCAGACCGTAACCACAGCCACTTTTGTTGACAATACATTATATAGTACCGTAGTCAACAATGTACAGATAGGTGTGACCACCTTTAAATGGACTGTATCCAAAGGCATTTGTTCTGCAAATGACGATGTGGTGATTACCAACAACCAGATCAAAGCAAGTGCAGGAACTGATCAGTCTACCTGCAATACATACTATGATCCACTGGATGGAACCGATGTGTCAGGTATTGGAGGTACAGGCAAATGGACTACAACAGGTTCAGGTACTTTTGTACAGCCAACACAGTATAACACCAGAGTAAACAATTTACAATCAGGATTGAACACTTTAACATGGACAGTCACATCTTCAGCAGAAGGTTGCACCAGTTCAGACGATGTGGTAATCAACAATATTGGAGTCACTTCAAATGCAGGGACAGACATCGAGACTTGTAATTCAAGCATTAATTTAAGTGCCACCCCACCAACCCTTGGAACAGGGAGCTGGACGCAAACAGGCGGAGCCGCAGTAAATATCGTGAACTCTACCAGTCCAATAACCACTGTAACTGGCTTAACAGGAAATACCTATTCATTTACCTGGACAGTGATAAACGGAGCTTCATGCCCAACCTCCGATGTTATGGTTGTTACAAACAGCACACCATCAGTATCGAATCCAACAACACCTCAACCAACTGTATGCAACAGTATTGGAGTGCTAAACGGTAATGCGCCGGGATCAGGTGAAACAGGTTTATGGACAACAGCTCTTGGGTCAACTATAGCTGTGCCTTCAGCCTTTAACACAACAGCATCTTATATGCCATTGGGCCCAAATACATTTACTTGGACCCTAACCAAAGGAACCAGTGTAAGTTGTACTTCTTCAAACTCTGTTGTTATCACCAATGACCATGTTATTGCCAATGCAGGTGCAGATAAAACTACAGTTTGTAATAATTTTGTAACCTTATCTGGAAATAATCCAACATTGACACAGGGAACTGGTCAGTGGACAGATCTGACCGTAACAACAGCTACCTTTGTTGACAAAACCTTATATAATACATTGGTAAACAATATTCAGATTGGCTCAACAACCTTTAAATGGACTGTATCCAAAGGCATTTGTTCTGCAAATGACGATGTGGTAATAACCAACAACCAGATATCAGCTAGTGCTGGTGTAGACCAATCAACCTGTAATAATTTCTATGATCCACTGGATGGAACCGATGTTTCCGGAATTGGCGGAACAGGTAAATGGACCACTACCGGTCCGGGTACTTTTGTACTGGCTACACAATATGATACAAGGGTAAACAATTTACAATCGGGATTGAACACTTTAACATGGACAGTCACATCTTCGGCAGAAGGTTGTAACAGTTCAGACGATGTGGTGATCAACAATATCGGAGTCACTTCAAATGCAGGGACCGACATCGAGACTTGTAATTCAAGCATCAATTTAAGTGCCACCCCACCAACCTTTGGAACAGGGAGCTGGACGCAAACAGGCGGAGCCGCAGTAAATATCGTGAACTCTACCAGTCCAATTACTTTAGTGACCGGGTTGACAGGAAATACCTATTCATTTACCTGGACGGTGATAAACGGAGCATCATGCCCAACCTCCGATGTTATGGTTGTTACAAACAGCACACCATCGGTATCGAATCCAACAACGCCTCAACCAACAGTATGCAACAGTATTGGAGTGCTAAACGGTAATGCGCCGGGATCAGGGGAAACAGGTATATGGACAACAGCTCTTGGGTCAACTATAGCAGTGCCTTCAGCCTTTAACACAACAGCATCTAACTTGCCATTAGGCCCAAATACATTTACTTGGACCCTTACCAAAGGAACCAGTGTAAGCTGTACTTCTTCAAATTCGGTTGTCATCACAAACGACCATGTTATTGCCAATGCAGGTGCAGATAAAACTACAGTTTGTAATAATTTTGTAACCTTATCTGGAAATAATCCAACATTGACACAGGGAATTGGTCAGTGGACAGACCAGACTGTAACTACAGCCACCTTTGTTGATAATACCTTATACAATTCTGTAGTCAACAATATACAGATAGGGGCGACTACCTTTAAATGGACAGTATCCAAAGGCATCTGCTCAGCAAACGATGATGTGGTGATTACCAACAACCAGATCAAAGCAAATGCAGGTACAGACCAGTCCACCTGTAATACTTACTATGATCCACTTGATGGAACCGATGTTTCAGGTATTGGCGGAACTGGCAAATGGACTACCACAGGTTCAGGTACTTTTGTACAGCCAACGCAGTATAACACCAGGGTAAACAATTTACAATCAGGATTGAACACCTTAACTTGGACAGTCACTTCTTCAGCAGAAGGTTGTACCAGTTCAGATGATATGGTGATCAACAATATCGGGGTCACTGCGAATGCAGGCACCGACATCGAGACTTGTAACTCGAGTATAAATTTAGGAGCCACCCCTCCTGCAATTGGAACTGGAACCTGGACACAAACAGGTGGAGCAGCAGTAAATATTGTGAACTCTACTAGCCCAATAACCTCAGTAACTGGGTTGACTGGAAATATATACTCATTTACATGGACAGTTATTAACGGTGCTTTATGTCCAACATCAGACGTTGTTGTTGTGACAAATAGCAGCCCATCGGTATCGAACCCAACAACTCCTCAACCTACAGTATGTAATAGTACAGGTGTTCTTAATGCTAATGCACCAGGTATTGGTGAACGTGGATTATGGACAACCAATCTAGGCGCTTCAATTGCAATACCTTCAGCCAATAATACTAGTTCTTCAGGGATGCCATTTGGTCCGAACACTTTTACCTGGACTCTTACAAAAGGGACCAGTGTAAGCTGTACTTCTTCTAATTCAGTGGTTATTACAAACGACCAAGTGGTAGCTAATGCGGGAGCTGATAAAACTACAGTATGCAACAATTTTGTGACATTGGCAGGTAACAACCCTACACTTACACAGGGAACAGGCCAGTGGACAGACCAGACCGTAACCACAGCCACCTTTGTTGACAATACCTTATATAATTCTTTAGTCAACAATGTACAGATAGGAACAACCACCTTTAAATGGACCGTGTCCAAAGGTATATGTACGGCAAACGACGATGTGTTGATTACCAACAACCAGATCAAGGCAAGTGCTGGAACAGACCAGGTCACCTGTAATACCTTTTACGATCCACTGGATGGAAATGATGTATCCGGAAGTGGAGGAACAGGCAAATGGACAACAGGAGGAACTGGAACTTTCGTTCAGTCAACTCAATACAATACCAGGGTAAATAATTTGCAGTCCGGGCTTAATACGCTTACATGGACAGTTACTTCTGCTGTAGAAGGATGTTCTACTTCCGATGATATTGTAATTACCAATAACGGAGTTACTGCTTCGGCGACTGATGTTGCCCCAACTTGCAACAACTTTGCAAATTTAATAGCGGTTTCTCCTACTGTTGGAATTGGAACCTGGTCGCTTCAATCCGGTAGTGGAATTATTGCCAATAGTGCATCAGCTTTAACTACAGTTTCAGGGCTTCAGCAAGGCAATAATAAATTCACATGGACAGTTAAAAATGGTATTTGTATAGCAACTAAGGATATTATAATTACCAATAATGCACCGGATATCTCTGTGGCAGGGACTACTATAAATACTTGTTCTGCATCATTCATTATGGATGGAAATAACCCAGTTATTGGTTCTGGTATATGGACAGTTCCAAGTGGTTCAACAACAACCTTTGGAAATGCAACTTTGTATAATTCGACCGTTAATATGCCGGTTAAAGCTAATCCATACAATGAAGTGTTTACATGGACTATCACTAATAACGGAGCATGTCCATCAATAAGTACTGTCACCGTATTCAATAATGCCTTTATTGTTTTTGCAAATGCTGACAACTTTACATGTAACGGTTCTTATCCAATGCTTGGCCGTGATCCACTGACTGTTTCACCAACCGCAACTGGTGTATGGACAATACCTTCCGGAAGTGGAATTTTTACTAATTCGCTGATTTATAATGCTACTGTTTCAGGCTTGAATCCTGGTGTTAATTCATTAAAGTGGACAATTACTGATAAAGGATGTACTGCTTTTGATGATGTAATAATCACCAATGATCAGGTTACTGCAAGTGCAACTGGATTTATGACTTGTAATAATAGTACTGCAATCACTTCTGATAATATTAATCCTATATTACAAGGTGCAACAGGAGTTTGGACCGTAGACAATCAAACTACTCAAGTTATTGCTGTTCCTTCAGCATATATCACTACTGTTTCAGGTCTGGTGCCAAATGCAATAAACAGGTTACGTTGGACAGTTACCAGAGGTACTTGTTCTGCAAACGACACCATGAATATTGAGTACTTTGTTCCTAATGCAAATATTACAATTCCTGATATCGTTCATGGTTGTTCCAATTTAGTTCAATTGATAGCCGATGCCAATATTGTTACTGGTACTGGTCTATGGACTGAAAGTACTGGTAGTTCAGCTATAACTTTTGACAACAATTCTATGGCCACAACTTTTGCCAGGAATCTTCCGATTGGAAACAATACTTTCTTTTGGACTGTAAATAGCCGTGGATGTGTAAGTTCGGATCAAGTAGTTATAAACAATAGCAAACCTATTAACACTGCTGGTTCTGATCAGCCACTTTGTAGCAATACATTCGGAATGAATGCGCAAGCACCAACGCCTACAGGTAGTGGTTTATGGTCTTTGGTATCAGGTACAGTTAGTTTTGCTAATCTTGCTTCGAACACAACGACGGTAACTGCCTCTCCTGGTAACAATATTGTGCAATGGACAATAACCGACAACGGTTGCAGTTCATCCAAGCAGTTCAATATAACCAATAACTTGACTAGTCCTAATGCCGGAACAGATGTAAGTGTTTGTGAAAATAGAGTACAACTTTCCGGTAATTCTCTTAAATTGGGAGAAACCGGTACATGGACTATTGATGGAGCAGCCGGGGCTGAACTTTTCACCAGCGCTTCTATAAACAATCCTATTGTTACCAATCTGCGACAAGGTCAAATTACTTTTGCTTGGACCATATCCAATGGAACATGTACCGCAACTGACAGGGTGGTGGTTACTAATAACACACCAACTGTTGATGCAGGTACAGACAGGATAACTTGTGACAATTTTATTACTCTTGCAGGAAACAATCCAGATCCCGGAAATACTGGTTTATGGACAATTGGAAATACCAATGTGGTTATTACAAGTAAGTCCAGTTACAATACCAATGTTACCAATTTGAGTCAGGGGGCTAATCTATTTACATGGACAATTGATAATGGTATTTGTAAAGCGGCTGATAATGTGTTGATTACTAGTAATGCAATTAATGTAGTTGCAGGTATTCCTCATACTGAAGATTGTGCCGATACACTTTATCTCGAATCTACAGTTCCTCCTATAGGTACAAGTGGAGCCTGGTCTGCAGTCGAAGGTGGAGGAACATTTGATAATTCTACTTCCTATTCAACAATTGCGCGTAACTTAGCAGGATTTAATAAACTGCGATGGACAATTACAAATGGGTCTTGTACTTTCTATAATGATATTGAGTTTGTCAGTTTATTACCGACAAAGGCAGCTACTCAGGCAGATAAGGCAGTTTGTATTACTTCTACCCAGATTACTGCAAATCCGGCAAATGGTGCTGGTGAATCAGGACTTTGGTCTAAAGTAGTAGGCTCATCAACTGTGAGCATTGTTAGTCCAACGTCTTTCCAAACTTTAGTTAATAAGTTGGATCCAGGTATAAACATATTCAGATGGACAATCAGCAACAGTACTTGTAGCACTTCCGATTTGATTACCATAACCAACAATCAAGTTTTTGCTGATGCTGGTGTAGACCATGTCATTTGTGACAGTGCATATTCAATAAGCGCCAATGTAACTACCGGTTCAGGAGTTTGGATATCTACTACTCCTGGCGTAGTCATTACAAACAGTACTTCTGCAAATACAGCTGTTTCTAACCTTGCATATGGGAACAATAACTTCCAGTGGCTTGTTAGTTACAATGGTTGTACCAATGTAGACGAAGTAATTATAACTAGTAATTTGCCTAGAAATGTATCTGCCGGCCCTGATCAGAATATTTGTTCCGGAACCACAAATCTTGTAGGTACTAATCCTGGTGCAGGAACCGGATTATGGCAGGTAACTGGTGGAGCAGGTTCATTTGCCAGTGCTACAACTAACCAAACCATAGTGTCAGGACTTTCAACTGGCGGAAATATATTTAAATGGACAGTTACTGTGGGAACTTGTTCTGCCAGTGATCAGGTAAGTATAAATAACAATAGTCTTTATGTTACTGCTGGTACAAATCAAACCATTTGTAATGTAAATAGTTTGCAGCTTGATGGTACTGTGCCTGCCGCTGGAATTACAGGAACATGGAATGTAAATGGAGGTACTGGTACATTTGCTAATGCCTCAATATTCAATACATTGGTTAGCAATATTACAAAAGGTGCAAATACTTACAGATGGACTTTAACAGATGGAAATTGTACCAACTTTGCGGATGTTGAAGTAACTAATAATACTCCTGATCCTGCTACTGTTGGTGCTGATCAACTAATCTGTACTGATAATACTTCTGTCAGCGCTGTGGCCGTTTTAAATGGAACCGGTTCCTGGTCTGTGACTAGTGGTAGTGCAACCATAGCTACTCCTTTGGCTAATAACACTGTGGTTACAGGTATTAATAAAGGTCTAAACACTTTGACTTGGACAGTAAATAAAAATGGTTGTAAATTATCGGATGATATTAATGTGACAAATAGTTCTGTAGATGTTTTTGCAAATGCTGATATAACTATATGTACATCAACACATGATGCAACTATTATCGGCAATCTCCCTGGTATTGGAGAGACTGGCACATGGACTAAAATTTCTGCTGGCTCTGGTATAATTACAAATTCTACAAGTAATGTTACTACTGTCACTGGTCTTGGAAATGGAGGAACCGACTTTAGATGGACTATATCAAATGCTTCATGCAGCGCTTACGATGAATTGAAAATAACTGACAATTATTACACAACCACTGCACAAGCGAATGCATATACCAATTGTGTTAATTTTTCTCAAATACAAGGAGGTAGTTTACCATTTGGTGGAACTGGCTTATGGTCATCTACTGCTGCAGGTATTACCTTTGATAGTAATACTTCTGTTTTAACTACAGCAAGGAATTTGCCAGGAGGAACAAGTACTATCACCTGGACTATAACCAAAGATGGATGTTCTTCACCTGCAAGCTTTAGTTTATTGAACAATTCAATATATACCAGTGCTGGCGCCGATCAAATTGTTTGTCAAACTTCAACTACGTTAAATGCACAGACAGTATCACCACCTAGTACTGGATCTTGGTCCGTTATTCCTTCTACAGTAGTAATAACAAATAGTACACAAGCAGGTACAACTGTAAGCAATTTGGGACCTGGAGCTAACACCTTTACTTGGACATTAAATGGAAATGGCTGTACGGTTTCTGATCAAGTAATTGTATCAAACAATTCATTTACTGCAACTGCAGGTGCTGATGCAATCTCATGCGGTAATTCCTATCCTTTAGTTGCTGAGGATCCTTTATATGGTACTGGATTATGGACAATTAGCAGTGGAACAGGTAATTTTGTTTCTGCAACCAGCTTTGCCACCACCGTTATCAATATGAACAATGGGGCAAATACTTTTACTTGGACAGCACATAAAGATGGTTGTCCTGCAACTGATGATGTAACAATTACCAATGATTTATATACAGCAACTGCTGGTGCGGACAGGGCAATCTGTTCAAACCAAACTACGGTTACTGCCCAACCATTGAACCCAACATGGGGTGCTAGTGGAAAATGGACAGCCCAAACCGGTGGTGGCTTATTTGTTTCTCCAACTTTGGCAAGTAGCCTTGTTACTGGCCTTGCAAATGGAGATAATCGATTGGTATGGACCGTAACTAAAGGCACCTGTGTTTCTTTTGATGAAATGGTTATCACCAACAATTCAATTACTGCAACTGCAGGTACTAATGAAACCACTTGTAACAACTTTGCAACATTAAGTGCTACGCCATTAAGTGCAACAGGTGTTGGTTTATGGTCTGGTGGAGGTGTTACAACAACTATTGTTACTCCAACTTCGGCAAATACATTGGTAAGCAACCTGCAACAAGGAACTAATACCTTTGCATGGACAGTTACAGATAAGGGTTGCACTGGAACTTCTACTGTTCAAGTTTTGAGTAATTATTTTAAAGCTTTTGCCGGAAATGATCAAACAGTAACTGTTCCCAATGCTGTTTTAACAGCTCAATTGCCAAGCATTGCAGCTACCGGAACCTGGACAATCTTCTCAGGTAATGGAAGCTTTGCAAATGCCAATTCAGGGACTACTGCTGTTACAAACCTTGGTTATGGTGTAAATATCTTCCGTTGGAGTGTGGATTGGAATAGTTGCTCATCTTCAGATGATGTAAATATAACCTACAATTCAATTACAGCTGAAGCAGGGAATTCTCAAACCATTTGTACCGATAGAACCTTCTTAACAGCAACTGCTCCGTTCCCTGGTACTGGTAAATGGACTATTTCGCAAGGGTCTGGAAATTTTGCCAATGATACAGACCCCAATACTGAAGTTACTGGTATTCTTCCAGGTAGCGTCAATATTTATAAGTGGACAGTTTCAATTGGTGGTTTTTCTGTATCGGATGTGGTAAATATTATTAATGGTGAATTTTCTATCACTGCTGGTGCAGACAGGAATACTTGTACGGGCTCAACTACAATGGCTGCTCAATCGGCCGGTGTCAGTGGATCTGGTTTATGGACTGTCTTAAATGGTACTGGTTCTTTTGCTAACACTTCATTAGAAACTACAGTAGTTACTAATTTAAGCGAAGGTCCGAATATTTTCAAATGGGAAGTTTTTAAAAATACTGATTGTAGCAATAGTGACACTGTAATTGTAAATTACAATATGCCGCCAACTGCTGCTTTCGAGATGACAAATAGTACTGGTTGTTCTCCAATTACTGTAACATTTAACAATACAAGTACTGGTGCAATCTCTTACTACTGGAATTTTGGAAATTCAGACACAATTGGAGTGACTCCAAATCCACGTACTTATGTTGCACTTTACGATGACAGAGATTCTACTTCTAATATTACCCTGATTGCAACCAGCCCTGCAGGTTGTACCGCTACTGTTACACATCAGGTTACCGCATTCAGGATTCCAAAAGTAGATTTTTCTCCTTCTCCACTTTCGCAGACCTGGCCTCGTTCACAGGTAAATTTTGAAAACTTGAGTGGCGATACTTATCCTAAATATTCATGGGATTTCGGAGATGGAGAGTCTCAGTTGGATAATTCATTTAATACCAATTTCTCCCATGCTTATCAAACCTGGGGCACATTTACTATCAAGCTTGTAGTTGCATCGGTAACATGTTCCGATACTGCAAAACATGATATTACTATATTAGCACCGTTGCCAAAGAATACAGGTGGGCGGAATTATGCGGGTTGTGCTCCATTTACTGTTAAGTTCAATCCAAATGGAACCGAGTATGCAACACAGTGGTATTGGGAATTTGGTGATGGAGGTAGTTCAGATTCAATCACTCCTGATTATACCTATGATAGTCCTGGACAGTATATTGTAAACCTTTATGCTTGGGGACCAGGTGCTCTTATTGATAGTGTGTTTATTAGGCACGATACAGTAAATGTTTATCCAACACCGGTGGCTGATTTCTTAGTAACTCCAGATACTGTGATGTTGCCAAATTCAGCCATATATTGTTACAATCGTTCAACTTACGGCGATATCTTCGAATGGAATTTTGGAGATAATGGCAATGAAGTATTTACTGAAGAGAATCCGACACATTTTTATACTAAAACTGGAACATTTAATATTATATTAAGAGTGTACACCGAGCATGGCTGTTTTGATTCAACATCCATTAATGCAGCCATTGTTGTTGAACCTGCTGGTGTATGTAAATTCCCGAATGCTTTCTCGCCAAATCGTTCAGGTCCTTCAGATGGTCGATGGGTTGCAAATGATGTATCGAATGATATTTTCCATCCAATACACAGAGGTGTAGATATGTATAAACTTGAAATATTCAACCGTTGGGGAGAAAAAATATTTGAAAGTGATGATCCTGCGATAGGTTGGGATGGATATAGAGACGGGAAATTGTGCCCTCAGGATGTTTATGTATGGAAAGTTACAGGTAGATACCGAAATGGAGTTCCATTTAAAGATGCCGGTGATGTCACATTAATTAGATAATTTAAGCAAACTGAATAAATGCAGCACTTTTGTGCTGCATTTTTTTTGATCTTGATTCTGATTTCTAAGGTCACTAAATTATGTAAAATTGAAAATTAGAATGACTTGGATTAAAATCTTTTAAATAAACTATAGAAATAAATAGAGCCTTTCCGTTATAGCTAAAGGTTCATGATATCACCATCTTTTCAGCGATAATTTGTTAAAAGACTTATAAATATTATTCAAATAGAATGCTTTGAACAAGCAGACTAATCTATATATCAAAATTTGATTAGGGATAATAGAAAATATTATTTATTTTGGTACTCAATTTGATACACACATAAGAGGACACATTTTATGGAAACAGAATGAATCAATTGAGTTATGCATTCAATTTAAATCAATTTTCAATTGAAATCATAATATTCATGAATTGTAAGCGTTTAAATACAATAAGTAATAAATAGCGGGAGTTTTGAAAAAAAGGAATATTTTAATTATATTGAGTATATTGTTGTATACTGCACAGCTTTTGGCTCAGAAAGTCCAGTTTTCACAATTTTATGCAGCACCTCTTGTTTTAAGTCCTTCTTATACTGGATTAATTGCAGGAAGCAGGGTAGTGCTTAATTATAGGGATCAATGGCCTAATATTCCGGGCACATTTACAACTTATGCTTTTTCTTATGACCAGTATTTTGACAGGATGAAAAGTGGAATCGGAATTTCAGTAGTCAGGGATGTTGCCGGAACTGGAAATTTGAATTTGACGGATATTGGCTTATTGTATTCATATGATATTATGATTAACAGATTCTGGCATGTACGACCAGGCATCAAATTTAAATATGGTCAACGTGGAATTGATATTACTAAATTGATATTTGGTAGCCAACTAACTTTAGATGGGGCTCCAACTTCGGGTTCAGCAGATCACGACAATACATTAGCCAAAACAGGTTATTTAGATGTTGATGCCTCTGCATTGGCATATCACAGTCGTTATTGGGGAGGGATTACGGTTGCAAATTTATTACGTCCAAATCAAACCTTGGTTGGTATTGGCAATGAAAGTAGGGTTCCAATTAAAATTTCTTTATTTGGAGGCACAAGAATTCCAATAAAAGGTGATAGTAGAAAAAGTCACGAAATTACTGAAAGCGTAACATTTAGTATGTTATATCAAACTCAAGATGGGAGCGATCAGTTGGATCTAGGTGCTTATTGGAAAAAAGTACCTTTTACACTTGGTTTGTGGTTTCGTGGAATTCCCGTATTTACAAAACCGAGCGGGTATGAAGCCCTAGATGCGGTTATTGTGCTAATAGGTTATGAAATATACGATCTACGGTTTGGTTATAGTTTTGACTATACGCTTTCAAAATTAAATCAAAGTGCTACCGGTGGGGCCCATGAAGTATCGATTATCTATGAATTTAATAAAAATATGAAACTCAAGCGGAAACAAAGACAAGTCACAATTCCGTGTCCTGATTTTTAGATTTTATCTTCTAAGCTCAAAATTTTCACCAAGATATTTTTGGCGTACTTCTGGATTCGAAGCTAGTTCTTCAGCAGTTCCGGACTCTAAAATTTTTCCTTCGTACAGTAAATAAGCTCTGTCTGTTATGGTCAATGTTTCATGAACATTGTGGTCTGTTATCAGGATTCCAATATTTTTTTCCTTTAGTTTGGCAACAATTCGTTGAATGTCTTCCACGGCAATTGGGTCAACTCCAGCAAAAGGTTCATCAAGTAAAATAAATTTAGGATTTATTGCCAGTGCTCTGGCAATTTCAGTCCTCCTTCTCTCACCACCAGATAACTGGACACCAAGGCTTTTCCTTATTTTTTGAAGTCCAAACTCATCTAACACAGATTCAAGACGTTCTTCCTGTTCTAGTTTTGAATAAGACGACATTTCGAGAACAGCTTTGATATTATCTTCAATACTTAATTGTCTGAAAACCGATGATTCTTGGGGAAGATAACCAATGCCTTTTTGTGCGCGTTTATACATTGGTAAATTAGTAATGTCAACACCATCAAGTAATACTTTGCCTGCATTTGGCTTTATAAGTCCAACAATCATATAAAATGATGTTGTTTTTCCTGCACCATTAGGTCCAAGCAAACCCACTATTTCACCTTGATTTACATTGATACTTACTCCTTTTACAACTGTTCTTTTACCATATTTTTTTTCTATATTTTCGGTATATAATTTCATTTTGAACCGTTTAAGTGTGTAATATCAAATAATGTATTTTATTCAGTCTTAATTGAAATTTTAATGCAGAGTACAAAATGTACATTTTAATTTGCAAAATCTCAATGTCTATTTCAATTCAAATTTATGAACTAACTTTAGCAAATTTAGTATTAGTCAATTTCAATAATATTCATTTGGGCTGCAAATTAAGCTAAAAGCTTTAACTTTCGCAAAACTTTAAAATATCAATTGTAATTTGGCACGAATACCAAATTTTTGAATATCCGGATTAGAAAGATTACTTAATCTCCATATCGCATCTATCCTGATAATCTTAAAAATATTTTCAAGGCCAACACCTGCTTCCATGTATGGGATAGTAATTTCGTTTAATGTTGTTGGAAAATCCCAAACATTTTCATTTTTTGTAGTTATAGAACCATTCAGTGCTTTGAAATAGAGAATTTCACGCCATTTCAGTTTTCTAATTATAGGAATTTTATTAAGAAAGAAACCTTGAAAATGCTGCTCTAAATAAATACTTTGATAAAAATCACTTGCAAATTCATAATAATTCATTTGATTATATCCTTCGGGATCCATTGCATAAGTTTCATTACCCTCATGTAAAATCAAAAGAGGAAATGGAATTTTACCCCAAATTTTCCCAATTGAGAATGCATATTTTAAATAACCAAATGGTTTTGTTTCAATAAGATCGTTTACATTTAATCTAACCCTGTAATATTCATAATCACTGTTTAATAAACCTTTTATTCCTGCGGTCATTTCTAAATTTAGTATAGGATAGATTGAACCAAGACTGACTTTTTCAAATTCACCTCTAAGTACTTTTTCATTAAATGCAAATCTGGTATTTAACGAGATTTCTGATGTTGTTAGATGATCCCATGATTGGTTTTGGGCAGTATTTTTGAATGGGATTTTTTCTGATGGAAGTATGTTGGCATATAATAATCTTAATTGATTTGAAAATCCTGTGAACCATTCTTTTTCTAATAATAACCTATACCTCTCAAGATACAACAAATTATCGTTTGGCCTTCTAGAAAGTATTGAAGCCAGAATATTGTCTTCAGAGAAAGCATTTACGCTTTGACCAAGTAGGTATAAGTCATTTTCATAGAAAAGATCCAGCGATAGCCTTGGATTTTTATTGAACATATAAAGAGTACCAAGCCCATATTTAAATTTTTCATCTTTGGTGCCATAAGCAATATGCCCATAAAGCATAATCTTTGTGCTGAATTCATTTGAAGTCCGTCCTCCAAACCGAAATCTGTTTCCTTCTATAGGATTGAAACTATATGTTTTAAAATAGGGCCCAAATTCGAAATCCTTATAAAGATAGTAACCATATGCAAGCATATATACAATGTCGGTTACTGTTTTGAACACAGGTACTTTCTTCACAGAATCAACCATCTCGTATATTTGTTCTTGTTCTTTTGTTAATTTTTCAGGTCGTAAATTGTTCCATTCTTCCTTATTGGTATTATTAACAGAATCTGATAATACTGATTCCTCTACTTGGGTGTCGGAGAAAAAATCTTCAGAAGGAGGCTTGTTATAGTCTAGATTTTTATAAATTGTTTGTTTCCGTCCAAAGAAGCCCTGGGCCTTATCTGCAACATTTATGTCTGCAAAAACTTCGTCTTTGGTTTTAAACCAAATCGTATCACCAAAAAGTGTAAATTCCTGATCGATAATGAGATCTTTTACATAATTAATATTTGCATCTTCTGAAATCCGCGCATTTACTTTTACTATTCCCCAATTACTTGAACTAACCCAAAAATCGCCATAAAATGTGCGTTCTTGCTTTCTCTTAGGTTTATAAGAAATATGATAACAGTTTTGATTATTGATAATAGCACTGTCTTTTAGGTAATATTTATAAACCAATAAACCTGTGCTTGAAAATGGGCTTACAAACTGTTTTCCAAAAACACTGGCATAATTATCGTAAAGATTGATATCAATATACATCTGGCCTGTAAATTCTGTATAGCTTTTATTCTCTATACCAGAAATCTGGCTGGCAACAATGACTTCCTTTTTTCTTTCTGGTTTTCGCTGATAGTAATATTGAGAATAATTTTCGCTTATAAAAACAGGTAAATATGATTTTCCCATTACAGAAGAACTGTCTTCAAGTTCAAATATGAATTGAAAATTCTTGAACACTTTCCTGTTTTTTAAATCATCAGTAATATTGTTAAGATCAATCTGAAGCTTGTTATAAACTTCGCAATGGTAATACTGTAATTTTTCAGGATTGTTAAGTTTTTTATTTTTTTGGATATTTCTAAAAATAACATGGGCAGGATTTTCTCCAGGTAAAACAGTAACTGCGCTTAATGTGATATCGGAAGGGTCTAATTCTACTGTTATCTGTTGTGTTGATAATTTTTTTATTTTGATAAATTGTGTTACATATCCAATACAAACGATTGAGATTGTATCGTATTTTTTTGTGGTTTCAATATAAAATGATCCATCAGGTTCTGTAATTGTACCAATTGTGGAATGTAAAAAAGAAACATTTACAAAAGGTAAAACTTCTTTAGAAAAGGCATCAGTAACTACTCCTTTTACAATTGTTTTTTGAGAATAAACCTGATTAGTATTAAAAATCAGGATAATTAATACAGAGAATGTAATGTAAATATATGTCGTACTATAGTTTTTCACTGCAAAATGATTAATAACGAGTAAAGGCAAAAGATTATTATACTAAAAGACTTTTGTCTTTAGCCACAACCCGTTTTGAAATTACAATTCCAACTTCATAAAGCGCTATAAGCGGCAACGAAACTAGTATTTGACTGAAAACATCTGGAGGTGTAATAACTGCAGCAACCATTAATATCACTATCAATGAGTGTTTGCGATATTTTTTAAGAAATTCGGGAGTAATTAATCCAGCTTTACTTAAAAAGTAAATAATAATGGGTAGTTCAAAAATGATTCCTGCAGCAAGTATTACAGAAGTAAATGTTGAGATATAAGAATCGAGATTTATTTGATTTAAAACTTGTTCGCTTACATTATAACTACCAAAAAACTGGAGAGTTAAGGGAATAATTAGATAATATCCAAATAAAACGCCTGTCATAAACAAAACAGAACTGAAGAAAACTGCTCCTCTTGCATGTCGTTTTTCATTAGTGTATAGAGCAGGTTTAATAAAACTCCATAATTGCCAAAATACAAAAGGAAATGCAGTCACGAATCCCACAACCAACGCCACCATTATCGAGGTTGAAAACTGTCCGGCCATTTTGATATTAATGATTTGAAAAGGCTTGGTATTTATACAAAGTGATGGGGCATTTATATAATGTCCAAATCTACAAAATAGTGAATTGGTAAAAAAATTGGGAGATTTTGGAGCAAGAATGATGTTATTGAAAATAAAGTCCTGAAAAATAAAAGCAACAATTGCAAATACAACAATTGCTAAAAAAGACTTTATTAAATGCCATCTTAACACTTCGAGATGATCTAAAAATCCCATTTCAACTTGTTTGTTTTCGGTTTCCTGTGCCATTATATAAGCGATTTCGATTTATATTATTTTGGATTTTTGCAAATAAAAGTATGCATTCTGTAGTATATTATATAAAAAAATTATTCGTATTTGAATATCCCATCATGTATTTTTCAAAATTGAATTTAGGATAGAATTTATATATGGTACAGATTAATTACTTCTTGCTTCATCCAGAAATTTTATTTAACTTTATTAATAATTTTTAAGGCTACAAATATAGATTATATAATTTCAAATCACTAGAATAATTTGGTTTGTTTATTAGTTTATCAATGGCACTTGGAAATACTTGCACTAAAGAAATGCGAATATTTGAAGTTGAATAATCCTCTTAAGTATTCATTTGTTAAAAAAAATTAAAAGGTTTAAAGAAGATTTGATCGATAGGATTAAGTCGGGTATTTTATTAATTTTGTATCCCCTTAAAAAATTGGAAGAAAATCAGGTAGTAAATTGTATTTTATAGATAGAAATGGTGAAAGAGGTAGAAATTGATTTGCAAAAGTATTTAAAGAAGTATTTTGGCTTTGATACGTTTAAAGGTCAGCAGCAGGCAGCTATTAGAAATGTTTTAAATGGCAATGATTCATTTGTTTTAATGCCAACCGGAGGAGGAAAATCACTTATTTACCAGCTTCCAGCACTTATAATGGAAGGAACTGCAATTATAATATCTCCGCTTATTGCATTGATGAAAAATCAGGTGGACGCTATGCGTACATTTAGTGATTTGGATGGAATAGCCCATTTTTTAAACTCTTCATTAACCAAAAATCAAATTGTTCAGGTTAAAGAAGATATTCTTTCTGGCAAAACAAAGCTTCTGTATGTAGCTCCAGAATCTTTAACAAAAGCTGAGAACATTGAATTTCTGCGATTGATTAAAATTTCATTTTACGCAGTTGACGAAGCTCATTGTATTTCAGAGTGGGGACATGATTTCAGGCCTGAATATAGGAAAATAAGACCAATTATTGAGGAAATTGGCACATCACCATTAATCGCATTAACAGCAACCGCTACACCGAAAGTACAACACGATATTCAGAAAAATTTAGGGATGATTGATGCAAAAGTATTTAAATCATCCTTTTTCAGAGCTAATTTATATTATGAAGTTAGATTAAAAGTAAACCCTGAAAAGCAAATTATCAGGTTTATTAAAGAAAATGTTGGAAAGTCAGGAATTATTTACTGCTTGAGTAGAAAAAAAGTTGAAGAATTAGCTGAAACATTACTAATCAATGATATTAAAGCTCTTCCTTATCATGCCGGAATGGATTCTGCTACTCGTTCAGGCAATCAGGATAAATTTTTGATGGAGGAGGTTGACGTTATTGTTGCAACCATTGCTTTTGGTATGGGGATAGATAAACCTGATGTGAGATTTGTAATTCATTATGATATACCAAAAAGCCTTGAAGGTTATTATCAGGAAACTGGTAGAGCAGGCCGCGATGGCGGAGAGGGAAAATGCATAGCCTTTTATAGTTATAAAGATATCCAAAAATTGGAAAAGTTTATGCAAGGCAAACCTGTAGCAGAACAGGAAATTGGTAAACAGCTTTTACTTGAAACTGTTGCTTATGCCGAATCATCCGTTTGCAGGCCAAAAATGCTGCTTAATTATTTTGGCGAAATTCTTAAAGAAACTTGCAATAATTGCGACAATTGTTTAAATCCTAAAGAACAATTTGAAGGAATGGATCATATTGTTACTGTTTTAAAGATGATTACTAAAGTAAAAGAAAACTTTAAAGCGGATCATGTTTCTAATCTATTGGCAGGAAAGATAAATGCAGCTGTAAAGTCATATAAACACGATAAACTTGATGTATTTGGAATTGGAAAAGCACATGATATTAAATTTTGGAATGCTATTATTAGGCAAGCGCTTGTATTGCATTTAATTGAAAAAGATATTGAAAATTATGGCCTTTTAAAAATGACCAAGGAAGGAAAGGAATTTTTAATTAATCCGGTTTCGGTAAAACTTGCAAAAGATCATGATTATGATGAGATTGAAAATGATGATATTGTTGCCGCTGCAGTAGCATCAAATTCAGCAGATCCGGTCTTGTTTCAAATGCTTAAAGACCTAAGAAAAAAGATATCAAAAAAATTAGGAGTTCCTCCTTTTGTAATTTTCCAGGATCCTTCGCTTGAAGATATGTCAATTCAATACCCAATTATAATGGATGAATTGAAGCAGGTTGTTGGAGTTGGAACAGGAAAGGCGAGCAGATATGGAAAAGAATTTTTAGAATTGATTCAGCGTTACGTAGTTGAAAATGAAATCGATCGTCCACAAGATATGATTGTGAAATCGGTTGTTAATAAATCTGTAAATAAAGTTTATTACATTCAGAGCATTGATCGTAAAATTTCGCTCGAAGATATTGCAGATGGGAAAGGCCTGGAAATGAAAGAGCTATTAACTGAAATCGAAGCTATTGTAAATTCAGGCACAAAGCTTAATCTTGATTATTACATCAATGAAATTTTGGATGAAGAGCATCAAAACGAAATTTATGATTATTTCAGAGAGGCAGAAAGTGAATCGGTAAAAGATGCACTTAAAGAGCTTGGAGAAAATGAATATAGTGAAATTGACATCCGTTTAATGCGAGTGAAATTTATCTCAGAAATGGGAAATTAATGCTCATTATTATTTATCAAAAACCTGCTATGTATAAGAAATTGCCTCTAAATGTTTAAAAAGCTTTCTGTTCGGTTATCATTTGCCCTCATTGTAATTCTGGGAACAATCAATACCCTTTTTACAGTATATTTGGTAAATGAAAGATCTGACCAGTTGAAAGAGACAATACTTAAAAAGGGAATTGGTACAGCACAAACCGGTGCAAAAATAATGAGCAAAATCCTCGATAATGTAGTTGATACTAAGGTATTTACACTTCAGCAACTTTTTAACGACACCTTAGTGCCTATTCCTCTAGATAGAGATATAATGGCCGCATACCGTAAAATTCCACTTGCTAAAATAAATGAAATCCAAAAGTATCATTACACCACAGAACTAGACGTTTATCTTGATTCCCTTATTGGATCTATTCAAGATGAATTTTTTAAAGATCCACAAGTTGTCTTTGCTGTGCTTTGTGATAATAACGGATATACACCAACCCATAACAATATTTTTAACGATCCTTTGGTAGGAAACTACACAATTGATAATGAAAAAAGCAGATCAAAACGGATCTATTATGATCCTTTAATAAATCAGAATACTAAAAGCCCTTATTTGTTTGATGTTTATCATAGAGATACCGGAGAAGAAATGTGGAAAATATCCTCACCTGTTTTTGTGAAAGGCCGCCATTGGGGATCTTTCAGGATTGGCTTTTCTATGCAAAAAACCCAGGACGCCATTAATGATCTTCAGCTTAGATTAATTATAATGATGACAGTTTTAGTCATTCTTACAGTTGTTGTAATCAATAGGGCAACAGCTTTTATGATGAAGCCACTTAATAATTTACATAAAGGGGTTAAAAAGGTTGCTCAAGGTGATTTAAGTTATAGGATTGCAGTAAAAACAACTGATGAAATTGGTGATTTAGCCAAAGCATTTAATCAAATGACCGACGATTTAAATCTTTATATTGTTAATCTTCAAAAAACTACTGCAACTAAAGAACGTATTCAAAGTGAATTAAATCTGGGCAAAGATATTCAACGGAGAATGCTCCCACATGTATTTCCACCTTTTCCTCATCGCAAGGAATTTGACATTTTTGCTATTATGGAACCAGCCAAAGAAGTTGCTGGCGACTTTTTTGATTTCTTTTTTATCGACGATGACAATTTTTGTTTTGTTATTTCTGATGTTTCAGGAAAAGGTGTTCCTTCTGCACTTTTTATGGTAATTACCAAAACACTTATAAATGCCGAGGCCAAACGTGGTTATTCAATTGATGAACTCATTTTCAATGTAAATAATTCCCTTGTTAAAAATAACGATACAGCTATGTTTGCCACTTTGTTTTGTGCTATTCTCAATGTAAAAACAGGTGAATTAAGGATGGTTAATGCTGGGCATAATCCTCCGGTTATAGGAAATCAGGATAAAGGCTTTCGCTTTATTTCTATGAATCAAAATATTGCACTTGGTGTTATGGAAGATTTTGTTTTTAAACCCGAAAAGATGCAATTGGTTGAAGGTGACAAAATATTATTGTATACAGATGGAATTACTGAAGCTTTCAATAAGGACGACGAAGCTTTTTCCGAAAAGCGTTTATTAGACATAATCTGTGAAAATAATACATTAGGAAGTTTGCAACTCGTCCAAAAAATCCAACATGAAATCAAAAATTTCACACTAGATACTGAACAATCTGATGATATTACTATCTTAGCGGTTACATATAAAGAACTTAAATAGCTTATAATATGAGAAACCATATAATACACATTAAAAGCAGGCTTAGCGGAGTTGGTATAATGAATGAGCAATTGGCCAAAATAAGTAAGGAGTGGTCAATCAGCAAAGATGTGGCTTTTAGTATGAACCTGGCTCTTGAAGAAATTGTTACCAATGTTATTCAACATGGTTATAATGGACATGATGAATATGACATTACCATCAGATTTTCTCTTGAAAAGCATAATTTAAGAATTCAGATTAAAGACGGAGCTCCTGAATTTAATCCCTTAGAAATTCCAGAACCCGACGATCTCGCCAAACCGCTTGAAGACAGGAATATAGGAGGACTCGGAATCCATCTTGTAAAGAAATTTACAGATAATTTTTCGTATCGCAGGATGAATAGTAAAAATGTAATAACGCTTTTAAAAAAGATCGACGATGGAAATTAAGCAGACAAATATTGGACAAATTCAAATTGTGGAACTGATTGGAAGAATTGATGCTCCTAATAATTCTAAAATCGAAGACTTTTTTGCTAAACTTACTGAAAATCTGGAATCAAATATTGTTGTTGATTGTAATAACCTTGATTTTATTAATAGCTCTGGATTGCGTGTTTTTATTATGAGTTTAAAAAAATCAAAAGCTGCAAATAAACAGATATTACTTTGTAACCTTCAAAAAAACATCAAAGAGGTATTTCAATATTCAGGATTTGATAATTTATTTAATATTAATCTGAATAAAGAAGAGGCACTCGAGAAGATTAGTTAGAATAAATCCGATCTTTCCAACTTACAGAACTCATAATTCCTGCAATTGCTACATAGGGAATAAAAAAGAGATTAAAGAACTGAGCTAGTATAAAATACCACATCAGTTTTTTGTATTTAATAAACTGGTTTGTTCTGGACAGAAATATAAAGTCTACAATTGATTTAAGTAAAAGTTGGGCAATAAAAATTATCATGAAATTGTGGAAGAGAAAACCAATAAATAAATTTACCACTAGGGAAGAATTTAGGAAAAAAACAATAAAGGCTGTAATTATAATATCTTTGTCTCTATAAGCAGTGCTTTTTGATGCCCAGCGTTTTCTTTGATTTAGGAACAGTTTAAAAGTTTGCTCAGCTTTGGTATTTACTATGGCTTCTTTTGATTTTATAAATTGTATTTGCCCCGTATATATTTTTTTTATTTTAAGTAGCATAAATATATCATCCCCCGATATCATATTCTGATTGTAAGGATCGGAGAACTCTTCAAATATTTCTTTTTCAAAGGCAAGATTAGATCCATTGCACATGATTGGTCTGTGTAGGCCACTTGACCCTGCACCAGAGACTATAAGAGAATAGAAATCGATTGCCTGAATTTTTTCAAATATATTGTTTGATTGCATGATTACCGGGGCCAAAATCATTTTAGGCTTAAACTTTTGATAAAATTCAAGGATTGTTTCTAGCCAATCTTTATGATGTACACAATCTGCATCAGTTGTCACAATTAGTTGTCCTATAGACTCTTTAATGCCAAAAATTAAAGCCTGTTTTTTTCCTGCATTTTTTGAGAGTTTAAGTATCTTAATATTAGAGTGGTTGAAGACAAGAGAGGTGCAAAGTTGGTAAGTATTGTCAGAGGAATGATCATCCACAATAATAATCTCGAAACAAGACTTCACCAAGGATTGATTTAATAATGAAGTAATCAGGTTTGGAACATTTTTTTCTTCGTTGCGCAAGGCTATAATCAGGCTTAAAAAAGTACCAGAAAGGATTGAAGAACCCTTCTGATAAACTGGTATTTTTTCCCATCCAATGATAAAGAATGAGATTATAAAAAGATACACTATCGTTATGCCTGCAATGGCAATGGAATAGTAAATCATTGATTAACCTTTGGCATTCTTGTCTTCAAAATCTTTTTCGGGCTGTATATTATTTTGAGGTTCGGTGAATTTAACGTTTTGAGGTAACTCAAATACACCGGCAGGAAAATCGGAGGTCTCTTTTATATCAACAGCTTCCATGGTCATCTGCATTTCATTTTGGCTCACAACAGTTTTCAGAAACAAGCTTTTCCAAATCCAAATCTTTGAAGTTGCTCCATTGTCAGCTAATTCATAAATAATGCAATCTTTGCCCAGGATTTTCTCAGCTCCGATTTTTTTGCCTCCCATTTTCAAGATTGCTGCCTCATCCAGTTTTTGACCTCCGGTTTCATCAGCAACATTTTTATCATTCATTTTAACTTTTGTTCCAATATTCTGACCTGATGTATATGTATAAGCATAATTATCTTTTTGAAGAGTTTGAATTTTAGTATTTTGACCCATCATATCTGTTTCTGTGATGCTTGCTTCAATTTTCCCGAAATCTTTAAAATAGGTGGTCATTTTGGTTTCCATTCCCATCATATTCATTTTGTAACTTATAATTCCTGATTCTATCTCATATTTTTTTCCTGAAGTATTTTGTCCATCTTTTTGATCAGATTCGGTTGACTTATTTGTTGAGTTGCATGCAAATACAAATATAGCCAACAAGCTAAGCAATAATAAATTTCTCATATTAATGTTTTTAGTAAAAGTAAGATGATATTTTGTTAAGAATAATAACAAAAGTAAGAAAAATAAGTATGAAAAAGCCATTAGAAATAAATTTCAAAATATCCTAAATTATTATTTCAAAATGGATTTATGAATAATAATCAAGATTAAATACATTGTAATATATTATAATGACTAAAAGATTTAATGTTCAGCAGAATGAATCAGAGCATATTATAATGATTTTTTTACCTTGTCTTTTAAAATCATTAAAAACACAGAACCAATTACAGATGGCAATGCAAGATTTATTATCCATAAACTTGTTGATGCTAATATAATAGCTATTTCATTTGAAGTGTAGCTGCCAATGAAATAGAGTGCAAGAGATCCTCTTATGCCAATTTCGGCTATAGGAATTCCAGGAATTGAAAAAAGGAATAAATAGCCTAAACTAATTGCACTAAATGCTTGAATTAAGCCGATATGCACATCGAAAATATACAGCAAAATATAGTATTGAAAAAAGAAAACTAAATATCTGAAATGGCTATAAATTAATACAATTAATAATTCTTGAGTTTTGTATTGACTAAGAAAATGTATTTTATTTTTCCAACTATAAAGTTTCCCTGATTTATCAATAAATCTAATAATTAATGAAGGGTTGAAATAAAAATAGACAAATGCAAAATATGCAAGAATGATAATAGTAGTAATTATGGTTAATCTATTTATATTGGAAATGTAAATAGTTTTGTTCAAATTTTCGTTGATCAACATGCCAATTAATCCAAAACCAATAGTAGTAATACTTTGGCTTATACTTCCAACAAACATTGCCAGAATAGCGGAAAATTTATTTTCTTTTTTGATGAGAGTTGGCCTTCCTGCATATTCGCCAAGCCTGTATGGTGTGAATATGGCGTAGGTTAAACCAATTAATACAGATTTAAGGGATTTATATATCGAAATCTTTTCAATTTTTTTTAGTAAAAGCTTCCATTTGACTGATTCTGTTGACCAATTAATTATCATCATCAGAATACAAGAGATAAGTAGAATAGTTTTCTGATTGCTCCAACGTGCAAAAAGAATTAAATTTTGAGAGATTTCAAAATTTACAGATAATCTATAAAATATAAAAGTAAATGCTGCTAAAACTACAAGAATCTTTGTGATTATCTGTATCTTGGGCTGTAAAGTGAAAGACTTAATTTCAGCTTTCAATATTTTTATTTTTCTTGTTTAATATGGGTAGCACTAAAAGTGAAATAAGTCCGGCGATGACCAAAAAGAGCGTCATTGATCCATGTACTGCGAAAGCAAAAGCGTTTGCATCGGGATGCTTAGCGATTCCATAAATTACAAGGGTTTCAATTACCATGAAATGCCATGTGCCTATACCTCCGGGAGATGGAGCAATAATTCCCAAACTAGCCATTACAAAAACGGTGAGCCCACTTAAAAGTGATAAATTGGCAGTGAATTCAAAACTCCAAAAGGTTATGTATATCATTGTAAAATACATAATCCAGATAAAAAATGAATGTGCAATAAATTGCCATTTTTTTTCCAGCGTCTTTATTGTTTTTAATCCTTCTTTGAACTTGATATACAGTTCCTTGATTTTCAAATAAAATATTGTATTTTTCATTTTTCGTCTAAAAATGAAAATCGCCATAAAAAACAAGAATGTAAATATTGCAACAATTATCAGGTTGTCGATTTTTTTAAATAGAGCAAATTTTTCATCAATTCCGGGATTGTTTTTAACAAATTCGATGAATACATTAAATTGTGTAAGCAAAACAATTATGATCAAAATAAAAAGCATGACAAAATCCATTGCTCTTTCAATTACAACTGTTCCCAATAATTTGGTAAATGAAATATTTTCATATTTTTTAATAATTCCGCAACGTGTAATTTCTCCTGACCTTGGAATAACTGTGTTTGAAAGGTACATGACCATTACGGCTAAAAAAGTATTAGTCCATTTGGGTTTGTATCCCATCGAATCAATAAGTATTTTCCAGCGTAATGCACGGCTAAGGTGGCTCAAAATTGCCAAAAATAATGGAAATATTATCCATAAATAATTGGCTTTCTTTAAAGCTGTTATTATTTCGTCAATTGGCTGATCTTTATATACAAACCAAAACAACAATATGCCTATACCAAAAAAAATAGAAAAACGGAGTAGCTTAAGTAGAATATCTTTAATTTGTGTAGATTTTAACATTTGGCTGTATAAGTATTTATCATTTTGATGAATTGCTGAAAACCTTATTCACATTCAAATTTTTGCAAATGGATGAATTTGTCAATTTTTCGGCTTAAATTTGAACACAAATATAATAGTTAAACTGTTTAAATGAAAAATGTAAAAGCTAAAAAGCACTTTGGACAGCATTTTTTGACGGATCGGGTTATTGCTTCAAAAATTGTTGATTTTTTAAAGGTCACAGATATTGATCATGTAGTTGAGCTTGGGCCAGGCATGGGTGTTTTAACTGAATTTTTATTGCAAAAAGATTATAATTGTTCATTTGTAGAAATTGACAGTGAATCAGTTGAATATTTATGTAATAAGTTTCCGGAAATTCGTGAGCGAATCATTTTTAAGGATTTTCTTAAAGTGGATATTTCTGAGGAATTTAAAGGAACTATTGCGCTAATTGGTAATTTTCCATATAATATTTCGAGTCAAATTTTGTTTAAAATGCTCGATTATAGAGATAAAGTGTTGGAGTTGGTTGGGATGTTTCAAAAAGAAGTAGCCGACAGAGTGACTTCAAAACCAGGGAGCAGAGTATATGGAATAGTAAGTGTTTTTGTTCAAGCTTATTATCATACAGAAAACTTGATTACACTCGGTCCGGAATCATTCAGCCCTCCTCCTAAAGTGAATTCTGCAGTTATCCGGCTTGTTCGAAATTCGGTGAAGAAGCTTGATTGTAATGAAAAGCAATTTACTCAAATAGTAAAACTTACTTTTAATCAGCGGAGAAAGATGATTAGAAATAGCTTGAGATCTTTTGGAAACATTGATGGTTTTGATTCTGAATTTTTGACAATGAGACCAGAACAACTAGGTGTTGATGATTTTGTTAAATTAACCAATCAGTTGGAAGAATTTTTTAAATAAGCGAATTTATTGACTATTGATTATTATTTCAATTTATAAATATGAAGATTGTAAAAAAAGAAACCCTGTACAAAACGAATTATTTAAATTTTGTAGGCACCACTTTTTTAAATAAAAACAACAAAGAAGATATTTGGTATTCGGCTGAAAGGTATAACGGAGGTAAAACCGTTCTTGTTGCTGCACTTGTTGAAGGAAAACTTGCTGTTACCAAAGAGTTTCGTGTTGCTATAGGTGATTATGAATGGAGTTTACCTGCAGGATTGGTCGACAATGATGAATTACCTGAAGAAACTGCAAAAAGGGAACTTAAAGAAGAAACCAATCTTGAGCTTATTTCTGTTAAAGACGTTAGCCCATATTTATATAATTCTGCTGGTATGACTAATGAAGTTGTATCAATTGTTTTTTGCACGGCAAAAGGAACTATTGATAATATTGGAAATGAATCAAGTGAAGATATTCAGTGCTTTTTAATGGATTCAATTCAGATTCAGAAACTGATGGAAGACAGAAGCAAAAAATTTTCAGCCAAGGCTTATTTGATTTTCAGAAGATTTATTGAGAATGGCGAGTGGTAGAAATATTATGTCTGCTCTATAGTAAATCTTTTTTTAATTATGGAATTAAAAGATTGTAATTCCATAATGTTTAGTTTTGCGCTGGAGCAGCTCATAAATTATTGAAAACCAATTATCAGGCAAATGCAATTGCCTCAACAGGATTCAATTTTGCAGCATTATAGGCAGGAATAATTCCTGAAATAATACCTATTGAGACCGATATAATTACACCCATAGAAATATTCCATGCGCTCATCGAAATATCCATATCAGCAGTTGCCGATACAATTGAAGTGAGTATGAAAATCAATATTAATCCGATAATACCTCCAATTAGAGCTAAAATGATAGATTCGTATAAAAATTGTAAAAGTATAAAGTAACTTTTGGCCCCTAACGCTTTTTGAATTCCAATAAGCTTAGTTTGTTCTTTGACTGAAACAAACATAATATTTGCAATTCCAAAACCTCCCACTAATATTGAAAAACCACCAATAATTAAACCTGCTATGTCCAAAATCACAAAAAGCTTGTCAAATCCCTGTGATATTAGACTTGTCTGATTTAGCGCAAAATTGTTATCTTCAGTTGGTTTAAGTCTTCGCATTGAACGCATTACGCCTGTTAACTCATCAATCAATTCATCAGAAGTAATTCCGTTTTGTGCTTTAATCATGATCAAGGGACCCAATCTTTCGTTTCTAATATCGACTAAAGTTTTGGCATAATTGATTGGAATTAAAACCTGATCATCCATGTTCATTCCAAATAGATCAGATCCTTCTTTTTTGAAGATTCCTATAACATTTATTTTCCGACCCTCTATTTTAATAGTTTTCCCCAAAGGATCTTCGTCCTTGAATAATTTTTTAGCAATTTCACTTCCTATAATTGCTTTATTTTTCCCACTAATCGACTCAAATAAAGAAAAATAGCGACCTTTCGTTAATTCAAAAGTGCGGATATCTTCATAACTATGTTCAGCTCCTACTATTTGTATGTCATTGGCATAGTTTTCTTTATATTGAATTGTTTTTTGAGTAAATATCATAAAAGTAGCAGCCTTAGATAGCTTTGACCTTCGCATAATTTCTTCGCTCTCATTTAACTTTGGGACAGGTCTGTTCATGTATTTCCACCAAGGGTATTCACTCCCCATTGACCATGGCCATTTTTGAACGTAAACAACATTGTCTCCAAGGGTAGCTATACTGTTTCGAATATTATTTTCCAAGGAATCAATAACAGTAAAAACAGTAATAATGGCAAAAATACCAATTGTAATACCAAGTAATGACAATAACGTTCTTAGCTTATTTAAAATCAATGAATTGACTGCGAATAATAAGCTTTCTTTTAAAATATATAGAAAAATCATTTGTTAAAATTTATAACAAAGATAAAAAGCCTTATTCAATAATCCTCATTTTTACAATAAGAATTCAGGTTTTCTATGATTTTGTCAAATTTGAATGTCTACATTTTAAATTAATTAACATCCTTTCAGCAGATTTCCTATTCCCTTTAGCAAACCCACATATAAAAGGGCTTATTCAACTTATTGTTAATAAGTATGTGTGTAAATAATTATGATTAATGTAAATTAAAATTGAATTATGTAATGAATTTTGATAATTTTGTGCTTTAAATAAAACATATTGGAAATGAATGGTTTGAAAAAAATTAAATCGGCCCTAATTTCAGTTTATTATAAAGATAGGTTGGATGAAATTGTGCAGGAACTTAATAATTTGGGAATAAGCATTTATTCAACCGGGGGTACTAAATCATTTATCGAAGAACTAGGAATTCAAGTGCAAAGTGTTGAAAGTTTAACAACATATCCTTCCATACTTGGAGGAAGGGTTAAAACCCTACATCCTAAAGTTTTTGGAGGAATATTAGCCCGACGCAACGACAAAAAAGATATTGAACAGCTAAATGAATATGATATTCCTGAAATTGATTTGGTTATTGTAGATTTATATCCATTTGAAGAAACGCTGAACTCAGGAGCAACAGATCCGGAGATTATTGAAAAAATTGATATTGGAGGTATATCCTTGATAAGGGCAGCAGCTAAAAATTTTAATGATGTTGTTATTATTTCTTCAAAAAATCAATATCCATTTTTGTCTGAAATATTAAAATTGCAAAAAGGTGAAACAAACCTTGAACAAAGGAAGCAGTTTGCAGGCGAGGCATTTCAAATATCATCTTCTTATGATTCTTTGATTTATGGTTTTTTTGCAGGTAAAGACGCTAAATATTTCAATAAAAGTGAGGGTCCACGAAGTGTTTTAAGGTATGGTGAAAACCCACATCAGGCAGGTTACTTTTATGGTGATTATAGTAAATTATTCGATCAATTGCATGGAAAAGAAATATCATACAATAACTTATTAGATATAGAAGCTGCTATCAATCTTATTATTGAATTTAATGAAACTACATTTGCTATAATAAAACACAATAATGCATGTGGAGTTGCTAGTAGGCCCAAATTGATTGATGCATGGAAAGATGCTTTGGCAGGAGATCCTGTTTCTGCTTTTGGAGGTATTTTGGTTTGCAATAGTGAAGTTGACATTAACACAGCAAAGGAAATTAACAATCTGTTTTTTGAAGTAATTTTAGCCCCTTCTTATACAATTGATTCTCTTGAACTTCTGAAAACTAAGAAAAACAGGATTATACTCGTTCAAAAACAGATTGAGTTACCAAAAATTCAGTATAGATCTTTATTAAATGGATTATTAGTCCAGGATAAGGATTTAAAGTTAGAAACACGAGCTGACATGAAGCCTGTTACAAATAAACTGCCCGTTGATAGTCAGTATGATGATATGATATTTGCAAATATATTGGTGAAACATTCAAAATCAAATGCAATAGTTTTAGCAAAAAACAAACAATTACTTGCAAGTGGAATTGGGCAAACCTCAAGAATTGACTCAATTAAGCAAGCTATTGAAAAAGCCAAAAGTTTTGGATTCGACTTAAATCATGCAATATTGGCTTCGGATGCATTTTTCCCTTTTTCCGATTCTGTTGAAATTGCACATAAAGAAGGAATTGATCTAGTTATACAACCAGGAGGATCGATTAGGGATAAAGACACCATTGAATATTGCAACCAAAATGATATTGCAATGGTCTTTACAGGGGTTAGACATTTTAAACATTAGAAAAGAATATTTAAAAGCATGGGAATATTTTCATTTTTTTCGCAAGAAATTGCAATCGATTTAGGTACTGCCAATACCATTATAATTCAGAATGATAAAATTGTAGTAGATGAGCCATCTATTGTGGCTATTGATAACAATTCTGGTAAATTAATTGCTATTGGACAAAAAGCCCGGCAAATGCAGGGCAAAACCCATGAGCAAATTAAAACTATTCGACCTTTGCGAGATGGCGTAATTGCTGATTTTAATGCTGCAGAGATGATGATTAGGGAGATGATTAAAATGGCAAGTACAAAGAATCATATGTTTACTACTTCCCTTAAAATGGTAATTTGTATCCCTTCAGGCAGTACAGAGGTTGAGATTCGGGCAGTTAGGGACTCAGCAGAACATGCAGGGGCAAGAGATGTATATTTGATTCATGAGCCTATGGCAGCTGCTCTGGGAATTGGCCTAGATGTTCAAGCTCCCGAAGGCAATATGGTTATTGATATTGGAGGAGGTACTACTGAAATTGCAGTGATTTCATTAGGAGGCATTGTGGCAAATAAATCAATCCGTACAGCAGGAGACGATTTTACCCATGAGATTCAGGAATATATGAGGCATCAGCACAACGTGAAAGTAGGTGAAAGAACAGCTGAAGCCATTAAAATAAATGCGGGCTCTGCACTTCCTGATTTAGAAGATCCACCTTCAGATTTTATTGTACGTGGCCCTCATCAAATGACTGCTCTTCCTGTAGAAATACCAGTTTCTTATCAGGAAATAGCTCATTGTCTTGATAAATCGCTTGCAAAAATTGAAACTGCAATTCTTGCCGTACTAGAAGAGACTCCACCTGAACTTTATGCAGATATTTATCGTAAAGGTATTTACCTTGCAGGCGGTGGCGCATTGCTAAGAGGACTTAATATTCGCATTATGGAGAAAACAAATATCACTGTTCATATTGCGGAGGATCCACTGCATGCTGTTGCCAGAGGAACCGGTATTGCTCTTAAAAATGTTGATAAATTCCATTTCCTGATGAAATAGTCAATGCTTGAATGCTAAGATGAGTCAATTAATTATTCATTCAAGCATTTAAGTATTCACTTATTATCCGATTGAACCAGAATTAGATGAAGACATTAATCAATGTAATTTTAAGATTTCACTTTTTTATAATCTTCATAGTACTTGAGATAATCTCTATGTCTATGGTTATTTTTGCTGACGTAGAGAAAAAAAATGTTTTCTTTAGTTCTGCCAATGCGTTTACTGGTTATTTCAATAATAAGATTAACAATTGGGATTCTTATTTTTTGCTGGATAATGAGAATGAACAATTAAGATACGAAAATATACATCTTAAAAATCAGATAGAAAAGTTAAAGGCAAATCAATATAGTCTTCAAAAATTTGAAGTAGATACTTCATCTCCATATCAATATGAGTACTTGAAAGCTAGAGTAATTAAAAACTCTGTTTCAAAGGAAAAGAATTTTATTACCATTGATAAGGGATGGAAAGATGGAGTTGAAAAGGATTTTGGTGTAATTAGTTCAAAAGGTCTGGTTGGTATTGTAGTAGCAACTTCAAAACATTATTCTTTAGTTATATCGCTGCTAAACAGCAGATTAGGTATTAGTGCCAAAATTAAAAAGAATAATTATTTTGGTACTATTCAATGGGATGGCGATAATTATAGATTTGCTAATTTATCTGAAATACCAAATCATTTAGATATTTCAGTTGGAGATACAGTAGTTACGAATAATTATTCAGCCATTTTTCCAGAAAACATTGATATTGGAGTAATTTCAAAAATTAGGAAAAACAAAAGTGATAATTTTTTCAATCTTGAAATTGAACTATCAAGCGATTTTAAAAGTCTGTATGACGTTTATGTGATTAACAATAAAAACAGGAGAGAACAAATTCTTCTAGAAAATATAGCGGAAGATGAATATTGATATATTGCTTAAGAATATTGCAGTTTTTTTTGTACTGATTGTTTTGCAGATATTGATATTTAATAATATTGGCATTACTAGTTGGAAGATTATTCCCGCATTTTTTTTATTGAGCATTCTCCTTTTTCCTTTTGAAATTCCTGATTGGTTAATATTAATTGTAGCGTTTTTAATAGGCCTAATTATAGATATTTTTACGGACACAATGGGCTTAAACTCTGCATCATGCGTGCTTTTAGCATTTTTAAGACCAATTGTTTTGCGTTCAATTTCTCCCAGGGGTGGCTATGATGCCGGCACACAACCAAGGGTTCACTATATGGGCTTAGCATGGTTTCTTAGATATTCCAGTATATTGGTTTTTAGCCATCAAATGGCGTATTATCTTTTAGAAGATTTTAGTTTTGATCATTTTTTCAGGATTATTTTAAAAGTTATTATAGGCACTTTCTTTTCACTTTTACTGATTGTTGTTAGTCAGTTTTTAGTATTCCGTAAATAGTAAGTTATTCAATTTTGAGTGGAGAATATATATTCGAATAGGAGATTATTTATTTCTGGATTTTTTATCCTTGTTATTTTTATTTATATACTCCGATTATTTTTTTTGCAAATAATTGATTCAAGTTATAAACTTTCTGCTGAAAATAATGTATTCAGGCATATAGTTCAATACCCTTCGAGAGGTTTAATTTTCGACAGACATGGCAAACTGATGGTATATAACCAATCTGTTTTTGATGTCGTAATTGTTCCTAATGAAATGAAAGCCTTTGACACTTTGCTATTTTGCAAAATAGTCGATATAGACAAGCTGGAGCTTATTAACAAACTCAAAGAAGCCAAAAAATTTTCAACATACAAGCCTAGTATTATTATTCAATTGCTTGATTTTAAGAGGTATTCACTTTTACAGGAAAGTCTCTATAAGTTTCAAGGATTTTTTACTCAGGCAAGAACAATTCGGACTTATGACAAGCCTTTAGCTGCTAGCCTTTTAGGCTATATTGGAGAGGTTGATGATAAAGCTATAAAAGAAAATCCATACTATAGGATTGGTGATTATATTGGTATAAGTGGTATTGAAAAATCATACGAGGAAGTTTTGCGAGGTAAAAAAGGGGTCAAAATTTTCATGGTCGATGTCCATAATCGGATTAAAGGAAGTTTCAAAGAAGGCAAATTTGATTCTGTTGCAATCGTTGGTTCAAATTTAACAACTTCAATCGACTTGAAATTGCAAGAATATGGGGAATCATTAATGAAAAATTTTAAAGGGAGCGTAGTTGCAATTGAACCCTCAACTGGTGAAATATTGGCATTGGTTACGAGCCCAACCTATGATCCTAATTTATTGGTAGGTCAGCAGCGGGCAAAGAATTATAGAATTTTGCAATTGGATAAAAACAAACCTTTATTTGACCGGGCAATTGGTGCAATGTACCCACCTGGATCAACATTTAAACTTGTGGATGCACTTATAGCTTTGCAAGAGGGAGTCATAACTCCTCAAACTGTTTTACCTTGTAATGGAGGTTTTAGAGTTGGAAGTTTTTTTCAAGCATGTCATGGTCATGGCGGGGCTGTTGATTTTACAAGAGCAATTTCGGGTTCATGCAATGCATATTTCTCTCAAGTTTTTATGCGAATCTTAAACGATAGTAAATATGATTCTATTGGATTGGCTTATGCTAATTGGAGAAAACATCTAATGGATTTTGGAATTGGAAGAAAATTGAACACTGATTTATCGCATGAATTAAAAGGTATTTTATATACAAAAGACCGATGGGATAAAATATTCGGAAACTCAAGATGGAGACCACTTAGGCTTGTTTCAATGGCAATTGGACAGGGAGAATTGGGAATTACACCGCTTCAATTGGCCAATGTTAGCGCAGCAATTGCCAATAGAGGTTATTATTACATTCCTCATATAGTAAAAGCAATAAACCAAAAGGATAGCATAGATAAAAGGTTTTATATTAAACAGAAACTTAATATAAACCAAGAATATTTTGAACCAGTAATTGAAGGGATGGAAATGGTTGTAAAAGCGGGTACTGCAACTGTGGCATTTTTACCTCAAATTGCGATTTGTGGTAAAACTGGTACCGCAGAGAATCCACATGGAGAAGATCATTCCATTTTTATAGCTTTTGCTCCCAGAGATAATCCTAAAATTGCAATTGCTGTTTTTGTTGAAAATGCCGGTTTTGGATCAACAGTGGCTGCACCAATAGCAAGTTTAATGATAGAGAAATATCTTACTGATTCTATTTCAAGGCCATATCTTGAAGAGCGGATTTTTAATACAAAACTTAAATACGAATAAGTGGAACGTTCATCCAATATATTGAAGAGGCTCGACTGGATAACTATCCTTATCTACTTGTTTTTAGTTATATTTGGCTTGATCAATATCTATGCAGCTGTCTACAACGAGCAATATAGTAGTATTTTTGATGGTTCACAGCGATATGGCAAACAATTATTATGGATTGCAATCGCTTTTGTATTAATTATTATCGTGCTTATTATTGATGGCAGGGTTTATGAAGTTTTGGCTTATCCTATTTATTTGGGAACTATTTTGCTACTCATTGCGGTACTTCTCTTTGGAAAAGAAGTTAATGGAGCAAGGTCATGGTTTGAGTTTGGAAGTATAAGATTTCAACCTGCTGAATTTACGAAATTAGCTACAGCTCTGGCAATTGCCAGGCTTATGAGTGTTCATGATTATAAAATTAATAGAATTAATGATTTAGCCAAAGTTGGCTTGCTGATTATTATTCCGGTTTCATTAATTATTTTGCAAAACGATACCGGTTCAGCTTTGGTTTATGCTGCATTTCTTGTTGTTCTTTATCGCGAAGGCCTTTCACCGTGGTATTTGATTTTGATAATGCTTTTTGGTGTTTTGTTTATTCTCTCTCTTGTTACAGATCTTTTTAATGTTTTTATAGCACTGCCAATATTAGCATTGATTATTTTTCATTTGATCTATCAAAATATCAAGCTAACACTAATTGGGCTAGGAATTTTTATTTTCGCATGTTTATTGTTAGTTCTAAATCATTATTTTCTTCATTTTAAAGGTGAATATGTTTTAGCTGTTGGCATTATATTTTCACTTATTGTGTTGGCATATCCTGCCTATGTGAAGAGAATTAAACATTATGGGATGATTTCCTTCATTTTAATTGGTGCAATGGCCTTTACATTTTCGGTTGAATATTTTTTTAATCATGTTTTAGAAATACATCAACGAACCCGAATAAACGTTGTTTTAGGTCTGGAAAGTGATCCGTTGGGAGTTGAGTACAATGTGCGGCAATCAAAAATTGCAATTGGCTCCGGTGAATTTACAGGAAAGGGATTCTTGCAAGGAACTCAAACTAAGTTTCAATTTGTTCCAGAGCAAGACACAGATTTTATTTTCTGCACAGTTGGCGAGGAGTATGGTTTTATTGGAACATTTATTGTTTTGGGACTTTTTGCAGCCTTAATACTTAGAATTATAGCTATTGCTGAAAGACAACGATCTAAAATGAATCGCATTTATGGTTATGGCGTAGCCTCCATTTTGTTTTTTCATGTGGCTGTAAATGTTGGTATGACCATGGGGTTAGCTCCGGTCATTGGTATTCCTTTACCTTTTTTTAGCTATGGAGGATCATCTTTATGGGCATTTACATTATTATTGTTTATTTTGTTAAAACTTGACACTACACGCATGGACAAGTTTTAATAGTAGAAATTCAATATTTATCAGTTTCTAATTTAATATCTCTTTTACTTTCATACAATTCCAATTCGTTTTCTACATGTAATATTAATTCATCGAAGAATATTAAAAATTGCTGATTAATAAACTGGTAATTTTTATTTAGTACTTCAATAGCAAAGCTGCTTTCGGCTGGTAAACTTGTATATTTTGCCATTAATTGCAATGCATTTTCAAGCCCATCAATATTTGAATAGCTTAAAAGACGGTTTTTTGCAATCATTATTGGCAAGAAAGTCTTTACCTGAGCTGGAAGAATTATGAAATTTTTAAGTAATATTTTATGGCAATTTTTTATATAAGTATGAATTGGAATATCTGAGTATTTTATCCAGTTATAGCTTAGAAAATGATCATAAAAAACATCAATAACAACACCTGAATGTCTGTTATAATTGCTTTTAAGTAATAATGACAACTCTTTGGTAATTTGATGTTTATCAGTAAATTCATCAATTTTTCTGTGCAATAAAATTCCTTGTTGAATTTTTGGTGAAAAGTTTTGATGTGCTTTTCCTTTAACTGAATCGGCAATAAAATTTCCAATTTTAATTTCATTGTCATTGCCCGATAAATATAAGTGTGCCAGAAAGTTCATGATTAAAAATATAAAAGCATGGAGTGCTTATACCATGTGCACCAAATGTAATTAAAAATATATTAAATCGTCAATCCCTTATTTTTTCTTTTTCAGATGCTTTAAATAACACATAGTGCTTAAATTAAAATCATAATATTCAAATGATCATTTTTTAAATTTTTGCAATTACAAAATATTTTCCATTTCTACAAGCACTTTTATCATACTTAACATATTAAAAATGTTTTCCTTAACATATAATTCATTCGCTTTAACACTCCATTTTTAAATGTATATTTGTAAACTCAAATTAAAGATATGTTTAAAAATTAGCAATTATGAAAAAGAAAAATGTAATTATTATTGGCGCTGCCGGTAGGGATTTTCACAATTTTAATACGTATTATCGTGATAATGAACAGTATAATGTCGTAGCTTTCACCGCTGCCCAAATTCCTGATATTGATGGCAGAAAATATCCTGCAGAATTAGCGGGTAAGCTTTATCCGGCAGGAATTCCAATTGTTGCCGAAGCTGAACTAGGTAAACTGATTAAAGAAAAAAGTATTGATGACTGTACTTTTTCATATAGTGATGTTCCGTATAATAGGGTAATGCGTGTTGGAGCATTGGTAAATGCAGCCGGTGCAAATTTTAATCTGTTAGGCCCTAACGATACTATGATTAAAAGCACCAAACCTGTAGTTGCTGTAGTTGCTACCAGAACCGGTTGCGGCAAAAGCCAGACTTCACGCAAAGTGGTTGAATATTTAATGGCAAAAGGCTTAAAAGTCGTTGCTGTTCGCCATCCTATGCCTTATGGTGATTTAGTTGCCCAAAAAGTTCAACGATTTGCTCAAGTAGCTGATCTTGAAAAGCATAAATGTACAATTGAAGAAATGGAGGAGTATGAGCCACATGTTGTACGTGGAAATGTTATCTATGCTGGTGTTGATTACGAAGCAATTTTACAACAGGCAGAAAAAGATCCAGATGGATGTGATGTAATTCTTTGGGATGGTGGTAATAATGACTTTTCTTTTTACAAGCCAGATTTAACCATTACTGTTGCTGATCCTCACCGCCCTGGACATGAATTAAGTTATTATCCTGGCGAAGTAAATATGAGGTTAGCTGATGTTATTGTGATTAATAAAATGGATTCTGCTAGCCCTGAAGGTATTCAGACTGTGCGTGATAGTATAGCTGAAGTTAATCCAAATGCAATTGTTGTTGATGGTGCTTCACCCATAAAAGTTGATAATCCTGCTCTAATTAAAGGTAAAAGAGTGTTGGTGGTTGAAGATGGTCCAACTTTAACCCATGGTGAAATGAAAATTGGTGCTGGCACAGTTGCTGCAAAAAAATACGGAGCTTCAGAAATTATAGATCCAAGAGCATTTGCTGTTGGTAAATTGGCTGAGACATTTAAAATTTATCCAAATATTGGAACTCTTCTTCCTGCAATGGGTTACAGCAAAGAACAATTGACAGATTTGGAAACCACCATTAACAGTATTGATTGCGATGCTGTTATAATTGGTACTCCAATTGACTTAAATCGAATTGTGAAAATAAATAAACCAACAACCCGTGTTTATTATGATCTTCAAGAAATTGGAGAACCAAATCTAGATATGATTTTAAGTGATTTTATCGCAAAGCATAATTTGTAATCATTTTAAATTGGTTTTAAAAGCGATCCTGTTTCAGGATCGCTTTTTTTTATTTAATTTGCACAGGAATTAATTAATCCTATTAGTATGAAATTATTGAAATTCAGTGCAATATGCATTATTTTGTGCCTGGTTTTTGGTTGTCAATCCTTAAATGCTCAGATTCTTTCCAAAAATGCCGAAATCAGTTTAATAACTTGCAATCCAGGAGAGGAACTTTATTCAGTTTTTGGGCACAGTGCAATTCGTGTAAAAGATGTGGATAAAGGAATTGACTGGGTATACAACTATGGTACATTTAATTTTGACGAGCCTGATTTTTATGTAAAATTTGTAAGGGGTTTTCTCAATTATCAACTTGCCGTTTATAATATGAATGATTTTCTGAATGAATATCATCACGAAAACCGTTCGGTTTATGAGCAGGTCCTTGATCTTAGTCCAACAGATAAAGATAAAGTGTTTCGCTTTTTGGAGATTAATCGTTTGCCTGAAAATAAATTCTACATGTACGATTTTTTCTTCGATAATTGTGCCACACGAATACGTGATGTCTTTCAAAAGGAATTAAAGGATAATCTTAGATTTGATGATTCAAAATACAAAGAAATCACTTTTAGGCAAATGCTTAAACCTTACCTTGAAAATCATCCATGGGGGCGATTTGGAATTAATCTGATTTTAGGGGCAATTGCCGATAGAAAGGGTACTTTAAATGAAAGTATGTTTTTGCCAGACTATATGAAGTTGGCTTTCGGGAACTCAAATTTTAATGATGGAGAGCAAAATAAACCATTTGTTAAATCTTCAAAAATGCTTTTTGAACAGACTGAGGTTAAACCATCAATCTTATTTTTAACAAGGCCGGGATTAGTTTTCTGGTTGGTTTTATTGATTGTTTTATATTTCACATTTTTAGAGATTAAGAAAAAAGTAAGATATAAATTAATTGACTTCTTGGTTTTATTCTTTATTGGAACTGTAGGTACCATTTTATTCCTGGCCTGGTTTGGAACAAATCATACCGCTGTGGTTCAAAACTGGAACCTGATGTGGGCTATCCCAACTCATTTATTTATATCGTTTATCGTTTTCCGAAAAGCGAATTCGAAGTTTCTAAAATATTACTTTTTAGTTACTGGAATAATTACATTCTCGGTACTTCCTTGCTGGATGCTTATTCCACAACAATTTGATTTGGCATTTATACCATTAATTTTATTGTCTTCGTTGCGTTCATATCAGTTATTTCGATATTATTGAAAAGATTTTATTATCCCTGAGATTGAAATTTTGTAACAATTCATATTCATGACATCATGACCTGTTATTAAATTAAATTCGGACAATATGTCGTTAATTGTTTTGTTTCATGACAGAACTTCCTGTTTTATAGATTGGTATATAATTTGAAAATTTAGATATATTGAATTTTTAAAATGAATATTACTAACAAACAAATAGGAGGATTAAACAATGACACTAATTAGAAGAGTAAACAACAATTACCCAGTATTTCAAAATTGGTTAGAAGATTTTATTGGAACAGTTGATAACAGTATAAATAGTAGAATGAGATCAAATGTTCCTGCTGTAAATATTGCAGAAACCGATAATAGTTTCGAAATTGCATTTGCAGCCCCGGGTTTGTCAAAATCTGATTTTTCAATTCATCTCGAAAAAGATGTTTTAACTGTGAAATCAATAAAGGAAAACAATCAAAATGATTCAAATACGAATTATACCCGGAAGGAGTTCAATTTCTCAACATTCCAACGCTCATTCACACTGCCTGATGCAGTTGATATTGATAACATTAAAGCAGAATATCAAAATGGGATATTGAATATCGAAATTCCTAAAAAAGAAGAAGCAAAAGCAAAATCAGCTAGAGAAATTGAGATTTCTTAATTTATAATGAAAAGGCCAGTGATTTTCACTGGCCTTTTTTATACTGTTTGTTTAAATATCTTTCTAAAGAAAATTGGTTTATTTGTAATGTTTTGAATATTTATAAATCAATCAAATATTGGGGATTAAATACTATTTTTCTCATTATTTCTCAACAAGGCTAGCAATTCCTTTTCATCTAAATCACATTCAGTGAATCTATTAGAATGTTGTAAGTACAATTTTAAACTATCTATAACCAACTTTTTATTGTAAAAATTCTGATGTACAAAATTCAGGTATTTGAGTATTTTAAAAGCATCAAACCATTGAAAAAACCTTTTTTTAAAACTATCCAATTGCGATGTATTTGAATTGATGTTTTTCAGGGAGTCTAAATATTGATTTAATTCTAAGAAAGTATTTAATGAATCATGATATTTTAAAGACAACGATTTAATAGTTTCATTATCAGCTTTAAATAATGTTTCAATATCATCAAAAAGCACTTTTAAATTTATAAAAGAAGTGAAATGATAAGTTAAAAAAGCTTTATCGGGCTTATTTACATATTCTTTTATAAATGCACCCGTTCCAAATGGAACCCTGTTTGAGGGTCTGGCTGATGGATAAACATATGTTGAATTTAAAGCATAATAATTACCTTGTGGCATCACTTTTTGTAAAAAATAAAAATCTTCACCGGCTTGTTTTTTATTCATTCCGCCTACCTTACAATAACTAATTTGGCTAACGGCAAAGCTTGATCCTATAGTATAATGATAATATGGAAATCCAGTAAATTGTAATGCCATCTTGTAATATCGCAAATAGAGCTCATATTCGGTAATTCGATGATAAATTTCAGCTGAGAATTCATTTCCCGAAACTGGATGTTCAAAATAAATTGAGCATCCAGTGCAATTTTTTATAGTAATGAATAATTCTTCAATTTCAATCAAATAATTAACAGCAACTGTGGAATCTGCATCTAGACAGCTAATTATACCATTTTGCTGCCCTATTAAAATAAATCGTCTGACTGCTTCGTCCATTCCGGTTTTTCGTGCAAAACCAACTCCTGCTGTTTTTGCTGGAAGATTTTCAAGTACTATACTGAATACTTTAAATATATCTTCATTCCATTTTTTGCGCCAATTGAATATTTCTTTTGTTGTTTTTTTATTTTGTTCGATAATTTCATTGTCTGCGTTTTGAGCAGAGTTTATCACTATTATGACTTCAACTGGAAATTTAGGTTTATTGCAATTCCTGAGCGAATCTAAAGTTTTTATCAGCTCAGGTTCATTGCTGCATGGGATTACGATTACATTTTTGAGATTTTGGGAGGGCTTTTCATTGATAAAGGAAGAATAATTACTTTGCTTTTCAATGTATTTTTCAAAAACTTCCATAATTAGGGTTTTTGGAATAAATGCATTTTGGGTTTATCTTTTGAAATTAGAACCAGTATTGGTCTAAATCTGCAATAGCCTTAAAATTATAAAAAAAGGTATAGTGACTATCTATACCTTCTTTGTTAGTAATGTTTTTCAAAGTGAATGTTCGAATATTATTGATAGCCAAACGAATTAATTTTTTTGATTACTCAATTATAAATAAAACATTTTATTTTTCTGATTCTCACTTGGTTTTGGTCATTTGATAATCTTCATTTAAACCTTTTAATGCAATTTTTGTAATATCTAGAGTAGAATCTGCTTCTAATACATTAGAACCCATAGTGTTACCTAAAATTATTTTATGCTTTCCGTCTTTATTGTATTTTTTAAGATAACTAGTCACACGGTCAAATATTTGTTTGTTCATATTTTGTTCTTTCTCAGCTAATTGTGCAGTTAATTGATCTTTTAGCTGCAATAAGCTTTGCTGTTCACTCATAAGTTGTTGCTGCATTTCTTCAGCCTGGGCTTGAGTAACTAATCGTTTTTCAACTTTTTGTTGGAATTCCATCGCTTTTCGCTGATAAGCCTTTGATTTTGAATTTAAACCGGCTTCTAGATTTTGTTGTTCTTGTATAAGACTTGTTTTTAGCTCATTATATAAGTCATAGCTATTCAATAGACTATCAATATTGATGTAAACAATATCTCCGGCATTGCCAGTTGAAACATGAGAATTTTGTTCTTTAGCTCCACTATTACCGGAAAATCTATCAATGTATAATAACGCAACTGCTATAAATAATACAATGTTCAAATAAAGCGAAATATTTTTCATGATTTTTGAGTTAAAAAATTTTGGCAAATATAGTTTTTTATCTTTGAATAGTTTATCATCTCGAATTATTTTTTAATTTTCAGGTTTTATAACATTTTTATATTTTCTTTTTAAAGTGTAGTTTTATTAAATTGCCATTTTATTAATATAGAGAAATCAACATATTGGAATAAGATTTGACCTATGCTTGATGATTGTTTGTAAACATCTCGGAAAATTTTGTTCTTTTATTGCTGAAATAATTTGTATATTTATCCGAGATATTTATTACAGAAAAGTACTGTTTATATGAGCGACGAAAAAATAACAAAGAATGCCAATCTTGCACTAAGCGAAGCTTCAATTAAGGAGATTATTATCCTCCTATCCGATATTGATGTAAAAATCAATGCATTAAATGAATCATCAGCAAAAGATTTTTTAACATTAAACAACAATCTTAAAGATAATTATAAGCATGCTGAAAAAATATCTAATAATGCAAAGCATCTTTTTGATATTTTAGCTGGCAAAGACCGTAATTATCTTCTTAAAAAACTTGATACTTTTCATACAGGATTAAAATTTCAAATTGATGGGTTCACGGACAGTGTAATGGTTGGTTCAAAAGTATTGGAAAATATTCAGGGTTTATATAATTCCATGTTTATTCCAATAAAGAATTTTAACCAAAACTTGATGACACTTAATTTTTTATTGGCAAATTTGAAACTCAACTTTTCTTATCTTAACCTTGAAGATTCTATTATTGATAAATCGGATACCTTAATTCAGAAATTAAAAATAATTAAAGAAACTTATGATATTTTTGATAGTAAATTGAATAAAGTTAAAACCCTCACAAATTCAATTCTGGATTTTTTTAACGTTTTAAAAGAACAGCAAAGTATCACGCTTGAAATGATTCTTGAACAAGTACAGGCCAGTGTAACTATTTTGTCAGCAAAATATCAGGATGCATCTATTCAAATGCCAATTTTGACCAAAAAATCTGAAGATTATTTTGAAAACGTAAGCAGAATTATTACAAACCTGCAATTTCATGATATCATACGCCAAAAAATGGAGCATGTTCAACATACCCATAAAGAAATAATTGACGAATTAAATGCATTTGATTTTAATGATAACTCTACTTCATTGGCAGAACATACGGCTAAATTTCTTCAAATAAGAGATATAGCAGGAGTTCAGGTGGCTCAACTTATACATACAAACCAGGAATATCAGGATGCTATTGAAAAAATAACTGTCAATTTTCTTGAAATTGGCGATGATATGAAAGCTGTTTCGGAAATATGTAACTCTTTTTCAGGTTATAATACCAGAAAAGGTGTTTCGCATTTTAAAGAAATTGAATCAAATTTAGAAAAATCTGTTGAATTAATCGATAAATTTGGAGACAATGGCGAGCTTTTTAGTTCTAAAGTAAAATCAGTTGTTGATTCAATTTTGGATTTAAAAAATGAGTTGGATATTATTTTAACAGAAAGTGGATTTATAAAAACTGTACTTTCTGATGTATTTGCAAACATAAAACCTAAAGATAAAAAACTGCCTGAGATTTCGAAACTAGGAAACCAGGTAAGTGAAATTAGCAAAGTAATTAGAACCGAGCTGGAAATGATTCTTAAACATTATAAAAGTGTACAGGACGAAACTGTTGTTCTTGAAACACTTGTTGAAAATAATTTTGAATCTAAATTTAAATCAAACCTCCAAAAATTTTCCGAAAGTATCTATTCTGTTGTAAAAATTCTTAATTCTGATAATGTAAAAGTTGAAGAAATTCTTGAAATAAATGGTGAATTAGGAAACCAACTTGCAATTGAAATCCAAACTTCAATTGAAAAAGTAAAATATTACGATTTTTTTGAGCAAATAATTGAAGAAATAATTTTGGAGTTAAACAATATTTATTTAACGATAAAATCAGATTCTGCAGCAAAATCAGAGGATGAGTCATATGATTTGGAGAGTTTGAAAAAGCGCTATACTATGCAAAGTCAGAGGTTAATACATGAACGGGTACTTAACGAAACAGAAGAAACAAACAATCCAGTTGAAGAAGAAGAAGATAATATTGAGTTTTTTTAATAATTTAACATTTATATAAATTGAATTTATGAGAGATATTAAATTCAAAATGAATCAGCCTCAAAAAGGCGAAAACCTTGTTAGAATTTATCTGGGTGGAGATTTAAGTGTAAATACACTTAGTGATCTGCTTCCGAAAATTCGTGCAATTGAAAAAGATTATTCTGAAATGGAAATAAATATTAATGAGGTAAATGTTTTTGATTTGGCCAGTATACAATTTTTAGTATCATTGCAAAAATCTGCCGAGCGTCATAAAAAAAAGATAAGATTTAAAATTGATTTACCCAAAGATATCATGGAGCTTATTGAAAATGCAGGATTTTTAAAAGTCTTGAAAAAACTTTAAATATTAAGATTAAATTAATTAGTAAACTATGGCAAAAACAGTTTTAATTGTCGATGATTCTGAAAGTATACGCGAAGTAGTAAGTTTCACACTTGAAAATGCAGGTTATAATGTAATTGTTGCAATTGATGGTCAGGATGCGATAAAACACTTTGACGGAAAAATAATTGATCTGCTGCTTACCGATTTACACATGCCAAATATGAATGGTATTGAATTGATAAGAGAAGTTCGAAAGATTGAAGCATATACCAGAATTCCCATTTTGTTCCTTACAACCGAGTCTCAAAGAGACAAAAAAATGGAAGCCAAAGATGCCGGGGCTACAGGATGGATTATTAAACCTTTTATTCCAGCAAAACTTTTAGATGCCATTGTTAAAGTAATGAGGTAATTTTTATACTTCAGTCTCTAATGGAAAAAGGATATATCACAGTATTTATTTCAATAAATAAGAATCTCTGATGGATAATTTTCAAAAAAAATTTGTTGAAGAGGCCACAGACCTCATTAATAATCTTGAAGAAGCTTTACTAACCCTTGAAAAAAAACCGGGAGATAAAGATCTCATTGCCGCTGTTTTCCGTATTATGCATTCATTAAAAGGTGGTGGTGGAATGTTTGGCTTTGATGCGATTAGTAATTTTACTCATAATCTGGAGACTATTTATGATGAAGTAAGGAATGATAGGCTGAAAATTACAGAAGACCTCCTAAGCATTACTTTTTCAGCTGTTGACCATTTGAGGAACCTTTTAAATCCAGAAGCTTTAAATGATAAAATTATTAAAAAAAACCATGATACTCTCTTAGCTAAAGTTGCTCAGGTACTTAAGAGAATGAGTAATCCAGAATCTAAAATACAGCAAGACAGCAGCGATAATTTGGTTGGAAGCAATGAAAAGACTTATTTTTTGCAATTTACACCTAATGAATCAATTATGGATAATGGAACCAATCCTTTATTTTTGATTGAAGAGTTATGTGGGTTTGGAACCAGCCTCATTTTTCCTCGATTGCATAAAGTTCCACTAATATCAAAGCTTGATACAAATAAATGTTATACATCTTGGGAGATATTTCTTGCAACTGAAAAGTCAGCTGGTCAATTAAAAGAGGTATTTATTTTTGTTGAAGATGACAGTCAGCTTGAAATAATTAAACTTGCCGATTTTAACCTACTTACAGATAAAGATACAATTGAAGAAATTGAGAAACAATTCGAATCAAAAGATAATATTGACATCAATGAATTAAATGAATTTGTTAATGAACTTGATATTAAAAGAAAAAATCTTAAAGTTACTGTTAAAGAGAAGCTGAATAGTTTTACAAAAGAAAATATTATTTCAAGTATTCGGGTTGATTCTGATAAAATCGATCAGCTTATGAATCTTGTTAGTGAATTGGTTACAACTCAAGCCAGTTTAAGTTTATATGTTGAAGAAAAACAAGTTTATGAGCTAAATCAGCTATCTGAAAACATCGAAAATATCACCCGACAGCTAAGAGATACCGCATTTAGTATTTCCTTAATTCCAATTGAAACCATGTTAACCCGATTCCACAGGCTAATAAGGGATTTATCAGTAGAATTTAATAAAAATATTGAATTTATTACAGAAGGGGCTGAAACCGAGCTCGATAAAACATTGGTTCAAGGACTAACGGATCCATTGATGCACATTATTCGGAATAGTGTTGACCATGGAATTGAACCTGAAAAAGAGCGGATTGAAAAGGGCAAGACTCCGCAAGGGATGATATATTTAAAAGCTTATTATTCTGGTGCACATGTTGTTATCAAAATTCAAGATGACGGTAAAGGAATTGATTTAGATGTAGTTAAGAAAAAGGCCATTGAAAAAAATTATATTACTGCTGATGCACAGTTGACCGATAAAGAGATTTTGGATTTAATTTTTATTCCAGGCTTTTCAACAGCAGAAAACATAACAGATGTATCAGGTCGTGGAGTTGGAATGGATGTTGTAAAAAAGAAAATCGACGAAATAAGAGGAACTGTTGACTTAGAATCAAAACGAAACATTGGAACAACAATTACCATCAAATTACCTTTAACACTTTCAATTATCGATGGTCTATTAGTTGAAATTAATGATACTAAATATGTTATGCCACTTAATTTGGTTGATAAAATTTATGCGGTGCAACACGAAAAATTTGTAAAAGCATATAATAATTTAGTAATTATAGATGGAGAACAAATTCCATTCTATAACCTTCGAAATGAGTTTTCAGTAGTTGGTCAACCACTTGAAATGGAGCAACTTGTTACCGTAAAATATGAGGATAAAAGAGTTGGATTAGTCGTTGATAATGTAATTGGAGAATATCAGGCAGTATTAAAGCCTTTAGGGAAATTATATATAAACCATGATATAATTTCAGGTGCTACTATTTTAGGTGATGGCACTATTGCATTGGTACTTGATACAAATAAAATCATTCATGAGTTTTCATTCAAAAATTAAGTAAGAGATGATAGATGAAGAGATCGTTCAATCATTGAATTCCTACCTATCTTTTCAGTTAGGTGATGAGTTTTTTGCAGTGCATGTAAGTAAGGTATTAAATATTCTTGAATTGATCCCAATTACTAAGGTTCCAAAATCTCACGATAGTATTGTAGGGGTAATAAATTTGAGAGGAAGTGTTCTTGCTGTTGTAGATATACGTGTAAAATTTAAACTAGCCCATTCCGAATATACCAAAGATACCTGTATTCTTGTTCTCCAGGTTTTAATTGGTGACGAATATGTTGATGTTGGTGCCATTGTTGATTCTGTACATTCTGTTCTTGAAGTTGATGAAAATCAGATACTTCCTCCATTAAGTGTAGGGGTTAAATATAAATCGGAGTTTATTACTGGCATAGTAAAAAATAATGAAAGATTTGTTATGATTCTAGATATCGACAAATTTTATAATCTCGAAAATTTTACGAGTCAGGTTGAGGAAATTGCTGCTGATTAGAAATGAAGAAATGAATATTACTCTTTTTTTAACAAGAAATAGTACTATAATGAATTAATAAATATTTGGACAGTACATTCTTTTACTTCTGCAATCATAAAAATTTGAAATTTGATAATATTTTAATTTTAAATATTGATTAAAAGGATCAATATATTAAAGTAAATCCAAGATTATTTCTTTACTTTCCATTTTTATAATGAATGATGATTTTGAATATTTTCAACCTATTTAAAAATGGTAAATTGAGCAATAATTTAAATGAGTAATTAAAATTTCACCAAAATAATTAGCCATAGAGGCACTTATTCAACTAATAATATTAATTCGATTCAATTGATTATAATAAAGAAATATTCTATTAAAATGCAATTGACTACAATCATTGCATTAGGTATATTTTTGCCAATGCTTATTTTGATTTTAGTTTCGGGATTGAAATTTAGGGAATTATCAGAGAATGCCGCAAAAAGTGAAGCTATTTCTTCAGCTCAACGTTATGCAAATAATATTCAAGATAATCTAAACCAAGTCTTTGCTTCAATTAATAATTATGCCGATACTTATGAATCACTGATGAAGATTAAAGATTCGAAATTATTCACAATTGAAGAAATTCACGAAATTCAAAAAGAGTTTCTTGTAACAAACGAAATGGGTTTATCAGTTTATGTTATACTTGTACCTGGATCAATAATTGATACTTCGGGAAAACGGTTGAATGAGCACCTTATGCTATTAGCAAATGATAGAGTAAATATTCTATTATCAAATTATGAAAGCTGGGATTACCACTTTAAATCTAATGTTGAAGATTCCCTGAAAAAAGGTGATGGTTATATGTTACTTCCGCCGTATATTGAAAATTCAATTGGTGGAAAATCAATGTTGGTTTTTTCATATGCACATGGGATTCAATCAAATGGCAAATTTAAAGGATTAGTCGGTATCGATATTTCCATTGGTTGGATTCAAGAGTTTATTTCAAAAATAGATTTGTTTAACAAAAAAGCGCATATCAGCATTATTTCAAATACAGGAATAATTAATGCAGATAATAAAAATGATAGTTTGATTGGTAAAAATGTGAAAGACGTGCTAAAATCATATCAGCATGAAAGTTTAAGATTAATGGATTCTACAATTTCGGATGTTAAAAATAATGGGGAATATATTTTCTATGTTCCAATAAAATTTAATAAACTTAAAAGTTCATGGCACATCCGAATTTCAGTGCCAGAGGAAGAAATATTAAAAACTGCTAATAAAGAACTAATTATTCGAATTATAATTATTGCTTTAATTACAATTTTTGCAATTATTCTCAGCTACTTTTATCTAAATAAACTTACAAATCGGATTTCAAAACTTGCTTACTTTGCAAAACTTGTTTCAAAAGGCAAATTAAATCTTGATTTTGAATCGAGTGGAAAAGATGAGATAACTGAATTAAGCAATTCATTACAGGATATTGTAACCAGATTCAGCAATATTATTAAAAGCTTAAAAAATTCGCTTGATCAATTAAAAATTTCAACCGGCGACTTATCAAAAACCTCCATTAGGCTTTATGAAGGTGCATCTGAACAAGCTTCATCTACCGAAGAGGTTTCTGCATCAATGGAAGAGATGAGTGCCAACATTGATCAAAACACCGAAAATGCCAAAATTGCTGATACAATTGCAAAAAAGTCATCAAAAGAAATTGAAATTAGCAGCAAAAATGTTAAAAACACCGCAAGTTCAATGGGTGAAATTGCAAAAAAAATAACAATTATTAACGATATTGCATTTCAGGTAAATATTCTGGCTTTAAATGCAGCAGTTGAAGCCGCCCGTGCAGGAATTCACGGAAGAGGTTTTGGTGTAGTAGCTGCTGAAGTTGGTAAGTTGGCTGATAGATCCAAAATAGCTGCTTATGAAATTGAGCAATTGACAAATAATAGCTTTTTAATTGCTAAGCAATCAGGAGCAACTCTTGCGCAAATTGTGCCTGAAATTCAAAGAACTGCAATTCTTGTGCAGGATATTACAAATGCAAGTATTGAACAAAAAGCAGGGACTGACCAAATAAATAGCGCAATTCAACAGCTCAATAATGTTACACAAGAAAATGCTTCGAGTGCCGAACAACTCGCATCAAATGTTGAAAGTTTATCTATGCTTACTGATAAATTGAATAAACTAATTTCCTTTTTTAAGATCGAAGATAAAGTAGATGATGAGGTGAAAATTAAAAGAGAAAAAATTATTCCGAAAAATAAAACGATAATAAAAGAATTAAATGAAGAAATTGCTGAAGTTGGACCCGAAAGTAGATTGAATAAGGATATAGTAAAAGCAAAAAAAACAGTAGATAAGGGTTTTAATCTTAATTTAGGAGATGAACAATTTTTAGATGATGGATTTGAGAAATTTTAAGTACGATTGAAGCTTAAATTTTGATTTTTCATTTGTAAATGTATGTAATTTAATAGTTTGTAAATAATTATTTGATTTAAAATTGAATTAAAGATTTCAAAGGAATTAGCACACCGAAATAATAAAGTAAAATAATTTTGATTAAAGAATTTGATGGAAGATCTTGATTTACAAAGAATATTTGCCGCCCAGTTGTCTGATTCTGAATTTGCAAAATTGAGTAAATTTATTTATTCACAATATGGAATAAAAATGCCTCCTGAAAAGAGGATTATGCTCCAGAGTAGATTACAAAAAAGGCTAAGGGTGCTCAAAATCTATTCTTTTAAAGAGTATATTGATTATGTATTTAGTACACAGGGCAATGATGAAATTATCCATATGATGGATGTTGTTTCTACAAATAAAACTGATTTTTATAGAGAATCTTCACATTTTGAATTTTTAGGACAAGTAATTCTTCCTAAACTTTTTGAAGAAAAAAAGCAGATTAAAATTTGGAGTGCAGGTTGTTCAAGTGGTCCTGAGGTATATACACTTGCCATTGAATTAAGTGAATTTGCAATTAACCATCCTGGTTTTGATTATTCAATACTGGGAACTGATATTTCAACATTGATGCTTAAAAAAGCATTTGCCGGAGTTTATCCCGAAGAAATGGTTAATATGATTCCTCTTGAATTAAAGAGAAAATATCTCTTAAAGAGTAAAGAAAAAACGAAGAAATTAGTTAGGATAAATTCAAACTTAAGAAACAAGACAAGATTTCTGCGCGTAAATTTTATGGATGATCATTATGCTGTTAATGAACAATTTGATATTATATTTTGTAGAAATGTCCTGATATATTTTGATCGGGAAACACAAGAAAAAGTAATTAATAAATTATGTAATTATTTACGTTTAGATGGCTTTTTCTTTCTCGGGCATTCTGAATCTATCACAAACATCAATGTACCTTTAAAGCAGCTAAAACCAACTGTTTACTGTAAAATTAAAAATTAAATATTTGAAGATGAGCAATATAGTTATTACTGACGAATTGTTGATTGAGGAACTTAAATTAAGGTTCCAGGAGAAGAAACATTCATTAAAAAAATTAGAAAAACTAACAAAGGAACTGAAAGAAGTTAATACAAAATTAGCTGAATCAGAAGCTTTGAAAAGTCATTTCATTTCAAATATTACTAATGAAATTGTAAATCCATTTACATCAATTGTCATATTATCAAAAAATATCCTATCTGTTAAAGAAGGAGATTGGGATAAAGTGAAGAGGATGGCAAGCTTAATACATTCTGAGGCTTTCAATCTCGATTTTCAGCTTAAAAATATATTTGCCGCAGCAGAAATTGAAGCAGGGGATCTTTATATGGAAGTTTCGAACGTGAAAGTGGATTTATTGATTGGTGCATTATTGGAATCTTTTCTTCCAGAGACAGCAAAGAAGCAACTTACTTTTGAATTTATCAAGGAGAATCCCGATGATGATAATTTTATTTTTAAAATTGATTCAGAGAAATTAAGGCTTATACTTTCAAATCTGGTAGATAATGCCATTAAGTTTAGTAAAAATAATAAAATCATCATCAAAAGATGGACTGAAAATAATAACTTATTTGTTTCAATCCAGGACTTTGGAATAGGAATTTCAGAAAATAATCAAAAGATAATTTTTGATAGATTTAAAAGACTAGATAGTGGAATAAATTCTTTGAATAGAGGTCATGGATTGGGTCTTTCAATAAATAAGGCAATACTAGATTTCTTAAATGGAATTATTACAATCTCAAGTAAAAAAAATGAAGGAACAACCTTTGTTGTTTCTATACCTGAAGCAGAAGATGATCCAGAAGCATATTCAGAAGATGGTAATGAAATGCTTTTTGGAGTTGATGAGGTCTTTTAACTATTATACCGATGGAAAGACCTAAACATTTTTTATATCCTGGAGCAATATTTATTAATCCGGAGCCTTATCTAATTACTACGATATTAGGCTCTTGTGTATCAATATGTATATATGATCCCGTTCTTAAAATTGGAGGAATGAATCATTTTATGCTTCCACTTTGGAATGGTCAGGGACTTGCTTCGCCCCGATATGGTAACATTGCGATTAAAAAATTAATTGATAATATTGAATCTATGGGTAGCTCCAGATCTAATTTAAAAGTTAAACTATTTGGTGGAGCTGAAATTATTACTACTACAATTAGTCAATTTATGATTGGTGAGCGGAATATCAATATAGCAAAAGATTTATTGCATGAAGAAAAAATACCAATAATTGCTACAAGTGTTGGAGGGAAATTGGGGAGAAAAATTATTTTTGATACTTTCACTGGGGAAGTTCGACAAAAATATGTCGGAAATCACTCCTAATAATTAATGATTTAGTATAAGGTTATAGTTCATATTAATAAACATTTTTTATTGCATAACTTATATTTTACTAGAAAATGAAATTATTTGAAGTTTTTCTTAAATTAATCTGTTTATTCATGAATTAAATCTTAAATCAAGAGCAGGAATTATTTAAGAATCTTATTTAGAAGCTTGAAATTGATTTGAAGTGATTCACTAGTATTAAAAAACTATATTTGAATTCTCTTAATATTTTTATAGATTTGTTAATAATAACATGTATAGAGAATGAAAAAGATAAGGGTACTTATTGTTGATGATTCTGCTGTGGTACGAAATGCTTTGACCGAGATTTTTAGTTCAGATCCAGGTATTGAAGTAATGGGTACCGCTAGCGATCCATACATTGCAGCAAAAAAAATTCAACTGGAAGTTCCTGATGTTATTAGTTTGGATATTGAAATGCCAAGAATGGATGGTTTGACATTTCTCAAGAAAATTATGTCACAACATCCAATTCCTGTCGTTGTAATTTCAAGTTTAACTGAAGGGGGAACTCAAACTGCATTAAAGGCGCTAGAATATGGTGCCGTGGAAATTATTTTGAAACCTCAATTTCATTCAAAACAATCTATTGAAGAATCAAAAATCAGACTGTGCGATATTATAAAAGCCGCTGCAATTTCAAGAATTAAGCGCAGGGCACTTATAAAACAAATGACAGTGGAGCCAAAATTATCAGCCGATGCCGTAATTTCCAGAATGAAATCCTATAGTTTACCTCAAACCACAGATATAGTAGTTTCAGTTGGAGCTTCAACAGGTGGTACTGAAGCTTTGAGGGTATTTTTGGAGGCAATGCCAATTGATGCACCTGGAATTGTAATAGTTCAGCATATGCCTGAGCATTTTACGCGTTCTTTTGCTAATCGCCTGAACGATCTTTGCAAAATTACAGTAAAAGAAGCAGAAGATGGCGATTCTGTTTTACAAGGCAAAGCTTTAATTGCGCCAGGAAACAAGCATACACTCTTAAGACGTTCTGGGGCAAGATATTACGTTGAAGTAAAAGATGGCCCGCTAGTTAACAGACATAGACCTTCTGTTGATGTTTTATTTCGATCAACTGCACTTTATGCTGGAGGTAATGCTATTGGTGTAATAATGACTGGAATGGGTGATGATGGCGCTAAAGGGTTGCTCGAAATGAAAGAAGCAGGGGCAAGGACCATTGCACAGGATGAAAAATCATGCGTAGTATTTGGAATGCCTAAAGAAGCTATCAAATTAGGCGCCGCCGATATTATTGTTCCGCTTGAACAAATTACTAATCAAGTGTTAAATTTAAGAAGGAAATTTTAATTCCTTCTTTCCTAATCATTTTTCTAAAACAAAATGGAATCATCTTCAAATAATACTCAAATTCCGCATACCTATAAGTTAGATCCATTCTATCGTTTTTTTTGCTGGTGTTCGGGAGCGCGGCTTTATCTTTTAAGGAGTTGCCCAACAGATTACAATAAGTTTTTTGGAATTGGAATCATTGTTTTTTTAACCGGTGTTATGGCATCCATAACTGGCTTTTATGCATTATACATGATTTTTAATTCACTTCCACTTGCCATTGTTTTTGGCATTTTTTGGGGTATCCTAATATTTTTCCTTGACTGGTTTATAGTTACCAGCCTAAAAAAAGAGGAACGTATTATTTCAGAATTGCTGTTTGCAATTCCCAGGATAATTCTTGCAATTTTACTTGCAGTAGTAATTTCTAAACCTTTAGAACTAAAGCTATTTGAAAAAGAGATAAATGGAGAATTACAGAAAATTCATTCTGCAAATAATATTGAGTATAATCAATTGGTTGACAAGGAATACCAAAACGTTATAAGTCTGAAAAGTGAAAATGACAAATTGGTGAATGAATTGAAACAAAAAGAAGAATTAAGAAATTCTCTATATAATATGTTGATTGAAGAAGTTGAAGGAAGAAGTCCCACTTCAAAAATGGGAAAGGGTTCCGTTTACAAGGAGAAAAAAGAACAATATGACAAAATCGATTCTGAACTAAAAGAGTTGAAAAATACCAGCAATCTAAGAATTGAAAAGAATCTTGAAAGCATTGCAAATCTTGAAAAAAACAAACAGGAACAAATATCGACAAGCAGTGGTGAAATAAGAAAGGCAGATGGATTATTGGCTCGACTTGAGGCAGTTTCTCTTCTTGATGAAAATAGCAAGACGGTAAAATATGCAGGATGGTTTATATTTATTCTTTTTGTATTGATTGAATCTTCGCCAATTTTGGTAAAATTATTATCTCGACGTGGACCTTATGATGAGTTAATTGAAAAGGAAGAGTTTGAAAAACAAATTGAATATAAGAAGCAAAAAATAAAAGCCAAAATTTTAGCTAATAATTATCTTGAATTATTAAAACAGAAAGATGAATTGCAAATTGAATCAGAAAAAAGAAATAATGAAAAATTAATTAAAGAAATAGAAAAAGCAAAGGAAGAGATAAATAGAATGGCGGTTGGAAAATGGAAACAAAATGAAATTGATTCGCTAAACATTGAAGTTTTGAAAGAACTTAATCAAGATGAAACTAAAAATGAAAAATCAGCTATAATTACTGGCAATATTGATTTACCTGAGATTATTGAAGAAAATACAACATCTGATAATAAGGAAACAGAGCAATAGATTTTAAATCATATCAATTAAATTGATCAAGAAGTGGAATTAATTAGGATACTAATTGTAGATGATATTTTTTCAAACAGGCTTTTACTAAGTTCTACACTTGAAGGCATTGGTATTGAATCAAAATCTGTAGCTAATGGTTTGGCTGCAATTGAAATATTGGAAAAAGAGGATTTTAATATAGTATTCCTTGATATCGAAATGCCGGTTATGAATGGATTGGAGACCATGCGCCACATCAGAAAAAACATGCTTGAACCAATTTGTAATATGCCGGTTATTGCTTTAACTGCACATAATCCAAATGAATATGGTGATGAAATGTATCTGGCAGGATTTACTGAGATTTTATCTAAGCCTTATTCAATCGAGAAAATCCAATCCCTCATTGATAGATATTTAAATATTAAACCTAACCTACCATAAAGTAAATTATTAATGATTTTTTTTAATAAAAGTTTGAATAATTGAAAAAAAATATCAATCTTGGTATCCTAAATTTACTTGCGAAGAAATTTTTTAGAAATTTTTGTTAGATGGAATATCTTGAAAATCAGCTAATATTTAATAATTTATAAATTTGTATGAATTATTATACTAATTTGTATAGTATTTGTAAAATAATAATTAAAAGGTTTTATCTTTAACAATATTTGCAATCATGGAAAATGTAAAGTACATAATAGCAAAGGCTTAATAAGGAATATATGATATGAATCAGACAGAGAAAAAAAACTATATAATAAATTACAGTCTTTATGGTTTTATTCTGGCTATTGTAATCTGGCTATTATACAGAATGAATGGGATTTTAAACCATTCATTCGATTTTTCATTATATGGACTTTATCAATATTATAAAGCATTTCCGATCAATTGGGTTTTTGATTTTATTTTACTGGTTTCTTCTGTATTTATAGGCTATCTTATAGGTCAGTACTTTAATGACAGACAAATTCAATTACAGCAAGATCTTACCTATGAAAGAGAAAAAAACAAAAGAGTCTTTCAATTTACAGAGAAATTACGTCAACGAAGTTTTGCTGAAGAAGAAATACTTTTAAGAAACGATGAATTATCAAAATCGTTAATAAATCTTCGAGATGAAATATTGCTAAAAGAGAAAGAAGAACTTTTCAGAAAAGAGCAAGAGGGACAGCGGCACTGGATAACTGAAGGTTTAGCTACATTTGGGGCAGTATTGCGCGAAACCAGCAACAATCTGGAAGAACTATCATACAGCGTTGTTAGTGAATTGGCAAAATATCTTAAATCTCAATTGGTTGGTATTTTTGTCATTGACAATTCAGTTATTGATAAACCGGTAATAGAGCAGACAGGTGCATTTGCCTATGGTAGAAAAAAGTTTGCTGACAAAAAACTTGAATGGGGCGAAGGCCTTGTTGGTGCTTGTATCCTTGAGCGAAAAACGGTCTTTCTTAAGGAAGTAACCGAATCATATGTTCAGATTACTTCAGGCCTTGGAAAAGCCAATCCCCGCAGTGTGCTTATTGTTCCATTGATATTTAACGAAGAAGTTTTTGGTGCATTAGAAATCGCATCCTTAAAACGATTTATGGATTTTGAAGTTGAATTTGTTGAAAAAGTTGCTGAAAGTATTGCTTCAACAATTTCAAGTTTGAAAATTAATATGCGTACATCGCAACTTTTAAAAGATTCTCAGGGCCAGCAAGTAATTATGACCCGACAGGAAAATGAGATGCGTCGAAGTATGAACGAACTTCGACAAACCCAGATTGAAGCAGCAAAGCAAAGTGAACAATTCATTAGTTTTACAAACTCTGTTAATCATACCATGATTAGGGCTGAATATTCTATTGAAGGCATTTTGTTATATGCAAATACCAAGTTTTTGCACAAATTGGGATATTCTTCAAACAGAGAAATCGAAGGTCAACACATATCATTATTTATTAATGAAAAAGATAGGGAATGGTTTGATGATTTGTGGAACAGATTAAAAGATGGTGGCGAACATTTTGAGGGCGATATGAAGCACGTATCCAAGCAAGGGACTGATTTGTGGACCATGGCTACTTATGTAAGTGTGCGTGATCAAAATGGCAAACCTGAAAAAATACTATTCCTTGGTATTGACATGACTGAGTCTAAAAAGCTCAGCCTTGATTATTCCGGACAAATTGATGCACTTAATAAATCAACAATAAAAGCGGAATTTACCCCTGGAGGTAAAATTATGGACTACAATGAGAAGTTCCAGGAAGCAATGATTTATGAATCCAGTGAATTGCAGGATAAAACTATTTTTGATTTCATCAATCCATCTGAAATTAACGAATTTTCAATTATTTGGAAAAATGTAATTGCCGGTGTTCCGTTTGAACGAAGGTTAAAAATGGTAACCCGGAATGGCACAGAAAAGTGGTTTCATGGTACTTTTACAATTGCCCACGATATGTATGGCGATATTTCAAAGGTTATTTATATTGCCTATGATATTACCAGCCAAATTAGTATTGAAAGAAAAAATAAAGTTCAAACTGAAAAATTAAAAGAACAAGAAGAAAAGTTACAACAATCTCAAGATGAGCTAACTAGAAAACTTCGAGAAGCAAGAGAAGAAATGAGGACACAGTTTAGTGAAATTGAAACAGTGAAACTTTTAAATGAGAAAACACTTGAAGGTATGCTTGATGCTGTTGTAACTATAAATCAAGATAATAAAGTCCAGTTTTTTAATAAAGCAGCTGAAGATTTATGGTCTATAAACCGCAAACAAATTATCAATAAACCTGTTTTAGATCTATTACCAGAAAAACACAAAGACCTTGGAGAAAATTATATGGGTCTTTACTTTAAATATGGAGACGACACTTTATTAAATACCCGAACAGAAGTTTTTATTGTTGATAAATTTGGTGATCCAATTTCAGTGTTGCTAACCCTTTCTGAAGCTCAAATTGGCAAACGATATAGTCTAACCGCATTCATTCAAAAGATTGAGGTTGAGTTATTTTAGTCATTAATAAATTGGTCATTTGAAGTTAGGTAGATAGTACAATTAGCCTTTCAAATGACCAATTTCCTTTTATGGCAAATGATTGCAACCTGTAAATTTACTAATTTCAAATTTCCAATTTCTGTTATCCAGGATACAATATCTAACAACCCATTTCCATTTTTTTTATCCACTATTAATTCAAACAAAGCTTTTGCTATCAAGCCATTATTCAATGAACCATTCCATTGACAGATTTTCTGTTAATAACTTTGTTTCTACCGTCAATTCTACCTAAGTTGGAATATTCTATATTTGCAAAAATTTCTGATAATGATAGAACAATATTCTGAAGATACGATTAAGACGCTTGATTGGAAAGAACATATCCGGCTTAGACCTGGAATGTATATTGGCAAATTGGGTGATGGTTCATCTCAGGACGATGGAATCTATATACTTTTTAAGGAGGTTTTTGATAATTCCATCGATGAGTATATGATGGGCCATGGTAAAAAAATCGATGTTACCATTACTGATCACAAAGTTCAAGTAAGGGACTATGGACGTGGAATTCCATTGGGAAAATTAATAGATGTGGCATCAAAAATGAATACCGGTGCAAAATACGATTCAAAAGTATTCAAAAAGTCGGTTGGCTTGAATGGTGTTGGTATTAAGGCTGTTAATGCTCTATCTCATAAATTTATCATCAAATCTTTTAGGGAAGGAGAAATAAAGGAGATTCATTTTTCTAAAGGAGATGTTGTTGAGGATATGCTGGTTACCGGAAGCACAGAGCCAAACGGTACTGAAGTTACATTTATTCCTGATAAGGCGCTTTTTGGTGATTTTCACTTCCTTTCGGCTTATGTTGATACTATGCTCAGAAATTATACCTATCTGAACTCCGGATTAACGATTAATTTCAACGGCCAGAAATTCTATTCAAAAAATGGTTTGCTCGATTTGCTCAACGACAATATGGATACCGAGGGATTATACCCTATTATTCATCTAAAAGGCGAAGATATTGAAATAGCCATGACCCATGGAAATCAGTATGGTGAAGAATATTACTCATTTGTAAACGGGCAGCAAACCTCACAAGGCGGGCTGCACTTAATGGCATTTAAGGAAGTAGTTGCAAAAGTAATCCGCGATTTTTATAAAAAGGATTTTGATGTAGCTGATATTAGATCTTCAATTGTTGCTGCTGTTGCTGTTAAAATAGAAGAACCCGTATTTGAATCTCAGACAAAAACAAAATTGGGTTCAAAAAACATGTCACCTGATGGAGTTTCAATCCGTAATTATATCAATGATTTTTTATCTAAAGAGCTTGATAATTACCTACATATAAATCCGGAAACTGCAAAAATATTATTGACTAAAATTCAGGAATCGGAAAAAGAAAGGAAAGCAATTTCGGGTATCCAAAAGTTGGCTCGCGACAGAGCTAAAAAAGTTAGTTTGCATAATAAAAAGCTTAGGGATTGCCGCATACATTTCAATTCCACAGACGAAGACAGGTCAAGATCCACTATTTTTATTACCGAGGGAGATTCAGCGAGTGGATCTATTACCAAATCGAGAAATGTTGGGACTCAGGCGGTCTTTAGCTTAAAAGGTAAACCACTGAATACACACGGATTGACTAAAAAAATCGTTTATGAAAACGAAGAGTTTAACTTATTGCAGGCAGCACTAAATATTGAGGAAGGGATTGAAAACCTTAGATATAACTATATTGTAATTGCCACTGATGCCGATGTTGATGGAATGCACATTCGATTGCTGTTAATTACTTTTTTCTTGAAATTTTTCCCAGAAGTGGTTAAAAAACAGCACCTTCATATATTACAAACACCTTTATTCAGGGTCAGAAATAAGAAGGAAACATTTTATTGCTATTCTGAAGAAGAAAAACATGCTGCCATCGCCAAAGTTGGGAAAAACCCTGAAATAACCAGATTTAAGGGTTTGGGCGAGATTTCGCCTGATGAATTTAAACATTTTATTGGTGAAAAAATACGGCTTGAGCCTGTGTTGTTAAAAAGGGAAGAATCCACATCAGCTATGTTGGATTTTTACATGGGTAAAAATACGCCCGAACGACAAGATTTTATCATTGACAATTTACGGATTGAACAGGATATGGTTGAAGATGAATCTATTATCGAAGAAGTGGTGAAGTGATAGAATGTTATCAAAAAAGTAAGAATATAAAAGTAAAATAAGTAATAAGAAATCACAAAATGACAGAGGATCCTATTGACGATTTGACTATTAACAACGAAGCAATTGCTGATTTTGAGAACGAAAAAGAGTTGCTCGATGTGAATTACATTTCGGGAATGTATAAAAACTGGTTTCTTGATTATGCATCCTATGTAATCCTTGAACGTGCTGTTCCTCACCTTATTGATGGACTAAAACCTGTTCAGCGTAGAATTTTACATTCCATGAAGCGCCTCGATGACGGGCGATACAATAAAGTGGCCAATATTATTGGGCACACCATGCAGTTTCACCCACATGGAGATGCTTCGATTGGCGATGCCCTTGTTCAGTTGGGACAAAAAGACATATTGATTGATATGCAGGGCAACTGGGGAAACGTTTTAACCGGAGATAATGCCGCAGCACCTAGGTATATCGAAGCCAGGCTATCGAAATTTGCCCTAGATGTTGTTTTCAACCCAAAAACAACCAATTGGAAACTTTCATACGATGGAAGAAACAAAGAACCAATCAATTTACCCGTCAAATTTCCATTGCTCCTTGCACAAGGTGTTGAAGGTATTGCAGTAGGACTTGCATCCAAAATTTTACCACATAATTTTATTGAGATACTTGATGCATGTATTGCCCATTTGAAAAATCAAGATTTTGAGTTATTGCCCGATTTCCTTACTGGAGGAATGGCCGATTTTTCAAAATACAACGATGGACTAAGGGGAGGAAAAGTTAGGGTTCGTGCAAAAATAGAGAGGGTTGATAAAAAAGCCTTGGTAATTAAAGAAATTCCTTTTGGAAAAACAACTGGTTCATTGATTGAATCTATTCTTTTGGCCAACGAAAAGGGTAAAATCAAAATCAGGAAAATTGACGATAATACAGCCGAAAATGTTGAGATAATGATACATTTGGTGCCCGGTACTTCGCCTGATATTATGATTGATGCTTTGTATGCTTTTACTGATTGTGAAGTGTCTATATCACCAAATTCAACGGTTATTACTGAGGACAAGCCCATTTTTTTGGGTGCAAAAGATCTGCTCAAAATTTCGACCAATAATACACTTGAACTTCTTAAACTTGAACTAAAAATAAGGTTTTCGGAACTTGAAGATTCTTGGCATTTATCGTCGCTTGAAAAGATTTTTATTGAAAATAAGATATACTTGTTGATTGAAAATTGCGAAACATGGGAAGAGATTATTCAAACCATAGATAAAGGCCTCGAACCATTTAAGCCTCTTTTGCGGAGAGAGGTGGTTCGCGACGATATTGCGAATCTGACTGAAATCAAAATTAAACGGATATCAAAGTTTGATGCTTTTAAAGCAGACGAATATATCAAAGGTGTTGAAAATGAGATGAAAGAGGTTCAGTTTAATCTCGAACATATCACAGATTACACCATCAAACATTTTGAAAATCTAAAGAAAAAATACGGAAAAGGTAGAGAAAGAAAAACCGAAATCAGGAGTTTTGAAAACATTGAAGCAGCCAAAGTGGTTGTTGCCAATGAAAAACTTTATGTAAACTACGACGAAGGTTTTGCAGGTACCGGTCTTAAAAAAGATGAATACGTTTCGGATTGTTCCGATATTGATGAGATTATCGTTTTTAGGCGCGATGGCACCTATATGATTACAAAAATTGCAGATAAGATTTTTATTGGAACTTCGGCTATGCACGTAGCGGTATTTAACAAAAACGACAGCCGGACCATTTATAATTTGGTATACCGCGATGGCAAAACCGGCTTTGCATATATGAAACGTTTTGCAGTTAAAGGAGTTACCCGCGACAAGGAGTATTTTGCAACACAAGGAAACCCAAATTCAAAAGTTCTATATTTTTCGGCCAATCCAAATGGTGAGGCAGAGGTGGTAAAGGTAATGCTAAAACCACGGCCAAGGCTCAAAAAACTAACTCTGGAGCTTGATTTTGCAGAACTTGAGATCAAAGGCAGAAACTCGATGGGAAATATCCTGACCAAGCACATGATCCATAAACTCTACATCAAAGAGAAAGGCTTTTCGACCTTGACCGGACAGAAAATATGGTTCGATTGGGATGTGCTGCGTTTGAATATCGATCAGCGCGGACAGTTTGTAGGTGAGTTTACTTCTCAAGATAAAATACTTTCAATCAATAAATTGGGTTATTACCGAATGACCAATTATGATTTAAGCAATCATTTTGAAGACGGCTTAATGAAAATTGAAAAATTCCATCGTGGGAAAATTTATTCAGCGGTTTATTTCGATCCGGAAAAAAACTTTTATTTCCTAAAACGTTTTGAACTTGAAGATTCTGAAAGAAATGCGTGGTTTGTTCCTGAAGATGAGGGAGCCAAGTTGATTTGCTTGTCAGAAGATACTTATCCAATGCTGAAAATTGTATTTGGTGGCAGATACATTGGGCGTCCTGAAGAAATTGTAAATGTGGAGGAGTTCATAGGCGTTAAAGGATACAAAGCAAAAGGTAAAAGGTTAACTACTTTCGAAGTAGGCATCGTGGAATTTATAGAACCCATCAAAGAGGATGAACCCGAGGCTGAAATGGAAGAGAATGAAATTGAACGCGACGAGGAGATCGAAAGCATAAATGAGGATTTGACCATCCCTTTTGAAATTACCGACAAAGACGGAAATCAAAAAAGTATCGATTTTTAGACATGTTGATATACTTGCTTGGATTAATGGGCAGTGGAAAAACCACCATTGGTAAAAAGCTGGCAAAAAAGCTGGCTTATCAATTTGTCGATTTGGATGATTTAATCGAAAAAAAGTGTGGTACTTCAATCGCCAATTATTTTGAAAAATATGGTGAAGAAAGCTTTCGTATCATTGAACAACAAACCTTAAGGGAAACCCTTGAACAAAACAATACCATTGTATCAACAGGTGGTGGCACGCCTTGTTTTTTTTCAAATATGGCAGAAATTAATCAGACTGGGATTAGCTTTTATTTAAAAACTGATGTTGATTTATTGGTTAGCCGGCTAAAAGGTGCAACTGATAAAAGACCCTTGATCCGGAATATGAATTCTGAAGACCTGAAAAAATATTTGACTGATTTAACTTCTATAAGAGAACCATTTTATCAAAAAGCTAATTTTGTTGTTAATGCAAAGGATTTAACGGTTGAAAAAATGCTTATGAAGCTTGATTTGGAGTATTTATAGTCAAGTGCTACTAAAACAAGGGAACTTAAAAAAAGTTCTAATTTCTAAGTTCCAATTTCATTAGATTAAAAGTACCACTCAAAGCCAGACATTCATCCAATAACAGCTGTTTTTCAATAGGAACAACACCTACTTTTTCGCAAACCAAACCTCCGGAAATATTCGAAATCCAAGCAATTTCTTTAGGTGGCAATCCTGCGGCCAAACAGAGACTGGCTGTACTGATTACCGTATCACCAGCACCTGAAACATCTGCAATAGCCCTTATTTCGGCAGGTATTTGATGATAGCCTCCATTGTCGCTGATATATACTCCCAACTCAGACAAGGTGGTCATAACTATTTGAATATCCTGTTCTTTTTGGAGAAGTTTTGACGCTTGGTGTATTCCTTCAATATCTTTTTTGCTGATTTCCAATTTCAATCCTTCCACCAATTCTTTAAAGTTGGGCTTAAACAAAGTAACGCCTTTAAAGTTCCTGAAATTCCGTTTTTTGGGATCAACCAGTGTAGGTATTTTGTTCAATTTGGCAAGTTCTACAATTGAGTTGATGAGGTTTGGGGTAATTACACCTTTATCATAATCTTGAAAGATAATGGCATCAATTTTCGAATCCGAAACCATTTTTTTAATCAGCGCAAAGAACTTGATTTCAATTTCTTCGGTAATGCTGGTGCGGATTTCCTCATCAATACGGAGTAAATGGTGATTGTCGCTGATAACACGGGTTTTAACTGTTGTCATCCTTGAATTGTGCTTTAGAAGACATTCGGTGATGAGTTCGCTCTTATTCATAATATCTAGCAGGATATCAGCCTTGTCATCATTTCCAATCACCGAACACAAAATGGGGTTGGCTCCTAAAGCTTTGATATTTCTTGCTACATTGGCCGCACCACCCAGGCGGTGTTCCACATTGGTTCTTGAAATAATAGGAACGGGTGCTTCGGGCGAAATCCGCTCCACTTTTCCCCAGAAATAAGTATCTATCATCACATCCCCAACAATTAGGATATTGAAATGATTGAATTTTTCGAACAGCGAAATGAGATCTTCTTTTTTCATTTTTTGTGACAACTTATATTATTTAATCATTTTATAATAAAGGATAAACAAAAATATTCTGATGCAAATATAATTAGAAAATCAGCAGAACACTAAAGCAATAGAGTGGGAGCTATATAAAATTGGTGATTAGATTGAAAATTTTGATTGGGGGATTAACTGATAATATAAATTAGCATATGACCAGATTAATGGTTTATCTTTCTATATTTGTTAAAATTTGTTAAATCGAGATTGATTATCCACACCAACAACAAATATTATTATGAATTTCAATCATTTATATAAATCCCTCCTCATTCTTATCTTTTTAACACTTTTAAATTTACCTGTTTTTTCACAAAATGTGAAACCACTCAATACCCTGGTAAAGGAAACCATGGAATTGCGACGCCAGGGAAAATACTGGAGCGGACTGAGCCCATTTCGAAATTACATTAAAGATTCTGCACAAGCTATGATTATTGAATTTAAGCGATATACTGCCGATAGTCTCGAAAATATCCGCTCGTTGGCTTTTGATGCCATTGCCGTTTCAGGCCAAAAGGCAAAAGATTTACAAATCAGGCAATTGGCGGTGGATATTTTAGTCAATGGCTGTACAGATAAAGAAGCAGCTATGCGCAAAAATATAGCCAGTCAATTGGAGCACTTTTTAAAACCTGATTTTACAGATTCAAGTAAATTAAAATTAGTCAGTTTACTGAAGTTGGAAAGCAGTTATTTTCAAAATACTGTGAAACTGATTGGGTATTTGGAAATGGATACACAAGCTCCTATTTTAAAAAACATGCTTGATTCAGGCATTATCAAAAACCGAACATTGCAATGGGATATTCATCTTTGCCTTGCCCGGATGGGAGATAAAACTGAAATTAATTATTGTGTGGACATGGTAAGAAAAACTGGATTGAACGATAAAGTAATATATAATCTGTTTCCTGATTTGGCATATACCCGCTCAAAAGAAGCAGTTGATTACATGATCGAAGTATTGAACAGCGATTTAAAAGATTGTTTTTCGACTAATCCCGATAATCCAGTACAAATTAGTTGTGCATACCGTGTGATAGAATTTTTAGCACCCATTATTATGGATTTTCCCTTGAAAACTGATAAAGATGGTGAATTGGAAGTGGATGATTATGAAAAAGCTTTGACAGCATGCCGAAAGTGGTTTAAGAAGCATTTGGGCAATTATGAGATTGATAGGGAGAGGTTTTAGTGTTATTGGAAATTAGAATTTGGAAGCAGAAAGCCGTAAAAGCAACCAGCGTCACTGCGAGCGCAGCGAAGCAGTCTCTAAACTAACGAACGAAGACCCTTTTTTTCAATCGGCAGCAGTCCGTATGGTTTGGGATTGCTTCGCTGCGCTCACAAAGACGGGGTACAATTAACGGCATAGAATAATAATTAACATGAAGAAAATCCTCACATACCTAACAATCCTCCTCCTCACCGCCACGGCCCAAGCCCAAAACTTCCCCGTGCAATCCACCGTTTTCATTGCCCCGCCATATTCCGTGTACCTTTCCGACTATGCATCGGCAAGCAGCCAAAAAATGATGGTGAACCTCCTGCTCAAGGACGTTTTGCAGCAAGGCGTTCAAGTA
>JANYKN010000100.1 GCA_025361565.1 Bacteroidota bacterium | reverse complement strand
AATATTATTACCCATTGAAGTAAAAGAAATACCATCCCAGACTGCGATACCGCGCATAGGGATTGAACTTATTGTATCAAAAACATTTCCAATAATTAATTTGTTAGTAAAACTAACGAGCGGCTTAATACCACCTGTTTTAAAAGTGTAAGCTAGATTTATTGGTTGCCAAGCAATACCGTTCCATTGTCCAACATATTTTACTGTTGAATTACTTCCTGATTTGGTAAAATCACCTGCTGCAATTAAATTATTATTGTGAACACAAGTGTTGTAAACCGAATTATTTAATCCGCTTTTTAATGAATCCCATTTTGTCCCATCCCAACGAGCAATGTTTGTGATCGTTTTTGTGCCAACAGAATTGAATAGCCCGCCTGCAATAATAGAATTACTATATGAGGTTAATGTTCTAATAAAAGCCCCACTAGGATGGCCAAAAAAACTCGATAGCCCTCCTAATGTGATCCAGTTAGAGCCATTATACTTAAAAACTGGCGTAGAAGTGCTTAAGGAATTTTTACCTCCAACGTAAAGAGTGTCATTAAAATCCAGAATGGAATACACGCTAGAAATTGCAGTACTCACTGGTGGCAATGTAGACCAAGTAGATCCATCCCAATAATTAACATCAGTTGTTGTAGCGTACAATTTAGAATGATACTTGAGAAGATCGAAACAAAATCCATTTAAACCTGAACCAACATTAGTCCAAACCTGCGAAATAGAAGTTTTTGCGAGAATGAAAAAGAAAAAATATAGAATGCTTTTTTTCATTGAAAAGTTGTCTATTTAATATTACCAGATTTAACTATTTTTTTTGACAAGATTGTATTTGAATCTTTTTTTAAGGTGATATAATAAACCCCCAAGTCTAAATTTTCTAGATAAAGATTACCTTGAAAGTTCAAATCAAAAGTAGTTTTATAAACCAACTGACCAAGCATGTTAAAAATGCACACTTCAAGATCAGCGATCTTTTCGCCAGAACTTAAATAAAGAGTGTTTTCAAATGGATTCGGATATAAATTAAATGAAACATCTGCCTCAGTTTTTTCGCAACTGGTAATTTCAATGTTTCTGAAATTATCCAAGTTCCCGTCAAAAGAAATCAGATAACCAGTAGATTTATGTTCAATAGAATCGCTAACAGCGGCGTATATTTTTCCGCTCAAAGATTCAATTGCCATTGGAGGGTTTGTATAATCCGGAAATTTTGTTTTTAAACCAAAAGACCCGTAATTGCAACCATTAAACCGAGCAATTGAATACATTAATGAATCATTATCAGCGGGAATTACAAAATTACCTGCGATATATAATTGATCGTTAATTACTTTTAAGTCTTTAATCTGTTCCAAATATTGAATTTTAGGAAAAGGATCGTACCACTTTTGGCCATCCCAAGCCATTAAAAAATCTGCTGCGTTCCCTTCGCTTTTATAAAATAAACCGCCAACATATAAAACATCTTTATAAACTTTTAGGCAATTTACCCAAGCATCGCCCAAAATACCATTTTGTAAAGATTGCCATTGACTACCCCTATACCTAATGATTTCTTTGAAACCACTTTGTGAGCCGGTATTGCCCGCGAAATAATAATCGCCATTATAATACTCCGCACACCATATCATTTCTGCACCATATGAACCAAAAACTCCGTTACTGGGCGCAAATTCATTCCAGGAATTATTCTCGTAAACAGCAATTCTTTGGGAAGGTTTAGAGCATACAGAATCGAACCAACCTAAAGAGAATAGTTTACCGTTTGCTAATGCTAAATTATTGCCACCAGCATGGAGATTACAACTAGGAGTCCATTGGTTATTTATATTTTCTAATAAATACTCAACTTTATTGTTGTAATTAAAAATTCCTGAAATAAAAAAAGAGTTATTGAATTTTGCAATAGAAAAAACAGGGTCGCAATTTCCGCTCCAACAATTCAATCCAGTGGGAGAATTAAAGCTACCATATTTGTTCCCATCCCAATATGCAATGCCTTTACAGGTTAGCGTATCTGCATATTTAAAGTGCCCTGCGATGTAGAGCTTATTACTAGTTTGGTCAGCATAAAGGCCTCTAATGTTACTGCTTAACCCATTACCAACTTTTTGCCATAGTTGTGAGGATAGAGTTGTGATAAACCCTAAATTAAAGAAAACGGATAAAATGAATATTTTATTCTTTAACAAATTTAGTATTGAGGATTTGAGTTTCTGTTTTTATAGTTGCAAAATAAACACCCTCGGTTAATGTTGAAATGTTAATGGATTGCGAGTTCAAACCATCCCCTTCCTGAACCTGAAGTTGTTTTACCATTTGGCCGATTGCATTGTAAATGGAAATTGTAGCTCTTTTAGAAATGGTTGTATTATCCCATTCAATAGTAATTTGCGAATTTGAGGGATTAGGATAAACTTTTAAGAAAGAAGATGTTTTGTCTTTTTTGATTTCATCAACACCAATGTTGAGAAGTTTTAATTGAGCATAAAAAGCTGTACTGTTACTACTGCTGACAGAAGCGTATGTGCTGTTACAGTATGGGTTAAATGTTGGTGGACATGCAAACGGAAAATTACTTGTTGAAAAAGAACGGCCACAGATATAAACCCTATCCTGATACGTTGCTACACTCATGCAAAGATCACCCGGTTGTGGGATAGTAGATGCTGCACCTCCAGTTCCACCGAAATAACTAGAGTAAAGTTGAGTCCCTGAATTATCAAATCCTGCTATATAACAATCAGTCGTTCCTTGGGTAGGACAAGAGCTTGGATCATTAGATGCACTCTGCAAATAATAGGAATAGTCTGCTTTATATGGAAATGAACCGCAACTTTGAGTTGAACCTGTAATATAAACACCGTTATTAGTTGGGTTTAGTGCAATTTTTGGATCGGCAAAAAGTTCAAAACCAGATTCTTCTCTTGTCCCTCCATAAAAAGTAGAGACAAATAAATTACCAGTTAGGTTAAATTTTACTAAGAAACCATC
>JANYKN010000055.1 GCA_025361565.1 Bacteroidota bacterium | reverse complement strand
CCCGACCACAATCACATGGTTTTCGAGTTTATCAATTTCTTTTTTCACCTTGGAATATTTATAATAGTTTCTGAAAACACCACTTACTATATATCGTGTTAAGGTAGAGGCTGCAAACGCAAATATACCAAAGCTAAAGATAATCAGAAAGGCTGTAAAGATCTTACCCTCAGGAGATAATGGATGAACTTCGCCGTACCCAACTGTGGCAATGGTTATGATGGTCATGAAAAACGCATCGAGAAGCGAATATCTTTCAATCCATATATATCCTGTAATTCCCACGATCAAAATAATGTTCAGTAGAAATATAGAATAATAGGCAGACCTAAACTCTTCATTTTTTATTTTTAGAAATCTCAATTTATTAGTTTGAATTTGCAGTAATACGAGCAGCAATTTACTAATATTTCGTAAAATGCAGATATCCCAGATTTTTTTTATGCTATGAAATTATTGGAGTTGCACTATTTATTTGGTAATCTAACCCAACCTATAACTTGTTTGAATAGCATTAAGCCTTCAAATACCAGAGGAACTCGCACTATTTTGAGGATATCGCGGTTTTAAAAGTAAAATGTTTTTGAGAAAAAAAACTGTAAATAACAACTAATCCAGAGGTTAATATTTTCGATAAAGTAGGATAGAATCCAAAATAATCAACAAACAGTTTCAGAAAAATATAATTTAACAGGATGCAAATAAAAACGGTAACAGCATAACGAAACAATTGGATGTGTCCTCGCAATTCGGAATGTGAAAAAGTAATATACTTGGAAAGAATAAAACCTGTGATGAATGTAACTGGAAAAACTAACAGAAAGGAGGCTATATGTGGACTTATGGCTACAATTTTGAGGTCAACGATTTGTTTTTTGAGCACATAGTTGTAGGAAATGAAAAACAAAAAGTTATCAAGTACCAAATTCGAGCCGCCACAAACCGCATAGCGAAATGTTTCTTCCGGTATATACTTCTTAAAAGGCTGATAAAACCAATTAATTAGTACGAAAATATGCTCACGAAGGTTATTTAGATGTTCCAATGACGAATAAAAAAATTTAGGGCAAAAATAGAAAAAGAAATTAGTCAGGCAATTAGTAATTTGAGAAAAAATAATTTTTCGGTTGGTATTGATGTTACAGAATATCCCGAATCAAGTAGGGGTAAAGGGAGTGTAGCTTTAAGCAAGGGCAAAGTAGCTTGTACCAAATTATTATTTAATTAATTGCAAAGCTATTGAAATGACATATTTTGATTTTTCAGTATATGTTATTGATTTTCTGCTATATTTTTATTTTTTGAAGGAATATACCCATAATTATATAATTCATCCAAATTTGAAATTTCATGGGAGATACCATCTTTTATTATAATTTTCTTATTTGCAATTTCTAAAATGTCACGATAATAATGGTCTGTGATAATTATTCCTTTGTCCTTTTTGTGTTTTGTTAAAATATTTTTAACTGATTCTATATACATAGGTTCTAACATTGTAAAAGGTTCATCAAGTAAAATAAATGAACGATTTAAATTTATTATCAATAAAAACTCTAAATATTTTTGTTCTCCAAGTGAAAGTGTTCCGATTCTTTTGGTTTCTATTTTATTAATTAATGGAGAATAAAATATTTTGTCTAACGTTTCTCCATCTGAAAAATACATTGGAATAATTCGCCTTACAGTCATGTCTTTGGGAAGAAATGGCACTTGTGGTAAATAGGCTATCATTTCATTTTTTGTGCTTATTTTTGCAATCCTGTCATTATTGATGGAAAGCTCAATTTTGTTGGGTTTTAGAGTCCCAAATAATATTTTTAATAATGTTGACTTTCCTGAACCATTTTTTCCAAAAATTGCAAGTATTTCACCTGTACTACAAGTAAAATTAACATCGGATAATACTTTTTTTTTACCAAAATTTAGCTCAACAGAATCCAATTTAAGACTGTTTATCATAGTGTGATTAAAAATAAAATATGAAATATAGAATAAGGGATATAGTAAAATTTATCAAAAATACTTTTATCATTAATTCTGATTTTGTAAAGCCATGATTCAAATAAAAATAATACTGGTCATTTTGAAAATAACGATAAATGAAAAATGAGATTAAAGTTCCAAAAGTACCGAAACAAATTGCAATTTTCTGCAACCCAATTAGAATGGAAATTAGAATTGAAATTCTCGTTATGTCAAGATAATATTTGAAAAATAGTCTATTCATTCTACAAATTTTTCTTAACGGTTACAATAATTTAATATAG
>JANYKN010000045.1 GCA_025361565.1 Bacteroidota bacterium | reverse complement strand
CCATGAAACGCATCAATACCATTCTTATCGATCTTAATCGCGATGTTTGGACCTATGTTTCGATAGAATATTTTAAGCAAAAAATAAATAAGCACGAAGTTGGTTCTTCGGCCATGCCACATAAGGTAAATCCTATTGATTTTGAAAATTCCGAAGGTAACCTTGGAATGGCGAATGCCATATTCGAGCATCTTTCAGCAAAATTGCCTATATCAAGGCTTCAGCGCGACCTTACCGATTCCACTGTGTTGCGAAATATTGGTGTTCCTTTAGCTCATACTTTAATAGCTTTTAAATCATTGCAGAAAGGCCTCGATAAACTAATTGTAAATATCGATGCCATAAACCACGATCTGGAAAAAAACTGGAGTGTGGTTGCCGAAGGAATACAAACTATTCTCAGGCGCGAAGGATATCCTAATCCTTATGAAGCATTAAAAGAGCTTACCCGCACAAATAATAAAATGACCAACGAGATCATCAACCAGTTTATAAATTCTCTAAAGGTGAGTGAGATGGTAAAGGCTGAATTACATAGAATTACACCTCAAACATATACAGGGATATTTTAATGGATTTTCATGCCACTTTCTTCCAGTATTTTATTGATTCCTTCATCCCACTTTTCTTCGATGGAAATAATATTTGCTAAATCCTTAAAAGGAGGATAGTTACTTTTTACTGTAAGTCTGATAAAATGGTGGAAATATATTCCGAGAATTAAATTAACCGGCTTTATATCTCCCACTTCAATGCTTCGAAGCTTCGCTCTGATAAAAAGATCAAAATCGGCGCTTTGTATCCTGATATCCCACAGTCCAATTTTATCCAAAGCAGAATGTTTCATAAAAACGTTCGATCCCGCTATACCTTCTTTTATCTTGTTTCCGAATAATTGATATCTTTTCTTCGTGTAAATATCCCAATTTCCATAGTTAAGATAATGCATTAGTTTTAGGTTATAATACCCTGGTCCAAATAGGAATAGCAATGGATTCCGTATATATTTCCATTTCTTTTGACTTCGATAAGTAGCTTCGTTGGATTCTACTCTATCTGTTGCACAACATGTTGCAATTTCAAGCCCGTGCAAATTCATGATTTCCAGAATTTTTTTATCCCAATCTTTTGATACCAGCAAATCGTTGTTCAAAAAAACAAGATTATCGTATGTTGCTTTAGCTATCCCCTGGTTCATACAATGAGGGTAGGAATAGTTAGCCTCGTTGCGGATTACTACCGCTCCATTTTTCTCAAAATAATCATCGCTTCCATCGGTGGAACCATTATCGATAATGATAAGTTCGAATTTATTATGGGTATAGCGATTCAAATATTCGAGAAACAATTTGTTCATGGATATCTGATTATATATTGCGGTAATTATACTGATCATGGAAGTATGAATGAATTTTTAGTAAGTTTGCAAAATTATTCAAAAAAGAAGTTTTCCCAAATATAATTTAGAAGTTTTCCATGCGTAATTTTTTGAATTTGATTAGGTTTATATTTCCTTATAAAAAATATGCTGCATGTAATATTGGCTTTAATTTACTATCAGTTGTTTTTTCATTGGGCTCACTGGCCATGGTTTATCCGTTTCTTAACATTCTGTTTAAAACTGCGGGTAATGAAAAAATTGCAAAACTAGGAAAACTACTGCCGTGGACGTTTGATAATTTTAAACCTAATTTATATTATTTTTTAAATCAAATTATTGACACCCAAGGCGAAGCAAAAGCTTTACTTATTGTTAGTCTTCTTTTAATTACGCTCACTTTTTTTAAAACGACATTTAGTTATATTGGAAGTTACTGGATGGCACCAATCATAAACGGGGTTGTACGTGATTTTCAGAAAAAAATATACGATAAGATTTTAAGGCTTCCGATGGCTTATTTTTCGGATGAACGAAAGGGAGATATCATTTCCCGCATGACCAGTGACGTGCACGAGGTAAAGTTTTCTATCATGAGTTCACTTGATATGGTTTTTCGCGATCCGTTAACAATACTTATTTATCTCACATATCTTCTATTTACTAGTCCGCAATTAACACTTTTTGCTTTAGTTTTACTCCCGATAGGGGGAGGCATTATTGGCTGGCTCGGTAAAAACCTTAAAAAGGAGTCGATGGTAGGCCAGATAAAAATGGGTGAGGTAATATCCATGGTTGAGGAAACGCTTTCGGGCTTGCGAATCATAAAAGCATTCAATGCTGAGAAAA
>JANYKN010000115.1 GCA_025361565.1 Bacteroidota bacterium | reverse complement strand
TTAGTAAACAAAATGAGTTATGGCCCGCGTGTACTCAATGTTTGGAAACTGCTATTTGAAAAAAAACTCGAATACAATTGGCACAAAGGAAGGGGTGAGATTAAAAGAGGAGATGTATTTGTATTTAACTTTCCCCTTTACCAAACATTGAATGATAAATACCCTGATATGTATGGTGATGCAATTGTTAAAAGGTGTTTCGGAATGCCTGGGGATACACTAATAATTACAAATGAAAACAATAAAAACGAAGAATTTTTGAATTATGGTGGAAAGGATAGCAAACAGGATTTCTTCCCTCATGATAGCACATTGAATTGGACTGTTGAAAATTATGGCCCATTGTGGGTGCCAGGCAATGGAAAATCTATGATATTAAACACTGAAAACGCTCTGCATTATAAAGATGTTTTGCTTTATGAAGGATATAAAGCTGAAACGCGCAACGATTCTGTCTTTTTAAATGGCATTTATGCTAAATATTATACTTTTACAAGTAACTATTATTTTATGAAGGGAGATAACTTCTATGGATCACAGGATAGCCGCTATTGGGGTTTTGTCCCTGAGAAAAATGTGATTGGTAAAGCAGTGCTCATTTTATTTTCGTTGGATCCTTATGAGCCATGGTATAGATGTTTTAGATGGGGGAGGTTTTTAAAGGAAATTAAATAAAGGGTTTGAGAGTTTGAAAGTTTGAAATGAGTTTGAATGCTCGAACAATCGAACAATCAAACAATCAAACATCCAAACCATCAACTATCAAATATCAAAAATGACCAAAATCCTCCATTCAGTCCATAAATATCGATTGTTGTGCTGTTGTTTAGAATAAATCTAAATTGGGGGGGGGTAGCATTGAAAATACATTTTATTTACCTATACTTGTACACGTAAATATTTGTTGCCTGTTTGGTTTTGTGTTGGATAGATTTGTGAAAAATGCAGCAAATATAAATTTGAAAACTCTAAATACTAAAAACCTAAAACCAAGATCTATGAAACTATTTATTATCCATCCAAAATAAGCGCTATCGAATCAAGGCTTTGATAATACTGGATAGCTGCCAAAAAGCATTTCTCTGTTGTAAATAATTGAGTAAGTTCAATTTCTATAAAATAGAAAAGGGGCATACTATAAACCTAGGTATAATGGGAATTAAACATCAGTTCTTTTAGCCCCTTTGGGGGCAAAGATAGAAAATTCAGAAAAGAGATTGATTTTTATAATAAAACTATTTTTAATCTTTAAAAAATTAAGTATGAAAAAGAAAATTTTATTTATATCAAGCGTTTTTCTAATGCTGACTTTTGTTACAGTGAATATGAGTATTACATTAGACCTAAACAAAGGAGGTGGTTTTTCTTTGAATAATGTTGTTAGTGAAGCACTAGCCTTACCTATTGTAGTTATTACTTGTAATTCTGGATCCATTGGGAAATGCCATTATTGTCAAACTAGTTATTATAATGATCCGGCAGAGGGACCCTCTTATCGCTCTAGCTGCGTAACAACAGGTTATACTTCAGATTACTGCAGCAGTGGTTGCTCTGGTTCGATGACAAATTAAATAAGGGAACTGAATGTAACTTTCTTACAAGGAATTCAAGTTATGTATGCAACTTGAATTCTTTTCATTGCTCTTTTTTCAGGTCTAATAATTAGATTAGAAACTGAGTATGCATGAAGTTTGTTCGGAAAGGATCCTTCAAATATAATATGATATAATTGTTAAAGATAATAACCAACTAAGATGAAAAATATTGTAATTCCAATCCTCTGCTTTTTATTATTAAGCTGTTCAAAAATAGATAATTCAAAATCTATCAATATTGACTTAGACAATAAAATTGACGGTACTGCATTTTTAAACTATTTTAAAAAAATTGAAATAGTACCATTAGAAACAAATGAATTATCATTAATAAAGAAAATTACGAAGATACTGTACTATAATAATCTATATTACATCTTCGATGAAGATCAAAAATGCCTATTAATTTTTGATTCCGATGGAAAATTTAAATTTAAAATCAATCATATTGGTGATGGCCCGGGAGAATATTCTGATTTATGTGACTTTGAAATTAATAAGTTTACTAATAATATTGAATTATTGTCACCATATGGTAAGATTTATATTTATGATTTGAGTGGGATATATAAGGAGACAATTAAGATAGAAAATACTAGAGCAATTCATTATTTTAAAATATTATCAAAAGATATAATAGTATTCTATGCTCTATTTGAAAAAGATAGATTAATTTTCTATTCTAGGGACAAGAAGACTATATTGAAAAATACGCATAATATACCAATTTATGTTTCGCGCGAAGCTGGCCTTAATAATGGGATATCACCTTTTGTCTCCTCTAATGATTGTGTGAATTTTTTTGAACCTTTTTCAAATGAGGTTTATTTTCTAGAAAATAATAATTTAAAACTTAAGTATAATTGGAATTTCGGAAAGTATAACTTTTTTATTGATAAATTACCTGAGAACAAGACAAGTGATTATTATCGGAATTATTTTAAAAACAGTGATTTTGCTTATATGTTTTTTTATAACATAGAAAACGAGAAATTTATAATCACAAGTTTAATAAATAAAAAAAATGTTTTAACGATAATGTATTTAAAATCAGATAAAACATCTAGTGTATTTATACATACTAAAGGCCAACTTAATTTCCCAACCTCTCCACAATTTTTCACTGAAGGTATCATTATTTTTGCTGATTTTCAATCACTTAAATACTATGTGAAACCGGAAATGCTCGATGAAGCAAACAGGAAAAGATTAGCAGAGATAGGAATGGAAAATAATCCTGTACTTATCAAATATTATTTTAAGAATTAAATAATGAACCATGAGGCATTTTAAAAATATACTTATCATTTTATTGTTTTTAAACTTACTTTCCAGTATAATTATTTACAAATCTTTACCGGAACCAATTGCCCAATATAAAATTTGTAAGGAATATGATTATTTGGAAGAGAGTTTAAATATTCAACTTTACAATGAGTCAGAGGAGTTGAATGATCCCATTTTGTTTTATGGCAATGATTCATCAAAAACAGTTAATGTTTTTAATAAAATAAATGACAAGGTTCTGATATTTAGATTTTCAGGAGAGATGTGCAATTCGTGTCTGGATTCTTGGATTAATATGATTAAAACAAATTTCGCAGATTTTGCGGAAAATAAGAGGATACTACTAATTGGAATACATCTTAACCCTCGTGTAAAAGAATCATATTATGGTAAGCAAATGCTTAGTTACAAAGAAGGAGATTTTGGACTTCCACTTGAAAAAACAGATATTCCATTCTTTTTTGTTATAGATAAAGAAAGAGTTTCAAAAATGGTGTTCGTCCCAAATCTTGATTATCCAGGATTGACAGAAATGTATTTGAAAAATGTAAAGAAAAGATATTTTAGTGAGGATGAAAAGTAAATATTTTAATAGACAAGGAGCAGAATACTCTCATTTGATAAATCAATCTAATAAATATGTTGATATAATTTCGCCTTTTTAAGAAATCAAATAAACGATTGAAAACCGAACTTTTAACTTTATGTAAAATCCAAGGCTATTGAATGACCAAAATCCCACCCTTCAGTACCATCATCCTATTCATCCTCTTTACTTTGGTAGGTTTGGCCATGCTCCATTTGCTCAATTTTCAGCTTAACCCTTCGCGTACTTTACCTTCCATTTCGGTTAATTATAGCTGGCCAGGCAATGAGGCCAAGGTAGTGGAGCAGGAAGTTACCTCAAAGCTCGAAGCGGCTTTTGCACAAATTGGGGGCATTAAAGATATCAATTCGCGTTCTGACAATGGCAGTGGGCGGATTTCGTTATTGCTTGACAAAGGTGTCAATATTGATAATGTACGT
>JANYKN010000025.1 GCA_025361565.1 Bacteroidota bacterium | reverse complement strand
TCCGGGGGCTTGACCCACTCAATATAAAGCGAATCTTTTTTTTATGAATCAAAGCATGTATCTCATCCAAAAGTTGTGGCAGTTTTTGTATCTCATCAATAATCACTAAGTCACCTTCTTTCATCGATTCCAATTCCTCACCCAGTAATGAAGGCCTTCGCAGGAACCGCTCGAATTCTTTAGCCAACAATAAATCATAATATCTTGCATGAGGATATATTTGTTCAAGCATAGTTGTTTTACCAACCTGACGTGCTCCCCATAAAAAGAGACTGTCGTTATTCGGATCTTCCAGAGATAATAAACGGATATACATGTCAATAATTGCTATTATATCATGATAGAATTACAATCAATGATTCAAATATAGAAGAAACTCTTTAATTACACAACTTAAATATTTCGAGAAAAGAAAAAATTGTCAATAATCCGGTTTCAAGTTATATATCCATTTATCCCTGGAGATTAAAAGTAAAGTTGCTAATTACAAAATCCATTACGGAATCCGTCACCCCCACAAAATCAAAAACCCGCAAGACGTTGATCTTACGGTAAAAAGCTGTGTGAGTGTGAGAGTGAGAGCGTGAAAAAAGATACTAGTAAAGTTGCATTGAAAAATAAAAGCGTCACCGAGAACGTCAACAAGGTTAAAATAAGGTCACAAAATGTGATCTTAAAGAAATGATTACTATTTTTATAGAGTAAAGTCTATGCCCTATGAAAACAGAGAATGAAGGAGTAAAGTTAGCTGAAGAAGTCATTATCAGTAAGATATATAATGTTAGAGGTAAACCGGTGATGATTGCTCAGGATTTAGCTGAATTATACCAGGTTGATACTATAAATTATATAAGAGAATTTAAATCGGCTAAAGATTTGGAGAATATTTCAAATGCGTTTTCGGGATAACCTTTAAAACTTATCAATGTCTGATTTTAAAACAATAAAGAATATCTGTGAGGAGAATAGAAAAATCTCAGCCAGAGTGGTTGATGGCTTTTTGATTAACTATGCCGCTGAACGAAGTAATCTGGAAAAGGATATGAACCAGCAATTTGCTTCACTCAAACATATCACACAAAAACTCCAGGTAGAATGGGTAAACATGCTAAAATCACAATATATCTGTCATGAAATCTTCAAAAGTGGTGGTCTGATTAAAAATTATCTTAACCATCCTGCCCTTAAAAAGTTGAGGATTGAAGAAAGTAAATACCTGAAATTCCAGGCAGAGAATCCTTGGAGGTTTTGTTTTAGTATAATTAAATCTAACCCGGCAGAGAATTTCTATATAATGGAGGATGTATTCTCAGGAGAGGAGTTTCTTATTTATTCACCCGGAATTACTGTAACTTTGAAATCTCAATCTGCAATACTATGGTTCAATCTTATTGGCTTCAATGGGCGTTGCTGGCAAAGTTACGGCCCCATAGGAGCTTATAATTCTTTTGAACCTGATGATATTTACTTTTTTGCAACAGAACTCAGACCAGATATTGAAAACGAAGAAGAACTTCTGGAAAATCTGGAAAGTAATCCACTTCCATACATGATGCTGCTTTGTGGAGCCAATTACCCTCTGATTGCCAATAAAAATGATCGGATGTTACATGTAATGGCAGAATATGAAATTGAAAACCTGGATACTAAAAGAATTTCCTCCGGTTTTAAAACAGAATATAACAAAGGGATTTACAGGCTTTCATTAAATAAATGGAGCGAGCAGCCTCATTTTGCTCAGGCATTTTATAATGAAGAAAATAATCTAATAACACTTTCTTCTATGACTGACAGAGGATTCGAAGCACTTGCAAAAAAATTAAATGAATATGGGTATAATTTTGAACTGGATCCATTTATTCGGGTAAATTTTACTATGCTAAAGACTGCTTCAGATATCCTCAAAAGAAAAATTGATATTACAAAATATGATCATCTATTTTCAAAGAAAAGCTCACCAGACGTAAAACAAGGTGTTGATAAACTCAATATGTTCTTAAATCTTACCCTACCTGAATTAAATGCCGGTATAAAACCTGATATTGATGTATTGGCTGCAAAAGCTGGAATTGATAGAGATACAGCTAAAGAATTATATGACCTTATAAATAAAAAGCTTAAGGGCAATGATTCACATTCTAAAGGGAAGAAGAAATATTAAAGTGTATACAGCTTATTGTGAACATGTTGTAAATCACATCCACACTTCCATCAAAAAGAAATTCAAATTAATATCAGATCGCTGATAGCTAATGGATTAAGATTCAAGGCTGTGGTGCTAGATAGACTAAATCGATAATTTCAATAATTCTTATCACTTTCTAATTAACTGTTTCTTAGAAGCATACTGCTTTGCTATTGTCCAAACTTTAATCGTAAAAAATGAAAACTGAGAATAAATCAATTGATATTACTGGCGTTTCTGAAGTAATCCTGTCATATAAAACAAAAGTCAATCCAAAAGATCGATTACGAGTCACTTCATCAAAAGATGCTTATAGGTTATTATTTGATTCCTGGAATAAGAACACGATTGAACATGTGGAAGAATTTAAAATATTGCTATTGAATCTGTCTAATGCCGTTCTTGGAATTCTATCAGTCTCGAAAGGGGGAATATCTGGAACAGTTACTGATGTTCGACTAATTTTTCAAGGAGCCCTTAAAACAAATGCATCCGGAATCATTGTTTGTCATAACCATCCGTCTGGAAATGCTTTACCTAGTGACTCAGATAGGAAGATTACACAGAAAATAAAGGAGGCGGGTAATTTAATGGATATACAATTGCTTGATCATCTAATAATTCTGCCAGTTGAAGGGTATTATAGTTTTGCTGATGAAGGTTCAATTTAAATCTAGACTATCAAAGATTAGTCTTTGATTTCCTCCATTAAAACTACCAACCAAATTTGTGTTTTCTGTCACACCAATATTTTCCGATCATTTTGATAAATTTGAAACAAAAATCGACGGAAAAAATGATTTGTCAGATTCAACTATCATTATTGGGATCCAAACCAAAAATCTGGAGAAGAGTATTGATCCAATCGGACATGCTACTTTCTGATTTCCATAAGGTAATTCAGTCATCAATGGGCTGGACGAATTCTCATTTACACCTATTTAACAAAAATGAGACTTGTTATGCGGAGAAAACGGCTGACGATTCTACTTGGGAGGAGTTAGGACATGTAGATTATCAGGAATTGAAAGTATCGGATTTGTTGATCAATGAGGGAGAAAGGATCTTGTATGAATATGATTTTGGTGATGGTTGGGAACATGAGATAATTCTTGAACAAATACTTCCAGGTGAAGAAAACGGTTTGGCGAAACCTATTTGCCTTGCGGGAAAGATGAACTGCCCACCAGAAGATTGCGGAGGCCTTAGAGGCTATTCAGATATGCTGGAAATATTAAAGAATCCTGATCATGAAGAATATGAGTCATTTATAGTATGGCTGGGAGGGAAGTTTGATCCAGATCATTTTAACTTGAACAAGGTAAATAAACTGCTGAAGAGTAAGGATTATGGCTGCATAGATTTGGATGATTGACTAAGAACAAGGAATTTCCTATTAATTCCTAGAGGGCTTATCCTATCCCCACTTATTTCCGTGTTTAAGAGGATGGGACGGAAAAATCTGCTAATTCGTCACAAATCAGGAAAAAAGTACTTTAATAAATTGCTTCATAAGCAAATATGATTGAGGTTTATTTTTTAGTGGTTTCAATAACAACTTTATAATCTATTGCTTAACTTGTAGGAAAATTTTCAAATTATGAAACTAACCTATACAAGTTTAAAAAATCTTCTTGATAATAGTCAATCTATTAACATTTCTGATTCAATTCCTTTTGAAACACTTATGAGACTTGCTGAAGAAGCAGGGAAAGAAGAAAAGAAACTCATTATCCGAGTAAAGAAACTTGGTGTCGAGGATCTCAAAAGGATATCCAGAGCGGCTAAGGGTAATATATCATTTTATATTGAAGAAGAACAAGAAAATAAATTAGACTAATTTATGAGTTCATCAAACTTTACAAATGAACTTGTATGGGTAGTGTCAGATTTCTTACAAGATCATTTAAATTCAAATAATCTCAATTATTTATCAGCTGAAGCGTGTGCAGCGTTATTAGCAAAGGAAGGTATTCTGTTAAACGATGTTGGACCTAAGCCAGGATTCAATTTTCGACAAATGTTACGAGATGGTAGAGACGGATTTATTGATCTTGTTGAAGGCGCTATTCAGGAGAAACCACATACTCGATGGATTATCTATAAAAAAACAAGATCAATAAAACATTTAGAACTAGATTTATTAGAAAATGGACTAGATTTTATTTTAAGTTCCCTAATGCCAATATTAGAGCAAAAGAATAAAAACGATTTAAAATACTCATTACTACACATTTCTGCTGGAACAGAACTAGTTTTGAAGGAAATTCTTAAGAATAAACACTGGTCTCTCATTTTTGAAAAAATAGATATCGCTAATTCGATAGATCTTCAATCAGGAGACTTTCAAAGTGTATCCTTTGAAAACATTATTAAGAGGTTAAAAAACATTGCAGAAATACAAATACATCCAAAAGCCCTAAATTATTTTAAGGAGATAAGAAAAAAAAGAAACCGGATAGAACATTTTGCTTTCACGGAGAATGATAAAGCAATAATTAGCTTAGTCTCAAAAGTGTTATTTTATTTAATCGAGTTAATTAAGGAACATATTGAAATTAAGGAATCCTCGGCGAAATCACAAACCTATTATAAAGAAATTATTCAGCAATCTTCTAATTTTGAAGAATATACTAATTTGGCTCTCTCAAAATTAAAACCCAATCTTGATAAGCTTAGGAATGCAAATGTAATCCTTGTTGAATGTCCAGAATGTTACAGACAAACATTGCCACTTGACGGTAATCACAAATGTATTTTTTGTGGTACCTCATACGAATCAGAGGATTTGGCAAATCAATATATTGAGAATGTACTTGGAATCAATAAATATATCTCTATTAAAGATGGTGGCGACTTCCCTTTAGAAGAGTGTCCAGCATGTGATCGTGAAACATTAGTTTTAATGGCTGATTTGTATTTGTGCTTTGCATGTGTTGAAAAATGGCAAAGGTATGAATTAGACCATTGTAACTATTGTAATAGAGCCTATCTTCCAAAGGAGTCTAACATTGGTATGTGTAATGATTGTCGTGATTCAAGGGCGAATTCATTTATGGATAATTGAGAAGACTTAATCTGCATACATTAAATGATGAAGCATCGAATGAATTAACTCAGATTTTGAGTTTCGATCAGATAATGAGTCAGTTTAACACATAATACTTTTAACTCTAACATTTAACTATTGGAATTTTTGTATATTTACTTTGTGAACCAAAAAGTCGAGAATAACGCTAGATACTAGGCAGAAATAACTGATGATCTCTACACAAGTGTAGATGGTTAAGGTAGAAAAATACGATGTAATATAAAAATGGGACTAAAGGTCGGCTGGCTAAGGCGCATACCTTCAAAACACTGAAAGGTGCCATTAAAGTAATGAGGTGTAGGTTCAAATCCTACTTAGTCCACAAAATATGAAATAAATGTACCTTGACCTCAATACAAGTAGAGCCAGAAAAACTTTCAAACGATTATTGGGTCATGCCAACCATTATTTAATTACTATTTTGGTTGGGTTGGATCATATTAAAAATAATAAAACGACTCTTCCAGATGAATTTAAAACATCATGGAATCCTAAAAGTAGAGAGTCATCTTCAATTAGAAGTAGAGAATTCGCTATAAGTGCTACTCTTTCGTGGACAATCGACTCCTTAGATGCATATTTAGGATACTGTCATAAGAAACCATCCCTTTATCAGGAGAAAGAATTGTTAGAAAAAGCAGGTGCGGCAGGTCAGTCAGCGGATAAGAAATTTATGGTCTTATGCGACCATATAAAAATGGATTCTATTCAAGACTTTGAAAAGTATTATGCTTTAACCAATCTAGCTTTTAAATGGAGAAACAAATTAGTCCACATCTTTGCAGAAAATCAAATAACACAGGAGACTAGGGCTATTCTAACAATAAATGAAGGATTTTATCATGATAATTTCCAGGGGTTAGATATAATAAGACTATTGAAACAATTTGATAACTCTAATACTCCTAGCTTTAAAGAAATTACTTCAATAGTTAGAGGAGTTCATAACTATGTAGAATTAGCTGATGGATACCTTTTGAAAACAATCAATAAAGAGAATCATTTTACTGAGTGTTTAGATTTTCATTTTAAGCTAAATACTGAAAATTTAAGCAGCTTAAGACAAAAAACAGCTAGATTTTGCAATAGCCCTTATGAACGCAGATTGAATAGCCTAAATCAAGCAATTATGAATTATGGGTTTTCTAAAATAGAAGAACCTTTGACTAAAATAAATGAAAATTGCATTTCAACTTTATCAAACTTTTCGTTTAAACAAACTATGCAATTCCTAAATGAAACTGATTATGACAAGAAGAAAGAATTGATCTTAATAAAATAAACCCTGCTAACAAAAACTACATGTAATTTGTGGTTACAGATGTATGTAATTAAAGGTTTAATAATTCTCTTGCCAAGTGTCTATAATTTGAAGTCAGTAACTAATTGAAAAGAAACAAGAAAATAAGTAAAAAATCAAGAAAATCCCGTAGGTATATTCTAAAGATACGGCGGAAAAGGAAATTTGCAAAATCTAGGAAAGCAAGCAGAAAAACTGTCGTCAAACCAAAAAAGAGCTACTCAAAAGAGAAACGTACTATACCAAATATTAAAAGGATGTCTCCAAAACTCAATTTCCCATCAAATGAAATTCTTGAACAGACAATTCAAACTTTAAAAAAAGTCGAACTATCAAAAGTTTCCTTTGAAAAAATTGTTATTTTCCTCAGAAAAGGTATTGTTATGATTCCAGTTACAATTGCAAAAATCCATGAGGGATATTCAATTTTTAGAGGAAGAATAAACAAAAATGGAGAGAGATTTTTTTCAGAAAAGGATATTTCGTATAGAACAGATTTTCAAAATATTTCTGACTTCGGAAGAGCTAATATTCCTCATCAATCAATGTTTTATGGTGCATATGAATTGGAAAAAACGGACATATTGACCACCCTAGATCGTTTTCGTAAGACCATGCATTTCCGGCTGCCAAAGACCACCCTAAGTTAACTTCCTTTTTTGCCTCATTTTCATCATAATTATCAGGGTGATTCTACAAAGTTATTTTTTTAGTCTGTTTCTCCAAGTGATATGTTTGTTTTATTTATGTGTTTTCGCATCGATTCACCAGAGAGTTCTATTCGATGTGCCTGATGTACGATACGGTCCAGTATAGCGTCTGCAATAGTATTTTCTCCAATAATCTCATGCCATTGTAATACAGGGAGTTGTGAAGTGATGATTGTTGAGCGTTTTCCATGGCGGTCTTCGATAATCTCCATGAGTGATGATCGGCTTTGATTATCAAAGGGCTGTATCCCAAAGTCATCGAGTATCAATAGATCCTGCTTTTCGATTCTTGCTATTTCTTTGATATAGGAACCATCAGCTTTCGACATTTTAAGTTTAGCAAATAGCTTTGTGGTATTGGCATATAAGACTTTGTACCCCATCATGCAGGCCTGATTGCCGATAGCTGAAGCCACATAGCT
>JANYKN010000017.1 GCA_025361565.1 Bacteroidota bacterium | reverse complement strand
TCCTGTTTATGAGAAAATACTAGAACAGATGAAAGAATCAGAATATATTCTGGAATTTTTATTTGTAAATGATGGCAGCACTGATAAGTCTTATCTGATATTAAAAGACCTGGCAGCAAAAGATCCGCATGTAAAATATATTAATCTATCGCGAAATTTTGGTCATCAGGCTTCATTAACCGCAGGGCTTGATCATGCAACAGGAGATGCCGTTATTACTATGGATTGCGACCTTCAGGATCCTCCTGAACTTATTCCGGAAATGGTAAAAAAATGGAAAGAAGGTTATAAAATAGTTTATACAAGAAGAAAACAAAGAAAAGATAAATTTTTTAAAAAAATTACGGCTAAATCATATTACAAACTACTTTATAAGTTTTCCGACAATAAAATTCCCGGTAATATCGGCGATTTCAGGTTACTTGATAAAAAGGTACTTGAAGTACTTAAGAATATGCGTGAAAAATCAAGGTACCTGAGAGGGATGGTTCCATGGCTTGGATATGAATATACTATTCTGGACTATGAGCGGCCTTTAAGAACTCATGGTGAAACAGGATTCAGTCTGCTTAAAATGGTTCGCCTAGGGATGAACGGAATTTTGAGTTTTTCACTGGCTCCCTTGCGTCTAGGTTTAATAATGGGATTTTTTATCATTTTTACAGGTATTATTTTCTTTGTCTATTTATTGCTGAATTTTTTTGTCAACCATCAGTTTTATAAACTTTTAGAATGGATGGCAGTAATAAACTATATCCTTATAGGATTTCTTTTCATCATGATATGGATCATCGCAGAATATGTTGGCAAGATTTTCAACGAAACCAAAGACAGGCCAATTTATATCATTAACGATACCGGTAATATCGGGGCGCTCGAATGAAAATTCTAATTCTTAATTATGAATATCCGCCTTTAGGCGGTGGAGCGGGTGTAATAACAAAACATATAACGGAAGAACTTGCCAGGCTGGGGCATAATATTACCGTTGTTACAACATGGTTTCCGGAACTTAAAGAAATTGAAACGTTTGAAAACCTTACAATTATCAGGTTAAAATCAAAACGCAAGTTTACCTATCGTTCTGATGTCTTCGAAATGTTGTCGTGGATGAAATACAGCAAACGTTTTCTAAAACATTATCTATCGGAAAACTCTTTTGATTTATGTTTTGCAAACTTTGCAATACCGGGAGGTTTTGTAGCCTCATTTTTAAAAAATAAATTCCGGCTGCCTTATACAATAATTTCTCACGGACATGATATTCCATGGTTTTGTATAAAAGAAATGTTCTGGTATCATTTGTTATTATTTCCAATTATAAAGAAAATCTGTCAAAAATCCGAACTGAATTTTATTCAGACACCGGATATGAAAAAAAATATTGACAAATTCTTAGGTATAAAAAACAAAAAAAAGAATATCATCATTCCAAATGGCTGTGATACCGGCATTTTTTATCCAGATGATATAAAATCATCTTCGGGTTTCAAAATAATATTTTCAGGAAGGCTGGTCAAACAAAAAGATCCTTTTACATTTTTAAAAGCATTAAAAATATTATCTGAAAAAAATATCCCTTTTAAAGCCAACATTTTTGGTGATGGAATTTTACGGGGTGATATGGAAAAATATATAGTTGAAAATAAGCTTACAGATTTTGTAAATTTTTCGGGCTGGATAACAAAACAACAACTTGCTGAAGAATACCGGACATCTCATGTTTTTGTTCAATCTTCAATTCACGAAGGTATGTCTATTGCCATGATGGAGGCTTTGGCATCCGGTACATATATACTTTCTACTGCTGTCGGAATTAATAAAGATTTGATTATTCCCGGAGAAACCGGTGAGATCCTGGCCTTTTCAGAACCTGAATCTCTTGCAGAAAAACTTGAAGCATTTTATCGTGATAAATTTCTGACAGGATTTAAAGTTGACTCAGAAAATATAGAAAAGTTTCGCTCTGAATACGACTGGAAAAGTGTTGTTTCAAAATATGATAAATTTTTCAAATCTATAATAAATTTGAAATAACCCCTGCGATTCGTGCTTTTATCTGAATAAAAGCAGCACCAAAAAAAGTCAGTTTTATTTTTTCTTTAAAGGGTAATATAGTTAGAACCGGTGAATCATCGCTAACATATAAGCCATAAAGTCTGGCAATTAGTGAACCTTTATGAAATGCATTTTTATTGATTTTGTTCCTTCTCCACTCTTCATTAACCCAGTGAATAGCGTACCAGGCTTCAGGAACTTTTTTATCTTTTAAAAGAAATTTTCTGATCTTATTCCATTTGTCCTGATTTGAGAGACTTCTGATATAAGCCGACAATTCAAGTTCCTTTATATTGTTATTTAATATCTGAATTGGTTTGTGCCAGTCGGTATTGTTTTCATCAATTTGTTTTATAGACTGCTCATAACATAGCTTCATAAGTTCAGATCCTCTAGGACATTTCATTATATTGCCCACTACAGGAAGATCATGATGAATCCTGAAAACATATGGTTCTTCAAAATCAAAAGGCTTAAGACATGTTACATCCATATCTACCCACCAGCCACCATGTTCGTAAAGTAATTTATATCTGAAAATGTCTGAAAATCCCGCATAGCTTCCTTTGCCATGACCAAACTGATTAGTGTTTTTATAACAAAAAACCTGTTCTCTGGGAATTATTTCAGAAGCATCTTCAATAATAACACCTTCCGGCAATTTAGTCTCTATAATATCATATGCCCACAAATGAAATTCATGCCCGTTGGCAAAAAATGATTTAATACACAAAAGCTCAATTGAAGAAAGACTTTTGCCTATCCATAAACCATGGATTATTTTATTGTCATTTTTCAAACAAAAATCAATTAAAATGGTTTTTCAAAATCGGTTTTTGTAAAGACATGTTCCCTTATGTAAAAATTTGAGGGTTTGTTCTTAAGATTATTTTTCTGATTAAAAAATTTTCTGATTATTGCCAAAGGAGTAAGAATCAAAAAATAAACAACGGATAAAATTATTTTTGAGTTTATGTAGCCAAGAATTTTGGCAAACCCAAGCCACAGCCAAGTGATTTTTGAACTAAGAAAAGCCGAAAATAACCCAATAGCTATTAAACACAATGCAATTATAAGTAAAGCTGTTAACTTATAAATAAAATAAAAAACTATCAGCCCACCTGATATGGCAAGTATAGCTTCTGAAGGGTTTTTTCTTTTCATTATTAATTAAAATAAAGTATAAACAAATGGCGCAATTGCTGATCCACCGCCAAAAACAATAAGAACCCCTACCAATAATAACACAATAATAATTGGAAGCAGCCACCACTTTTTACGTACTTTCAAAAAATCCCATAAGTCTTTTAAAGCATCCATAATATTTTAATCAGGTTTTATATTTAATTTAAATTGTTCGTTTAGGAGATTGCAAATTTTATTGAGGTTCGTCTCTGTTTCATTCATTTGCACCTGTCCGGCCTCAATGGTGGCAATGCTAACAATATC
>JANYKN010000016.1 GCA_025361565.1 Bacteroidota bacterium | reverse complement strand
GATATTGTTCAGGAATTGTTTATTCGTATCTGGGAAACAGGTTGACAATCCATATAGGGAAATCAGTTAAATCAAATTTGTGTCAACAAATGTAGGATAAACCTGAGCGTGAAAAAATTGAATGATTTTCCCTGAATTTATGGTAAGTACGATTCCATTATTTACGGTAACATCGCCGGTTACTTTTATGGTATCGGCGCTCGAGGTTGTATTTGCTGAAATAATCCCGCTAACTGAAATGTTTGTTGCATGGCTTATAATTAAGCTTGAGCAGGTAAAAACCAGAACAAGGATAATCTTACTGATAACTAATTTAGACAGAAACAGTTTCATAAAAATAGTTAAGTTATTGTTTAATGAATTTTGATTGCACTAAAGAGAATAAGAATAAAGAAATGTGATAATAGCAACTCTGCCAAGGCCTTCAACCCTGGCAGGGTTAAATAATTTGTTTGTAATATATAACCTTTATTTTCTCAAACTAACATATGTTGTTAAAAAACCTTCGTTGGTGAGCTGGCTCTTTTCCAAGTCGTCGAGTATGTCTAATTCCTCGCAGATGAGACGGGTTAACTTTTCTATTTGGCCAGTTGCCGATACTCGTTAGCCCTAGTATTGAACCTCGCATTAGCTTGAATTATAGGTTATCGCAAAATTCAGCAATTAAAGGGAAATCTATTTTCGATGCCGCAGGCCACTCTTTACGAAAAGCGGCAGGAGGGCTCGATACGAGGGTTTTAAATAGCCGACATTTAGTTTTCTAAAAAAGATAAGCCATATCACCATTTAATAATGATGAATATCACTACTTATAAAAAAAACAGGCTTAAATAATGCTTAACTTCAATTAAGTTTTAATACTATTCATTTTATCATGATTAGGTGGTTTGACTAACGTGAATAATAACTAAAAGTTTATCGAGGCCACAATTCATTAATGAAACACAGAAATGTTTAAAGTTTTTGCACATCAAATATCCGATAGTATTGATCTTGAATCGTTTGCGGCAGCCTATTCTGCCGAGTTAATTTATTCAGATCATATCGAATTATTTTATGAAGCAGGTACAGAAATATATATATCTGTGTTTAAGTACGGTGTTGCCTGTTTTTTTAATTGTGATAACGATAAAATAAGTGAGTTTATAAAATTAATATCAAACCATTGTAATTATTTCGACGATAGTGAACTAGCTAAAGAATATCACATAGAAACCCAAGGAGAGGAATTAAAATTCGGTTTTAATAAAGCTGAAATCTCATATTTTGATATTGATACCGCTAGGTTAGTTATGTTAAACATAGCACAGTCAGTTTCTCTCGACTATTATTTTCAAAAAGGCAGGATTCTGTTGGAAGAAACCAATAAGCATACTTCTTTTTTGGAAAAGAGCGGGAAACTTGCCATTTCTGATAAGGACCTTAAGAGGTTTATTGGGAAAACTCATAATTTAAAGAATGATATCGTTGAAAACTTGCACATTCTTGATTCAGTACCAAATACCCGTCAGAATGATTATTTAATAAAAATTGATTCTGAAATGAAAACGGCTCTTTTCATGGAGAAACGATTCGACAATATTGACAAGGAATTGGAAATTATCCGCGAACATCTGGATTATTTCAGCAACTTAATCAACCATGGAAATAGTATGAAGCTTGAATGGATAGTAATTGTGCTACTGGCCATATTTGTTATAAACATTATAGTTAGCTATATAAGTTGAATGTATCGCTTTGATTATATGAATTATATATCAATCAATAAGTTAGCTGTTTAAAGTAAACTTAATTTTAATGCATGTATATAGTAACTGCAACCCAAATATCTGACCATATTAATATAGACTCATTTCAATCGGCCTATACTGCTGAACTTCTATATTCTAACTATTATGAGTTATTTTATGAAGTAGGTACGGAACAGTATATTTCAATTTTAAAATATGGCGTTGTCTGTTTTTTAAATTCCGACGAAACAAAAACAAATGAATTTATTAAAGTAATTTCTAACCATTGCAGATATTTCTATGATAGTGAGTTAAATAAAGAATATTACATTGAGCCTGATGCAACTGAAATAAAATTTGGTTTTAACAAAGCTGATCTCACCTATTGTGATATTGAAACCATGAGGCTGATTATGTTAAATGTATCCCAATCAGTTGCGCTGGACTACTATTTTCAAAAATCACGAATTCTTTTGGAAGAAACTAACAAACATACCTCTGTTTTAGAAAAATACGGAAAGCTTGCCATTTCAGACAAAAACCTAAAAAAGTTTATTGGAAAAACCCTCAACCTTAAAAATCAAATAGTTGAAAACCTGCACATTTTTGATTCAATTCCGGAAACCTGGCAAAGTGATTATTTAATCAAAATCGACATAGAATTGAAAAACGCA
>JANYKN010000006.1 GCA_025361565.1 Bacteroidota bacterium | reverse complement strand
AATACTTTTTATACAAAGCTTTAAATAATCCAAATTGTTCCAACTGGGAATCAGAAGTGAATACTTTTTTTGATTTGTTTGTCCGCACTTAACTTTTATTAGTTGATCTATCATGCTTTTATTGATTTACATGAATTTTTGTTTTGAACGATGGATTAGCCAGTTGATTTCTTTAGTCTTTGTAGTTCTATCATTTTAGCATGATAGATCAACTAATAAAAGTTAAGTGCGGACAAACAAATCAAAAAAAGTATTCACTTCTGATTCCCAGTTGGAACAATTTGGATTATTTAAAGCTTTGTATAAAAAGTATTCGTAAGAACTCACATTTCGATCATCAAATAATTGTTTTAATTAACGAGGGCGCTGATGGTACAGAATCCTGGATAAAATTGCAACCAGATATTGATTATGTTTTTAGCCCTTCCAATATTGGTATTTGTTATGGTTTAAATTGTTGCAGGTCTTTAGTAGAAACTGATTATATTGTATATATAAACGACGATATGTATCTTTTACCCGATTGGGACAAGGCATTTGACGAAGCTGTTTCAGAAGTTGGCCATAAGCTTTTTATGCTTTCTGCAACCATGATAGAACCAACTGAAACTGGGAATTCCTGCGTAATGGTGAAGAATTTTGGTCAGGATCTTCAATCATTTGACGAAGAAAAATTGATTAAAGAGTCAGTTCAATTAGTAAAAGAAGACTGGTCTGGAAGCACGTGGCCTCCGAATATATTATCGACAGAACTTTGGGATTTAGTTGGTGGAATGAGTATCGAGTTCTCCCCAGGTATGTATTCCGACCCTGATCTGTCGATGAAACTTTGGCAGGCAGGAGTTCGGTATTTTAGAGGGATTGGAAAAAGTAAGGTCTATCACTTTGGTTCCAAATCGACCAAACGAATAAAGAAGAATAATGGCAGTGACATGTTTTTAATGAAATGGGGCTTAACCTCTAACACATTTGTAACTCATTATTTACAAAGGGGAAAGCTATTCGAAGGAAATCTTGGCACACCCAAAATTGGATTTGTTACCCAATTGAAAAGTAAACTGAAAAGAATAACCAGATGCTGATTTGCAATCATCCAATTGCCGATTGCCCGCTTTTCGCTGTCTCTAAAGGATTTGCCTCCTGTGAAAACTGTGAAAAATCCATATGGTTCTTTTTTACAAGAAAGATAGAATAAGCTTCTTATTCAGTGACAGCAAATGTATCCCCCTTTTTCAGGAGGATGTGCTCTATAGACCTAGGTTATTCTGTATCTGCTTGAAAGCTTAGTAATTTATTTTGCACCTTTGTGTGTAGTTTAATCTGCCTTTAAAGAACTTGTGTCTTATGAAAGTTGGCTGTATTACTGTTTAAGACACTAAGATGCATAATAGAATATGAAAAGACTTTTCAATAGAATTGAATTTTGGATATTTATTTTTTTTCTAATTAGATTAATCGGAATTACAAATCCACCTTTAGAAATAGGACATAATTGGCGACAAGTAACAGGATTAATGGTAGCCAGAAATTTTCTTGAAGTTGATGCAAATATTTTATATCCAAGGGTAGATGATAATAATGGAGGAACAGGTATTATAGGAATGGAATTTCCTTCAATGAACTATATTTCCTTTTTGATTTCGAAGATATTTGGCTATGCACATTGGTATGGAAGAATAATTAATCTTTTAATTTCTTCTATTGGACTATTATTTTTTAATAAATTAATTTGTTTGGCCGGATTTGGAAAACGAATGGCATTTATTTCCACTATTTTGTTGGCTGCATCAATTTGGTTCACATTTTCAAGAAAGATGATGCCTGACACCTATTGCATATCTTTAATTTTTATTGGACTTTATTTTGGATTAAAATATTTAGATGAAAATAAGATATATCAAATTATATTATACATTGTCATAAGTTCTTTGGCTGTTTTATCAAAAATACCTGCTGCCATTTACTTTGTATTTTTAATACCATTTTTACTATCCAGCAGGTACAAATTAAGACCTAAATTCATTTTAGCAATATCTACATTTCCACCAATTTTGTTAATTTATCTGTGGTACTTTAACTGGAATTTTAAATTGTCAAGCGAGTTTGGAAATTGGTATAATTCAGGTACATCTATTGAAACTGGATTTAATGAAATTATAGACAACATAGGCAAGGCATTACATAACTTTTACTTTAACTCATTTTTAAGCTATATTGTTTTTTCTCTCTTTGTTTTAGGTATAGCTTTGATGTTTATCAGGAAAGAAAAGAAAATGATTGTTGCATTTTTTCTTCCATTTGCAGTGTTTTTAATATATATATTCAAATCTGGCTATTACTTTTATTATCACAACTATTATATAATTCCGTTTGTTCCAATTATGGCACTTGTTGCCGGATACACTCTCTCTTTAATTCAAAAAAAATGGTTGTTTTTAGCTATATTAATCTTAGGCGTAGGAGAAAGTATCGCTAATCAGCAACATGATTTCTTTATTAAAGGATCTGAAAAGTATAAGATGAGTTTAGAATCCATAATGGATAAAGTTTCAAATAGTGATGATTTGATTTTAATAAATGGAAATGGTAACCCTCAGTTGATTTATTTATCACATCGCAAGGGTTGGAATTGCACCAATAAACAATTAATTGATACCTCTTTTGTGAAAAATGTAATTAAAAGCAATTGTAAATTTATTGTTGTAGATAAACATTCTCGGGTCAATTTGGATAACCTGCTTTTATCATTTGATAA
>JANYKN010000188.1 GCA_025361565.1 Bacteroidota bacterium | reverse complement strand
GTATAAATAGGTCGATTTTCAAAGAAACAATATTTCATAAACTCATTGAAAGAATGGTATCCAATGCGCACATTGGATATAAACAAATAATAATTAGTACATAAGTAAACACCTCAATAAATTTATTTAAAAGCATTAACGGGATGTTCGACTATGAAAAATAAGATTATTTACAAAAGGTTAATTGGATTGATTTTTTTATTAACTCTCAATCTTTGTGGAATAATGTCCGCACAGGTTACACATGATGTCACAGTTTCAAATTTTCAGTTTAGTCCTGCTAATCTGGTAATTGCTGTGGGTGATTTTGTAAAATGGACAAATACTGATGGCCTTCATAGTGTTGACGGTTCCCAGGCTACATTTCCATCAAATCCAGAGTCATTTGGTAACTCAATTGGTTCTGGATGGGTTTATACTTTCGGTTTTACAATTGAAGGCGTTTATAATTACCAATGTAGCGAGCACGGCTCTGGAATGTCAGGGAAAATTACAGTTGGAAGTGCTACCGGCATGCAGGATAATTCAGCAGTAAATAGTTCCGTACATGCTTTCCCAAATCCGGCAAGCGAAATATTGTATATTCCCGTTTCGGAAAAAAATAGCATACCGAATGGAAATCTTAAACTGAATATTTATAACCTGAGCGGAAAATGTTTTACAAGCAACGTTCCGGTTAATGATAATGCAATTCCTGTAAATATTAATGAATTGAGGGAAGGCCTGTATTTTTTTGAACTTTCAGATAATGAGAAAATTGTCTCTTCTGGCAAATTTGTCAAAAATCAATGATAAAGCAATTTCTGATCAAATGAATAGATGAATATTTGAATTTACTTACGTAGACAAGGTTTATTATTTTTGAAATAAACGCCAGCTCCCGGGATTTAAGGAGTTGGCGTTTTGCAATATTGAATTAGTAAAGGGATTGCTTGTAATCGAGTACATAGAGAACTTAAAACTTAGAAAAAATAAAACATGATGCAATGTGTTTTTTTCTCTGATGTACTCACGAATTTTTTAAATACTGCTTTGCTTCTGCGTATAATTAATCAGCAACAGTTTATTTTGCCAATCAGTCAATACGTTGAGTACAGTTATTAGCGGAAGTTCCATTATTGTCGGGTTCTGTCCTTCCATTTTAGCAAGCCGGTAAACATTTATTTCATCAATCAGTCTTTGGGTATTGTTATCGACCATATTTGCTTTGAGCATTTTGGCAAACTCCTCAAATTGTTGGTTGAATTTGATGTAATCCATGTTAGATACTGCAATTACATTTCCATTTTTCTTTCCTGAAATCAGTCGATAATTAATTGTTCCATCTAGCTGCACAAATTCCTTATTACCACCGCCGGCTTCCATCACAAGTGACTTTTTAATGTTTTCAAGTCGTTTGACCATCTCATTTGTAGAAACTGAAACAGGTGATTCCAAATTTTGGGTTGTAGACTCAATTAAAAATGAATTTGATTCAGATATTTCGTTGGTTGAATGAGCATAAGCTTCAATGGCAAGGTAATCACTATTAACAGCTAATAATGAAGTGAATACGCCTAAGTATATCATAAATAAGAGAATAGCAAAAAAGTCTGTGTCCGTTTTCAGTTTTCTTTTGTTGTGATAATTAATGTAGGCAGGTAAAAAAAGAATAAAAGGTAAAGGCAAACCAATTATCAGCAACCAACCTGTTCCGGGCCAATGCATAATTTTGAAAAGCATACCTATAAAATCTAACGAAAAGGAAATAAACGCTGCATGAAAAACGAGCTTTAGCAATTTATCCTCGGTTGATTTTAATAACAAAAAGTACGATATTGGTATAAAAAGCAAGCTCATTGAACCAAGCCCGATTACTAATAATATTCCTGCTCCTGCAAAGTGCATCACTTTAAAAACAACTGCAATTAAAATAATTGATATGCAGAGCATTCCAAAACGATATATATTTTTTTTCATCTTTTTATTTTTTTAAGGAATTGAATAATCAACAAAAAAACTCTTGATTAGAATTTATTTCATTCTTGCTGCCGATACCAAATGCAGCACTTTTACAAAATTTTCAGTTTTCATAATCAGGTAAACAAAATTATTTTAAAACAGCTGTTGGCTTGTTTTGTACGGAAGTAAGCACCTTGTTTTCGGCTAGGCGAATATTATATTGCCAAAATAATAAAGTATTAAACGCGGCTGCTTCGAGCTGATCTTTAAAGTGGTAATCTTCCCACGAAAATAAATCACCGTTATTGCTTGCTAGTCTTTTTTCGGTATTAAATATTCGAACATTTTTAGTGTCTTGATGTGAGCTTTCACCCATAAAGCTATTGTACAATTTGTCAAAGTTTTCAAATTCCGTTTTTAGTTTTACTAAAGGCGAATTGGGGTTGAATTCGGAACGCAAATATTTAACCGAATTCTCTTTGTCGCTTAATGCAACGTTGTTTTTAATTAGAAGCTCTGCATCTTCCTTATTTACCTTAAAATGTGTTTGAACAATCTGTAATTTAATTTCTTCTAAATCCTTATAAATTAAATCGGCCTGGTTTACTAACTCGATTACTTTTTGTGAGGCTGAATCTTTCAATAAACCTGTGTTTTTGCCAGTGAGGTATAAGGTCGAAGCTTTGTATGATTTATCTAGAAAATTCAGGTCAATTAAAATACTTTTATTAGTCGAAAAACTTAATAAAAAACTCAACACTATAAAATAGCTCAAGGCAACAATTCCAAAGAAAAAATCGATTCGCAGTTTTTCTGATTTGCGCAATTCGTGGATGTAAAATAATGGAACAAATACGAACACGAATGAAAGTCCACCTGCTGTTAAAAGAACACCAGCTCCCGGCCAATGTTGCATTTTGAAAATAAGCCCTGTAATTACTACAATAAGTGAAATAAATCCGGCAATATATACGCTTTTGCTATATTTGGAAGCATTGAATCGCGTAAACATGAGAAATGGTAACAGTATATAAGCCAGTAATCCCAAACCCAGAAAGAATGCCTCATTGCCAAACGGCCAATGCATAACTTTTAGTTGGATACCAGTCATAAACAAAGCTCCACTAATAAAAGCAATAAGGTATACACCAGCTTGTTTTTTCAGATTCACTTCCTTGTAAATAACAAACAGAAGAGCTGGAAAGAACACATAAGTGGTGAAGAAAAAACTCACCACCATCATTATTCCGGCCAAAGGCCAATGCATAATTTTAAACAATGCTCCAAAAGCCATAAGGGCCAAGGCTAGCACACCAATCAATTTCATCGATTTTTTCATAATTCTGTAATTTTTATCAATTAACATTAAGGTATCCTGTTGGATATGCCGTAACCCCTTAATGCCGAACTCCTTTTTTACCAAATCGTAAGCCAGATCAAAAGCAATTCCATGACTCATGCGTGTTTCAATGTCACAACAAATATGATCGATTAAATCAGTATCCAGATGTGAATAATTAATCCCTTCATTTTCCACATCCTTTGACACAATTGCTACTTGTTGTTTGGTTAGCAAACACATGATTCAAAACCAGTTTGGGGGTTCAACAAAATTTTAATGGTTTGAACAAATTCTTCAAGCTCTTTAATTCGCTCTTTGGCGGTGGCACTTCCTTTTTCGGTAAGTTTGTAGTAAATTCTGTTTCGGTTATTTACTACTTCCTGCTCAGTAATTACTGCACCATCGGTTTCTAATTTGTGCAAAACAGGATACAAGGCACCATAAGTAAGTTTAATTTTCCCTTCGGAAAGTTCTTCTATTTTATGAGTAATCTCGTAACCATACATTTTGTTGTTTTCGGCCAATAGTTTTAAAACTATTGATTTCAACGATCCCTTTACTAATTCTTTTGGTATCATGTTAACAAAAATTAAATTGATATCTGATACAAATATATAATAGAATCTATTATATACCAAATAAAGTATATAATATTTTTGAAATATTTTTCAAAATAAGTGATAAAGTGTTGAATATTAGATTTTAAGAATATTAAATAGATAACAAACTGAATTTTGTTAATTATAGAAAATTAGTATAATGTGAATAATTTTATAGGATGATTAAAAAAGTAAAACGTGTCAGCTTTATCAAGCATGACACGTTTAATATTAATTTCGACACACTACTCCAAATTATTTATGATCAGAATATGTCAAGAGTATTAAAATAAACTCATTAGACAGGTTTTTGTGTCTAACCTTTTTTATTTCGTAGATAAAAATTAGCCCCAAAGTAGAGGGTAGGAGTAAAACAACTGAATGATGTTGGCGTATTTGGCCATATTTTTTCTGATATTTTTCCCTGATAATAGAATAATCCAAGCCCAGCATCTATAGAGATCCATCTTTTAAGAAACCAACTTGCTGATAAACAAGCATCTGCCTGAATCCCAGACAAATTTGATTCGATATGTTGATTTTTAATCATAGCAGGGAGTCCGCTTACATCATCTAAACCACCGCTTTCACTTAAATCATACAATGCAGGCACTGATGAAAATTTACCAAATACAAAACTGAAATCACTTTTTAATGATAGTCCAAACCTTCCCTTGTGAGATAGATAATAGGTTATACTTGGACCAAAGTAATTAATGTTAAATAAATTACCTGTGCCGCTTTTTTGAGCAGCTGATAAGGTTTGTGAATAACTCATAAAATAAAAGTGTAGGCCGAGACTAAATTTATCATTGCAAAAATATAGTGCTTTAATACCAGCAACCATTATATCATTTGAATATTCATACGTATCAATCGGTTTTGTCGATATTACTTGTCCCGACGAATTGGTTTGCTGTTCGGCCAATCCAAGACTTTTCAGGTAATTATCTTCAGCTGTAATTATATTATCTATGCCGCTGCCAGCCATCTTGATGCCAACCTGAAAATCCATTTCAAGGCTGATTGTTCCTTTATGTGGCCATAATTCTGATTTTTCTATAGTTGAAGATTGAACGGTCTGATTCAAATTATTTTCCGGTTTGTTTGATTGTACATTATTATTCAAATTATTTGACTGTGCGCCGGTAAATGTGTTGGTGTCTTCAAAATTGAGTAATGAACCTTCTAAGAGAATATCTCCTGTTCCAATTGGTTTTGTACCGCCATTTTGCATGCTCAACCGAACAATATCTGATGCCTGCTGGGTGTTTTCGTCGTATTTTAGAATATTAATATTGGATTGGTTAAAATTTATTGTTGATCCATCTTCTGGAAAATTAATAAGTTGCATAGGTGCCCAGGAATTCAGAATGGTACATTTCTTTTCTTTAACTATATTGATTGAAATAGAATCCTGGCCTCCATTCATGCTCTCTGCTGGAATTCTGAAAGCCATTGCTTTTTTAATGTTTTTTTCAGCAAATGCAATTGAAAATATGGCTGAGGCTCCGTTTTCACTAGCTGGAATTAAGAAAGAAATAACTCCACCAGATTTAGTTCTTTCCTTAACCATCTTGCGCAAAAGAGTTTTTTCATCGTAATAACTAAAAATAATTTCTTTTCCTTCAAGCTTGATATTTTTCTCTGTATAGAAAATAACAACCTTTTTATTATTTACTGATGTGTCATCCATTATGGAAGTAATTTTCTCCAAATGTGTTTTTTTGAAAATGGCGTTTTTATAAGAAAATTCCGAAAGTTTGCTTGTTACTTTTCCGTAAATTGACTGATTCAATATTTGAGGGAATAAGGAACCTGTCAGAATTATTGACAAAATGCAGATTAACATTTTAATTTTTTTCATAGTGGGTTAATTTTGATTTAAGATTTTTTTTTTAGCTCATCAAAAGCTAAATTGATGTTTTATTGAAATGCTTTTATTGCATGCGAATACAAATTATTTTCAAGATCTGTCTTTAACACCTCAAAGTGGTTTTTTCAAATTTTAAGATCTAATAATAAAAAGAGATTTCAAATATGATCAAGACAGGCGTATCATAAAAAAATCAATGAATTATTTCAGTCACTTCAATTTTTCCCAGATTTATTCCTTCACTGGCTTGCATTTCAAAGTTTACAGGTTTTCCTTTATCACTAATTTGACCCATGATTGGGGCTGGTGGATTACTGGTTCCAGTTAAATTGTCAGAATTAGGTTGCTCAAATATATATAATGTATAATGACCTGGCTTTATATTTTCGAGTGTAAATTCGCCTTTATTGTTTGTTCTGAATTGTAAGTCATTATTAATCTTACCCGAAGCAATTTCTTTGTCACTGATTACAAACACGGAAACGTTTTCTTTATAAACGGTTCCATCTGATTTATATAAAACTCCTAATACCTGTCCTACCTTGGGTTTAGATTGGTTACATGATGTAAAAACTACCATTGTAAAAATAATGGCAAGTGTTGTAAGGATAATTTTTTTCATAGTATTATTGTTTAGGGTTTCCTAATCATATGGCTTTTCGGTTTCGCCCCGTTTTTATTGTGGTTTCTGGTCTCCACATTATCTTTATTTGTAAATAATATCAAAAAGTGATGGAACAATTATCGTTATATTTATGTAACTGTCTGCAAATTTGAATTCATGAATTGATAAAAATCTTGCAAAGTGGTGGGGTTAAAAGCAATTTTTATGCTTTCAAACAATCCTTCTAAATAGATACTAGCTATCACGTCTACCTTAATTGAAGTAGATAAATCCAAATTTATTTCTTGTTTCATGGAATGTTTTGCCCACCCTTTTGCACTTGTGGAAGATTTGCATCTGTATAGTTTAAGCAAGAATGTAACTATAAATTTAACTTGGTTTTTTATTAAATGCAAAGAAAAGAGGCCTTTTTTTTTCAGTAATTTATTAAAAAATTACGAAGCTTTCAAGTAGTAGAAACCAGTTGCTTAAGAAGTTGGAATCCAGCCTCTTTAATTCCAATGGAGCAGAATTTAAATATTGAAAATAGATCCTGGACAAATATTCCCTTTATTGAAACTTGTAGTGTCAGTTCTATTTGACACAATCCCTTTTCAAATAATTTGGGTAATTGGTAATTATGCCGTCAACACCCAAATTAATCAAGCGGCCTATTGTAGCCTTGTCATTTACGGTCCATACATTTATTTTTTTGTTCAATCTGTGCACATGATTAATTAGTCGCCTGGTAGCAAAAGGATAATATACGCTGAATTCAGTTACAAAACTATAGTATTCTAGATTGGTTATTTTTAAATGGCCATCGGTTAGTATTTGCATAAATGGAAAATCGGCAATAAATAATTTATGCAATACAATTGTTGTATCCATTTTGTGGATACGGAACAATACACTGTCGTTAAATGAATGAATAATGCACGAAGATTTTGCCTTGTGTTTGTTGATCAAGGCTACTACTTTTTTTTCTATTCCGGGATAAACTTCATTTCCGTCTTTTATTTCTATTACCAAGGTAACACTGTCTTTCATTAATTTAATTGCATCTTCAAGCAATGGGATTTTTTCGTCTTTGAATTTATTGGAAAACTTAATTCCTGCACTGTATTTTTCGATTTGGTTGAAAGTTAAATCTTTAGCATAACCTTTACCATTGGTTGTTCTGTCAATCGTTTCATCATGCAGGCAGATTATCTTTCCGTCTTTGGTTTGCTGCACATCAACTTCAATGCGTTGAACACCTTGTGATAATCCTGCTTCAATTGCTGCAAGTGTATTTTCAGGTGCCAGTCCGCCAGCTCCACGATGTCCGGTTACTACAATTTTACTCAGTAACGTACTTTTAACCGTCTTTTTTCCTGTGTATAAAGCCGACGAAAACATGGACAGAAAATAAAGAATTAAAATGAACAGGATAATTAGAAATGCCATAGAAGTTTTTTTCATCCAATTGGATTATTAATTATTTTAGGTTTAATAATATAATCTGTGTTTGTAAGCAAATTTAAGACATTCGCAATTAATTTTGCTTTTAAAGTGAAAATTATTGTGATAATAAATAATTAAATTTTTATAATATTATCAAAGATTGCAGGTAGTTCGATTTTCTATGGATCAGTAATATTTTCTAAAATATAAAAATTGTAACGCATCTTTAAAATTGGTTTATTTTAATGCAAAAAGTATTAAGTTAATTTAATCAGAATAGTTTAATTCAAATACAAAGCGTAATGAAAAATGGATTTTCCAATAAATTGACAAGTTTATTTATTTTGTTTTTTGCCATTGTAAATACTTTGTTTTCGCAAGAAGGCAATATCTCCAAACTTCAAATTAAAGATATTATGAAAGGTGATGATTTTGTGGGGCATTTACCAAACACATTAAGTTGGTCGCAGAACAGCACTTCGATCTATTTTTATTGGGGCCCTTCTAATTATGAAGAGGATTCATTGTATTGTTATGATCTGGAAAGCAAACGGATAAACAAAGTAAAAACCGATACTTTAAATGATGTATCAACCTCAGCTTGGGTATTTTCGAAAGATAAATCGCGTGCTACATTTGAAAAAAATGGTGATATTTTTTTATTGGAACTTGAACGAAGCAAATTGTACCAAATTACCAAAACAAATAGCAGAGAGACCAATCCTTACTTTACTTACGATGAAAGTAAAATAGCTTTTAATGATGGAGATAATATTTTTTGCTGGGAAATATCAACTGGAGAGATAGAGCAGATGACCGATTTTTATGAAGGGACTCCGATTACAAGAAAAGAAGATTTTCTTGTAGATAAAGAAAAGTGGTTACAGGATGATCAATTAAAAATTTTTTCTGTGTTAAATAAACGTGAAGAAAAAAGGAAAAGGAATTCCGAAAACAGATTTGATGAAAAGACAGATAAGCCACTACCAATTCCGCTGAATGGTATGGAAATGTTGAAATCTCAGATTAGCCCCGATGGCAAATATGTAAGTTATGTTCTTTATAAAAATCAGAGTTCAAAAAAGACCATGGTTCCCGATTATGTTACAAAATCAGGCTATACCGAAATGATCAATGCAAGATCAAAAGTGGGTGAAAAACCTGAAGAATATAAAATGTACATTTATAATATTGCTAGAAAGAAAACCTACGAAACCGATTTTAGTAAATTGGATGGAATTAATGACTTGCCCGCTTATTTAAATGATTATCCTAATAACAATTACGAAAACTTAAACAGAATTGGTTCTATTGATGGGCCTTTTTGGAATAATGAAGGAGAACATGCATTTATCGAAATCAGGGCCAATGATAATAAAGATCGTTGGATTGCCTTGCTCAATTTCGAAAATGGCGAAGTAGAAATGCTTGAACGACAACACGATGATGCATGGATTGAAGGTCCTGGAATTGGCTATTATTCTGATTATAATGTATCCAGAGGCTGGATGCCTGATGATAAAGGGATTTGGTTCCAATCAGAAGAAACTGGTTATTCACATTTATATGTACTTGATATAAAGTCGAAGAAAAAAAAGGCTTTGACCAGCGGTAAATTCGAGGTTTATAATCCTTTTATGTCGAGAGATCAGCAATTCTGGTATTTTTCATCGAACGAAAACCATCCCGGAGTTGTGCAATTTTACCGAATGCCAATTGAAGGTGGAAAGGCACAACAATTGACCAGTCTTTTGGGAAATAATGAAGTATATTTATCACCGGATGAAAGCAAATTGGCCATTCGATATTCTTTCTCTAATAAACCCTGGGAAATATATGTGATGGATAATCCTGCTGTTACAGGAAAGGAAGAAAAATCCATTCAAATTACCCATTCTACTACAACTCAATTTAATGCATATCCCTGGCGGGTTCCAGAAATTGTTACATTTAAAGCCGAAGATGGAAAAAATGTATATGCAAGATTATATAAACCTGCTGAAAATGTGAAAAACAAAGCAGCTGTTTTATTTGTTCATGGAGCTGGTTATTTACAAAATGCACATCAATGGTGGAGCAGCTACTTTAGAGAATATATGTTTCATAATTTTTTGGTAGATAATGGATTTACGGTGCTTGATATTGATTACAGAGGCAGTGCCGGTTATGGGCGCGATTGGCGTACAGGAATTTATAGGCATATGGGCGGAAAAGACTTATCCGATGAGGTGTATGGTGCAAAATATCTGGTTAAAAACCTAGGCATCGATAAAGATCGGATTGGCATTTATGGCGGTTCATATGGTGGTTTTATAACACTTATGGCCATGTTTAAGGCACCTGATACTTTTAAGGCCGGTGCAGCAATAAGGTCAGTAACCGATTGGGCACATTACAATAATGGTTATACTTCTAATATTTTGAACACGCCTATCAATGATAGCATTGCATATCGACAAAGTTCACCTATTTATTATGCCGAAGGATTAAAAGGACATTTGCTTATGTTGCATGGAGTAATAGACGATAATGTTCATTTTCAAGATGTTGTTCGATTATCCCAAAGATTGATTGAGTTGGGAAAAGAAAATTGGGATTTGGCAATTTATCCTTTGGAGCAACATGCCTTTGTTGAACCAAGCAGCTGGACAGATGAGTATACAAGGATATTTAAGTTTTTTAAAAATAATTTGACAGAGAAATAATTATATTTAAGGTTACAAATTAACTTTAATTTATATATTTGGCAAATATTTAACCATTTCAAACCGCATTGCCTTTTTATTATTACATGCCTTAAATTGGATAATTTCAATATTCATATTGTTATCTATTAGTGGCTATTAGCCAAAGAAGATATCATTATTATCTTAAACAAGTTTATTTTAGACATGTAATTAAAATTAATTTCTATGAAACATCCATTTAAAACTACTAATGCACACACTGATGATCGTTTTGACTTCAAAATTGAAAAAAAATCAACTCATAATCAGGATGTTCCATCCAATCTTGAAATAATAATTCAAAAAAAGCGGATGAAACAATTAAACCTTTTAATCATTTTTATTCTGTTTTTTGTATGCCAATTTGATGTTAAAGCCCAGCAACCATGGGGACTTCAAAAGTGTATCGACTATTCAATTGAACACAACATTCAGGTAAAACAAACGCAACTTAAAGCTGAATCTAGTAAATCGAGCTTGCAGCAATCGAGAATTGGATTAGCTCCCGATTTGAATGCTTCTGTGCAGGATGCATTCCAGTTTGGTTATACCGTTGATCCATTTACCAATGATTTTACGAACAATAGGATTCAATCGCTTAGCGCCTCGGTAAATAGTTCTGTGACACTTTTTAACGGATTGCAACAAGCCAATTCAATAAGACAAAATAATTATAATTATCTTGCTGATTTGCAAGAAATTGAAGAAATTAAATATTCTATAACTATTCAGGTTGCAACATCTTATCTTCAAATCTTGTTTGATAAAGAATTACTTGAAGTGGCTAAAAACCAATTGGAAATTTCTAAAGGACAGGAAGATCGTACAAAGATATTGGTTGATGCTGGCAGCCTGGCCAAAGGCAACCTGCTTGAGATACAGGCTCAGCTTGCCAGTGAAGAACTTAATAGAATTAATGCCGAAAATAACTTGAGAACTGCCTATTTGGATTTAACCCAATTATTGGAATTGGATACCACTGGAGGTTTTGAAATAGAGGTGCCTAATTTGGCAGATCCTTCGGACTTATTTGTTCTTGATTCTGTTCAACGAATTTACCAGGAATCGCTTGATTTGCCACAGATTAAAAAGCAAGAATATAAACTGCAAAGTTCCCAAAAATCATTGGATATTGCTTATGGTGGCTTGAGTCCGGTTGTTTTTTTAAGAGGTTCTTACGGTACTGGCTATTCCAGTGAAGGAAAGTATATTGATGGTTCTGGCAATGCTGTTGCCAAACCATATGGAGATCAATTTGTCGATAATCGCAGTCTTGCTATTGTTATTGGCGTTCAAATCCCACTTTTCAATAAATTTACGGTCAAGAATAGCATCTCCCAATCAAGGATTTCGGTTGATAATTCAAAGTATCAATTGGATCTTTCAAAACGTCAATTATATAAAGATATTCAACAGGCAAGGAATTCTGCTGAATCAGCATTGGCAAAGTTTGGAGCCAGTCAAAAAGCTGAAGAAGCGCAATTGGAATCCTTTTCATATACCAAACAGAAATTTGACCTTGGATTAGTAAATTCTGTTGATTACAATACAGCTAAAAATCAGTTGACAAAAGTACAATCTGATAAAGTTCAAGCCAAATATGATTTCCTTTTCAGGATTAATATCCTGAATTACTATATGGGAATTCCTTTTAAAATGTAAAAAAGAATCTGGTAATTTGCCTGAGCCTTTATTCCAATTTTGATTTTGGAATAAAGGCTTTTTTATTTCAGAAAATATTTACTCTTTACGATAATTATTTTAAGATGAATAAAATAATTTCAATTTAACTATTGAGTTTCAGGAATGTAATATGAATTTTAAAATAATATTTAGGTTAGATACGTTGACATGATGTGCAATCTTTTTGTTTATTAGCCATTTTATTACCAATTTTAGACTTATATTTCAAGGAAGAAAATGAAAAAAAACGGTGCATTTTTAGCAGTATATGCTTTAGAACAAATTGGGGTGCGAAAAACTTTTGGAATACCAGGTGTACATAATGCCGAGTTATATACTCAATTGAGTAATTCCAGATTTCTTGAACCAATGCTGGTTTCGCATGAATTATCGGCAGGTTTTATGGCTGATGCTGTTTCCAGAACAACTGACAGTATTGGGACAATGGTTATTGTTCCAGGAGCTGGAATGACTCATGCAATGAGTGCAATTGCCGAAGCGTATATTGATGGAATTCCTTTATTGATTATCTCAGGCGGTATACAGCGAGAATCCGGAAAAAGTTTCCCAATGCATCGGTTGAATATGCGTAATATGCTGGAAGGAATTGTTAAAAAGTACTATTATATTAGTGATCAGGATAATATTGCCCGTACTATTTATGAGGCATACGATTTAGCGATGGGTGGTGAACCTGGGCCAGTATTTATTGAAATCCCCATTGAATTTCAAACTGCAGAAATTGATCAGGATAATTTAATTCCTTATAAACGTAAAGCTAAAAGTAGCTTTTTGCAAAAGAAAGAAGGTACCGGAGAAGGGATGCAACTCTTTGTTCAAACCGAAACTCCTGAATTGAAATTAGAAAAGGCGGTTTCACTGCTTGTAAGTGCTCAACATCCTGGAATTTATATAGGCTGGGGTGCAGTGGATGCCTATGAAGAAGTGAAGCAATTAGCTGAACTATTAACTGCTCCCGTATCCACTACTTTTCAGGGAGTAAGTTCATTTCCTTATAACCATCCGCTGCATACGGGCATAGGTTTTGGTTCATTTTCAACGCCAGCTGGTCACAATGCGTTTAAAAATTGTGATTGTTTGTTGGCAATAGGGTTGAAATTTTCTGAATTGGCTACTTCAAACTATCAAATGGAAGTGCCTGAAAACATGATACATATTGATATAAATGCAGATGTATTTCATAAAAATTATCATGCTAAAGTAGCAATTGAAGGAGATGCAAAAATTGTTTTAGAAGAATTAATTAAGAGTTTAAAACAAAAAACAGTTCAATCAAAAAATAAATTCAATGAGCTGGCAGAGGCAATACATAAAGACAAGGAAGATTATCGAAAATCATGGTTGACAAAAAGCAGTGAACAAATAGTTACTCCAGGCTTTTTCTTTAATGCCCTTCGAAATCATTTTCCTGAGAATACCATAATGGTAACCGACGATGGAAATCATAGTTTATTGGCATTGGAATTATTTCCAGTTTATAAACCGAGGCATTTTATTTGTCCCACTGATTTTAATTGTCTTGGCTATGGAATTCCTGCTGCCATTGGAGCCAAAATGCTCAACAGACAAAATCCTGTAGTTGCAATTATTGGTCAAAATGCTTTATTAATGACCGGACTAGAAATGATTACAGCACATAGTAATAAGCTGGGAATCATTGTATTTGTTTTTAAAGAAGCTGAGTTGGAACAAATAACCGAACTTCAAACTTCTAGAACTATGAAACAATCAGGGGTAAGCTTATCAAGTATTAATGTAAAAGGCCTGGCCGATGCTGTATACGCTGAATATTTTTCAATGAAAAATGATGTTGATATCAGTGGGATTCTTGCTAAGGCAAAGGAATTGGTGAAAAATGGAAAATCTGCATTGGTTGAAGTTAATATTGATTATTCGCGAAAATCAAAGCTTGCTGAAAGTTTGATTAAACCAAAAACAAGTAGATTTAGGTTTGCTGAAAAATTAAAAATGTTTTTCAAAGGCGGAGATAACTAGCGTTTTGAATTCTAAATGCATATTAAAAGCACTCCAATTTGAGCCAATTATCCTGTAAATATTTGCGAATTATTAATTTGAAACTATTTATCCCTGTCAATGGTGTAGTTAACAAGTTCAATCAATGCCTTTCTGGCATCATTGTCTTCAAAATTTAAGAGAATTTTTAAAGAATTATCTTTGTACTCATTCATTTTTTGCTTGGCATATTCAATTCCGCCATATAAATTGACAAATTGAACTACTTCGGTAAATGAACCTGACTTGTTGTTGTGCTTTTGAATGATGTTTTTAATCCGCTTACTATCTGCAGGCTTAGAATTGTTGAGGGTATAAAGTAAAGGAAGCGTAATTTTCTTTTCCTGAATATCATTTCCAGACGGTTTTCCTGTTGCGTTAATCATTTGATAATCAAACAAATCATCTTTTATTTGAAATGCAATTCCAATGTTTTTCCCAAACTGTTTCATCATTTCTACCTGTTCAGGAGTTCCATTGGCTGATTTTGCACCGGCAGAAGTGCAGGAAGCCAATAGTGTGGCGGTTTTCTTTTCGATTATATCGAAATATATAGCTTCGTTTGTATTTAATTTTCTTGCTTTTTCAATTTGAAGCAATTCCCCTTCGGCCATTTCTTTAGTTGCATCAGAGACAATTTTCAGCAATTGGAATTCTTCATTTTCTATTGCAAGTAACAAACCTTTGGATAATAAATAATCGCCAACCAAAACTGAAATCTTGTTTTTCCAAAGTGCATTAATTGAAAAGAAACCTCTTCTTTGGTATGATTCATCAACAACATCATCGTGAACAAGTGTTGCGGTGTGCAAAAGTTCGATTAATGCAGCTGCATGAAAAGTTGATTTATTAATATTCCCAAGTAGTTTTGCAGATAGAAATACAAAAATAGGTCGCATTTGCTTGCCTTTTCTACGGATGATATAGTTGGTGATAATATCTAATAGTGGAACTTTACTGCGCATCGAATGTTTGAAATACCTTTCAAATTGAGCCATTTCGGCAGCTATTGGAGCTTTAATCCTATTCAGTGAAGACATTCAAGACAATTGATTTATAATCGGCAAATTTAATAATTTAATTTTGGCATGGAAGTATATAAAGCAATTGTTTTGCTATTTTGAACACAATACTGGTGTTGGAATACTTTGTATTGTCATAATTCTGATGAAAATTCAACAGGATTGTCCTTTATGTCTTTGATAAAATCAATATTTCGTTTTAATCCGCTAAACTTTGTCCTTTGAACAGCTGATTTTTTAAATATTTGGGTAAATTTTTCTTCATTCAAATGATACCATTCATCTTTGGTTAAATCCATTAATACTTTGTTGGGGATGAATTCAGGTTCGAGATGGGCCTGTGATTTTTTATTAAATGGACAAACATCCTGGCAAATATCACAGCCAAAAACCCTGTTTTTCATTTTATCTTTAAATTCCGCAGGAATATTTCCTTTTAGCTCAATAGTTAAGTAGGAAATGCATTTTCGGGCATCGACTTTTCCCGGAGCAATAATCGCTTCTGTAGGACATGAATCAATACATCTTGTGCATTTTCCACAGTAATTTTTAGCTTGTTCAAGATTGTATTCAAGTTCCAAATCAATTAATAATTCAGCAATAAAAAAGAAAGAACCAAATTCTTTGTTCAATAATAGGCCATTTTTCCCAATCCATCCCAGTCCAGATTGTTTGGCCCAGGCTCGTTCCATAATTGGCGCAGAATCTACAAAAAACCTTCCATTAACTTCTCCACCAATGGACTGAATATATTCGAAAAATCCTTTTAGTTTAGCATTGATTACCTGATGATAGTCCTTGCCATAAGCATATTTTGAAATAATTGGGGCGTTTGGATCTGTCTGTTTTTGATTTGGATAATAATTGTATAAAACTGATATTATTGATTTTGAACCTTCTTCAAGCAATTGTGGGTTAAGCCGTTTGTCGAAATGATTTTCCATGTATTTCATTTGTCCATGATAACCATTTTGAAGATAAGCAGTTAGGCCTTCTTTCTCACTATTAAGATACCTGACTTCTGAAATACCACATGCCAAAAATCCAAGCTGGATGGCTTTGTCCTTTATTTTTTGGGATAATATGTTTTTAGTATTTTCGATAATATAAATTATGAAACTAAATAATTTACAAACTTTCGTTTTTTATTTACTGCAAATTTAATTTCTTTTTAGGCAACAATCATGTAATTTTACATATTTCAAGTAAATACAAATGGAAGAATTAATTCATGAAATATAGCTTAAGGTCATATAACCAGATATTTAGAATTGTAATTAATATATCAAATAAGATTTAAAATTTTGATCATACATTCTTAACATTAAATTAACATTGGAAGGGTAATTTTGCACTCATAAAAATATAAAAAAAATGAAAATTCAAAATTACTTTATAATGTCTTTGTTTGCATCAAGTTTAATTATTGCATGCAATAGCAATGGAAAAAAAAATGATTCTGATTCAGAAAAATTGACTGGATCTATAAAAATTGATGGTTCAAGTACTGTTTATCCAATTACTGAAGCTGTTGCCGAAGAATACAGGAATGACCAGCCTGAAGTTAAAGTTACTATTGGTGTTTCTGGAACCGGTGGAGGTATGAAAAAATTTGAAAGAAAAGAAATTGATATTTGCGATGCTTCGAGAAAAATTAAAGAGGAAGAAGCAAATGCATGTAAAGATAATAAAATAGAGTATTACGATTTTGAAGTTGCATATGATGGTTTGGCTGTTATTGTTAATCCACAGAATGATTGGGCTCAAAATATTACAGTTGCAGAGCTTAAGATGATTTGGGAACCTTCTGCTCAAGAAAAAATTACAAAATGGAGCCAGGTTAGAAAAGGTTGGCCTGATGCACCTTTACATCTTTTTGGTCCCGGAACTGCATCTGGAACTTATGATTATTTTACCGAAGCTATTGTTGGTAAGTCTGGAAGTAGCCGTGGTGATTATACTGCAAGCGAAGATGACAATGTACTTGTTCAGGGAATTGAAGGAGATAAATATGGTCTTGGCTTTTTCGGACTTGCTTATTTTGAGGAAAACAAAGCCAAGTTAAAACTTGTAGCAGTTGACAATGGAAAAGGTCCTGTTGCTCCTTCTGTTACAACAGTTAAGGATGGTACTTATGCTCCACTTTCAAGGCCATTGTTTATCTACATCAACAAAGAAGCATTTAAACGCCCAGAAGTAGCTAGTTTTGTCAAATTTTATCTCGAAAATGCTGCGTCAGTTGTTGGAGAAGTAGGATATGTTCCTTTATCAAAAGAAGAATATGCTGCACAATTGGAAAAACTAAAGGCAGATTCAAATATTAAATAATGATAGCATAACCAAGCTTTAAAAACATTTGATGTTTACAAGAAAAATTAAGGAATTAATAATTGAAAGAGCACTTTTATTAAGTGCTCTTATTACTATTTTAACTACTTTAGGAATTATCTGGGTATTGCTCTCGGAATCGTTCGCATTTTTCAAAGTAGTTTCGCTTTGGGATTTCTTAACAGATCCGGAATGGACACCATTATTTACCCAGAAGCATTATGGAATACTTTCGCTTGTTTGCGGTACAATTTTAACAACTGGTATAGCTATTTTGGTTGCTGTACCTAGCGGTTTGACAATTGCGGTATACCTGAATGAGTATTCTACAAAAAGGATGCGAAATATCGTTAAACCCTTGTTGGAAATTTTAGCAGCAATCCCTTCAATTGTTTATGGTTTTTTTGCATTAATTGTTATAACTCCTGTGTTACAGTACTTTTTCCCATCTGTTTCAGGGTTTAACGCATTATCGGCAGGTATTGTAATGGGAATAATGATTATTCCATTTATTTCATCGTTAAGTGAGGACGTTCTAAATGCAGTTCCCAACTCATTGCGTGAAGCTTCATACGGAATGGGAGCGACAAAATTTCAAACCTCTTTTAAGGTACTGGTTCCAGCTGCTTCATCGGGTATTATTGCTTCAATTATATTGGCCATATCGAGGGCAATTGGTGAAACTATGATTGTGGCAATTGCAGCAGGGCAGCAGCCAAATTTAACGTTAAATCCTACTGTTCCGATTGAGACTATTACTGCATATATTGTCCAGGTGAGCCTCGGTGATGTTCCGCAAGGTTCAATTGCTTATAAAACAATTTTCGCCGCAGGATTAACGCTTTTTGTATTTACCTTTATTCTAAACAATATTAGTTTCTGGGTCAATAAAAAATTCAAACAACAATATGTTTAAATCATCCCGAAATAGAATAATCGATAAGAGTTTTCAGGTTATAGGCCTTGCCACAACTATATTTGGATTGTTGATTCTGGCAACTTTCATCTTCTATATTTTTTATGTTGGTGCAACCAGGATCGATTGGGCTTTTATGACAAATTTACCTTCGCGCTTTTATGCAAAAGCAGGAATTTTAACTGCATGGACAGGAACAATATGGATATTTGTGCTCACAGCATTTTCAGCTATTCCCATTGGTATTTCTACCGGAATATATCTTGAGGAATATGCGAAAAAGACACGCTTGGCAAATATCCTTGAAATTAATATATCCAATTTGGCAGGTGTGCCTTCTATTATTTATGGTCTGCTTGGCTTAGAAATTTTTGGACGCTTTTTAGGATTGGGACGAAGCGTGCTTGCCGGAAGTTTTACACTTGCACTGCTAATACTTCCCATTATTATAGTTGCTACAAAAGAATCATTAAGGGCTGTGCCACAATCCTTAAAAGATGCAGCTTATGGTTTAGGAGCCACCAAGTGGCAAACCATTTGGACCCAGGTTTTGCCTGTTTCTTTTAGTGGAATTATGACCGGCATTGTACTGGCACTTTCCAGGGTTGTTGGCGAAACTGCTCCACTTATTGTGATTGGTGCCCTGGCATATGTTCCATTCGTTGCCAAGACACCAATGGACGATTTCACCGTTTTGCCAATGCAGATATTCAATTGGATTTCGAGGCCACAGCATGGGTTTATTGTTAATGCCGCTGCCGCAATTATCATATTATTAATTATAGTAATTATTTTAAATGGATTTGCAGTTTTTATCAGAAACAGAGCCAGCCGTAAAAACAATTGGTAAGAATCTTACACAAGAAAAACAATTTATGGCAAGAGAAGAAAAGTTGGCAAAAAAAGAGAAAAAACATTATGCACTTGAATCGCATATGCTAAATGCCTGGTATGGCGAAAAAAAAATATTGAATGATATCAATATGAAAATTGAAGCCAATACTATTACTGCGCTTATTGGTCCTTCGGGATGTGGAAAATCTACGTTTCTCAGGCTATTTAACCGGATGAACGATTATATTCCAATATTTAGGAAAACTGGTGATATTCTGGTAGATGGTGAAGATGTTTATCAAAAAAGAATCAGGATTGAGGAATTACGAAAATCAGTTGGTATGGTTTTCCAAAAAGCAAATCCTTTTCCTAAATCGATATATGAAAATGTTGCTTACGGATTAAGAATTCAAGGTGAAAAAAGAAAATCTGTCCTTGATTTGGCTGTAGAAAAATCACTTCATCAGGCTTCGCTTTGGGATGAAGTAAAAGATGATTTGAAGAAAAATGCAATGGCACTTTCCGGAGGACAACAACAACGTTTGTGCATTGCCCGGGCATTAGCAGTTGAGCCATCTGTATTGCTAATGGATGAACCGGCTTCAGCATTGGATCCACATTCTACGCATCGTGTAGAAAGTTTAATACTTGAATTAAAAGAAAAATACACCATATTGATAGTTACGCATAATCTGCACCAGGCAAGTCGCGTAAGTGATTATACTGGTTTCTTTTACCTTGGTGATCTGGTTGAATTTAACAATACAAAAGACTTATTTACCCATCCCAAAAAGGAGCAGACTGAAAATTATATCAGTGGAAAGTTTGGATAGATTTAGAAATTGGATATTAGAAATTCGAAATTAGTTCTTAACATAGAAATAATAAAATATGACACAATTAAAGTCAGAATTAGATTATGTAAAGGAAATCCTTGTTGAAATGATGGAGTTGGTTTACAATCAGTTAGAGAAATCAAAAGAAGCATTTCTAAATCACGATGTGGAACTGGCAGAGGAAATCATTCACAACGAATTAAGGATTAATGCATTTGATCTAAATATTGGACGTGAATGTGGAAATATCCTGGCACTTTATAGTCCGGTTGCAACTGATTTAAGATTCGTTCTGGCAGTTTTAGAAATAACCTCAAGTATTGAGCGGATTGGAGATCATGCTGAAAATATTGCCGAATATGTAATTAATTCAGAAAAACCAATCCGTGAAGATTTGTTGAAAGAAAACGAGCTTGATAAAATGTTTGATTTATCATTGGCTATGGTTCATGATGTAATTGAAGGGTTCGTTACCGAAGATCATAAAATAGCACGCAAAATATTTAAGCAGGACAAAGAATTAAATCGAATCAACAGAAATTCATCAACAATTATTAGTGCACAGGTTTTAAAAGAACCCGAAATAATTAGGCAAGCCCTTTATTTATTTTCTGCAATTGCTAAATTGGAACGTGTTGGCGATTTATCTAAGAATATAGCCGAAGAAATTATTTTTTATTTGGATGCTAAGATCTTGAAACACAAGAAAAAAGCAAAAAGACTTGCAGAAGAGGAATAATATATTTGCGGTGGTGCTAGGAAAACTATTATTTTGTCTTAAAAAAAGTGGTTAAATTTCTAATTATCAGGTTTAGTTCTATTGGTGATATTGTGCTTACAACCCCAGTAATTCGCAATCTTAAACAACAATGTGAAGAAGCCGAAGTTCATTTTCTGACTAAAAAGCAATACGTTGGAATAGTTGAGCAAAATCCTTATATTGATAAAATACACACACTCGATAAATCATTTAGCGAATTAATTGATGAACTTCGTCAGGAACATTTTCATTATGTGATTGATTTACATAATAATATGCGAACTTCGAGGGTGAAATTAAAATTACACAATGTTTCATTTAAGTTTAATAAACTGAATTGGGAAAAATGGTTGATGGTCAATTTCAAAAAAAATAAATTACCAAATATTCACATTGTTGACCGATATATGGAACCAATCAGGTTTTATATTGATGAAAATGATAACAAAGGCCTCGATTTTTTTATTCCGGCCAAGGATGAAGTAGATATCAATACATTGCCTGATAATTTTAGAAACGACTATATTGCTTTCGCCATTGGTGCACAACATGCCACGAAACGATTACCCGACGAAAAAATAATTTCGATTTGCCGGAAATTGAATAATCCAGTCATGCTACTTGGCGATAAAAACGACTCAATTGTTGCTGAAAAAGTGAAAAATGCAATTGGTGATAATATTTACAATGCTTGTGGAAAATTCAGTTTAAACCAATCCGCGTCCTTGGTAAAACAAGCAAGAATAATCATTTCGCATGATACTGGATTGATGCATATTGCTGCTGCTTTCAAAAAACAAATCATTTCTGTTTGGGGCAATACCATTCCCGAATTTGGAATGTATCCTTATATGAGTGGAAAAGGTTCAGAAATCATTGAAGTGAAAGGACTTAATTGTCGACCTTGTACAAAAATAGGTTTTAGCCAATGCCCCCAAAAGCATTTTAAGTGCATGAATGATATTGATGAAAATAGGATTGTAGAGATTTGTGAAAGGGTTTTTAAAGAAGTTGAATGAATAAAGCAAAAGGTAATAAGTAAAAAAAAAACTGTTTTAATTTTGCCTATAGTTGTGTTTTTTTCTATACAAATATTTTAAAGTTAGTTTCAAACAGTAATTGTATTTTTAGTTTGTTGCATTTTATTCTGGGTAATTTTCATCCGTTGGTTTAAATTGGTATTGTCATCGTAATCTTTCCACTCGTTACTCAAATCCTTGGCAAAATATCTTGCCCAATCAGCGCAACAGTCATAACCATTTTCCCAACTAAAAGCTCTGCCATTATTTATAATACCCACATTTTTAAAATAGTCAATATTGGCTAATTGTCCTGCAATGCCCTCAAATGTAATAAGTTGCGAAAAGTCAAATTGTTTAATACAATTGTCGCTGAACTCCAGTTCCAAAATGTAGCCTTTAATGTGGCGTATTTTTATAATTTTGATCAGTTTCATTATTCCAAAGGTGTTATGTTTATTGGATTTTGTCCTTGTTTAATTAAATTCCAATTTTCCATTAATTCAATTCTATGCAGCGAAGCCCACGTTCGAACAAGCTTTTTTGCAGTTCTAGGTAGATCTCCTTCAATCATTTCGCCTGTTTGAATTTCAAAAGATCCGTTAAAGTCACCATATCTTGCATGGAAATGCGGTGGATTGTGATCATTAAAGTTAAGTGTGATGAATATACCAAAAAATCTACTTATTTCAGGCATTGTTCTATTTTTAACAAAGGTACGAATTTTTATCTAACTTATTTCTGTGTATAAAATTTAAAAAAAGCAATAGAAAAATATCCAAACCACCCTCACTTTTCGACAAAACCTTCTGCTATAGCAAACAACGAATTTTTATTTTTATCTTTAAAATAAAAATTACTGGTCAGAATCGTTTTTTCCGAATTGTTCAAAGTCAAACTGAATTTAGATAAAGGAATATTTTTCAACCATTTGTTTTCCATTTTTATTCCAAATTCTCCCAGCAATGGAATTAGTTTTTGATAATCCACTTCAATAAAAATGTTGTTGTTGCTTGTTAGATTTTTACAAGTTGGTCTTTCAAGTTTTTGGTTGTAGGTTAAGAAACATGAGCCTGTTTTTTTGAAAACATAATTTGCACCTTTAAAAAGTAAAGTGTCTTTTCCTATTTTTGTGAGCGGATTTAGTTTTAACAGAGAATCAAATTTAATTTCGTCAATACCGGCAATAGCCTGGATATCCCAAATATTGTCCTTTTTTATTTTCTTAGTTTCTATTTTATTGAAATTATCGTCAAATTCGTACGTAATAAATTCATTTTCAATAGTTCTAATTCCATTCATCGTGAAACTGAGTTTGCCATTCCATGCTTTGAGGTATGGAAAACTGCTTTCAGTGAAATTTATTCCTTTATATTGGTTGTAAATCTGTGTAAAAGCATTGGGTTCAACTTTCATTAAAATATTAATCAAACTACTATCTGTATTTGCCAAACTGATAAATTCATTATTGTTGCTAATGAAAATCTTATCGAGCAAACTTTCTTTTTTTGTTTTTAGTTCCGTTTTTATTTCCAGCACACCATTATTAAAATGGATAATTGAAGTCAAGCAATCTATATTCGAATTTAAAATTTCAAGGTTCTTAAAAGGGTTGTTGTGATAGGGTTTGGAATAAAAAAGCGCATCGTAGTCTTTGCTCTGGTTTTCGGCAAAACTGAAATCCGACATAATGGATTGTTCTTTATTTGTCGATAGTATTTTTTTTAAAATATATGTGTTCGTTGCGTTGTTTTCGGAAGTTTTCATTCCTGAAATATAATTGCTGTTCCATGCGAGCAAAATACCCAATGGTTTGTAATAAGCAACATGGATATCTTCTTTTTTTTCAATAACACTTTTAAATTTTCCTGCAAGTTCGTTAATAAAAATTTTAAACAATTTTACATCAGAGATTGGAAGAATAAAATGGATATGAACAGTGTTGGAAATTGTATCTTCTATTGTAAAAAGAACAAGTTTGTCTAGAAAATTCAGTCCGCTATTGTTCCAATTTATGCCTGCCAGTGAATCAGGGATTGACTTAGCAAGTTCAGCACTGCTTTTATTCTCTTTTCCTAAATCATTAATAAAAAGTTTTTTACCCAAGTTTGGAACATCGACGATTAAAACAGAAGTAGCTTGATTTGGTATTTTGTAAAGAATGCCATCATCTCCCTTCTTGAAAAAGAAAAAAAATATTGCAGCAGATACTGCTAAAACTGCTGCAATAATTACGATAATGATAAATTTTCTAATCAAAGTTTTTTACCTTTTGCAATATATAAATTGTTTATAAATTTTAAAATATCAACCAAGGAGTTGTCATCAGTTTTTGAAAGTTCGAATACGCAGCTGGCGCTCGAATAACCGTTTTTACTCTTACCTAGCATTTTTATACTGGAAAACAATTCAGCTGCTTCTGTCAATATTTTGTCGTCTTCCGACTTGCCTTGTTTTGCAAAATATTGGGCAATTTTTGAGGTGTTTGCATAAGCAATATAACTGTTTTCGTTAAACATTTTAGTATGTTCTTTGCCTAATAGCTTATCCTTAGCCAAAATTTCAGGTTTTTCGACAAAATTTTTGTTATTGCTGATAAATAAAATATCATCCTGAATTTTCAAATAAACTGGTAAATCAGAATTCCGATATGACAGTTCGTATAAATCGCCCTCTTGTTTTAATGCGTCCAAGCTAATAAGCAATTTCAATATTTTGGTCACATCTGCAACATTACCAACACCAAGCATTAGCAATATTTCGGGCTGCATTTGCATGGAAGTGTCCATTCGCTCAGTCATATTATAGTTTTCATCGTAATCGTAAGTTTTATGAATTACTTCAACAGGTTTAACTCCGTTTACTGCGAAAACCATATCACCTGTAAATACTTTGTAAATAGCTTGTTCGTCAATTATAATATCAAGCACATCCATTGCAGAACTTGCAATTTTTCCATATTTTGGAACTTCAGGATATACCTTTTTAAGTGTACTGCCAAAACCTTTGGCCAATCCTTCAATATCAATACCCACCGCATAATATCCCATCAAATCTTTATCCATGTATTTGAGGAAGTTTTTCGAAATTTTGGTTTTCTTTACTTCTTTGTAAATTTCATTTATCTTATCGGTATGTTTCATGTCCATTGCAAACCTGACATCATCACTATTAAGTTCTACTTTGGCATACATTTTCAAACCTTTGTAAAAGCCTTTTATATATTCAAGAGGTATACTGCTCAGGCTATACATTCCATACTGTGAGATAGAATTCGTTGACATATCGATAAATTGCCCATAATCAAACATCAATGCCGCATCTGGGCTGCTTTTTAGATATTCCGAAAATTCTGTGTTGGCTGCCAATGAGTTCGTTCCTTTATCTTGTAAAATAATGCCTGCATTTGCTATGCACCATGCATTTTCGATGCTATCACAGATTGCATTTGATTTAACATAAGCATCGTTGTATGGGTCAGTGTAATTGGTGTTATAATCATATGCATTTGTAGAATCTGTAACTGCATAATCATTATAATAGTTATATGCACTGGTTGTATCCTCAACTGGATATTCATTGGTATTATTTTCATTATAATCGGGTGTTTCGGTTGAAGTTTGGTCATTAACAACTTCATCGTTGATGGGTTGATCTGTCGTTACAGAAACTGTGGTGTCTGCAATATAATTTGCCGGTGGATATAGAATACTATTTTTTACAGAATCTTTGAAGGAAGGCAAAACGGAAGCTCCAAAAATAGCCGCTGACTTTGAATTCCATACAATTGTAATTTTATTCTTTTTTATGTATTTATATGTATCGGCAGTTATTATTTGCAGGCTATCAGAAGTTCCGTTTAATAATTCAGCAAAATGTGCAAATTTTGCCTGGTCTTCTATCGCAAATACCAGTGCTCCATAGTATAAATTGCCTGAATTATTTACATAGAAATATGTTTTGCCGGTTTTGCTAATACCATGTTGTTGTAAATCCAGATAACTGGTTTTATCCTCACTTGTATAATCATTGAACAGATTTTTTCCAATTTCATTGTCAATTTTATCAAAAAGAGGAAGTTTAATTAACTCGTCAAATTTTGCCTTTGTGTTTATTTGGCTCATATTTAAAACTCCAACAAAAGTAGTTTGATTAGGAATAAGGTTTATGATATCCTGAGCATGGCCGGCAGATATCTCTATAAACATGGCAAATAAGTAAATAAATAGTTTGAGTGATTTCATAAGCTTGGTTCTTTATTGTTTTAAATTAATACTGTTTTTTAAGGTTTTATTATTGGTCAATAAATCTTTAACATCCACTTTTAGCATGATAGCTTTTCCGTTTTTCGATTTCATGGCATCGTGGTTCGAATAGTTTCCAATAGGATTAAGGAATCGGTATATGGTTGTATATTTGGCATTATTAAAAATAGCTTTGTCCTTTTCGGGCATTGAATTGTATTCATTAATCAAATTATAAGTATATAATCTGGTAAATATTTTATCTGCAAACCTATAATTATCCTGAATAACAGGATTGTACTTTTCATTCTGATTAAACAATGTATTGATTTTGTTAATGGCCTTATTCAGGGCCTCTACATTAACAAAATTTCCACTAACTGAAAAAATATAATCTTCCCAGTTTTTTTTGATAAGTACGTTCGAAATTTCCTTGTCTTCGATAAGTGCTTTTTCAACTTTATCAAGTGATGCTTGAAGATTTTCCTTTTTTGGCATTGGCCTGCCATTAATGCTATCGAGCAAAAACATGGAGTTGAGATTTAACTTACTCTGACTCAAATTGATGGTATAGCAAAATGAACCAGAACCATCATCGTTCAGGTTTACTTCTTCTATAATTTCAAAACATGATGTTAAAGTTACGATACCACAAAAAGATACAATTAATTTTAATTTCGACAATTTCATTAGCACATGGAATAAAACAAAATTTCGCAAATATAATTAAACGGATGTAATCAGTACTTGCAATTTGACCAATAAATTGGAAATGCATTTTACTTTTCGATTTGTTTTTATTATTTTTTATATAGGTTATAGGTATTACCAGTATTATGTGTAAATGTATATTTTAGAAGGAAGTTATTAAATTGGTTAAATTTTCGATAGATATACTAAAAATAGTTTAAAATATTATTTATACTCTCTTGTATCTAATTGTAGATAAAAAGATTATGTCATTAAACCAGAGAGTATCATTAGCATTTGCAGTATAGTTTGGTAAAACTCAGGTAAACCTTCTATCCATTGGCATTTATTTCATTAAAATCCTTATTTTTACACATATTTTTTATTTTAAATATCCTTCATTATGCTAAAGAATTTAAAGATTCCACACAATATAGTTATTGTATTTTCAATTGTTATTATAGCGGCAATTTTAACATGGATAGTTCCTGGTGGAAAATATGAAAGAGAAACTGTAAAAGTGAACGGTGTTGAGCGCACCGTTATTGTTAATGGCACTTTTCAATATACTGATAGTCAGCCTCAAACATGGCAAATTTTTTCAGCATTTTATAAAGGATTCGTAAATATGTCGCACATCATTGTTTTTGTACTTATGATTGGTGGCGCTTTTTGGATAATGAACGATACCCGTGCCATTGACATTGGAATTCTTTCTTTTCTTGGTTTTACAAAAAGGTTTGAAAAATTGAAACCCATTCGGCTTTTAGGGGTAAATAATATTATTATAACCTTTATTATGTTAATATTTAGTGCCTTTGGGGCAATTTTTGGAATGAGCGAAGAAACATTAGCCTTCACTATTATTTTTGTACAGTTGTCAATTTCAATGGGTTACGACTCTCTTGTTGGAATTGGTTTGTGCTATTTTGCAGCTCATATCGGTTTTGCTGGAGCAATTCTAAATCCATTTACAATTGGTATAGCGCAGGGATTGGCCAGTGTTCCGTTGTTTTCAGGGATTGAGTACCGTATAGTATGTTGGATTATATTAACCATTTTAGCAATTGCTTTTATTCTGTGGTATGCTGCAAGAGTTAAAAAGAATCCCAAAAAATCAATTATGTATGAAGAAGATTCCTATTGGCGCGACAGGGGAGTCGCCGAAGTGGAACAAGTAAAAAATACGACTCCAAAATCAGCTTGGATTGTTGCGGGTATACTCTTTATTGTCTTGGTGATTTATGCAGTCAAATTTCCATCAACCAATATGAAAGTTGGACTAACAACTGTTACCGGACCTATCATGCCAATTCTTGCCGGATTATATGCTGTTACCAGTTTAATCACATTACGAAAAGCGTTACATTTTTATATACTAAATGTACTTGCTTTTACAATTTTTTATTTAATCGTAGGGGTGTTAGCTTACGATTGGTACATTATGGAAATTGCCGCTTTGTTTTTTGCAATGGGCGTGATATCTGGGTTTGCGGCTGGAAAAAATTCGAGCCAGATTACAAAACTTTTTATTGAAGGCGTTAAGGACATTGTTTCGGCAGCTTTGGTGGTTGGTTTTGCAGGTGGTATTATTGCCATTTTAAACGATGGTCAAATTATAGATTCAATTCTATATTCGCTTTCAAATTCCTTAAAGGGCACAGGGCAAATGGATGCTGTTACTATTATGTATGCATTTCAGTCTATGCTTAATTTAGTTATTACATCGGGTTCGGCAAAAGCTGCTTTGACTATACCAATAATGGCTCAGTTTTCCGATATCATTGGTTTGTCGCGCCAGGCAACAATTACTGCATTTCAGTTTGGTGCAGGTATTACCGATATGATTGCGCCAACTTCTGGTGTACTTATCGGAGTGTTGGGAATAGCAAAAATTCCATACGGGAAATGGGTAAAATGGATTATCCCTTTTTTGATTTTTATTGGAATTGTAGCCTGGCTTTTGCTAATTCCAACTGTCACTATGAAATTGAATGGGTTCTAAATTTCTTTGATCAATCTTTCAGGGGTGAGTTTTATAAAAATTCACCCTAAATTTATTATAATTATTTCACCTCATTCATCAATTCCCCAAAAGCCTTTTCAAGTTGCTGATCCTTCCTTTGCTAGTGAAGGGTGAATTATTTTTAATTTTGGAGATATTCTAATTTACCCTAATCTCTATTTTTTTCTTCTTAATTCCGAACAATCTTCCAATGAAATATCCTGTATACAAAATGACAATTACCGGAATACATACACAAATGATTATCAATGTCATAATCACACGGAAGAAATCTCCATTATTGTCGTTGAAAATTTCTTCGGGATCGGCTTCAAATGCCTGCTGGCAATGATTTGGTCCATCAACCGGCCAATAGGTGAAATTGATAATAGATTCGATCGATTTCCAATAGAATTTGCTGGAATTTCTGTTTACCAGCGAAAAATAGCCAACTCTTGCCGAAATGGTGTTGTCCGGATTTCCACCACAGATTGTATTTGCAAGTTGATCTAACGAAAGCAATAAATTATGAACATAGCCCATATTAAAAGTGATTTTAGTTTGAAAGTTAAATTCAATTATAAATGATTTGAACTTTTTAAAAATAAGAAATTTGAACTTAGAAGAGATTTAGAAAATTGCCTTTAAACAAATATTGAAAAATATTGATTCCATACCACATTTTTACATAAAAATATATTAAAACTATCATTGAAACTAAAAAAAACAATAAAAGTCCAACATATTGACCTGTAAATGATTTGCTTTTACTAATCGCTTTCTTGGTTAATTTGTTTATCCATTTATCAAGATATTCAAACAAAGGGTAAAAAATTATTGTAATAGTAGCCATTCCAATTATCGTAAAAACCAAAGGTTTGTAATGTGATTTAAAGGAAGTTAAAAAATTTCCTGCATAATCGCTTAGTAAGTTGGCAGTTAATATTGTGATAGTAAAAACTACAAACTTGATTAAATATTTATTCATATTATTATTAATTAAGGAATACGCAAAAAAAATGAACGAATTCAAAAATAATTAGATTAATTCAGTTCTATAGAATAAATTTGACTTATTTTACATTTATTTTAACCTTTTAATTTTGAATGATGAAAAATATTTTACTAATATTCATTGTAAGTACAGCCTTGTTTTTTGCCGGTTGTAAAAAAGATAATGCAACCAATCAGCCCCCGGTTATTACAAACCTAATCATGATCCCAACTTCTCCAATCTCGTCAACAGTAGTTACCATAACTGTAACAGCAACAGATGCAAAGGGCATTTCAACTGTAAAACTTTATTATTCTGTTGGAAGTGGCAATTATACCGTAGTAAACATGACACCAAACGGCGATAATTATAGCGCAGTAATTCCTGCACAAGCCACCGGAAGTGTTGTGTCGTATTATGTTGAAGCACTTAATCTGTCAGGCCTGGTTGCTTTTGCACCAGAAACTGGTTCAGTAGCTCCAGCTACTTATACTGTTGCTCCTACAGCCAATTATATTTTCATGAATGAGGTCTGGTCATGGGGTCTTACTCCGGATTTCGATTGGATTGAACTTTATAATACGTCAAATAGCGATGTAAATATTGGAGGTTATAAACTTTATGATAGTGGTGGCCAGGCCAATCCCAGTTTGAAATTGAGAATACCTGACGGAACAATTATAACTGCTCAAGGTTTTTTTACTATTGTTGTAGATGATCCGGCAATTTCGGGTAATTTCGGTTTAAGTAAATCAGGTGAGGAAATTTGGCTCGAAAATTCAGGAGGCGACATTATCGATAATTTTGTTTATGCTGCAACTACTTTAGCCACTCAATCTTATGGCCGTAAACCTGATGGTTCAACTAATTTTTACATATTTAATGAAATTACTAAAAACACAACAAACAATAACGCCACGACATTTAAATAATAATTAACTTTCAATGAGGCTGTCTAAAAAGTGTTTTCTGGACGTTGAGCTGTTTGCTGAGCCTAGTCGAAGCACTGTCGAAATGATTATTGATAATCAATAACTTAGATACTTCGATAAACTCAGTACATCGCATTTCGACAAGCTCAATGTCCATCACTTTTAGGACTTTTTAGACAGCCTCATTTTTTAAATTGAAAATTAGATTAAAATCAATGATTATTTCTTCCATCGTTCATGAAAATGGAAATATATTTCACATCAATAAAATCACATAGCCATACATTATTTTTTGAAAGATAAAAGTGACAACCATCGCAAAACATCTGTTTTGTATTGATTTTGAGAACAATAACTTTTCCATGTCTCAAGCCTACTTTTGTGGCGGTTTCAATATTATTTGATAAATGTACATGGTTTCGCTTGCGTTTATCTATTCCATTTTTAAAAATGGATTCTAAATTTTGTTCTGCAGTTCCATGATAAAGTGTATCTGGTGGTTTCAAGTCTTTTAATTCTAAATTAACTGGTATGGAATGACCTTGGTTTGCTCTTATTTTGGTTTCATCTTGGTTAAATGTAAAGCGCTGTTTCTTGCAATTTTTGACAATGAGCACTAAGTCTTCTTTGCTAAAATTAATACCATTTTTAGCACTTTTTTCAATCATTTCGTCAGAGTTTGCCCAACCATTTTCGTCTAAGTTTAATCCAATTGTTTCTGGTTTGTGACGCAAAAGAAGACTGATATATTTGCTGAGCTTCGTTTCTGTATTTTTATCCATAATTGAGAGATATAGCTTGTTTACAGATTACTTGATCATCCTATTTCTGGCATAAAGTTTGAAAAACCTTAATTTTCAAGTATCAGAATATCAAAGTTGTAAATAATATTTTGTAAATTTTCTTAATAGAACTAATTTTATTAATAAAAAAAATTATTAATTTGCATCTCATAATTAAAAATGATCTAATTTGGTTTTAAGGAGAAAACCTTTATCTATTAATTAATGAAAATTAAAACCTTTGACCCCAAAGAATTTAACCTGGTTGAAATTCTTAAAAAAGAGTCAAATAAAACTGCAATTGATGCCTTTTTGCATTGTATTGCCAAATATCCTTCGATATTGGGTAATTTTATAGTTGATTTCTTCGTGGAAGACCTAATAATTATATCTACAACAATATTTCCGTCTGAAGTTGATGTTTCCTCCAATAAGAAATGCTTTACAAGTTATGTTTAGCGGTAAAAAATCCAAACATAAAAATTTGATTAATTGGTATATCAATTTGTTAAACGGTTATGATTTCAAATTCATAAAATATTACGGAATGCAATTTTATTATGTACAATTCAATTATCTCTAAATATTTATTACTAAATTCTAATTAAATCCTTAAATTTTAATGAAAATTTGAAATGAAAGAAACATGGACAAAGATTGAAAATTGGCTAAAAACTCATGCAGCCCCAGTTTATGAAAGTCTTAATGAAGCAGCTTCTGATGAAGACTTTGAAGAACTTGAAGATTTAATCAACAAAAAGCTTCCGGAAAATTTTAAGACATTTTATCGGATTCATAATGGCCAATCTCCAATGAGCGAAGGTTTAATTGATGGCGAAGAACTTTTGTGTATTAAACGGATAATGGAAGAATGGGAAGTCTGGAAAGAGCTTGACGACAAGGGTGTTTTTGATGATTCTGTTTCAGATGCTGATAAAGGAGTTCGCGAGGATTGGTGGAACCCTTTTTGGATACCAATTACATACGATGGTAGCGGAAATCATTATTGTTTAGATCTTAGTCCTGATGAAGGTGGTAAAAAAGGCCAGATTATACGTATTTGGCACGATTCAGCAGAAAGGGAATTGATTGCAGATTCGTTGGAAGAATGGATGAATGATTATGCCGATGAATTAGAAGAAGGAAGTTTTGTCTATTCTGATGAGTTTGGTGGTGTAATTGATAAAGAAAATTTACAGGAATTGGAAGAATAAATTTTGAATACATTTCTACAATAACCACTGCATTTTAAAAATATTTTTATCGTGTAAACCTGCGGTGCTCATCTTTATAGATTTTAGTGGAATTAGCAGTTCCTTAATATTTATAAAGTTGAACTTGCAGGTTTATTTTATTTAAAAACTTATTTTTTGTTCAAAGGCGAAGAGCTAATCAAATCGCTATATTTTAAATTCTTTTAAACACAATGCAGCAATTAATTTTAATAAGCGTCTTTTATCTAAATTCAATATTTAAAATGATATAAAATGAAAAAAATCGGGATTGTTAAAATTGTTGCACTTAGTTTTGCAATATTGATAGGGATAAACTGTGAAACACAAGCCTCTTCTGGTATTTTACAGCAAGGGCAGGAGCGGAACCTTCCGGCTTTTAATGAACTTAATCTTGCCATAAACGCTGAAGTTTTTTTAAAGCAAGGTCCAGTGCAAAAAGTTGAAATTCAGGCTAGTGATAGGTTGCTTAAACTTATTGAAACTAACGTAAAAGGCAAATCCCTTACTATTGAATGGAGCAAAATGTTTGTTTCTAACACCGAAAAAATTAAAATATACATAACCATGGTTGATGTGAATGGTATCAATATTTCTGGTTCAGGAGATATAAATGCCGAAAGTAGTATTTCAACATCAAAAATCGATTTGGCAATTAGCGGAAGTGGTAATATAAATTTACATGATTTGAAAGCAGAAAGTATCAGTTCTTCAATTTCCGGTTCTGCTGATATTATATTAAGTGGAACAAATCCAGCAAATCAAATGGATGCTTCCATAAGTGGATCGGGAAATATTAAGGCACAAGACTTACCGGTTAAAAAAGTTGAAGTATCTATTAGTGGTTCAGGCAATTGTTGGGTAAATGGGCTTGAAACTATTGAAGCGAATGTAGCCGGTAGTGGTGATGTTTATTATAAAGGTAATGCAACCATTGATGGTGAAGTAGCAGGTTCAGGCTCAATAAAACATATTGATTAGTGTTTTGAAAAATACTATTTTTCTAACCAAAAATCGAGTCCCAGCAACGTTATATCATCAAAAATGTAGGGATTCGATTTTTTTATGTTCATTTTTTCAAGCATATCTTTAATGGAATCTTTGATGTTCTTATTGTTGCAAAAAGCATTTTCAACAGTTTTGAGTCTTAAACTGACTTTGTTTTTGATGTCTAATTCAATAAGGCCATCTGTATAACAAAGTAGTTTTGAATCATTTTCGAGTGTCAAATATCCTTCTTCCAATGTTTCAATATCATCCATCATTCCAATGCCAATGCATCCTTCTTTTAAATATTGGATTTGTTTCTTTTTTTTATCGTAGTAAATTGGTGGATTATGTCCAGCATTGATATACCGTAACTCATTGTTTTCAAGATCAAGCCTGGCAATAAAAAGAGTGATAAATTTCTCTCCTTTTACACTGCTTATTACCCTTTCATTTAAAATAGTAACAACGTCGGTAAGGTGTATTGATGAAACAAAAAGTGCTCTCAGATTTGCTTGAAAGTTCGACATCAATAAAGCGGCAGATATACCTTTGCCCGAAACATCTGCGATACAAAAACCTATTTCGTGGCTGTTCAATTCAAAAACATCGTAATAATCTCCACCTACCTCGTAATGAGGAAGATAAAATCCTTCAACATCAAGTTCTTTTCGTTTTGGGAATTTGCTTAAATCGGGCACCAGCATATTTTGCATTTCAGTGGCAAGTTCCATTTCTTTATGGATTCTTTCTTTTTCCAGGTTATCTCTGAAAAGTCTTTTGTTTTCGATAGCTACGATTACAATATTTGTAAGTGTTTGAACAAATTGCATGTGCTTAATGGTAGGACTTATTCCATCGTGTTCTTCGTCAATATCACCAACCAGTACGTAGGCTAATGGCCTGTTATTATGAATAATAGGTAATACAATGTCAAAATCTTTAATTGAAGGGTTTCCGTATTCAGCAGTTGATGTTATATCGGAATATTGCATCAAATCTCTTTCAACATCAATGGTATAGTGATGCTCTCCTGAAATTCCGGAAACTAAAATACATTTCCATCCTTGGTTATTGGCAAATATTAATACTTTTCCAATGTTTAATTTCCATCGGAGCAGCTTCTCATATTTTTTAAGTAATTCGTCAGTAGATAAGTTTTGGTTAATAGCAAGCGTAAAATCAAGCAAAGTTCTGAGCTTGAAATTGCAAAATTCTAAGCGGCTTAGCGAAAGGTTTGGTGTCATGGTAAAATTATAAAATAAAGATAAGGGCAAAGTGCCCAAATCTTTGTCTATTTAACCCTTTCAGAATATGAATTATCCCTGGTGTCAATTTTAATTTTATCGCCTGTATTTATAAATAGAGGAACATTAATTTCAGCTCCGGTTTCAATTTTTGCATGCTTCAATGCTGATGATGAGGCAGTGTCGCCTTTTAAACCTGGTTCTGTATAAATTACTTCCATGATAACAAATGGAGGCAATTCAGCAGTTAGCGGTGTTTCAGTATCTGCATGGAAAACAATTTCAACAGATTGTCCTTCTTTTAATAATTGTGGATTATCAATTATCTCTTTATCGATTGATACTTGTTCAAAATTTTCAAGATTCATAAAATTAAAACCCATATCATCTTTATATAAAAATTGATAGGGTCTGCGCTCAATTCTTGCCACATTTAGCCTAACACCGGCATTAAAAGTGTTGTCTATTACCTTGCCTGTTTTAAGGTTTTTTAATTTAGTCCTTACAAAGGCAGGTCCTTTGCCAGGTTTAACGTGTTGAAACTGAACAATAGTGTATAAATCATTATTGAATTCAAGGCATAATCCGTTCTTAATATCAGCAGTAGTTGCCATAATTTAATCTTTGAGTTTTTATTTAATATTGGGGGCAAAAATAAAAAACAAATCTATAACAAAGCAATCAAATCTAAAATTAGCATAAAAATCATGTATTTAGACCAATTATTTCAAAATTAACTTATAATTTCAATATTACGATCTGATCCTATAAATTTAGTAAAAATATTTTTAAACTATATAATCAATTCATTTTTTTACTCCAATTTTATCCATTAACCTGATGCAAATGAATTTAATAGAACTGTTTTTAGACAATTATTTGAGTATCTTAAATTGAAGCATTCTGTCACTGGTGCATCAATATACAATTATTGAACATCATAATCAGTAAATCCCAAATATGGTATTTAATTTTATACTTAAATATCCGTGTCTGATTGCATTTCATTTTGGATTGGCTTTTTTTTTATATATTTGTTTGCATAAAACCAAACAAATTCTATCAATTAAATACTTATGGACGAGGAAGTTGAATTTATTCTTGATGTAGCAAAAGAGAAAATGCAACAGGCAATTTTACATCTTGAAAAAGCAATGGTAAAAATACGGGCAGGTAAAGCCAACCCAAGCATGGTTAGTGGTGTATTTGTGGATTATTATGGTGTAAATACTCCACTTATTCAGGTAGCAAATGTTGGAACTTCAGATGCCAGAACAATTGTGATACAACCTTGGGAGAAAAATATGATTATTCCAATAGAGAAAGCGATTATGGCCGCCAACCTTGGCTTTAATCCAGATAACAATGGAGAATTAATCAGGATAAATATCCCAATGCTTACTGAAGATAGAAGGGCTACGTTTGTTAAACAAGCAAGGCACGAAGGTGAAGAATGCAAAATTAGCATTAGAAGCAGTCGCCGGGAAACCATGGAGGAGCTAAAAAAAATGAAGAAAGATGGCTTGTCTGAAGACATGGAGAAAACCGCCGAAGAAAAAGTTCAAAAGCTCACCGATAAATTCTATTCTAAAGTAGATGAATTAGTTGCAGTTAAAGAGAAAGACATAATGACTATTTAGTTTTTTCCTAAAGTAAATATATTTATAAGAGTGCGGATTTAATATTATTCGCACTCTTTTTATTGATTATCACTCAAATATGTTTTTGACCGTGATTTTAGTGTTTTGAGATTGTTTGGCATAACAATAGATACAATTATAAAGGCATGTATTATATTTGCCAATGTCTTTGCTAGGTATACAACCACAGTTTTTGCGCTGGCCTTTATCTTTTAGATTATTTTTTGCTTTTAAAAATTGGATAAAATCAATGAGTGATTTATTTTTTGGAAATAATTTCACAATTAACTCATCATCAATGCATTTGTTATGATTAATGCCATGCAGGTTTAGATCAAGAGATTCTGCACAAGTACAAATTTGAAAGTTGAATGCTTTGAGGCTGCTGCTTAGTTTGATAGCAAAACTTACTTTGTCATCATTATCCAATTCCTGAATTTGAATTTCCGCTTTTTTTATTCTTTCCAGAACCTTTTTATAATGACAATCTACGAACGAAAATACTAGCTTATCTGTAAACGGATGAAGCTTTTCTGCTAATGAAACTATTTTATCGATTATTATTTTTTGAGTCTGATTTTTTAATAAAACAACAGGGTCAAATCGCCATATTATCTTTTCTTTTCCAATTTTTTCTGATAATTCAATAAATGTATCGATTCTTTTTTCTAAAGAAGGTAGGTTTTTTTCAAATCCTTCATTTTCATAGTCGTTAATAGTGTAATTGAAATAATAATCGATGCCTATTTCATCAATTTTATGAAGGTAAGGAATTAGCGGGGCAGGATTTTTACTCCAGAAAACAATTAATTTAACTTGTTTTAATGAAATTGGTATTTTAATTCCATTAAATGGATTTGTCCAAATGAGGAAACCTTTTTTTAATTGATCAATAAAATATTTTGTATAAAAAGCTGGAATATCTGTTGACCTGCTTGCTGAAATAATTATTGGAGCAATTGCTTCTATTATTTGTCCGTTAATTAACAAGTCGTCTTTTGGCCAAATTGTCATTTAAAATTGAAGTTAAAAATAAAATTAAAGATAAGAGATCCGTTTTATTTTGAGTGTCTCTATCTAAATTATTCCTAATTTTGTTCATGAATAATAATTTATGAAAGCATTTAACTTATCAAAGACAAGCCTTGTTCTGATTATAATTTTAAGTCTGTCTGTTTCTTGTACAAAGTTTGAAGATGGACCTTTATTATCACTGTTACCAGTAAAAAGCAGGATGGCCCGGCAATGGAAAGTGGAATATTCATATAATCTTACCACAGGAATCAGTCATTCTGCCGATTTTGAAGGTTGGCTGTTTACTATTAATAAAGGTGGTTCATTTGAAAAAACTGTGCTTTACAATCAAATAGAAACAAAGTATAACGGAAATTGGGAATTACCTCAGAAAAACCTCCTGAGATTGGAATATACCGCTTCTTCCGATACCATTGTTGAGTTTTATACCATTTTACGACTGACAAAAAAAGAATTCTGGATAAAGGATGAATTACAAGAAATCCATTATTATTCCGAATAATTATGCCAGACTTTTATCACAATTTAAAATGAATTTAGTTTTTTTATTTAAAGTCTCTATTTATTCTTTTGCTATTTTTTCTTTCCAATAGAATAGAATTTAGAGCATGTTTTTTATATTTGTATAATTTGAAAAATAAAATGGACGAACCGATTCTAAATAAACAAGAACTAAACCGATATAGTCGACATATTAGTCTTGAGGGATTTGGCCTTGAAGGTCAGGAAAAATTGAAAAAATCATCAGTTTTGGTGGTGGGTGCTGGTGGTTTGGGTGCCCCAGTGTTGCAATATTTGGCTGCCGCCGGAGTTGGTAAGATTGGTATAGCGGATAATGATTTAATTTCTGAAAATAATTTGCCACGTCAGGTATTATATTCAAAAAAAGATATTGGTATGCAAAAAGCCATTGTGGCCAGTGCAAAACTTGCTGATTATAATCCGCACACAACCTATATTATACACAATATTTTATTTAAGGATGAACGGGCTCTTAAAATAATTCAGGATTATGATATTATCGTTGATTGCACCGACAACTTGCCTGCCCGTTATTTGTTAAACGATGCTTGCATTATGCTCAAAAAACCATTGGTGCATGCTTCTTTGTATAAATTTCAGGGTCAGGTTTCAGTATTTAACTATTTAAATGGCCCAAGTTATCGATGTTTGTATCCTTATCCTCCACGTTCAGAGAAAATTCTTGATTCTGGAAGAGTTGGCATTCTTGGTGCAATGGTTGGCCTTATTGGTTCATTGCAGGCCGGTGAAGTCATCAAAATTATTATTGGACTGGGCGAAGTTCTAACCGGAAGACTTTTTGTATTCAATTTACTGGATTGCACCAGTCAGATATTTACGATAACCAGGAATGATGAGAACTTCGAAGTTGAAGAGCTTATTGATTATGAAGAATTTTGTAAACCTACTGAATGATATTTAACAACACTATTCTGCCTGAAGAACTAATAACCTGGATTGAAATTGGAAAAGAATTTCAACTGATTGATATCACGGATGGAAATCTTTTAAAAGATCTCCAAATTCAATCGAAATGGATACCAGGAAATATTTTACTTAGTAAGGTTTCTGAATTAGAAAAAAATATTCCGGTAATATTAAGCTGTCGGGTTGGTTCCGACAGCTTTGTTTTAATGAATATTTTAGCCACTGAATATCAAATGAAAAATGTATTGAGTCTAAAATCGGGATTTTTTGGATTAAGAGAATTGATTGAAAGTTGAGCCTGATGCAATTTGTTTAACTAACAATTCATTTTTTATTCTTTCTGCGAATTCAATCTGTAATTATTTTTCTCAATTGGCAAATTTTCTGACTTTTTTGATGGTTTTGTACTGGTATAAATTTCAAGAGAGCCTGCTTTTAATGCGTAAAGTTTGCTTCCATCATCCATCACTTTTTTATCAATCCTGAATTCCTTTTTGAAAACCTTGGTCAATACCCTTCCAAAAGCATTACCAACAGAGGCTAATGTTGCTTTTTCGTTCGCAGGTTGTTTTAATATTTTTTCTTTGAACTGCTTATTTAAATATGCGCCGAAAGATAAATAATTTTCATTCGATTTTTCATTTGGAGCATTGTTATAGATGGTTAAATCTTCAATATTAAGTATTGCCAAATCTTGATTGGAATATTCAATTGCGTTAATTCCTTTAATAGAAATTGTATTAATCAAAGAACTTTCCCGTTGTGGAATTTCAAATGCTACCTGGTTGTTTACAATTATCTGTTTATTATTATCCTGATATTTAACCTTTTCAATTTGCTTTGGCATTCGCAATAAATATTTATCAGAATAATTATAGCTTAATGCTTTACCTTGTTCATTAGAATTATTAGGTTGATAAAAAATGCCTATTCCAACTAGCAATAATATTAAAGCGGCAATACCGGAGATATAATATAATTTTTGAATGGAAATGATTGCTTTTCTATGCTTTATTTTGTTTTTATCAGGAAAAGTGATTGAATTATCAGGAGTTAATTTCGTTTTTTGAAAAAGTTGAAATTCAATTTGTTTTTGATGAGAATTGGCCAATAATTCGTCAAGTTGCTTATTCTCTTTTAGATTAATATCATTTTCAATTTTGGCAATGCTTAATTGCTCAAAACGTGTTAGACCTTCAATCTCAGTTATAGCATTTTTTTTAAGTAAATCTTTAGAATGGAATACAATGGTTTCAGCCACTAAATTATTTTCGAACAAATCATCGGCTTCTTCCTTTAAATCAGGGTTATTGTTAAGGAAACAAATAAAATCTTCCCTAATATCCAAAGGTAGATTACCTTCGATATAATCGAGCATAAAGATTTCGTAATTGTTTCTGTTAATTTCCATTTTTTAATGATTAGGCAACATTTTCAGCTTTTACTAAATAATTTTTTAAAAAGACACGAGCCCTGTAGATATAAACTTTTACCTGCGACTCATTTAAACCAGTAATTTCAGCAATTTCATTGTACGAATATCCTTCATAATCTCTCAGCAATAAAGTTGATTGTTGGTCAGCAGGCAATAAAGCAACCGCCTGATCCAAAATTTCTTTAATATCGCTGTATTGTTCATTATGAAAGTGATTACTATATTCAATATTATCCTGGTTTGTTAAATATTTTGTTTTTCTAAAATTGTCAATCATAGTGTGATAAGCTGTTGAAAACAAGTACGATTTAACTTTTAAAAAATTGACATTCTGATAGTTAATCCATAGTTTTTCATAGCTGTCCTGCACAACATCCTTTGCTAACGCTTCATCTTTTGTATTTTTTAAGATAAAACGATAAACATTATCCGAAAACAGATCTACACTTTTATTGTATTCGTTTAAAGTCATTTATTAGGTTTGTACTGTATGACGGATTGAGTTGTGAATTTGTTACAGCAAAGGTGCAAATATTTTTCAAATTTTTCAAGTGGGGATTATAAGTATCTCAAAATTAGAGATTAAAAACTAATTTCTAATTTCCAATGTTGGTTGCTGAGCGAAGTCGAAGCACCAATTTCTAACTTTTATTGATATTTCTTAAAAACAGCCCTCAAAGGATTAAACAATCTTTCCAAAACAGAAATATTTTCAGTAATGATATCGGAATTTCCGTTCATTTGCTGCGAAAAAGGAAGCTTTTTACCATAATTGGTAATCAATTCCTGTGGAATATCAACAGTTACCTGATAAAACTCAAGTTCGGGCACCATGGCAATCGATTTTATTTTACCCTGAACCGTTCCGTATTCCATAGAAGGGAAACTGTTAAATTTAATGTTTACCAATTGTCTGGTCTTTACCTTGCCCGAACCTGCAAGTGGAAGTTGAAGTTTGCCAATAATCTGTCCCTGGGTTTCGGGCACAATGGTAAAAGCGGTTTCGCCAACCGATATATTCTGGTTTTGGCTCCAGATTTTAGAAAACGATACCTTTCCGTTTATTGGGCTTTGGAACAAATAGTTCAATGCCCAGGAATCGATATCGCTTTTAAGTATATCGTATGCCGATTTTAGCTGCAAGCGCAATTGGTTTTGCTGGTCTTGTTTTTGAAGCTTCAAATCCAAAACAGACTGGTCCAATTGCAATAACTGTATTTCGCTGTTTGTCACCGAAGTCCGCGACGATTCCCAAGCATATTTTTTTTGGATATAATCCCGCTGTGCTTTTTCAAATTCCGAAGTAGGAATTACACCTTTGGCATATAAACCGGAATCCCTTGAAAACTGCTTCGAAGCCAAATCCAGTTCTTCCTTGAGAAGAACAGATTGTTTTCTGATTCCGTTTATCTGGTTCTGGGTTTGTTGCAATTGTTTGTTAATCGCTTCAATTTTAAGGTGGTGATAATCCAAATCGATAAAATTGGAATATTCATAATAGAGTTTTAAAAAAGAGGAATAGCTGGTTTGGATATTTCCCAATTGATAGGTAGGGTTAAAATTTTGTTTAAAAACCGAATCGTATAAAATGAAAAATGATTGAAGTGAATCCAGTTTATGTCGCAATTCCAATACCTGAACATAATTGGCTGTATTTTCAACAATTGCAAGAATTTCGCCTTTTTTTACCAACTGCTTGTCAATAACAAACAGCATTGAAATTTTACCACTTGTTCTGGCAATCAATGATGCAGGTGGGTTTTCTGTAGTTATCGAAATAGGCGAACTGATGATATCCGGATATTTGAAGTACCAGCTTCCAAAAAGTAAAAGAATAATGAGGGCAAAGATGAGGCCTATGCCGCTTTTAACGATCCAATGGGGAATGTAGCCAAGTATTTCCTGGACTTCTTCGCTACGAATTTCTATTTTATTTATTTCTTGTTGCATACTGTTTTTATAGAACACGAATGGCGCGGATGTTACGGATTAATACAGATCTAATTCGTGAAGATTCGTCTAATCTGTGTTATCCGTGTTCCATTTTTTTCTATCATTAGTGAATATCTTCCGCTTGAATTCCGGTTTTTTCCCAAAATTAAAAAGTAATCCTATTTCAATTTCTGTAGCTTTTAAATAGTTGATTAACTGATTTTCATGTTCTTCAGCCAATCCTTCAGCCGCTTTTAATTCAATAATCAAAGAATCATTAACTACAATATCAGCAAAATAATCGCCTACATTTTCATCTTCGTAATAGACCTTAATCGGTTTTTGACATTCTACTTCAAATCCTAATTTTCTCAATTCAATGTGCATTGAACGCTCATAAACCTTTTCAAGAAAGCCATAGCCTAATGTATTGTAAACTTTATAAAATGCACCGATTATTTGTTTTGATAATTCTTCTTGTAGCATAATAGTTTTTTTATAGAACACGAATTATACGAATGCTACGAATTTACACAGATCAAAATGAATTAAAAAAAAATAAAAATTCGTTAAAATTAGTTCAATCCTTGTCATCCGTGTTCTAACTGCCGAGTTCAAGTTGATTCTTCACCAACTCATAATACGCACCCCTCTTAGCCGTCAACTCACTATGCGTTCCAATCTCCACAATTTCACCTTTTTCCAACACAACTATCTGATCCGCATTTTTTACCGTACTTAATCTGTGCGCCACTATCACCACGGTTTTTCCTTTAAAAAACTCATCCAACTTCTCCATAATAACCCTTTCATTGTTTGCATCCAATGCATTGGTGGCTTCGTCCAGGAAAATATAATCCGGGTTTTTATAAACTGCCCGGGCAATTAAAATACGTTGTTTTTGTCCCTGGCTCAGGCCATGGCCATCTGAACCAATTTTGGTGTTGTAAGCCAAAGGCAAACTATCAATATATTGTTTAATATTGGCCACTTTAACAGCGTTCAACAGTTTTTCTTTGTTCACCGTTTCTTCGCTTACCGCGATGTTTTTGGCAATGGTATCCGAAAATATAAAACCATCCTGCATCACCACGCCACAACGTCCACGCCACATTCGTTGGCTAAAATTATCGAGATTGGTGCCCGCTACCGAAATTTCACCTTTAACAGGTGGATAAAAACCCAACAACAATTTAATCAAAGTTGTTTTTCCGCTGCCGCTTGTGCCTACAATGGCAGTAATTTTATTTTCGGGTATGTTTAAACTCACATCTTTGAGCACCATTTCGGAATGTGGCCCTTCATATTGAAATCCCAAACCGGAAATCAATATGTCTTTTTTTTCAGGAAGGCTTGCCAGTTTTGAGTCTTCGGGCTTTTCCTCATCTTCTTTGGCATGGATTTCACCAAGCCGTTCCAAACTTATTTTGGCATCCTGGGCCGATTGCATAAAACCTATCATTTGCTCAATGGGGCTATTTAACTGGCCAATAATGTATTGCACGGCCATCATCATACCAAGTGTCATTTCGCCATTCACCACAGCTGCGGCGGCAATAAATGAAATGATGATGTTTTTTATCTCGTTGATAAATACCGAACCCGCTTGCTGGTATTGGTTTAACGCAAGTCCCTGAACACTTACTTTAAACAAACTGGCTTGTATTCGTTCCCACTCCCAACGTTTTTGTTTTTCGCAGTTGTTGAGTTTTATTTCCTGCATACCTGTAATTAATTGTATCACATTGCTCTGGTTGTTTGAAAGTTGCGAAAAGCGTTTGTAATCCAGTTCCTTGCGCTTTTTCATGAAAAGGACAATCCATAAAGTATAAAAAGTACTGCCAAACAGAAAAACCAAAAATATGGTAATGTTGTAAAAAACCAGTATTGCGCCAAAAATCAATAAATTAAAAACCGAGAACAAGATATTCAGACTGGTTGAAGTTAAAAAATTCTGAATACGTGTATGATCGCCAATCCGCTGCATCAAATCGCCAATCATTTTGGTATCGAAAAAACGGATGGGCAATTTCATCAACTTGATTAAAAAATCCGAAATCAAGGATATATTGATACGTGTGCTGATGTGCAACAATATCCAGCCCCTGATGAACTCGATGGCCGTGCGGCCCATAAAAAGCATCAATTGGGCAATCAGCACCAGGTATATAAAGTTGATGTCGCGGTTTGAAATACCATAATCAACAATAGACTGCGTAAGAAATGGAAAAATCAATGACAGCAAACTGCCCGCCAATAGGCCAAGGAAAAGCTGTGTAATCAGTTTTTTATAGGGCCTAATGTATTGGAACAAAAACTTGAAAGAAGCCTTGTTCAATTTTTCATCAACAGCAGCATAAAAATCGGGTGCTGGCTCCAACAGCAGGCAAACGCCTTTTTCTTCACCTTCGTCTTTGGTACTTAACCAGCAGTTTTTAAATTCTTTTTCGGGGAGTTTTACTAATCCTTCGGCTGGATCAGCTATATAAATAATATGTCCTTCTTTACCTTTTTTTAGCTTTTCAATTTTATAAATAACCACAAAATGATTTTGCCTCCAATGCGCAATGCAAGGCAAAGGCACTTCATCAATTAATTTCTCAAAAGATATTTTAACGCCCATGGTCCTGAAACCTATACTCTCCGCAGCCTCACTGGTTCCCAAAAGCGAAACACCCTCACGGGTTATATAACTCTTTTCCCTTAAACTTTCTATGGAATAGGTTTTGCCATAGTGTTTGGCTACCATGCGCAGGCAAGTTGGGCCGCAGTCCTTGGCATCGGGTTGGTGGAAGTGGGGGAAGTTTTTCATTTATTTTTCAGACTATGGGCAAAGATAAAATTATTATGGAAAATTAGCTCTGGAAAACCTTTTTATTCCTTGCTATTTCTGTTTTGTAAAAGCGATACATCAAAGAATAAATGACCATTTCGTTTAATCGTTGTTTCGACTTAAATATGCGATTTAACATCATATGGATATAACTACCTATTAAATTATTCAATTCAACCTCTAATTCATTTGTTGATTGAAGGTCTCTGATTTTTTTGATTATCTCTTTAGTATTAGCGGATTTTTGTTCAAGGATTTGATAAAATGGCTCATAAAAATCATTTTTCTCTTAACAAAAATGACCTGATTTGTTGCCTTTCTTTTCTGAATTTATCATCCAATTGCACTTTTAATTGGGTATTCATTCCAAATTCTTGTCCAAACCCTTGTTGTAGCCTATTCATATGATCAAACTTTTCTGTTTCCGAGAATCCAAAATCATTCAACAAAAAATCGACAGCCAGGCATGCAAAATGCCATCTATGTGTCTCTCCTTCATCTCCTTCAATTTGATTAAGCATTTGAAGTGTCATTTGAGAATCGTAAAAGAAAAGACTTTCGGTTTCTTCAATAGTATTATAGCCATAGCGCTCCAATTCTCTGGAATAAGCTTCTGTCTGAAATTTCGATACCAAATGAAGATCAATATAAGGTTTGAGCATAGAATTAAGGACCAAAATAATCTCTGATATCCTGTTGATATCTATAATTTTGAATCTAATTCTTAAGTGAAAATCAGGATCTGTATATCGAATGAAAAACCATTTATCAATCAGATTTTTTTCGAACAATCGATTACATAATGGTTCAATAACTTCGGTAAGAATGGTATCTGCTGTTTTTACCCCTGTATATATTTTAAAATAGAACCATTGATCTCCCAATATATAGTCTCTTTGCACATTATCCATTTATCTTATTTATTTGGTTCCCTATAAAATGAGAATATAATTTCATTTGTAAAAACTCCATCTTTATTTTTGACCACCATTTTTTCTTCATCGGCAAAAAACTCTATCAATTTGAAAGAAGAACGATTTTTTACAGTACTTATTAAAGTTTTGACAGACAAGATATTGCTAAGCTTAATGGCAAGTTCATTATCCCCGTCTTCCAAAGCAACCCATTCAGGCATATTCAAATCTGTTCGCCATTTTTCAATCTCAATTAATAATTGTTCATCCTCTTTTATTGTAATCAGTTTTTCAAAATCCTGCTTTTGAATATTCCAGCTTGCCAACGAAAAAATCAGGTTTTTATAACAAACCCTTTGTAAAAAGGGATAGTTATTGGCCAAAGGTCCCCAATTAAAACCAACTCCTCCTTTAACATCCTGGGTTTGCATATCGCATAAAAACTGATAAAAAGGAAGAGCATTATTGGAAAAATTATGGGCGGAAGTTAATCTGGGGATTATTTCTTTATTTAATCTTTTTGACCTCAATACTATCCTGTTATTTTTAACCGAAACCATTAAATCTTCCGGTAATATTTGAAATTCTGCAGGCACGGAAGATTTTGACAAATAAGGGATTTCATATTTGCGCAAGATTGGGCGGTGCAAAATATTACCAATCCGTGATTCCGGTAAATGGACAATTTCTGCAATTACCTGGTTTTGATAATACTCCTCCTCTTTGATTACAATTTCACCAACATGATTTAAAAGTTCTTTATCTGTATGGCAAAACCTACCCATTAAATTGGCTGCACTTGAACCTCCTGCTGATGTCATTAGAATTTTGTAATCTTCGCCCCATTTAAACAATTGAACCATGGATGAAATGGTGACCGGCAAATCATCCATTGAATTTGCCGGATTAAAAAGTTTATCTATTTCCTTTTCGGTTATTTCAATTTCATATTTGTTTTCTTTGACTGCCTCAATATACTTTTTAAACAAAAAGGAATAGACAGGGTTCCACTCAAATTTAAAGCCTACATTGTTTGTCTGGCCTAAGTATATGTTATCAATTAAGGGAGACAGATCGCCTGAGCCTTGACCCTGATTTTGCAAATATCCAATGCCCAATTCAGTATCTAGTGCCTGAAGTAATGGTATCTCCGAATCCTCGTATTTTTTATAAAAAGCATCCCTGAATTTGGTTAAATTTGTTTCGGTAGTTTTAGCCGAAAGCTTGTTTAAAACCTCAATCCCTTCTTTTATATTTTCAACCAGATCTTTATTAATAGACAAACCAGCAATTGGTTTTACCATATCGGTCTGGAACAGGTATTTTAAATCGTAGTTTGTTCCTAAAGTTTTCAGGTTTTCTGCTATATTGTAATATTCTTGCACTTCTGCACCTGGTGGATGAGCGTCTATTTGTAGGAGTTGTTGGTATATGTTGGACAATAATTCAAAAGGATTATCTTCAATTTCCTTGCCTTTCAAGAAATCCAGAATATTCTCCAGAAACCCATTACCTGTAACAGAAGGTTCAAATTCGGCCAATAGTAACTGGCTGTCAATTAATTCATGGATAAAATCTTTTGCTTCTTCAAAATTTATTTCATCATCCACCAATATTTCAGCAAGATTTTGTACAGAGGTTCCTTTTTTAGCTTTGCCCAGAATTAAATTCAAATAATCAGAATAATCAACCGCAGCAATATGATGAGTGCGCCTTGTATTTAAATAATGATACTCCACATAACGCAATTTGTTGCCAAATTTGTAAATGCTATTATTTGGATGATAAAGAGAAATTTCCCTGATGTCGGGCCGTTTTGCCAAATCCTGAACCAAAGAACATAAATAGTTCATATCCAATCTGGTTACTCTTTGGTTTTGGAATAATTCCGGAATGGTTAGATTGGTTTGGCCATTGATTATTCCTACCGAATTGCCAGCAAATAGTCCAAATGGTGTGCACCGGCTACTCATCCGTGCAAGGTATTTATAAATTGATTGATATAACTTATTTATTTCTTTTTTATCGGTTATTTCGCCACTCAACCATTTAAGCATTTCGGAATGTAAATTTGGCGAAGCCAAAAAAATGGATTCCAGTATTTCTTTCTGGGCAATTATTTTTTGTATTTGAGTTTCGTTAACATCCTTTTTTGATAAAATATTTTCTAGAAAATTTATTGGAAATAAAGGAGATCGTAGGATAAAATGATGAAAGGAATGGTGTATTGTTTTTGTCATAATATATTAGCTTAACAATAAACATTCATCCCATGAAGGTTCAATATCTGAAATAGCTGAAATCAAAGCAAGGCCGATTCCTGCTATGCCTTCAAGAAAGCCATAATCATTTTTCCAGCCACGCTCTTCTGTCCGCCATGATTTAAAACCTGCCAGGCCATCTTCAAACTTAGCCATTTTTAGGGTTTCATTAAACCAATATTCGGATGCTTCCTCAAATTCCGAAATTCCAGTATTAATAAACATTCGGTTAAAAATATGTGCAATCCCTGTTGTTCCATGACACAAACAGGCATCCATAACATAATTCTCTGTTAAATTCTTTCTTTTGGCAGAATGTAATAATATTTCAATTGCTTTTTGCTCTAGTGCCTTATCATTCAATGCAATTGAAGCATTCCATAATGCTACTGAAATTCCTAAATCTCCATAACACCAAGCCAATCTAGTACTGTGGCCTTTTGTGTCAATTAGTGAAACAGAGTCTGGGAAATAGGATATATTATCTGTTATATCCAATTGATTTATTAGTAAATAATTGATAGCTCCTTTTAATAATTCAAATACTTTATCTTTGTTTATGCCCTTTAAATAAATTTTGAGTAGAATAGAAATGATACTGGCAATGCCATGGGACATGCTTAAATTATAAACGTCCTCTTCTTTGTCATAACCAACAAATATGCTCGATATCCATTTATTGTGATTTTCTTTTTTAATCGATGATAAAGCAAGCAGATCAACAAATTCACTTATGTATTTATTTCGATCAAGCAGTGAATCCCGCTTTAAGAAATATAAAGCAATCCCTCCTGATGCATGTAAATAGTCAAATTTGTTTTGTTTCATTTCTTTAATCATAATTGAATAAAGATGCTCATCCAAATCTCCTATAGTTTCGTTTGTATTAACTTCTAGAAAATCATTTTGAGCTAGGAATTCTATAAGCCATCCAATTCCTGCCAAACCTCCTGCAAAAGTCGGATAAGAATATCCATCACTTATTTCATCGAAGATATCAGAAACAATATTAATTGATTTTTCTGCATACTCATCTTTTTTTGAATATTTTGCATAATAACTTAAAAATAAAGACACTCCTGCATCTCCACCCATTAGGTTCACGTTATTTTTGACAGTAAAATCATGAAAAATTAGAGCAATCTCATGAATTTTTTCGGAAATCTCTTTCTTTTTACCATCTATCATTATGTTGTATTTTAAATTAATAAAATATTCAGCTATATTATACTAGGGTTTCTCTAGCTAATTAATTCGGTGTACAATTTTTAGTGTTCTTGCATCTCTTCTTTCTATTTGTTATTAATTATTTGAATAGCCTTTTCAAGAACTTCATCTCTGTTTTGTTTAATACCATCAATTGTAGGCTTTACCTCAATATCAGGAATTATACCAACTCTTTGAGTTTCCCTTCCGTCAGGGTAATAAACGCCAATGCCGCTAATCATCGTCTTTATGCCTCCAGGCAGATAAATTTCTGATACATTTCCATCAGCGCCGGCAGTTGTAGATCCTATTAATATAGCTTTGGGAGCAACCCTAAAGGCCATCGCAGTATATTCTGCCTGGCTTTGAGTAATTTCGTTAACTAATATTACAATTTTTCCTTTGTAACAATTTTCATTTTTCTTGCCAACTTCAAGTTTTTCCTTTATTGCAAATAAACCAGGATTATTAATATTCCCATGTGAGAATTCAACAAATGCTGTACTTTCTGGTAATAGATATTCACCCAAACTAAAAACCATAAAATCAGTCGGATAACATCTAATATCTATTATTAAACCTTTTTTATTAATTATTTTAGTCATTATTTCTGGTAGATATCCGCTCCTTATTGACCCAAGATAAAGGTAGGCTATATTATGGTTGATGATTTTGAAGCAAGTATCATTATTTTGGAATTTTTTATAAAAATTGATTTTTTTAATTGAATAAGTCTTGAATTCTTGTATTTCGGTATTTCCGTTTCGGACAAGTTGAACCTTTATTATGGAATCATTTGTCCTCAACAAATTTGGTGAAATATTCCTCAATTGGGTAGTATAATTCGAAGCTGGGAAATATTCCAACTTCTCTTTTACTATATCACCAATTAAATGATTATTGACTCTCGAAATTACATCACCTTTTAAAAGACCAGATTTCTCCCCCAAAACTTCATCATAATAACCTGATACGATAGCCTGATTTTCAATAAATGAAATTTCAACTGGAACACAATTAATTCCGTTGAATTTATTTAAGGTTCCATCTACACCCCATATATTTGCGTGTGAATCGTGAATCCGTGCAATTAATTTCAATATCGAAAGTTTGTATTCAAGTTCGTTTTGAACATTTATAAATTTTGGCACAAACTCTTTCAATACAGCTTTCCAATCCTCTTCAATTAAATTTTTGTAAGGGAAATAGTATTGAATAATATTCCAATATCGAAAAAGTGATAATAATCTATAACCGGTATCGGGGAATTTCATTTCAATATATGCATTTTCATTTTTAAAAATAGGGTTTCCAATGCCTTCTTTAAATCTAATATAATATTGCTGAGAAGTTCTTTTTGCATTTTTTACTTTTGTTAATTGATTCACCAAATCTTGATTTAACTTGGAATTGACAATCCAGTCAATGTCAGCCTTTATTTTAATATTACCCGTTACTTTTTCTATATCTTTGTTTACTTCAAAGTTCCCAAGGCCCTTTATCCAATCCGATAGAATTTTATCCCTTTCGCTTGTGCTTTCAGCATTAATAATGTCAGGTAAGACTCTGAATAATTCATAATCCCAATTGTAATCCCCTTTTGCAATGTTTGGATGATAATATTTCAAAAAGCCCCATACTTTACAAAGCAGCGCTAAGTTTTCAATATTTTGCTCATTGATTTTAATCGATTCAATTTTTGAACTTTTGTCAAATTCATGGTCTTTTTCAGCATTGTATTTTATTTCTTTCTTTTCAGCTTGTATAATATCCTTTCCATCAATTAATATTTCAAAATCGTCTACCCAAAGTTGTCCTTTCCCTGAATTTAACGCTCCTATAGATATAGTTTTAGTTTCCTTAGGAAAAGGTATTTTTATAGAGTACTTTTTCCAATCAATTGTTCCAGAATTATTTTTATCATGCATATTTTCAAATTTTAAGGGGCCATCCTCTCCATCTATCTTTAAAATTAATCCAACCGATCCGTCTTTAATATTTTTCTGTTTCATGTATGCCCTTAACTCGATTTCTTTTCCTTTGTATTGAGATGGTATCTCAAATGAAATACTAAGATTATAAATTGGGGGTTTGCTATAAAAACCATCAATCCTTAACGAATTTTTGCCACTATGTTTGATTAATGTATCTATGCTTATATCGCAACCTACACTATTTAGATTCCAATTATCTGGTAGATTTTCATTAGAGGTGGTTTTCTCAAAACCAAAGTTGAAATCTATATCTGAAGTACTAGTTTGACAAGTTGCTGATGATAAAATTAGTAGCCATAATAACATATGTATTTCCACTTTTCTCATTTTTAATCAAATTAAGTTAATATGAAATTGTACCTTCCTATTTATAGTAAAGCTTCTAGGTGAATTTATTTATAATGAAACTATAACATCAAACTGCTTTATCCAATCGTTTCTTATAATACAAAATTATATTCAATTGTTATGACTCTATTTTTATAGAGACACTTTGGATACATTAATTTAAATTGGTTTTCATATTTTAATTTTTGAGAAACTTTCACAACCACAGTTTTGTAAAACAAAAATGCTTTTTATAATCTTTTGAATTTTCATCCTTCAATGTATTTTAATTTAAATATTCCTTTTCAACAGATTTAAATAAGGATTTAATCTGTAAAACGATGCCATTCCCAAAAAATAAATAAAATATTTTTTAAATCTTTACTTCACAATTTACCAATTTAGGGTTTTGAAGCCCCAAACACACCACCAAACAAATAGTGCAGCAGAGCTGCACTATTTGTTTCTTTTTGAGCTACTAACACGCAGTTGTACAAGTTATATCGATATAGCAATAACCTGAACTACATTATTATGTTCAACATGTCATTCTCACAGATTGAGCATCATAAACATTACCGCTTTTCATTTGACTTCCTTTATATATGCTGCAATGGATGCAATCTTTTATTAATTATCCGCAAATAAATACACTAAATATTGTTTCACAACCACAAGAAAATGCGTCTGAAGCAGGGCAACACCTCATTCTCACAGATTTAGTATTACAAACATCGCCGCTTTCTGCTTGGCCGCCTTTTAATATCGACAATTCATCTTCATTTAGCTTGGATACTATCTGCTTATTCAAGCTCAATTTTTTCTTAAATTCTTTTTTCATTTTAATAATTTTTAAATGTTAAATAATAAACCTATATATAAACAATTGCACAATTCAATATTAATGGATTTCTCAAACCTGAAATTTCATAAAACTATTTAGCTTCTTATTTTATCCAACACTTCATCATAGATGATAAGCTTGGGCTTTTAAAGATTTAATCAAAAGAATTCCTCGAGGCTATGCCTCGGGGATGATTTATTTTTAGTGTGAAATTATTAAAGTCGGCCGATTATATTGCAAATTTGTGTTGCTGGAGGAAGGCAGCTTGTATCTTGGGTTCCGGGGCAATAGGGATACTTTGAAATTTCTGTCTGACCTCCTTTAATATTATTCATCATATTTTCAATTAACCTGTCAATTGTTTGCTTATTCAAGCTCAATTTTTTCTTAAATTCTTTCTTAATGTTCTTAGTTTTAAAAAATATTAATTGTTTAATTTAAGCAAACCAATATTTGCTTCTCAAAATAAATAGTCAAAATTTGCATACCTACAAGTCATTATACGCATGATTTTAGTCATGTATTGCTTACTAAATAGTCTTTCAATTTATTATCTTTCATTTATAGAATATCCATAACTAATTTGGTCAAAAACACCCTTAATTATTCTGTGTGTGGTTTCATAGATCTCTTTTTTTTAAATAATGCATAGTAAAAAAAGAAGACAGCCACACCAAAATTACCTCTTATTAATCCTGGATTTTGATTAAAATTATTATTATTTAGACATTCAGCAATTTTCCCAAGTAAAATTTCATTATTAGAACTATTTTTAAATATCTGTTTTCAAAACTTGTTTTGCATATTAATTATTTTCCAGTATTAATATATTCCATTGCCCGCTCCAATACTTCATCCCTTCCTGCTTTAAACCCTTCAAGTGTGGGCATAACTTCAATATCCGGCTTGTAACCATCAACCATAGTCAAGTGACCGTCTTTATCAACGACACGTAAACCAGTCCATGTTAAACTGGCTACATCTAAAAATTTCATAACAATATAGTTTCCATTTGCCCCGGCTGTTTCCTGTCCTATAAGCGGCCCAAGTTTATATTGCTTTACAAACGAAATCTGGGTTTCGCAAGCACTGATTGCTTTGCCGTTAATCAAAAATGCTTTTTTGCAGGTCAAATATGGTTTTTGTGGATAAAGGAACCATGTTGCGGTATCAAATTTCAATTGCTCTTGATCTGGGTATATTATTTGGGGTGTATAGAAATAGGGCGTTTCCATTGTATCTTTACATAAATGGGCAAGTATATTATCTCTAAAAGGACCTGGAAATGATCTGAAGTCAAAAATGATTCCTTTTGCATGCAGGAGATCGTCCATTTTTGAAAGAAACATCATTTCGTCTGCATTAGCCATATTTATATAGTAAATAGAATCAGCACAAATCTTAAAATTACTGGTCAAAGGTTTTTCATCCTTTGATTGACAAATAAAACCCATTACTTCTCTTTTTACATTTTCACAGATAGTGTCACCTTCTCTTAGAAATTGAATCTCTAAATTCTCATTTCTATCGCCATACCCAAAATACAAATTGATCATTACATTTTTAAGCTGTTCAGAACCAGAGTAATATTTCTTACTTTCAGTAAAATATGATTTGGCAGATTTCGAATTTATAAATAGGATTTTATCGCCATGCCTAAGATTATTAGGAAATCTTATGTTATCAACATAATATTCATTCCCAATATTCAAAACGCTAAATGGAAGTCCAGAATAGCTTCCATCAACACAAGTATGACCATCATTCATTTGTGAAACTAATAAGAACTTTGTTTTTGAAAAGTCCGATTGGTTATTTGAAATCAAACACTTATTTATAGTTTCAGATAATGATTCATCCCAATTGACAGTAGTTTTATCATGAAAAGGATAGAAATGTCTGGTTAAATTCCATATTTCAGAAATATAGGCCAAACGATAACAAGTATCCTCAACACTATTCGAATTTTTAAACAATAGGTTAATTTGTTCAATAAATTTTTTTGTTTTTTTTTGATCTGCAAAAACATTTTTCTCATTCTCTGATATACTGACCGGGAAAAAGCAAATTAAAGATTTTGATATACTTCGGGAAATGATTTCACCATTTTTAGGAACTTGTGGAAAAATTAGTGTTGATGAAACACTATCATGTTTTGAGGAATAATATCTAACGAGTTTTCGTTTATAAACACTATTTTTTGTATAATGTAAGTTCATACCTTGATATTGCCAAAACCGATATCCATTTTTCGATTTTTTGGTTAATTTGGGCAATCTAGGCTGATTTTGTTTCAGTCCAATTTCCAGATTTGGAGCTACCAGCAAAAATACTAAATTTAAATTCGCTATTAATTCTTGATCATTTTTCGAGTATATCACTTTTTTTAGGCCATAAAGAGAAAACTTGCTCCAATCAAATGAATCTGGCTTTTCAATAGGATAAAAATATTGAATATAGCCGTATAACCTTATGAAAGCTTCAGCGTTTTCTGCCTTTCTTTGATTTCCAATCTGTGAAATAGAATTAAAATTGGACAGCATCAAAATAAAAATACAAATTTTTTTCATTTAAGATCTTCTTTAGAAACTGTCCTATTATTAATGTAAGAGAAAAGGAACGCAATTCCATCTTTATTTTTGGCTATATGTTTTATACGAACGCCATTATTAACTATATAGTTTGATACATTTTTTTATAAGGGTAGAATAATCAACTCATTCCAAATTATTATATTGATTTCATTACTACCCTTTTTTAATCAGGCTTTTATTATAAATATGTTAACAATTTATTTAATTGTACACGGTCCACCGGCAGCACTTAGTACTGCACACTCCAACGGTTTTTGTGTGAACCAACAACATCTTGATAGACCACAATCTGTTGCACGAGAATCCTCATCTTGTCCTCCAACCAGATTGCTTAAATTTTCACTATTTAACCTATCAACAGTTTGCTTATTCAAGCTCAATTTTTTCTTAAATTCTTTTTTCATTTTAATAATTTTTAAACATTAATAAATAAAACTATATAAAAAATAATTGCGCAATTCATCCCAAAATTCCTATAAATGCTGCTATCAACCAAAAGCCAGGAGATTAGCTCTAGCCATTTATATTATTTCAATAAGGCGCATTACTAATTGCAGCAGTATGCCTTTGTGCCGATAATACATTATGTTGCATGTAGCCATGTGTAATGTTTTAGTAAAAGTGTTCCGCTACACTTATCAATCTACTTTTTAACCAATAAAACTCTTTGCTACATGCAGCTTTATGTTTTTTTTTTAATAAATGCGGTCCGCTACTTGTAGCCATGTACTTTTGTTCCAATAAAGCATACAACCAAGCTTTTCAATCCACTTTATCGGGTTTTTTCAATATTTGTTGCCTTGTTTTCAGTATTTCCCTCTTCAACCATATTTGGTTTGCGTGATGTGTTGATGGCCGGGAACAACCTGTCGGCATTGCCTTTTCCAAATTCTTTTACCATATCTAGGTAATTGAATTCATATTGCCTGCGCAAATTGGATTTGGTAATTTCCTCGGCTGCTTCGGCTGCTTTTAACAAAGTAATGGAATTGTTATAAGCCGAAAGTGCAGCCTTGCATTTGTCGATATTTGCCTTAATGGTTTGGCTTTGGCTGCTTAATACGTGGCTTGCGCCCAACACATCCAACCTCGCCAACAATTGCATGGCCAAATCGGGTTCCGATTCCAAGGATGCATAAATAATGGTTGAAGCCTTGCCATCGGGGAATAGCTGTATAAGTACCGGCCTGCCAGGGTTTTCACGATCGTATTGTTTGCTTTTTTCAAGGAGGGTCCTAACGGAATTGTCAAGGTCGGTATCGTATAGGATTACATCGTCGTAAGCCGATTCTTTGTCGTATTTTGCCAACTCGGTAGCTTTTTTCTTTTCGGCCAGTTCTGCGTAAAAAGGTTCAATTCGCGCGGCATATGGTTCGCATCCTTTAATCTGTTTGCAAAGTCGCATGTTGCGGCGGGTGATGTTCATATGCACTTTTGCTGAATGTTTTTCGTATAAGAGTTGTGCCATGATTATGAAATTAGTTTATTGGTTATAGAACACGAATGACGCGGATGTTACGGATTTTAACGGATTAAAATTTTAATATTCGTGATAATTCGTTTGATTTGTGTAATTCGTGTTCCAATTATTCAAAGATTGCAAAGTAAATCTGATTAAAAAAACGATTTTCGTCCAAAACGCACGAGTGGGCAAAATTGACTCACGAATGGCCATATTTACTGCACGAGTGGGCAAAAATGGCGCATGAGTGGGAAATGGTTTATGTATTTAGTTTAATATCAGTAGATTACCCCCCCCGTTTGATTTACAAAACCTTGCCAGTTCTTGTTTTAATTCATCCTTCCGGTGCTTTGATACTTGTATTTCTTTACCACAGTGCAATTGGAGCGATGTATAACCATGATTTATCATTGAGATTTTTAACAGGTTAATAATACAATTGCGGTGGCAGCGGAAAAAGTATGGGTAATCCAATAATTTTTCCATTTCTTCTATACCTTTAAAAGCCAGAATTTTTGTATCATCTTCGAGATAAGCAATAGAATTTCTACCCAAAGGGCAAACAGAAATAATTTGGTGGGGATCAATTAGTTGCTGGCCAATTGAAGTAGTGATTTGAATTTTGGTTTGTTTTTCCATTTTTTTTACTGGTAACTGTTAAAGCAGGGACACTGATGGCACGGATTAAGCAAATTATCACAGATTTATTCTTTTAAATCCGTTTTATTCGTGTCATTCGTGTTCTAAAAATTCCCTCCGGCCAAAGATAGGGCAGGTAAAAATCAAATCCTATAACCCCTGAGGGTAGTATTTTTGTTGGTGGCTATAAATCAATGAATTAAGGATGATTTATTTTCAAATATTTTTGAATAGAGGTAAACGTGATTGATTAAGTGCACTATATTACTGAATGGGACACTTATTTGTTAAGGTTTTTATGATAAGGTTAAGATCTTATTAAGCCATAATAATCAGTCCAACTTAGGCAAAGCCGATCTCGCCAGAGGCAATCTGTGCCCTATTTTATTATTCGATTACTAAATTCCGAAACTATTTGTGCTATATTGCACCCTGTTTTCAAAAAACATCTAAGACCTAAACCAAAACCAAACACATTGCACGAAAAATTTAAATTGCCTCAAATCTTCGATGAGGAATTGCTCGATTATTCAAAAATTGAAAATTACCCATCTATGCTTACTGAATTGGAATTCCTTGACAATCAATTTAAATGGATGTTTGATTATTCGAAAAACTGCTTTTATTTTTTAACTGCAAATACAGAGCTTTTCCCAAAAAGGGAATTAGCATTTGTGCCCGGCCAGGGTTACCGGTGCCTTATCGATAATACCCATCCGGCAGATGTTCCTTACATGCTGGATATTCAAAGCAAGGCGTACAACTTTTTGTGCGAACAAAAAATCGAGGATAGGTTGACTTTTAAATTTATATTTAAAATCAGGATGCTCACAAAATCAGGCGATTATGTACCTTTCAATTTTCAAGTTAAAGCAATAGCTTTGGATATAACAGGTAATATTTGGATAAGCCTGGCGCACGGAAAGCTTTCGCAAACCGAAAAGCCATACCAGCCTTTAATGATAAGTACTATTGATAAAAGCCAAATACATCAAACCCACATAAATCATCCCAATATGCCATATTTTGTTCCAAAACTTACAAAAAAGGAAACAACAGTGCTTTTGTTTTTGAGTAGGCATATATCAACTTTGGAAATTTGCGAAACACTCAAATTCTCAATCAATACTTTAAAAATCCATAAAAAAAGCTTGTTGTTGAAATTAAATGCCCAAAATATTCAAATTGCTATCGAAAATGCAAGGTTGTTGGGTTTGTTAAAAGAATAAGTTCTTTGGGTAATGCAAATAATTGTGTATCAAATATTCCAGCTATTTAAGATACTTTCTTCACTGGAAATGTTAAAGATACTATCTTTTTAAAAGATAGTATCTTTTGAAATTCAATATGTTGGTATGTATTTTAAATTAAGATTCAAACTTTTTTTTTGATATAATTTTGATATTAATTATTGGGGGAGAACTAATTTTGAGACATATTCGAACATTTACCCACACAATCGATAATACTGCTCAAATTGTTATTTTTGAGTGAATAAAATGTATTTTTCCCAATCCTTTTTGATAACAGAACCCCTTTATCTTTTAAAATACCCAAATGGTGCGATGTTGTTGATTGTTCAATACCTAATTTTTCATGTATTTCAGTAACTGTCATGCTGTTGTTGTCTTCGAGAAAACGCAAAATTGCAATTCTCATTGGATGCGCGATGGCCTTAAGCATATTGGCAGCTGCTTCTAATTGTTCTGTTGTAAGTTCGGATAAATTCATATTGTAATTATTTCAAAATTTGCATATGCAAATATATAGATGTTATACATATATTAAAATGATTTTCGATCATTCTACCCAAACTAAATGATGTTTAAGAACATCATTTTAATGATTAATTGATAAGAATGTTCTTTTTTAGCGAAGGTTTGAGTATTAAAACGATGATTACTATTATATTTGCAGGCTGTAATTTTATTTTTGACAACTATCAGTTATTATGTATTTTATTGGAATAAACGATTGGTTTGTTAGTCAATTTAAACTTTCGAATTGATTTTCGGTTATAATTTATAATTCGTATGGAAGAGAAAAAGGGCAAGCCTGTTGCATCGATAGCTTCGCAAATTAGCCCGCGAAAAATGATTTATCCAATTTTAATAGGGTTGGGATTTGTTGCTTATATGATTTACGATAATTTCGATGTAAGAGCCTTCGATGTTGTTCGGTTTACCTGGCACTCTTTTTTTTGGATACTTATCGCAATTATATTTATGATGTGCCGTGATATCGGTTATTTGATAAGGATTAGGGTGTTGTCGAATATGGAATTTACCTGGTCGCAGGCATTCAGGGTAATTATGTTGTGGGAATTTACTTCAGCCATCACCCCTTCGGCTGTTGGCGGCACTGGTCTTGCCGTTATTTTTGTAACCAAAGAAGGGATTAGCGTTGGAAGGAGTACTGCAATTGTTATGGCAACTTCTTTTCTCGATGAATTGTATTTTATAATCATGTTTCCTTTATTGCTGCTATTGGTAAGCCCAAATGCTTTATTTTTTGGAAAGGATGGCGTTTCTTTCGCAAATGAATTTTTTCTTTTTGCAGTGATTGGATATTCACTCAAATTTGCATACGTTATACTTGTATCCTATGGTTTATTTAAAAATCCTCGTGGACTTAAGAAATTGATTGTTGGTCTGTTTAAGTTGAAATTCCTGCGCAAATGGAGATATCGGGCAGCTAAAGCCGGTACCGAAATCATTTCGAGTTCTAATGAATTGAAGAATAAACCAATATCATTTTGGTTAAAAGCATTTTTAGCTACAGCCTTTTCTTGGACTGCTAGATATTGGGTTGTGAATGCCTTGTTCCTTGCTTTTTTTGTGGTTGATGATCATGCTTTATTGTTTGCCCGTCAATTGGTAATGTGGATTATGATGTTGGTGAGCCCAACTCCTGGCGGTAGCGGCTTTACAGAATTTGTATTTACACATTATCTAGGTGATTTTCTGCCCAAAATAGCTGGAGTTGCCATTGTGATGGCTGCTATATGGCGCTTAATCACGTATTATCCTTATCTTATGATAGGTTCTATTCTTGTGCCACAATGGATCAGGAAAAAATTTGTTGCAAAAGATAATGTGTGAATGTGTGAATGCTTAAATGGATGAATGAGTGAATGAGTGAATTATGTGTGCAGAATCAGATAATTAAACTTCAAAGAGATGAATTACTATTTTATAACAGGTTCCAGTCGTGGAATAGGAGCGGCAATAGCCAATGAATTGTTAAAGGACGAATACAATTATATTATTGGTTTTTCCCGAACCAATTTAATTAAACACGAACGATTCGAGCATATCAGCTTTGACTTGAGAGATTTAGATTCAGTAAAGAATTACCGGTTTATCAATATTTTTGATGCCAAATCAATAACCCTGGTGAATAATTCGGGAATGCTTGGAAATATCCGCCACCTTGGCGAAATTGATAATCAATCCATTATAGATGTTTTTAATGTAAATACAATTGCTCCATTTTTGTTAATGAACAATTTTATCAGGGATTATAAAAATTTTAAAGGGAACAAACTAATTGTGAATATAAGTTCTGGTGCAGGTCGTCATCCAATTGAATCGTGGAGCGGATATTGCGCCAGCAAATCAGCGCTGGATATGCTTTCTGAGGTAGCCAACCTGGAACAAAAGAAATTAAATAGAAATCCTGTAAAAGTGTTATCCATTGCTCCCGGAATTGTTGATACGCAAATGCAGAGCGAAATTCGTGGTGTTGACAAGGTTGATTTCGGACAGGTAGAAACTTTTATAAAATACAAAGAAGAAAACACGTTGGCCTCAACAGAAGTAACTGCAAAGAAATTAGTTGAGATTCTTAAAAACGCCGACAAATATGCTAAGACAACTATGGATATACGAGAACTTGAAATTTAATAGTTAATATCCCAATTATCGCAAATATGCAATAATAGATTCGAAAATAAGCCTGCCGTCGGTATTTCCAAGTTCATCATCAACCGCTCTTTCGGGCTGGGGCAGCATTCCATAAACGTTTTTCCCAGGATTGCAAATTCCGGCTATATTCCCCCTTGATCCGTTTGGGTTTGCTTCTTCAGTTAAATGGCCATCTTTATCACAATAATGAAATAAAATTTGTTCATTTTCTCGCAAACGTCTCACCGTTTCATCATTAATCTGAAATTTACCATAGAGATTTGAAATGGGTATTTTGTAAGCAGAATTGGTGTCGAGCAAAGCAGTAATTGAAGAGTGGTTATGAGCAGGTTTGATAAATATATTTTTACATGAGAACAATTGATTATCGTTAATCAATAATTTGCCTGGTAGCATTTTAACATCGCATAATACTTGAAATCCATTGCCAATACCAAAAACGAAACCTCCTTTTTTTGCAAATTCTTTTACTTCTTTCATGATTGGAGATTTGCTTGCAGGAATTCCATTTTCAAGGCATTCGTTATTTGAAAAACCGCCAGGTATAATAATTGCGTCAACTTTTTGTAGTTTATTACTATTGTGCTCGATACTAACAACTTCCTGCTCCAGAATTGTACTGATAATAAATAACAAATCATCGTGATTGGTTGAGCCTTGAAATTTTACAACACCAAATTTCATTTGTTTATTTTTAAATTTTGTTATCGTTTAAAATACAAAAGCTATAACATTTTTAATTGTAAGAATAACTTTATAGTGCCAAAATCGATAATTATCTCAAAATTAAGTAAAAAAACAAGGAGTACAAAACCAGGTCAAATGCTTTATACTTTTAATAGATTTGGAAAAGCCTGATTTAGTATAATACAAAGAATTAAGATTATCCACAACACTTCACTTATCCTTCCTTTTTTTAAATTGACAAAAAACATGGCAAACAGCACAGCTGTTGGAATAGAAATTAAATAAATGATTTCAATTGATGATTTTGTAAATAGAAGCATAAGAATTCCTAGTAAAAACCACAAAAACAAGAATTTTAAATTTCTGCGCATTGGAATTTTTAAATTTGAAATATAAGTACCAAGCTGCACAGTAGCGGCTATAAGGATAATGCTAGCATAAAAAAGAATGATTTTTTGCGAAATAATTATTCCGGGATATTTTGGAAAAGAAAAGCTAAATTCGTTATCAAGTCCTGAAAATTGAATGGACGAAGTAAGCAAATAATATAAGCTTAAATAAAAGAACCATACGGTAATGAATCCTACCAAAACCATTGCAAACTCTCTTATATGTCCAACTCTGTTCATTCCAACGCTTAAAAAAAGGATGAGTAAGAAAAACCAATAATTGGGATAGAATAAACTTGCAATACCTATTAAAAATGAAGCATTAAAGTAGGCTTCAAATGTATTTTCTTTATCATATGCACGTATAACCCTTTCCCAGGCCAAAAGAAGGAATAGATTTGAAAATAGAATAGGTTGAAGAATTTGGTATTCTAGAAAACTTGAGCTTATTAAAATGAAGATAATACCAGGCAAATAACCACGAAATCCCAACAAGTTATATTGGTTAATTATTCCGTTAATCATCGTTCCCTGAAGCACTACAAGTAAAAACGCAATCAATTTGCACAAAATGTTAAATTGAGGAGAGCCAATTAGATCTATAATCCATTGATAAACTGGCATTGGAGAAGGGTCGATGTATATCCCCGGTAAATCAGTGCTTATTAGCGGCTTTATCCATACAAGAATACTGATAGCCAGAAAAAGGATGAAATTAACGGGTTGATAATTTTTTAGAATACGTACTAGCATGGAAATATTTATATCATAAGTCAAATCCTATATCTTTACGGAAGTTTTTACCTTCAAAACTGATTTTTTCAATCATGCTGTATGATTTTGAAAGTGCAACTTTCATTGAATTGCCAACTGCTGTAACAGCGATAACTCTTCCACCATTTGTTATTGCCATTTTTTCATGAACCTTAGTACCCGCATGGAAAATATGTATATCGTTATTTGTTGTTCCAATTTGAATTGGTTTTCCTTTTTCATAGTTTTCAGGATAACCTTTTGAGACCAACATGACAGTTGTGGCAAACTGATCATCTATAGTGAGTTGATAATTATCAAGTTGCCCATTTGAAAGAGCTATAAATAATTCAAGCAAATCACTTTTTATCCTGGGTATGATTACTTCAGTTTCAGGATCTCCAAGCCTTGCATTGTATTCAATCACAAATGGTTCTCCTTTAACGCTAATCAGACCAAAGAAAACAAATCCTTTATAATCCATTTTCTCGTTTTGAATTCCATTAATGGTTGGTATTATAATCCGTTCTTCTACTTTTTGCATAAAAACTTCATCGGCAAATGAAACCGGTGAAACAGCTCCCATCCCGCCGGTATTTAATCCGGTATCACCTTCGCCAATCCGCTTGTAATCCTTGGCTTCAGGAAGTATTTTAAAACTTTTGCCGTCGGTGAGCGCAAATACTGAAACTTCAATCCCACTTAAAAATTCTTCAATTACCACTGTTTCACTTGCTTTGCCAAATTTGCCATCAAGCATTTGAACCAATTCAGTCTTTGCTTCATCTATATCCTGGAGAATTAAAACTCCTTTTCCAGCAGCTAATCCATCAGCTTTGAGAACATATGGAGCCTGTAATTCATTCAAGAACAGAAAAGCTTCATTTATCTGATCTTTATTAAAACTTTTGAACCGGGCAGTTGGAATGTGATATTTTTGCATGAAGTTTTTTGCAAACTCCTTACTTCCTTCTAATTGCGCAGCATATTTGTCGGGGCCGATTATGAAAACATGACTTAGTTCACTATCATTCCTGAAATAATCACAAATTCCATTTACCAAAGGATCTTCCGGACCTACAATAACCATTGAAATTTTGTGAAACAAAACTGCTTCTTTTATTTTAGCAAAATCATTTATTCCAATAGGCAAATTAATCCCAATTTCAGATGTGCCTGCATTTCCGGGCGCTGTGAATATTATACCCGCTTTTTTGCTCTGCTTTATTTTCCATGCCAAGGCATGTTCACGGCCTCCGGATCCTATAATAAGAATATTCATTTGATATTGATTTGTTGCAAAATTGATTTAATATTTAAGTGTCTAATTTACAGTAACTTTAGATTAATTTAAAAATAGACACTCAAAATTTTACACTATTTCTTTTCTCAAGTATTAGTAGAAATTTATGTTCTTATTTAATCGTCTAAATTAACACTGTTCCTTATAAAATTAAAATTAATTTAAAGTAAGTTATTATCATTGTTTAAACACCGATTCTTGACATGGCTTGAAAGATGAACTATTAAAGGAAATAATTTTCATAGACTGCTCATTCTATATCTTTTAATTATTTGACAAGGATAATATAATTTTCCTCGATTTGCCTGATTATCTTTTTATTTCGCAGTTTTAAAAATCAAGAAAAATTTTTTTCGGTTGGATTATAACCAATTGGTATCAAATTATTATCGTATTTTTATCAAATTGTTTTGATAAAAAGAATGGTTGTGAAATTGAATTATTGCCTCTTCCTTATTATCGGTCTTTGTATTTTCCCGTTTCAGTTGACTCTGGCTCAGGAAATTAATTTCGATGCGGATAAATCAGAAACAATATTTATTTCTCCTCTATTAACAATTTTTGAAGATTCAACATCAAGCTTGAAAATAGATGATATCATTCAAAATAAAGATATTCTATTTAAAAATACAGGACAAAATATTCCATCATTTTCATTTACAAAATCAGCTATTTGGTGCAAATTTAAAGTGAATTTTAAATCTGAAGAAGAATGCTATCTTGAAGTTTCACCACCAATTTTGAATGAAATTATTTGTTGTCAAATATATGATAATCACATAGATAGTGTTAGCCTTGGAAGTTTTTATACTGATAGAAAAGCCAATGCGCTTGAATCGAATAATTATGTATTTAAGCTTGATCCGAAAGCAAAATATTATGTTTTAAAAATAAAATCAAAAACCAGGCTTTTTATTAAAGCACATTTGGCCTCGTTTGATGCATTAATGGTCAAAACAAAGACAATTGACGCCATTCAATCGATGTATGCTGGATTGCTTTTGATGATCTTTATATATAATCTTTTTTTATTTTTCAGTAGTCACGAAAAAATTTATTTGTTCTACTTATTGCATTTGCTCAATTCCGCGTTATTTTTTTTATATATGAGCGGTTACGGAATTGAAATGATTTGGCCTGATTTTCCTTGGCTTAACTCGCATTTTATTTCGATAATTTGTTTTGGGTTTATATTATCACTCCTTTTTGTGCTGGATTTTCTTGAGACCTTTGAAAAATTGCCATTTATACATTATTCTATTTTGGGGATGATGGTTATTTTGGCACTAACCGGAATGTCTGATTTATTTGGATATAGCCATTTTGCTGGTAAAATGATGAATTACATTGGATTGCCAATAATATTGCTCATCGTGTTTGGTGCTTTAAAATTGGCCAGAAATGGTTTTAATCCAGCTTTAACATTTTTATATGCATGGTTGCTTTATTTAATTGGAGTAGCTATCCAAACTTTGCAATCTTTAAATTATATTTCTACTAACGACTTTACATCCAATAGTATACAGATTGGTTCGGCGCTTGAAATCGTTCTACTTTCTCTGGCAATTGGAAATAAAATCAATTTTTATAAAAAGAAAAAATTAATTGCTCAGTTAAATGAGAGGGATTTATTGAATGAAAAAGAAACTTTGAAATCCAATCAGAAAGAAACCCTGGAAATTCGTTTTCAGGCAGTTACTGAAACCCTTTATGCCAAAAACAAAGAGCTTAAACTGCAAAACCGTGAAATAAAAAGGCAGTTTGATGAAATTTCGCTTCAAAACAAGAAAATTATTGAATATCACGATTTGTTGGAATTTAAAAATAAGGTAGCTACCAAGCAGAAAGAAGAATTACAAGACCATGTTGAAAATCTTGAAAAATTTATTGAAGAAAGAACTGCCGAATTAAAAGAAACTACTGTTAAAGCAGAAGAGGCCAATTTGCTTAAAACTGCTTTTTTGAAAGACTTTTCACACGAAATACGCACACCAATGAATGCCATTTCAGGCTTTTCAAGTTTATTAATGGAACTTGAGGTCGATGATAAATCACATGCTTATTATGTAGATATTATTATTAATCATACCGATAATTTATTGGATTTAATTGATAATATAGTTGATTTATCGAGGATACAAACCAGTCAGCTCCATCTTAAAAAAGTAAAGTTTGATCCCTACAAAATGTACATAGCACTTATTGATAAATTTAGGACTAAGCTAAAACGTGAAAAAAAATCATTTATTGATTTGAACATGGATTTACCCGCAGATCGAAATATTCGGTTAAATTTAGATTACAATCGTTTTTGGAAAATTGTTTATCAATTAATTGATAATTCGATTAAATATACCGAAACCGGTTATATTCAATTTGGCTATCGAAAAACAGGGAATGGAGATTTGGAAATTTTTGTAAAAGATACAGGAGTAGGTATTAAAAAAGAAAAATTAGAAGTAGTATTTGATAGTTTCAGAAAAGTTGAGAAACAAAGTGCTAGGCTCTATGCTGGCATAGGCCTCGGTTTATCTCTGGTTAAAGGTTTGGTATCCTTGATGGATGGAAAAATTGAAATTGAAAGCAATTCAATTGAAGAAATGGATGGACATCAATCCGGAACTACTATACGTATTCAAATACCCAACGCTTTTGCGGATAATCAGTGATTTAATATTTTTATGGTTTTAAATAATCAGTAAATCAACCCTTTGTGGAATTAAACCCTTTGATCAACTGTGTTTTTCTTTGAAATAATCAACAATCCAAGGAACATAATTAAACCGTTGACCAGCAAAAGTTCAAATCTAAATTTATATCCCATCAATAATTCCACAGAAAAATAGCTGATAATAAAGCTTAAAATTGGAGAAAGGACAGCTATAAATGGCACAAATTTATCAATAACAGATCTTTTAGAGAATAATCCAAATGCATAAAGCCCCAGAAGCGGACCATAAGTGTATCCTGCCACTTTAAAAACCCCATTAATTACACTGTCATTGTTAATCCATTTAAAGATAAGAATTACAATAAAAAGGGCAAAGGAAAAACCAAGATGCACCCAGATTTTTTTATTTGAAGTAGATTTTGATTCTTTTCGAACGTCAATTCCCAAAATATCAACTGTAAAAGAAGTGGTCAGAGCGGTTAAAGCTGAATCGGAACTGGCAAATGTAGCGGCAATGATTCCCAAAAGGAACGTGATGCCGGCGATATTTCCAAAATGGTTGATTGCCAGCTCTGGATATAATTTATCAGTATTCAGATATTTTGCGGCCTCAATACTGTAGTGAAAACTATCTGCCCCGGAAAATGTAAGTCCGGTTGAGGCGCAATAGGCATATAAAATAGTGCCAAGAGAAAGAAAAAGCAGGTTTACCGGTACCAGAGAAACTGTGAACCAGAACATGTTTTTTTTGGCTTCTTTGAGGTTTTTGCAAGTAAGGTTTTTTTGCATTAGATCCTGGTCAAGTCCCGTCATTACTATTGCAATAAAAGCCCCTGAAAAGAATTGCTTGAAAAAATACTTGTCCGAATGCCAGTTCCAATCAAACATCTTGTTATATTCACTATGCCTTACTGTGTTAAGGATACCCAAAAAAGACGAGTTCATTTCTTTGCCAATTAAGTAGATGCTTACCACCAGGGCAGTAACTAGAAAAAGGCTTTGGAAAGAATCTGTCCAAACTATTGTTTTTACCCCACCTTTATAGGTATAAATCCAAATGAGGAAAATAGTAACTAAAACAGTAATCTCAAAAGGGATTCCTACTTTATCGAAAAATGCAAGCTGCAGAACGGTTGCAGCTAAGAAAAGTCTAATGCCAGCACCAATAACCCGCGAAATAAGAAAAAAAACAGCACCTGTTTTATAAGAGAAATAACCGAAACGCTGCTCAAGATAGGTATATATGGAAACCAATTTTAACCGGTAATAAATTGGCATTAAAACATTTGCAATTACAAAATATCCCAATAAATAACCAATAACCACTTGGAAATAAGTAAAACCGCTATTGCCAACTTCACCGGGTATCGAAATAAAAGTTACGCCCGAAATCGAAGTTCCTATCATTCCAAATGCCACTAGATACCAAGGTGATCGGTGGTTTCCTGTAAAAAAAGTTTCTGTTTGTAAATTTCTCGAAGTCAGATAGGAAATGAACATCAAAGCAGAAAAATAGATAGCAATTACGCTAAAAACAAGAATAGGGCTCATTCGAAAATAAATGTGTAAATTTAAATTTGTGCAATGATAGCAATTTTATTTTAAAAGTAGATTGGTTGAAATAATTTCGTGATCGACGATTAACAAAAGAATTGCTAATTAATAGTTTAATTCAAATTTTCATTAAAGAACAATCGTCAAACTGTAAGAGTTAAGACTATAAGATTAATTGATGGATATTATTCAAGAAAGCGGAATTTTGGCAACTCACTTAGATTTTTTTAGAATAATAATTATATCTTTAAAAGATTAAACAAATCATTTGACAAACCATAATGTTGAAAAACTGAATGATCCAAAATGGGAATTGATATCCGAACAATAATTTTAATAATTGGGGTCTTACATTTAATGCAAGTGTTGGTATTTTACCATCAATATAAAGCCAATAAAAATATAAATGGTCCGGGATGGTGGCTTTTGTGGAGTGCTTTTGAAACTTTGGCATTTTTGCTAATGTTGCTTAGAACTATTCCTTTATTGCTTCCGTTAGTGATTGTTTTTCAAGATGGGATTGTATTGGCAGGGACAATTTTTGTTTATATCGGAGTATTACGTTTTTTTGACAACAAGGTAGTTTGGAAATTTATTATCCCATTCTTTCTTGTTTTTATTGTATTGCACCAATTTTTCTTTTTTATTAAAGATGATATTCAAATTCGCACTTTAATTTTGGATCTTTTCCTTTCTTCAGTCGGATTTTTAACCGGAATATGTATTTATAGGAATAAGTTTAAGGCCATTGCACAAACTGCGAGTTTCAATATGGTTATATTTTTTGTGCATGGTTGCATTTTTGTCTATCGGTCAGTCATGATTATTACAGGCACATCAGTTACAGCTGTATTCTCGCCTAATCTATTTAATTTTATTCAATATTTTGATGCGCTAGTCGTTGGTCTGTTGTGGACTTTTGGCTTTATTATTATGCTAAATCAACGGTTGAATTCAGAAATCAGTGAAGCAAAAACTCATTTTGAACAAATTTTTAATACAAGTCCAGATGCGGTTGTAATTACTCGATTAAGAGATGGATTGTTCGTTGATTGTAATGAAAATTTTACAAGAATTTCGGGATTTTCAAAAAAGAACATCATCGGAAAATCAGTACTCGATTTTAATATATGGAAAAATCCTGATGAAAGGGGTATTTTGTTGAAAAAGATAGCAGAACAGGGTTTTTGTGAAAATGATGAAATATTATTTCAACGTAAAAATGGCGAGGTATTTACCGGGCTCTTATCTGCAAATACGATTATGCTCAAAGGTATTAATCACTTGTTGAGTGTTACCCGTGATATTACCGATCTCAAACTCGCTGAAGCGGAAATAAAATTAAAAAATGAGGAACTTCAGAAAATAAATGCAGTTAAAGATAAACTTTTTTCAATAATAGCACATGATTTACGTAGCCCGTTCACCACAATTCTTGGTTATATCGATTTGTTGCAAATGAATTTACATAAGTATCCTGTCGCAGAAATTGAAGAAATGATAGAAGCCATTCAAATTTCAGCTAAAAACTCTTATAAACTATTGGAAAACCTGCTTAATTGGGCCAAAACCCAAACAGAGCAAATGCAACTTAATTTGGGCATGGTTAATATAGATAATGTTATAAATGATGTGATTTCTTTTGTAAAAGTCCAGGCTATTGAGAAAAATATAAGTATAACCTACAACCAGGGTTCTATAAATCCAATAATAACCGATGAAAATATAGTAAATACGGTACTTAGGAATTTGATAATAAATGCAGTTAAATTTACAAATAGACAAGGCCTAATAAATATAAAAGCAATTGAAAAAGAAGAATTTGTTGAGATTGAAGTTTCGGATAATGGCATAGGAATGACCGAGGAAACAATAAATGCTATTTTTGTCGATATCGTTCACAATAGCCAACGTGGAACCAATCAAGAAAAAGGTACAGGCCTTGGATTGACAATTTGTAAAGAATTTATAGAAAAATTGGGAGGCAAAATTTGGGTCGAAAGTGAATTGGATAAAGGCTCATCTTTTTATTTTACTATACCTGTTAGAAAGTTGGAAAATTAATACATAATCATAATGAAAAATCAATCAATTTCAAACAAGGAAATTGCACAGGAGCTATTAAAGCTTTCTGCAAAAGGAAAATCGAGAGAAGTATTTGGTTTATATGTTGGACCAAACTTTAAGCACCACAATGTATATTTCAAAGGCGATGCCGAAACTTTATTGTTAGCAATGGAAGAAGATGCAGCCAAAAACCCAAACAAAGTATTTGAAATTCAGCGGGTATTGCAGGATGGTGATTTAGTGGCAGTTCATTCGAGGGCAAGGCAAAATCCTGAAGGGCAAGATATTGCTCTTTGCCATATTTTCAAGTTTGAAGATGATAAAATCGTTGAGTTATGGGATATTGGCCAGCCCGTTCCTGATAATTGTATCAATGAAAATGGGATGTTTTGAAAACAAAGTACTTGTAAAATTAATATTCCAACTTTATGAATAATAGCGAGTTATGAAAAACCTGACAAAAACAAAACCAGTAGATTTGCATATTTTACATGATAAATCTATCATATTTGATTTCCTGAAACAAAATTCGGGCTTGCAAATTTATTCTATCGGTGATTTGGACAATTTTTTTTGGCCCAAAACAATTTGGTTTGCTTTAAACCAAAACGAAACCATAAATGCAATTGCCCTATTGTATGTTGGGATGGAGCCATCAACGTTACTTTCATTTTATGACGAAGAATCTTATTATTCAAGTCAATTACTGGAAAAGATAAAATCGATTCTGCCAAATAAATTAAATATGCATTTAAGCCCTGATTTAATAAATATATTTGGTAAGGAAAACATCATCGAGCATTATGGTTTCAATTACAAGATGTTATTAAATAAAGAAGTAAATGAAATTAATGATAAGAATATCAGGAAACTAACCATTGATGATTTGCAGATTATAAAAAACTTTTATGAAATTTCATATCCTCAAAACTGGTTCGATGAGCGGATGCTACAAACCAATAAATATTACGGATATTTTAGTAAAAATAAGTTGATTGGCATATCAGGTATTCATGTTTATTCTGAGGAATATAAAGTGGCTGCCCTAGGAAATATCGCTACACATCCTGATTTTAGAGGTCAACAAATTGGATATAAATTAACCTCTGCCTTGTGTTTTGATTTACAAAAGACTGTTGATTCCATTGGACTAAATGTTAAATCGGATAATGAATACGCAATAAAATGTTACAAAAAAATTGGATTTGAGATAGTTGGTGAGTTTGGTGAGTATTTTGTTAAAAATTCATGATTTAGTTTGAATGTTTAACGAAGCAAAAAGAATTGCTATTATTTTGACAACCTATATCCCAATTATGGATTTTCTCTCTACATTTAGACTTTTAATAATTTGAAAATGGTTTCAAAAGATGAAGCGTACAAGTTGGTTGAGCAATTGGTTCAAAGATTCGGAGAGCAGATTAATTCATACAAATCCAGTGAATACAACGAAACTTTAACGCGACGAGATTTTATTGATCCATTTTTTAAAGCTTTGGGTTGGGATATCGATAACTCACAAGGATATGCCGAGGCTTATCGCGAAGTAATCCACGAGGACAAAGTTAAAATTGGCAAGGCAACCAAAGCTCCCGATTATTCTTTTCGTTTGCCCGGTGGCAAGCGCCTTTTCTTTGTTGAGGCAAAAAAACCAAGTATTGTTGTTAAGGACGATATTTCAGTTTCGTATCAGGTTCGCCGATATGGTTGGAACGCAAAACTCGCAATAAGTGTTGTTACCGATTTTGAGGAATTTGCTGTTTATGATTGTACAAAAAAGCCTAACCCAACAGATAAATCTTCCATTGCCAGGATTAAATACATGACCTTTGACAAATACCTCGACGAATTTGAATATCTATGGGAAATATTTTCGAAAGAACAAGTTTTAAAAGGCAGTTTCGATAAGTATGTAAAAAGCGATACCGTTAAAAAAGGCACTACAACTGTAGATAAGGAATTTTTATTAAGCCTCGATACCTGGCGCAATTATTTGGCAACAAGTATCTGCATCAAAAACAAACAGCTCGACGAAGACGAAATAAATTTTGTTGTTCAACAAACCATTGACCGATTGATATTTCTTCGAATTGCTGAGGATAGGGGAGTTGAACCATATGGACAAATTAAAGCATCGGTAAATGCCAAAGGTGATTCTTACCAAAATCTCTTTTTTAATTTCAAAAAGGCCGATGAAAAATACAATTCGGGCCTATTCGATTTCAAGAAAGATACAATTTCCGAAAATCTTGTAATTGACAATAAAGTAATCAAAACAATTGTCAATGAAATGTATTTTCCAAGTCCTTATGAGTTTTCGGAGATTCCTATTGAGATTTTGGGCAGCGTTTATGAGCAGTTTCTTGGAAAACAAATAAAAATAGATTCGGCACATCGGGTTAAAATCGAAGAAAAACCAGAAGTCAGAAAGGCAGGAGGCGTTTATTACACGCCACAATATGTGGTGGAATATATAGTTAAAAACACAGTTGGAAAACTAATCGAAGGTAAAACACCCAAACAGGTTTCGGATATTAAAATTGTTGATCCTGCATGTGGAAGCGGTAGCTTTTTAATAGGAGCTTATCAGTTTCTGCTCGATTACCATAAAAATTATTATACCGACAACGGCACCAAAACTGGTAAAAAGGATAGTCCAACTACTCCACAGGGAAACCTTACTTCCGCAGAAAAAAAGCGTATTTTGTTGAACAATATTTATGGCGTTGATATTGACACAAACGCAGTGGAAGTTACCAAACTAAGCCTTTTGCTAAAATGTATGGAAGGCGAAACCGAAACAAGCCTTGCACAGCAATATCAGTTGTGGCACGAACGTATTTTACCAACTTTGGACAACAATATAAAGAGTGGGAATAGTTTAGTGGATAATGATTACTACGATGAAATCATAGATTTTGAACCTAATGTTGAGAAAAAAATAAAACCTTTCAACTGGAAAAAGGCATTTCCTGAAGTTTTTTTTAATTCTAAACCTACATTAAAACAAGAACTGAAAGCGCAAGTCTATAAAATACAAAATCAAGCCAACAAAGATAAGGACAATGCAGATTATTTGATTCAGAAGTTTTCTTCAAAATTAGAAGAACCATCAAATGCCTATGGTAATGGAGGATTTGATATTGTGATTGGAAATCCTCCATATTTAGGTGGTCGTGAATGGAAGACGGAAAATGGAAATGTTTATAATTACTTTATTGATCGATATAAGGTTGCCGAATACCAGTTTGATATTTATGCATTATTTTGGGAAATAGGTATAAGAATTTTGAAACCAAATGGACTTATTGGATATATCACACCCAATACCTGGCTTAATAATCAAAGCAATACAAAGCTAAGAACCTATATTTTAGAGAATACTTCGATTCATTCAATTGTTGATTATTCAAAAATAAATGTTTTTGAGCAAGCAACTGTATTACCAATAACCACTATACTTGAAAAAACAAAAACACATACTGATTTGACCGAAATCTTTGTACCAATTGAAAATCAGTTAATTCTTAAAAATTGTGTCAATCAAAATATTTGGATAGATGGAAATCTAAATATTATAAATATTGATTTGAATGAAGATGATTTAAAACTTAGAGATAAAATTGAAATTGAGAGTGTTGAGCTTGAAAAATTGGCGATGGTAAAAAGAGGTATTCAGTTATATGAAACAGGTAAAGGAATTCCGAAGCAAAAGAGTAGTGATGCAAAAGACAAAATATACGAAGCATCTGAAAAAATTGATGACTCTTACATGAAATTTCTAGAAGGGAAAGACATATACTTATATCACTATATTTGGAAAAATAGGTGGATTAAATATGGCGAAAATCTTGCTGCAAGAAGAGATTCGACTTTATTTGAAGGTGAAAGATTAGCTATTAGAAGAATTGTTGGAAATACATTAATTGGAGCATACTTTTCTGAAAGAATTGGTATTAGCCAGTTATTACATATTGTCAAACCTTTTAAACCAGATGATACTAAATATCTTTTAGGCATTCTTAATTCAAAACTTATCGCTTTCTATTTCAGAAAAAAGTATAATCGCCAAGATAAAACATTTCCTGAAATCCGAATTTATGAATTGGCTTCCTTGCCTATCAAGATTGTTGAAAATAACAATAACGAACAATTAAAACTTCGTGATAATCTAATCGCATCTGTGGAATTGATGCAAAAATTAAATGAGGAACTACTAAGTACCAAACTTCCAGATAAAATTGAACAACTTAAAACTCATATAGAACATACAGGCAATAGAATAAACAAAATAGTTTATCAATTATATGGATTAGAAAAACCTGAAATTGATATTATTGAAGGGAATAACTAATAAATTATAAAAAAGTAAGACACAAAACAAACCTCAAGACAAACATCTGAATTAAGGTCTAATAATAAAAAATAAAAAAAGGATGCCCAAACCGGACACCCTTTTACATATAAAACACTTAATAAACTTTAATCTTTCAAATTAGCCACCAAAAATTCCCTGTTCAATCTTGCAATATGAGCAACAGAGATACCTTTTGGGCATTCAACTTCGCATGCACCGGTGTTGGTACAATTGCCAAAACCCAAATCGTCCATTGCAGAAAGCATATTTTTTGCTCTGCGACTGGCTTCAATTCTTCCTTGTGGCAATAAAGCCAGTTGAGATACCTTTGCCGAAACAAACAACATAGCCGATGAGTTTTTACAAGTAGCCACACATGCTCCACACCCAATACATGACGCAGCATCCATAGCTTCTTCTGCATCATCTTTCGAAATTGGAATCGCATTTGCATCTGGGACACCACCTGTATTTACCGAAATAAAACCGCCTGCTTGTAAAATTTTATCAAAAGCACTTCGATCTACCATTAAATCCTTAATAACAGGAAAACCACCGGCACGCCAGGGTTCAATGGTTATGCTATCGTTGTCTTTGAATTTGCGCATATGCAATTGGCAAGTAGTTACATCCAGATCCGGGCCATGTGCACGTCCATTTATGTAAAGGCCACACATTCCACAAATGCCTTCGCGACAATCATGATCAAATGAAATTGGTTGATTCCCATCGTTAATGAGTTGTTCATTAAGTACATCCATCATTTCAAGGAAAGAACTTTCTGTTGAAATTTGTTTAACTTCATAGGCTTCAAATTGTCCTTTTGATTGTGAATCCTTCTGGCGCCAAACTTTTAATTTGATATTTATATTTGCCATAATTATTTTTTTAGTCTAAAATTTTATTAGTTATTTGTAATTAGAACCTTTCTCTTAAACGCAGATAATAAATCTGTCGTTAAAATTTAAGCTCTAATTTCTAATTTCAAAATTCCAATTAACTATTTGTAATTTCGTGCCTTAACTTCAATTTCTTCGTAATCAAGAGTTTCCTTATGCATTTCGGGTTCTTCGTTTTCGCCTTTGTATTCCCATACGGAAGCATGCATAAATTTATCATCGTTTCGAAGCGCTTCTCCTTCAGGAGTTTGATGTTCTTCTCTGAAATGACCACCACAAGATTCTTCCCTTAAAAGTGCATCTCTGGCCATCAAATCGCCTAGCTCAATAAAGTCGGCCAAACGGATTGCTTTTTCAAGTTCCAGGTTAATTCCGTTTTTATCACCAGGAATCCTTAGGTTTTTCCAGAATTCTACTTTGAGTTCTTTTATTTTTTCAATAGCAGTTTTTAAGCCTTTTTCATTTCGGGCCATTCCAACATAATCCCACATAATATGGCCAAGTTCTTTGTGAAGCGAATCAACTGAACGGTTTCCTTTAATGCCCATTAATTTATCGATCAAGTTGTTAATCTCTTCTTCCGATTTTTTAAATTCAGGCAAATCTTCGTTCATTCGTTTTACCGAATGTTGATCTGATAAATAATTTTGAATAGTATAAGGTAAAACAAAGTAACCATCTGCCAAGCCTTGCATTAAAGCTGAAGCACCTAAACGGTTTGCGCCATGATCTGAGAAATTTGCTTCACCAATCGAAAATAATCCAGGAACAGAAGTCATTAATTCATAATCAACCCATGTGCCGCCCATTGTGTAATGGATTGCCGGATAAATTTTCATCGGTGTTTCATATGGATTTTCATCAGTAATTTTTTCGTACATCTGGAATAAATTTCCATAACGCTCTTCAATTACCGATTTGCCAAGTCGTGCAATGGCATCTTTAAAATCAAGATAAACTGCTTGTCCGGTTTCAACACCAAATCCTGCATCACATCTCTCTTTGGCGGCTCTGGAAGCAACATCGCGAGGTACCAGGTTTCCAAATGCTGGATATCTTCTTTCCAGATAAAAATCACGTTCTTCATCTTTTAAATCTTCCGGACGTTTTTTGCCTTCACGAATGGCTTGTGCATCTTCTTTTTTAGCTGGAACCCATATTCTTCCGTCATTCCTTAAACTTTCACTCATTAGGGTCAATTTCGACTGGAATTCACCATGAACAGGAATGCAGGTTGGATGGATCTGCACATAGCATGGATTTCCAAAAAAAGCACCTTTTTTATAAGCTTTCCAAGCGGCGCTACCATTTGATCCCATGGCATTGGTTGAGAGGAAAAATACATTTCCATAACCACCTGTTGCAAGAACAACAGCATGTCCAAAATGACTTTCGACCTTGCCGGTAACTAAATTTCTGGTTACTATTCCTCTTGCTTTGCCTTCAATTATTACAATATCCATTAGCTCAGTACGTGTATACATTTTTACCGTCCCCTTTGAAATTTGACGGTTCAATGCGCCATATGCACCCAAGAGCAACTGTTGACCAGTTTGTCCGCGTGCATAAAATGTTCTGGATACCTGTGCACCACCAAATGAACGATTGTCGAGCAATCCACCATATTCTCGTGCAAAGGGAATACCCTGAGCAACTCCTTGATCAATAATTGAGTTGCTGACTTCTGCCAATCGATATACATTGCCTTCGCGAGCACGGTAATCGCCGCCTTTAATAGTGTCATAAAATAAACGGTAGACAGAATCACCATCGTTCGGATAATTTTTTGCGGCATTTATACCTCCCTGTGCAGCAATACTGTGTGCCCTACGTGGGCTATCCTGATAACAGAAATTTTTAACATTAAAGCCTAACTCACCAAGACTTGCAGCAGCAGATGCTCCGGCCAAGCCTGTGCCAACTACAATAATGTCAATTTTTCTTTTATTGGTAGGATTTACCAGGTTTTGGTGGTCTTTATAATTTGTCCACTTGTCTTTAAGTGCCCCTTTGGGTATTTTTGAATTTAACTTTGTCATAACTCAATTATAAATTTATCTGATATTCAGACATTTAAATACTACTTAAAAATTAAGAAATAAAGTGGGATGATTGAAAATCCAACACCGATGATGATCGCATATGCATTTCCAATCCATTCGAGCCTTTTGCGCCAAACCTGATTACTCCACCCAATGGTTTGAAATGCTGACCAGAAAGCGTGGCTAAGGTGAAGGCCTAAAAATATAGCACCTAGAATATAAGCTATTGAATAAACCAAACCAAAACTTGCATCAGTAAATAAACCAGTTACAAGTGCATAGGAATTATGCATCATTACTCCATCAACATTTACTTCTGTGTATAAATCAGAACCTGAAACCTTCATTTTCCAGAAAAAATTCATGATGTGCATTATTAGGAAAATCCCAATTAATGAGCCCAAAATAAACATATTCCTCGATGCCCAGGTACTACTGTGTCCTTGTTCAAACTTAACATATTTCTGAGGCCTTGCCTTTAAGTTTTGAATAGTTAAAATTATGGAATAGATGATATGCACCAAAAAGCCTATTGCCAATATGGGCTGCATGATTTGAATAATTGGATTGGTTTCCATAAAATGCGAAACTGTATTAAACGCATCGGAGCCAAAGAATAAAAAAAAGTTCGCAGTAAAATGTACCAACAGGAACACGATAAGGAACAATCCTGTTATGCTCATTAAAAATTTTTGTCCTACCGAGGACTTGAAAAATCCACTCATAAATCTAGATTTAATTAATTTAATGACAAATATTTAAGATTATATATTCATTTTAAAAGTATAACAAAAATAATTCGTATTCTCAGATAATCCAATGCAAATAAGCGATATAAAGCAATTTAGACGCATTCTAAATTATTTGGCAAATTGTAATTGGTCCATTTAATATATTTTGAACTTCGAAAATAGGAATTTCAATTTATATAATCAATGAATTTAAGATCTATTCAACAGGTTGAAATCAAATTTAATAATTTACTTTTGAAAAATTGATTAGTTGTTAACTACGTTGAATCTATATATTTAAAGAGCCAATTAAAAATATTTTGATATTCTGTAGCAATGTTTTAATTTTAATAACAATTCGAAGTTAAATACAATTAATTTATTAAATATTTGTAATCATTAACTTAGAATTAACGCTAAAAAATTTGGGAGCGAAAAGTTTTTTAGTAATATCGCATGATAAAACCAATTGGTTAAATTAACGAAATCAGCAAAATGATAAGTAAATTAAAAATAGATTATAAGATAAGATACAAGGATTCCGGACAGGGACCGGTTATTTTATTATTGCACGGATACCTCGAATCATTAAAGGTTTGGAATGGAATGGTTGACGAATTGAAGCAGGATTTTAGATTAATAGTGCCTGATTTGCCTGGGCACGGGCAAAGCGAAGTTTCTGAAAATGTTCAGACCATGGATTCTATGGCTGAAGCCATCAAACATTTACTGGTGCATCTTCAAATTGATAAATGTTTTATTATTGGTCATTCAATGGGTGGTTATGTTGCTTTGGCATTTTTGGACAAATATCCTAAACATGTTCTTGGAATTACGCTTTTTCACTCTAGTCCCTTTGCAGATACAGAAGAGAAAAGGGGCCTCCGCGACAGAGAAATTGAGCTAGTTAAAGCAGGTAAAAAAGAGCAGATTTACAATTTGCATGTTCCCAAAACATTTGCAGATGATAATGTTGAACTTTTTGCTGAACAAATTGAAAGACTTAAATCAATTGCAAAAAAAACACCAGATGATGGAATCCGCTCAGTTTTAGAAGGAATGAAAGCTCGTCCAAACCGTTCGTCACTACTACAAAATACACATGTTCCTATTCAAATTATTTTAGGGAAAAAGGATAATATTATACCAATACAGATTCTTGATAAAATGGAACTTCCTGTTGATGCAGATGTAGTTGTGCTTGAAAATTCGGGCCATATGGGTCTTTTTGAGGAAAAGGAAAAGTCGCTTGAAGTGATTCGTAAATTTTTAAAAGCAAATGTTTAGAAAGAATGAGTTGAGCTTTTAACAGTTCTGAAAATATTCGTGAGTTATAAAATTGACAAGTGAAACAAATTCAATGTGATGAAAAAATATTTAATTAAGCGTTTTCTTGTTGTGTTTTTACTATTAATAACGATAGGAATGTCAGCTCAAAAAATTTATAAAGTTGAATATGAATCACAAGCAGATATAAAAGTTTTTATCGTTGATTATGAGTCGCAAGCAGATCTGAATGTGTTTTATGTTGGATATGAATCGCAAGCCACTAAGCCAGGATTATGGTTTGAAGTTGAATATGAATCACAGGCAAATAAAAAAGTTTATTTTGTTGAATATGAGTCACAAGCTGATTTGAAAATCTTTATTGTGAAATATGAATCGCAGGCAGGTTGGAAAAATGATTCGAAAAAGCATTTGCTTGATTTTTAATCCTATAAGATAACCTATAAAAGAAGCCATTGAGAATTGCCTCAGTGGCTTTTTTGTTTTTCAATCTTAAAATTAATTTGTAAAAGCAATTATTTCTGTTTCTTATATTTTTCAATTATTCTTTTATCGTATTCTGCAAGTGCCACTGCAAATGCATCTTTGCCATGTTGAATTATTTTAGCGGCCTTGTAAAAGTCAAAGGAACTACAAATATATTTCGAAATAATAACATAGATATCAGGGGGGTGTTTTTCAATATATAAATCGGTAATTCTATTTTGCATCAGGTCGTAGGATTGGTTTAGCAACTTAAAAGCATTATATTGTTCCTTCAAGTCTTTTTCTTTAGTGAAAAGTTTATCCCAAAGCACATTAAATTCCTGTTTTGCTAAAACTAAGTTTTGTTCTTTTCCTGATGCTTCGAAATTTACTTTAACAGGTTTAATATACGGAATTAAAGCGTTGATATTCACTGCAATTAAAATATCATTTTTAGTTCTTTTAACTAAATTAACCGGTATTGGATTTAGAACTCCACCATCGACTAAATCAACTCCATTAATCCTGTAAGGTTCAAGTATACTGGGTATTGATACCGAAGCCCTTATAGCATCGAACAAACTTCCTTTATCAAATATTACTTCTTTACTATTTCGGTGATCAACAGCAACTGAAGTAAAAGGAATTGGTAAATCTTCAATTTTTACATCAGTAATAAATGGCTTGATTTCATTAAAAACTTTATTTCCCTTTATAAAACCTTGTTTGCTTAGCGTAAGATCCATCAATTTGAAGACTTGCATTTTATCAAGTTTCAGTAGCCATTCTTTAAATTCCGATAAATGGCCGGCAGCATATATTCCGCCAACAACTGCGCCAAATGAGCAACCAGCAATTGAGGCGATTTTAAAGTTCTGGCGTTCAAGTTCTTCAATAACACCAATATGTGCCATTCCACGGGCACCTCCACTGGCAAGAACTAGTGCAACAGGCTTTTTCATTTAAATGGATTTGGGATTAATAAAATATTAATTACTCAAAATTAATTCAAAATATTAATTACTCGTATTTTTTAAATTAGGTTTGTTCTAAATTGTTTGATTGTTTTTATTCTGGTTTACACACCATGATTGGCAAACTCAAAATTTGAAATTATATGATAATCAATAATGGTTTTAATTTGATCCTTTTACTTTGTAAAGCATAAAGTTGAACCGAATAAGTTATATTTGAAATAAAATTAATTATGAGTAGTATCCGTATTAGGCCAAGATTTAAATTATTTGGAAACTTTTCTCCCGAAGAACTTATTTTCAGGATAAAGACATGTCTGGATAAAGAGGAAACGGATTTATATGCAGAATCCCTGTTTACTAATTTTGTGGTCATCAAATTGAGAGAGAAACAACAACGTTTTTGGTCACCACAACTTTCTTTATCTATTGACAAGCATGAAGATGGTTGCCTTATTAGGGGTTTGTACAGCCCAAGGCCAACTTTGTGGTCAATGTATATATTTTTCTATACTGGAATTGGGGTAGGCATTTTGTTTTCAGGATTATATGGCCTTGCAAAAATAAGCCTGAATCTAACCGCCCCAATTTTATGGCTTGTGCCCATATTGTTGGGGCTGGCTTTGATTCTATATTTAGCAGCGCAAGCTGGGCAAAAACTATCAGCCCAGCAAATGTTTGATATCCATCATTTTTTTGAAAAAGCAATTGATAAAAAAGTCCGTATTTACTAATCTTTTTGAAATTATTTTTTGAGGTGTTTACTTATGTACTAATTATTATTTGTTTATATCCAATGTGCGCATTGGATACCATTCTTTCAATGAGTTTATGAAATATTGTTTCTTTGAAAATCGACCTATTTATACGAAATGAATATTCGCTCAAATATTTATCAATATGTCCCGGATGAACCCATGAAAAATTGGTTCTTAACCAACTTTTTATTTGATGAACTATTATATGTAATTGTTTGAAATTCTCACCTTTGTTGCTTGGAATCTGAACTATGTTATATTCTTTTAGCAGTGGACGATATCCTTTCCAATCGTCTGTTTTGACTTTAGCTTTTTTTGATATATGCTTTTCAAATATTTGCTTGAGTGATTGGCTTGAAAAGTCATCTATTCTTAGGGCATAAACTCGTTTTACCTTTTCGTTTTCAGTTAGTTCTACTGCACAAACAACTTTTTTCTTTTTGCAATTATAACTTCTTCCTTGTTTATTATTTTCCTTCCCTCCAACTACGAATTCATCTACCTGAACAAACCCTTCTATTGGAAGGGTTTGACTACTTTCCATCCCTTTACGTACTTTATGCATAAAAAGCCAGGCAGTTTTTCTGGTAACCCCATACCTCTTTGAAACCTGCGATGACGAAAGGCCTTTTGTGGTTGCAGTCATCTCAAAAACTATCATAAATGCTTTTTGTATCCCAAATTTGACTTTGTGAAATAGAGTTCCAGAGGTTGGACTTTCAATATGTTTACATAAAGTGCAACATCTTTCTTGCTTTTTTCTTAAACTATATCTTTTATGTCCACATTTCTTACATTCAAAACCGTCTTTCCACTTAATATCAGCCAGATACTCTAAACAGGCCTTATCTGTGGAAAATCTTTGAGTAAACTTTATAAGCTCTTCTCCTTCAAATTTGTTCATAAATTATTATTTTTGAATCAAATATAATAGAATTTATGTAAACACCTCAAA
>JANYKN010000169.1 GCA_025361565.1 Bacteroidota bacterium | reverse complement strand
CGTGTTTATTATGCTATGGCTTGCGATGGGGTATTCTTTAATAATGTCACAAAATTGAACAAATATGGTGTTCCGGGGGTGAGTTTGTGGGTTCAAGCGATTTGGAGTACTGTTCTCTGTTTGTCAGGTACTTATAGCCAACTACTGGATTATGTAATATTTGCTGCTCTTATATTTAATATACTTACCATTCTTTCTGTTTTTGTGCTTCGATTTAAAAGACCCGATTTGGAACGGCCTTATAAAACACTTGGCTATCCGGTGATACCAGCCATATACATTGGGTTGTGTGTTTTTATTGAAATCGTGTTGTTAATATACAAACCTGCCTATACCTGGCCTGGTCTGATTATTGTGATGGCAGGTATACCAATTTATTATTTATGGAAATACCAACATCGCATTTACAAATGGCTACCAGGTAAGCATTCAGGAGAAAAGTTATAGACCATAGTACAAAAGCATTAGGAAAAAATATAACTTGCCGGATTGTGACGCTTCAGCCAAAACAACATAAAACCGGATCATTCCGGTTTTTTCCGTTTGGGAAATAAGTGAATATGGGGTCTTCTTATTGTTACATGGCTGTTTCTAAGCCTTCTTAGCCAGTACAAAGGATCGTATGTGCTTATATGTCGTTCTACTTTTGCATCATAAATGTCATTAATTGTAACCATAATAGCCGTCTCTTCCACGTCTCCAAAATGGTTATTGATAGAAGTTCCGAAAACTTTCATGGTGGGCGACAGATTCATGTATGAATTAATTAATGGAGGAATAAATTCGCCTAGTTTTCGAACTGTTTTGGATAGAACTTTGTAATCTTCCTTGTAGTCCATGTAATGAAAAACTTTGGCTAATTCATCCCTATTCATATGGGTTTCCATAGGAATAATGGGTGTTACAAGATTTTCCCGGTCGGAAAAGTGCTTTTCAAGAAAATACAATAAATGATTTCTTGCATTTGCATTATAGCTTTGGTACATAGTAACTTTACCAAAAAAATATTTCTTTTCCGGATTATCTACAATAATGGCACCCAAGCCATCCCACAAATTATCAAGAGCATATAATCCTTTTCTAAAACGACTTGTTGATTGATACGATGGCTGAACAAATGATCGTCCAAGTTCAATCATATCCGGCAAACAGGTTTGCTTGAATTCTTCGGAAAATTTAAATAACTCAGAAGTAGAGAGTTGTACATTTCCGTTTGAATCAACTGTATTTTCATCACAAATTTTAAAACGATACCCACCAAGAATTTGATTGGCATCAGGATCCCAAACAATAAGTTGTTGGTAACAATTTTTGCAGGTATCAAAATCGTCGATATCCATATCGAACCCGGTGCCACCTCTGGCATGACGGAATGCTTCTTCTCTGAGACGTCCTACCTCACGGAGTAAGTTTGGAGAATCGTGCGCATTGAAAATGTAAAGCAAATTTCCACCATTATTAGTCTTTCGAATAAATTTATCTTCGGTTAATTCCTTTAAAAGTAAGTCGGTATTCACCGGAGGAATAATATTTACCATCGAATGCTTCTTCACAAAAAATTATTTAATTAGTTAATGTTTTGATTGTTTATCATTTACTCTTTATGAATTTCATTTATTCACACCTTAAATGGCTTCTACCTGCATTATTTAGAGAAACTCATAAATAATGCACGTCATATATAGTTCAGAACCGATTTAAAAAAGATAGGAAATATAATAGTAAATTTACAAAAAAGCGTTAAATAATAGTTAATAAATTGAAAAGCATTTTATACTTTGATTATTTCAAGGAGTAAACTACATTTCGCACATATAAAGTCCAGTCCGATATGGATTTGCTATCATCAAATAATGTGTAGGGTATTGGCTTTCCATAAGTTAACTTAAGCGCTTTGTTTTGTTGCTTATACATTTCATCTACTAAAAAAAGCATTTCAATATTAGCCTTTATTGCGAGCATTTTTCTCAAATGAGCCAGATTATAAAAAAACGAACTGTTATTTCCACTAAAATAAATTGGAATTATATCTCGTTGATATTTAATAGCTTTTGAAATAAAATTTTTTTGCCAGATTAGATCCGTAATG
>JANYKN010000161.1 GCA_025361565.1 Bacteroidota bacterium | reverse complement strand
TTCTTCGGCCTGATAATCAAACCAGAGGCACGGGATAATTTGTTTTACGTTATTCATCTTGTATAATTTTATTGAAGTTTCGAATGAAAAATAAATTTGCTGAATACCTGCCAATATTAGGATCTGAGTATTTTATTGACCAAAACCTTTTTTCCTGGCAGTTACTAAAACTTATTTAACAACAGTAAGTCTGATTGATAATCATGTTATTACAAAAATTATATTAATGGCAACTTATTGGATTTCATTAAGAATGGATTATAAACAAATGGAAACCTACATCCTTGATGTTATAATAATTTTACATTATTTATTATCAGACTATTTTTCCGAACTGAATATTTAATTTTTTTTTAATATCAAATGACATTAATCATTTTATTTCTTATCAATTAAGTTCAGAAAAAAGTTCTATACCAGTATTTTTTAATCAACATTATAAATTTAATCTACAATATAGCCAATACCTTAGGATACATATAAATGTAAGTAGCAATCAGTATTGAAATATGTATAGCATGATCGAAAGTCACTACAGCTACATATCTTGCTTCGCTTTTATGCCAGTAAATTCTTTTTAATTTGCTTGTAAAAAAATCTACTACCAGATGTGTACCTCCGTTTATTAAGCTGAAAACGAGTCCTTGCATAAAGGTAAACCCAAGAATTAAAGGGCTGAAAACAATAAAAAATGTTGTGTAAATACCTACATGAGCAAGCAGAGCGATGAATTTTGTTGCTTTTAGTTTGCTGAGGCAGTTGTCTTGTAATAAAAAATCTGCAGTAACATGCATCATTATTAGAATGAGGATTCTGTACATAGTGATTTGCTTAAAAAGTTAATTTAATTTTGTGAGTATCCTGTTAATTTATTTTGATAATGAGGCTGTCTCAAAACACTGTATAACTATTGTCTGGCCGGCAGGTCTGTTTTTTTGCTTAACTCAGTAGTTATTATTTCGCTAATTTAAATACAAAAGTACACCGAGTTTTCACTGAGCCTGCATGAATAAAGTTATTCAGGCATTATTCACAGAGCGAATAATGTACTTTTGAGACAGCCTCATAATCATAATTTAGTTTTTTACTTAATTTTGCTCATTAATTCATTTTCGGCTTTATACCAATGATCTTTTTCGTGTCCCGGAACAGCGCCACATTCTATATAAATTTCAAATGCTCTTTTGTGGATTTGTTGTTCCGTAATTTGTGAGGTTTTCTTTGAATTCTGTGCGGTTTTTGTACCGCTCTTTTTTGTTGTTGTTTTTGTTGTTCTCATTTTATGAAAAATTTAAGATTAGTAATTATGTTTATTAAATCGAATTTTTTTCTTTATGTAATATTTTTGTCCTGTGTACAGCTAAATACTTTTTTTCAAGCATAGAATCATATGCTGCAGAAGAAAGTTTTTCTCCGGCCAACTTTTTATTCAATTTATTCTCTTGCTGACGTTTTTCCGGGTAATAGTTATTTAACCTTACCGAAAAATCGTTTAATATGTTCATATAATTTATATAGGCAAGATAGGGTGAATCATATTGATTGGAATATTCTGAAAGCGAATTATTTTCAAACCATATTGAACTCATATAAAAAAAATGATCACTAGATTGTAACCAATGCCAGCTTTCCATTATATCTGCATCTTTACATCTGTTTATTGAATCTTTAAGTGAGTACAATTTGTTAAAAGAATCAATTTGCAATACATTCCAGTCACTAGTATTAAAATTTTCATTTTTTGCTGACCAGCTGACAAGATCAGGAACATCAATTTCCCCACATGGCGAAATATTTGCCGTTAAATCGGAAGGAGTGCAAAAACGAAAACCGGGTTCAGAAAAGATTCTTTGCAATAATCCAATCATAAATTCAATCATGCAGCTGTTATCATCATATTGCCGTATAAAATTTTCGTAATCTACCATTACATTAAATACTTTTTCTTCTACAGGCGCAGATTTTAATCTTAATAAAAAATTTTCCGGATTTATAGGGCTTCTCGACCATATATTTTCAGATATATCAGCCTTGATATCTTCGCTCAACTTAAAATTGTTCATCAATATCCGTAATTGAGGTTTTGCCGGGTGATGGTATAAATAATTCGGACTGCGCCATTTCAGTGATTGATCTGTACCTTCTGCAAGCACAGTGCTATAGCCCATTTCGGATATCATTTCACCAAGGCTGTCAGAGTAAATAAGTTCAGTATTGACAAATACTTTAGGTTTCATGCCGAACAATGTCAGAATTTTTTGCTCATACAATTTTACCTGCTCCGAAAATTCTTCTTTGTCAGCCAGTGATGCCAAAGAATAATCATTGGTACCTGATAAAAATTCAACGCATCCTGTATCTGCAAGTTCCCTGAAGCTATGGATCACATCCATCGCATATTTTTCAAGCAAATGAATAAGAGTTCCTGAAATGGAAAAAGATATTCTGAACTTTCCATCGTATTTTTTTATCATATCGAGCAATATCCTGTTTGTGGGAATATATGTGCTGTCCGCAATTCGCCTGATTAATGCCCTGTTATATTCATCATCAAAGTACAAATGATTGTCACCGATTTCAAAAAACCTGTATGTTTTTAGCTGTATGGGTTGGTGAACATGGAAGTATAAACAAATATTTTTCATATATTAAAGGAATTAAAAATTAGTTTTAATTTTTTTGAACAATTGAATCATAAACATCAGATATTTTGGCACCTACATCTTCCCATTTCATTTTGCTGACTTCATCTTTTCCATTTTTACCCGCCATAGTTGAAAGTGAACGGTATTCAAGCATACCATAAATCGCTTCCGACAATGCATTTATATCCCAGAAATCAACTTTTATGGCATGTTTAAGAACTTCCGATACACCAGACTGTTTTGAAATGATTACCGGTACTTTTAATTGTAATGCTTCTAGTGGCGCAATACCAAATGGTTCCGAAACAGAAGGCATAACATAAACATCTGTCATCGAAAACAAGCGCTTTACTTCTTCGCCTTTCAGAAAACCGGCAAAATTTAATTTTGTAGATATTCCTAATCTGGCAACTTGCCTGACAATTTTATTGCTCATGTCGCCACTTCCTGCAATTACGAAGCGTACATTTTTTGTTTTTTGAAGGACTTTATGAGCAGCTTCCACAAAATATTCAGGACCTTTTTGATAGGTAATTCTTCCAAGGAAAGAAACGATTTTTTCTTTAGTCGGCCTTGACTGAATATGTACAGGATTTTCGTATGATTCGTCAACAGCATTATAAATGGTTGTCACTTTGGAAGCAGGTATGCCGTAACGCCCGGTTACAAGATTTTTTGTATAATTACTTACCGTGAATATTTTATCGGCAGCTTCCATACCTCTTTTTTCAATATCATAAACGGCCTGGTTAATGTTTTCACCGCTTCTGTCGAACTCTGTAGCATGAACATGAACAATCAATGGCTTAGCTGAAATTTCCTTCGCTTTCATTGCAGCCGGAAATGTCAACCAGTCATGAGCATGAATAATATCAAAGTTTTTTTCTGATGCCAGTACTGATGTTACCATGGAATAGCGGTAGATCTCTTCCCACAGATTTACTCCATATTTACCCGAAAACTCAAAGCCTTTAGTAGTGCCTGTTTGCGATTGATGAATCTGGTTATAATAAAACTCGGTGATTCTTTTTTCATATTCCTCCGGGGATAAATAAGGGATAAGTTTTGAAAATACTTCTTTAAATGTTACATTTTTCCAGTAATCCTCTATTATTGATTTATTAAACTTTATTGAAATTTTGCCGGCATCCTGAACTGTTGCATAGCTCTGGTCTTCATTTCCATGAGCCTTGGGAACCACAAATAATATTTCAATGTTTTGTTTTGCCAATCCTTTTGTAATCCCATAACACGCGGTTCCGAGACCTCCTGTAATATGTGGAGGAAATTCCCATCCGAACATCAGTACTTTCATTTATACAGAAATATTATTTATTAGATTTATCAGTTAATTAATGATTCTTAATAATCAGGCGCATGCATTGATTTCCGGCCTCTTATATTTGAATTGTCTAAAATAAGAAGGCTGTATTCCCGTGACTTTTTTGAACTGGTTCGACAAATGGGCCAAACTGCTGTATTGCATTTTATATGCTATTTCCGACAGATTCATTTCATCTGTGTTTAGAAGTTCTTTCACCTTTTCAATTTTATTTGAGATGAAAAATTTTTCAATGGTAGTCCCTGTTTCTTCCTTGAAAATATTATTCAGATAATTATAGTTATGATGGATATGCGCTTTCAGATATGCCGATAGGTTTGTCTTTAATTCTTCGTCAGAGCTGTTTACCAGAGTTGTGATGGCAATTTTTATTCTTTCGACAAGTTTGCTTCTTTTATCGTAAATAAGTTCAAGCCCGAATGGCAAGATCGCTTCTTGCAGCAATATGAGTTTTTCTTCCGGTACAATACCTTCAGTCTCGACTTCGTTCGAATTTATTTCTTTAATTGGAATTCCAATTTTATCCATTTCTTTTTTTACCACTATTTTGCAACAAGGGCAAACCATATTTTTGATTGAGATTTTCATAGTATAAATTGGTTTTAAAATACTTGTATTAGTTGTTTTCTAAGTTCATTAATTGCATAAACATTTAAATATCTTTTTTCTATTACTTCCCAGTTTATGAGATTCCAGAAAGAATTTATATAATCAATGCGTTTATTACGATAATCCAAATTATAGGCATGATCAAACAAATCAATTGTAAGAATGGGTTTCAGCCCTTTGCGCAATGGACTTTCAGTATCATTATCCTGTGTAATTTCAAGTGCTCCTGATTCGTTAACTATGAGCCATAGCCAGCCTCGTTCAGTATTTGAAGCAGCCAATTTTATGAATTTTTCCTTAAAAGCCCCGAATGATTTAAAGCTGGATCGAATTGCTTCAGCAAACCTGTCATTAAGATTGTATCCTCTAATGGTACTAATACTTGCGAAATAAAATGAATGATTCCATATTTGAGTTGCATTATAAAAAACAGAGCCATTAGCCTCTCTTATAATAGTCATGAGATCAGCATTCTCATATCTTGTACCGGCTATCAGATTGCTGAGTTTTGCCACATATGCCAGATGATGATACTTGTAATGAATATCAAGAGTAGATGCTGATATATATGGTTCCAACGCATCCAATTCATATGGTAATTCGGGCAATTCTATTTTCATTTTTCTCTTATTTAAGATTTGTAATTCAATTCGGATTATTAAATAAAAAATTATCAAATGTTTTTTTTATAAATTCACTTATTTTTTAATGTGTCAAAGATATTTTGATACAAAAAATATT
>JANYKN010000159.1 GCA_025361565.1 Bacteroidota bacterium | reverse complement strand
ATATCAGCCAGATACTCTAAACAGGCCTTATCTGTGGAAAATCTTTGAGTAAACTTTATAAGCTCTTCTCCTTCAAATTTGTTCATAAATTATTATTTTTGAATCAAATATAATAGAATTTATGTAAACACCTCAATAAATAAATTTGTTTTTTTGTAGATTCAATATCACTGGACGAAATAGTTAAATCTCCCTTTTTTATGAGTTTTGGTGCATATTCCTCTTTTAATGAAACCGATGGCGGCGGTGGCGGTGGCGGCGGAGAAGAAAATTCCTGCGGTGCCATCACCATCAAGTCTGACTGATAACCGCTTTTTTTGTTACACGAAATAATGAGGATTAAACAAATTGTTGAAATAAAAAGGAGTTTTGTTTTCATAGGAATTGCTATTAAATGAATATTAATTAAGACTTTCCTATTGTGATGAAGTTTTGGTTACAATTCCATAACTGAATTGTAAGTACAGGTGAATTTGAAAATCATATTTAATTCACATCATTTAAATTTTGCAATTATCCCATCAATTTCCTCAACTGTCAATAACCCGGAAATTTCAAGCGCTTCAACCGATTGGTTGATTGAAACATATACAACATTTTCATCAAAAGTGGTTTTTTTGATTCCAATTGTAGCTTTAAGTAAATTGTATATAGCATAAAATGTTTTTAGCACATCATCAGGCAATTCCCAATCATCATCCTGCAAAGCAACTATTGGATCTTCGAATTGTTTGTAGAGTTGCCAAATTTCTTCTTTGTTATCAAAATTGTATTGAAGCTTTTTGGCAGTCAAATAAATTTCTATGGCAATAAGAGTACCTTCAGGCAGATTTTCATCCACAGCGTGCTTTAAACCAACAATTGTATCGTGGTAGTTGAGTTTGTTTTTGACTGCAAATTTTTTCCAAATAGGAAGTGTACATTTTGCCAGCTGAATGGCCAACTCAAATTGATTTTCTGGTGGAAGATTTTCTATTAATCCTTGAAGGCTCATGAGTTATTTCTCCTAAAAAAAATCGCTATTCTTTGCACAATGGTATGGTAAATTTAAAATCACTTCCTTTTCCTGATTCACTTTCAACCCAGATTTTTCCTCCATGCTTTTCAACAAAATCCTTGCAAAGCAAAAGCCCTAAACCTGAACCTTTTTCCTGGGCTGTTCCATTGGTAGTAAAAAGTTGCGTCGTCGAAAAAAGTTTCGATAGATTGGCCTTTGAAATTCCTATTCCATTGTCCGACACACAGATTATTGCATTGGAATCCTTCTTTTCAATAGCAATTATTATTTCGCCATTTTCATCGGTAAATTTGATAGCGTTTGAAATCAGATTCCGCAAAATGGTTTTTAACATGTTAAAATCGGCCATTATCTGCGTATTTCCCGGATCGTAACTTCTAATTGCAATTTTTTTTGCATCTGCCTGAAAATTCATGTTGCCGATAATTGCGTCGCAAATATCAATAAATACAATCTTATGCGGTTCAAACGGTAATCTTCCGGCTTGAGATTTAGACCACAATAGCAAATCTTCCAATAAATTGTAGGTTTGATGGGTTACCTGATTAATCAGCTTTACATGCTTTTCAGTTTTATCAATATCATATCTGCGAATGTTAAGGAGCAAAACTTCCGAAAATCCAATCAACGTATTAAACGGGTTTTTTAAATCGTGGGCAAGTACTGAAATAAAAAGGTCTTTATCATGATTCATCTGACTTAATTCCGTGGCAAATTTTTGCAACTGCATATTCAAGTCTTCCTGGATTTTAAGATTTTCAGCAAGTTGCAATCCTGACTCCCGTAGTTGTAATAAATTTTTGATTTTTATTTTCAGTTTTATTTCAGAAAAAGGCTTGGATATAAAATCGTTCGCTCCACATTCAAGTGCTTCGATTATTTTTTGCTCATTGGTAGTTCCACTTATGAAAATAACAGGTAACTCTGTCTGATTGTGCACTTTACGAATAGATTTCAAGATATCGATTCCGGAACAATCAGGTAATTCCATATCAAGTAAAACCAAGCTATAAATGAATTTTTCCAGATATTCCAAACCTTCCTTACCTGTGCCGGCAGAAGTTGCATTGTAGCTTTCTTTGCTGATTTCCATTGAAAGGTAATCTGCGAATAATTTGCTATCTTCTATAATTAAAATATCCGGATGTGTCATTTTTTGTTTAATTGAAAAAAATCCACAGATAATCAGTAAAAAAGCCATTACTAGCTTTGGCCATTTTTACTTAATCCTCATTGTCTATACAAGTATAATGAATATTTATGCTAATCACAAATATTAAAAAGCTTATAAAATTTGAATGTGATTTAATCGATTATCTAGTGTACAAAAAAACAAAATCAACCTAATCATATTGCATAATCCAATGATTGGATAATTTTCTTTTGGTTTTCAATATGCTCTGCAATGCAAGTATTTACAATATCATTTAAAGAATCCCGCCGACTGATATGTCCAAGCAAATTTTCAATTTCTTCGAGCCTGAGCATATCCCGAACTTCAGAATGCGCTTCAGCTAAATGAAATGAAATACCCAGTTCGGAAAGATTTGTATAAAGTTTTCGGATAAACTTGGCACCTGTTGAATCAATATAAGCTGTTGTGCTCAAATCCAAAATTACAACCTGAATGTGCTCATCCGTTGAAAGCAACTTGTCCATTACTGTTTTGTATACATTCGATACATTAAAGTACAATAGTGCGGCTTCAACACGAAAAAGCAAAATGCCATTTAATGGTTCGTTATCAGGGTGACGCTTAAAATCAGAAAAACGGTTGGTTCCAGGAATACGGCCCAAAAAAGCAACATGTGGCGAAGAAACTGTTTTTATAATGAGCAACAATGAAGAAACAGCTGCGATAATCACTCCTTGAAGTATACCAAAAACCACCACACTTCCCAGCGCAATAATGGCGACTATAAAATCAAAATGGTTAACTCTTCGTAAGCGGATGAATTCTTTTATGTTAACCAGACTTTTTATCGCAACAAGCACAATGCAGGCAAGCATTACGGTTGGCAAATTTTTAAGCAGTCCTGTCAAAAATAGCAGACAAATGGCTATAGTTGCTGATGCGATAACAAGTGACATTGGCGTTTTTGCACCAGCTCCATCGTTAACAGCCGATTGTGATAATCCGCCACTTACAGGATATCCGCTTCCGAGCGATACCGCAAGGTTTGAAATACCAAGTGCAAGCAATTCCTGCCTCGCATCGATATCATAACCGTTTTTTTGTGCCAATGCACGGCCCGCAGAAACACTTTCGATGTAAGCAAGCAAAAAACAGGCAAATGCAAGCGGAACAACTGTTTTTAAATCAATCAATTTGAATGATGGGAAATGAAACCTCGGCAATCCACTTGGAATTATACCTACCGTTTTAAAACCTGCATCACCCAAGGAGGTTACTGAGAAAATGACTATTGAAATAACAACAACAATAATGGTGATGGGCTTGTGTGGAAATTTTTTCTCACCAAAAACCATCAATGCTATGGCTAAAATACCAAAAATGAGAACCGCAATATTGGTTTCAGGTATTTGTTCAATCAATTTAACCAGACGTTCAAAAAAAGCCTGACCGCCACCAGCAACACCAAAAAGCTTGGGTAACTGCGTCATGCCAATGGTGATTGCTGCTCCAGCTTTAAAACCCAATAAAATTGTTTCGCTTATAAAATTAATGATGCTGCTCATCTTTAAAATGTAAAACAAAACACTAAGCACGGCGAACACCATAGCTGTTAGCGACGAAATATCAATCCATCGCTGGATATCACCATTTGCCATTCCTGTGAGTGTGGTACCAATAATTAAAGAAATAGCCGAAGTTGGACCAACTGCTAGCTGTTTTCCAGTTCCAAGCATGGCATAAAACAGACCTCCCAAAAGATATCCGTATACCCCATATTGTGGCGGCAAACCAGCCAGCGTAGCATAAGCCAATGAAACAGGAATTGCATACGCAGCAAGGGTAACTCCTGCAATGGTATCAAAAATAAATATTCTTTTTGAATACTTCGGAAGCCACTGCAAAACAGTAATAAAATTTTTTAGGTCTTTGATTCTGAATTTAGACAAATGTTTTATCATGTTCTCAAAACTTAAGTATACAATTTATTAGCTATTTATACAGATTTTAAGATAGGTACCTACAAATTATTCTTCATCTCTGTGCACTGTGCCCGGCGAAAAGGCAGGCAGACAAACTGCAATATACTCAGCTCCTCCAACAAACGGACTGCTATATTGTACCCATTCGTTTTTCTTTATCAAAATGCCTTGATCTTTTTCTACGATTTGCATGCCATTTTTTGTTTTCACTTGCAATTTTCCTTCTAAAACAAGTGTATACTCATCAAATTCGGGTGTTTGCCCAGGTTCTTCCCACCCTTCGGGGCTTTTCATTTTTGCTATACTCAAATCTGAAGTTCCGGAGTTAACCATTCCAAAAAATTCTTTGATTATTTTTTCCTTTGTTCCTGCTGCCTTAATAATGGTAGGCGTTTTAATCAATTGTGCCATATATTAGTCTGATTTAATTTTATAATAGAACTATGGATATAATTTCTGTACGGATGCAATAAGATTAGCCGACAGTTAAAAACTGATAAATGTTACAAATCATAACATTCAAATTAATTGCCATTTATCTTATAATGCGCTTAAATGATGTGTATAAATAGTTTTTAACCAACTGCTAATACAAAGATGCAAAAAACCTGCTTAATTCTATAACAATCATTATTTTTGTTGAAACTAAAAACCTGACAAAATTTGAAAACACAAGGTATTATTTTTGATTTTAACGGAACTCTATTTTGGGATACTCCATTGCATGATCGTGCTTGGGATCTTTTCCTCGAAAACCACCAGATTTCATTGACCATGGAACAAAAAGCCAGTAAAATTCATGGAAAAACCAATGCAGATATTTTACGTGGCATTTTTGAAAAGGAATTAAATGACTCGGAAATTGAAACAATGACCATGGAAAAAGAAAAAATTTATCACGGAATTTGTCTTCAAAATAAAATGGATTATGCACCTGGAGCACTTGAATATATTAAATATCTTAAATCAAACAAAATACCTTATACCATTGCTACCTCATCGGGTTGGGAAAATATAGATTTTTATATTCAACATATGGAATTGAGCAAATGGTTTGATCTGGATAAAATTGTTTATAATAATGGGAGTTTCAGAGGAAAACCTCATCCAGATATTTTTCTAAAAGCGATTGACAACTTGAGAATTAAAGCTGAAAATATTCTTATTTTTGAAGATTCGATTGCCGGAATTCAATCGGCAGAAAATGCTGGTGCAGGGCAAATTATCATCGTAAATTCGAACCACCAAAAGTATGATAAATGGCCTTATCAGGTAATCACAAATTTTAATCAAGTTGATATTTTCAATAGGTGAATGAATGTAAAAAATTTCGAAATTCAAGTTTTGTTGGCTAAGCTCACCCGAATCACTAACCACTAAATTAAAAATGGATAAAATAAACTGGGGGATTATAGGCTGTGGAAATGTTTGCGAAGTAAAAAGCGGTCCTGCTTTTCAAATGGTCGATAACTCTGCTTTAGTGGCTGTTATGCGCCGCGATAAAGAAAAGGTGATCGATTTTGCAAACCGGCACGGAGTTGGAAAATGGTATACAAACGCTGATGAACTCATTAATGATAAAGAAGTTGATGCTATTTACGTTGCCACACCTCCAAATACTCATGCAGAATATGCCATCAAAGCTATGCTGGCAGGTAAACCTGTTTATGTTGAAAAGCCAATGGCAATCAATTATTCTGAATGCCAAAGAATGATTGAAGTGAGCAAAGAAACGAGAGTCCCATTATTTATAGCCTATTACCGACGATTTTTTACTTATTTTTTAAAAATAAAAGAAATCATTGATAGTCAAAAGCTTGGAAGTATTTTAGCAATAAACCTGACTACTATTTTACCACCACGGGCTGAAGACTATAATCGAGACAATCCACCTTGGCATCTTTTACCTGAAATAGCAGGTGCAGGTTACTTCTTTGACTTGTCGTGTCACCAGTTGGATATTCTTGATTTTTTATTTGGTGCAGTAGAAGATGTAAACGGATGGTATACAAACAGAGCCAAGATTTATAACATTGAAGATACTTTGACTTCCAATTTAAAATTTAAATCAGGTATACTTGCAAGTTGTTGTTGGTCGTATGTTGGCAATAAAGATAACGAAATTGATAGAATTGAAATATTTGGATCGAAAGGGAAAATGGTTTTTTCGATTTCGGCCAATTCACCAATAAAAATTAATATAGGAAACCAAACAGAACGATACAGCTTTGAAAAACCAAAACATGTTGAATTGCCAATGATTGAGCAGGTTGTACAAAGTTTGCTTGGAAAAAGTGAGTATACCAGCAATATGGAATCAGCCGCTAAAACCTCATGGGTAATGGACAAAGTGATGGGTAGGATTTAAAAAATATATTTTATGTTTAAAAAATTAGCATTAAACACCCTTCTAATTGGCTCCTGCATATTTTATAAGTCTTTTCAAGCTCATTCACAAGAGGTAAAATTAAATTATAAAAACATTGTTGAACAATGCTCTCTTGATTCCATTCATAAAAATCTGATAGAATTTGAAAAACTTGGGGTTAAAGAAGTAAATAGTATGGCCCTGAAAAATACATCCAATTGGTTAATAGATAAATACAAAAGTTATGGCTACACCAATATTGAAAAAGATGCTTTCACCAAATCTGGAGACAATTTATTTAACTTAATCGTTACAAAAACCGGCACAATTTATCCCGATAGTTTTTTGATTATATGCGGCCATTACGATACAAAAAACGGTCCCGGTGTTGGCGACAATGGAAGCGGAACTGTAATTATTTTGGAATTGGCCCGGATATTAAAAAACATCGATACTGATATTTCCATTCGGTTTATCAATTTCAGCGATGAGGAAGGTGGATTAATTGGAAGTTATCATTATGTAAATGAAATAGTTAAAACAGCAAAGCAAAAAATAAAACTTGTTTTCAATATTGATGCCGTTGGTGGCGTATCATCAAAAATCAACAATAAAGTGGTTTGCGAAAGCGACCAGGATAATTATCCCGATACAAATAACACTGAATCACTAATTTATTCAAATCTTTTGGCGAGCTGCATAGAAAAATATTCCAATCTTCAAGTTGTGATGGGGAAAACATATTCGTCTGATTATATGCCATTTCAGGACAAAGGCTATATTATTACAGGTTTGTATGAATTTAACCAATCACCTTATGCTCACACTTCAAATGACAATTTAGAAAATGTTGATATTCAATATATTTACCAAATTGCCAGGGGAGCTTTGGGAGCAAGTTTGATCTTTTCGAATTGTAATGAATGAACGTACAAATTAAAACCGAGATTAACTTTTTTCAATTAAAAACTGCAAACAATATAACTTAGAATTACTACTTTTATAAAAAAAATCATAATACTATTCACGCCATGAAAAAACTAATTTTCGGTATTTTTCTCATTTACACTGCAATGACAGCTTGTAATAACGGAGATGATCAATCAAACAAAACGACTGATTCATCCACTGTATCTGAAAAAAAGGTGCTTCCTGATATCCCGGTTGCTACTTCAATTGAAGTTATGGCTGCCGAAGCACTAAAATTAATTGATTCTACAGCAAAGGTCGAAGAACTTGGCAAAGGTTTTTCCTGGGCCGAAGGTCCGGTTTGGGTTGCTGATTTGAATGCACTGCTGTTTTCGGATGTTCCTGAAAATAAAATATATAAATGGTCGGAAAAAGATGGCTTGTCTGTATTTTTAAGTCCATCGGGGTTTACCGATACCACCAAAGTAAAAAAAGGTGACGGTTCCAATGGCTTAGCACTTGATGCTGAGGGCGATTTGGTTCTTTGCCAACATGGCGACCGGCGGATTTCATCATTAAAATCAGGCTTGCAAAATCCGTCAGCAAATTATATAGCACTTGCTGATAATTACCTTGGTAAAAAATTCAATAGCCCAAATGATTTGGCGATAAAACGCAATGGTGATATTTACTTTACGGATCCACCTTTTGGTCTTAAAAATGAAAATGACCGCGAAATTAAGTTTAACGGGGTTTATAAAGTGAACCAAAATGGTGAAGTCACTAAACTTACTGACACGATAACAATGCCAAATGGAATAGCCTTTTCGCCGGATGAAAAAACAATTTATATCTGTAATTCCGATCCCAAAAAATTATATATTTATTCGTTTCAAACGGATGCCAAAGGCGAATTTTCAAAGCCTCAAATCTTTTTTGATGCAACTCCGTATGCAAAAAATGGACCTGGCTCACCTGACGGCATGAAAGTTAGTAAAAACGGTAATATTTTTGCCACCAGCCCCGGCGGTGTATTTATTATTTCACCAAAAGGTAAAGTGCTTGGCATTATCCATACCAGCAAATCAACAGCAAACTTAGCGTTTGATGCGGATCAAAAATATTTATACATGACCACAACAGACCGATTATTAAGGGTGAAGCTAAAATAATTTTTAATTATTAGTTTTATTAATAATGAAAGGTCCCGGTTAAAACCGGGACTTTTTTATTTATGGTCAGCCTTAGAGATTCTATAGTTTTGAAAGTTACAAAACGCACTGCAATATTTACAAATTCGCTATAATTCATCAGGGCAATTGCATTCAAAAAAATAAAAATTAGACGTGAACCAAAGCATAATAAACATATGATGATTATGCGTACTTGATCCGCATTTGGGAAATTGCGTTAAGAACTTTTCTCATGAGCGCAGCGAGTAAACTACAAAGAAAAAGGCGTTAAAAAAGATTGACGTTGCCGATCGTAAATTATAAGCATCGCAACAATATTCATCGGCAACATTCAAGATTTTAGCCTTTTTCGTCGTAGTTTTAGCAAATTTACCAGCAGCGGTGACCTTTTTTACTTATTGCTTCGCAATTTCGTGAGATCGCCTTTGGCTAAGTTGTTACTTTTTTGGGTGGTAGCCAAAAAAGTAAAACCTATATAGATGGCCCACTTAAATTCTCATACGATTAATATTTTACTTGCGATTGCCAATACCTCATTCCACCTTCGGAATGATACTTTTTATGTATTTATAATTGCGGTATGTCTTCTTTTTTCTTTTCCTTTGATGAAAAGAAACAAAAATCAAGACAAAAATATCCTTTTCGGTGCATTTACTTATAATAGGAGCACGTCCGACGGATTTTTGTCGAAGAACGCCAATAGTCTTCTGCAATTCTGGTAATTAAGCAGATTCTTTATTTGTAGTATTACAATCTACCAAAGTAAAATTAAGTATTGTACAATTAATATTTTAAATGCGATCGCCCTGTATAATTCTTTCATTTTCCAATTTCAAAAGGAATAAAAGTTATAGAATCGCTATTCAAAATATAAATCAAATTATTTTCTATTCTAACTTTATCAAAACTTTGAAAACCTGCTATTTCGAATGAATCCAGAACTCCAAATTGCAGGTTGTATTTGAATACTTTATTATTTTTACAATAAAACAGTAATTTATTTTTTAGCTGAAAATCACTTTTCAATCCAATTTTTATCTGATCAAGCTTTCCTCCAAACTGATCAAAAACCCAAATGTTTTTGTCTTTTTCTTTCAAATAAATTTCGCTTCCGGATTCCTGCATAAAATCAATTGTTCCAATTTCTTTTCCAAACTTGTCCAAATTAATGGTTTGCAAAATACCTTTTGGACTAAAACCATAATGAACCAATTTCCTGCTATATTCATCGTAAATCCAAATGGCGAATTGCTTTGATTTGCACACAGCACTAGCAGACGACAATTCCAATTGATCAAGATAAATTGGGTTTCCAATTGTATTTAATTTACTATCGACAAAAATTACCAGGTTAAAATCTTTATAAAAAAGTAAAACCTGCATCGGATCACTTGCATCAACTGAAAAAAGTGAGCCCGCATCAAAGTTTGAGTATTGACCAACTATTTTTCCTGTCGGTGAAATTTTTGTAAGCAAATTACTTTTACAAACGTAGCAATTGCCTATTTTATCAGTCGAAAATAATTCAGGAATACCGGACAGTTTAATTACATTATCACCATGCTGCAAACTTATCAAACTTAAAAAAAGCGATATTTTAAGGAAGGAATTCATTCTCTGGATTTTTCAGGTTATTATTGAGCCCTTAAATTATAAAATATTAATTTCCATTAAGATGATTGCTCAAATTAATTTCATTCACCAAAATTCTACATATATTTATTAGGTTATTAATCAGTTAACTAGCCTATTATATTAAAAACAATGTTTTTTATAAATTGTTAGATAAATTGATACCCAATAATAAAAAATTGGCAAAAACTCATCAAAAACAAAAAATAGTGTTAAATTAGGATAATGATGATCTGCTATTTTATAGCAAAATCCTAAATATATTTAATTGAAAACCTAAAACCATATCTATCATGAAATCAACAGAATATAAATTAAAAACCAACGAAAACTCCGAAATTCAGGTTTACGAATGGATTCCTGAGGACGACAGCAAAATTAAAGGAATCGTTCAAATTGCCCATGGCATGGCCGAACATGGTAAAAGATATGAAGATTTTGCAGGCTTTCTAACTCAAAATGGATTTGCTGTTTTTGCGAATGATCACCGCGGGCATGGAAAAACAGCCGGAAACATAGATAAATTGGGATATATAGGCGAAAAAGGTGGCTGGGAAAATATGATTGCAGACATGAAGGTTTTGAGCAAACATGTCAGAGAAAAATATCCAAACAGTTCATTTTTCATTTTTGGCCACAGCATGGGTTCTTTTTTAAGTAGAAAATATGTTTTGGATCCTGGTTTAAAATTAAGTGGCGCAATCCTTTCAGGAACTGGCGGAGATCCTGGCCTTTTAGGTTCATTCGGAATTTTTCTTACCAAAGCAATGATGCTCTTTTACCCCAAAAGCAGTCCTGGAAAAGTGATGGATAAATTGAGTTTTGGAGCATTTAACAAACCTTTTGCGCCAAACAGAACGGCATTTGACTGGCTAAGCAGAGATAATGCTCAAGTAGATAAATATCTTCAGGATCCGTATTGCGGAACCATTTTTAGCATTGGCTTTTTTAATGAAATGCTTAATGGTTTGTTGTTCGTAAGCAACCAAAAAAATATAAATCAAACACCAGAAGATCTGTCAATTCTAATGTTTTCGGGTGATAAAGATCCGGTTGGAAACAGTGGAAAAGGTGTGACTGAAGTTTATAACAAATTCAAAAATGCAGGCATTAAAGATATTACATTGAATCTTTTTAAGGATGGAAGGCATGAAATGTTGAATGAAATAAACAAGGAAGAAGTTTACAATTTTGTTTTGGGATGGCTTTTAAAATATTGCTAATTTTAAATTATTCTGATAATTCACATTATATTATTATTTAATAATCTGCAATCCCTTAATTATTTACAGCATCCAAATAAATCTGTTTTTAATATAATTCAGTTATATTTTATAATAAATGAAATCTTTAATAAAGTTTATGGTTTGGATTTTAGTTATTCCAGTTTCAATCTATTTAATCGTTTTAGTAACTGTATATTTTTTTCAGGAAAAACTCATTTTTATTCCCGATGTTTTGCCAGCAAATTATGTTTTTAAGTTTGATAATTCATTCGAGGAAAAATCTGTTGAAACTGCGGATCATAAAAAGTTGGATGGTTTGTTATTTAAAGTTGATTCGAGCCGTGGAATTGTTTTCTTTCTTCATGGAAATGCAGGTGCCATAAACTATTGGGGCTTTGTTTCGGAAATATATAAAGAGATGAATTACGATTTCTTTATTCTCGATTATCGCGGTTATGGAAAAAGCGAGGGAAAAATCAAAAATGAAAATCAATTGTATGACGATGTTCAACGAGCATATTCAATGATTGCTAAAGAATATGATGAAAATCAGATAATTATCGTAGGTCAGTCGCTCGGAACAGGCCTAGCAACAAAGCTTGCAGAACAAAACAATCCTAAAAAATTGATCCTAATATCGCCTTATTATTCGTTCAGCGATTTGGTTTGCCATAAATTTCGAATTGTACCAGATTTTCTTTTAAAATATAAATTTCCTACCAATGAATTTATAATAAAAGTAAAAGCTCCGATTGTTATTTTTCATGGTAATAAGGATAGGACAATTTATGTTGAATCAGCCGTCAAGCTTAAAAAATTGTGTAAACCAAATGATCAACTTTTTATTCTTGAAAATCTGGGGCATAATGGAATAAATGACAATGCAGAGTTTCAAAAAAAATTAAAAGAAGTTTTGAAATAAATGAATATTTATAATTGAAATTGGCAAAAAGAATTAAAATGAAAATGGATAAAAACTGAAGTAATTTATTGATCCTCCTTATTGGTTTCTTGCTTGTTCAAATAAAATTTGAAGGTTGTTCCTTTGTTAAAAAATGTTTCAATATCCTCATTATTATAAACATACAGTTTTTGCTTATGCCTGATTAAAAAATCGATACAAATTCCAATTCCCAAGCCGGAGCCTGTTTCTTTTTCTGTTCCTGGTGTTGAATATAGTTCGTTAACTTCCAGAATTTTATTAATATCCGATTTGTGTATTCCAATTCCATTGTCAATTACCATAATTTCAATTTTCTCCTTTGTGTCATTATTAACATTTTCAATGTATTGCTTTGTAACAATTAAAACAGTTCCTCCTCTTTGTGTAAACTTAATGGCATTCGAAATTAAATTTCGTAATACGGTAGTAATCATATTCTGATCGGCAAAAACCAGTTCATTATAATTGATTTGTGCTTCAATATGTATATTTTTATTACGGGCAACATCCGAAACCAGGCTTACAATTTCATCAATTGGTTGTTTTATATAAAATGATTTTTGTTCAAATTCCAGCTGATCACGCTGGCTACGAGCCCATAAAAGCAGATTTTCCAATAAACTATAAGCATTTCCAAGACTTTGCTGCATGGTTTTTAAAATTTCCATGGTATTTTCGGCATCTGCCAATTCAGGGTTTTCAATAATCAAGTCCAGAAATGACTTTATTGTACCAACCGGTCCTCGTAAATCATGACCAATTATCGAAAACATTTTGTCTTTGGATGTATTTACGCGAATCAGTTCATCCTTTTGTTCCTTAATTTTTCTATACGATTTTGAATTTTCAATAGCAATGCCAATATAAACAGCCAAATTTTGCAAAAAGTTAAAATGATAATCAGAATATGAGTCTTTTCTAAAACTTTGCACGGTCAAAATACCTGTAATTTCTCCTTTATGCCTTATGGGAATTACAATTGCTGAAGTAATTGATATAAAGGAATTTATTTCTGGAAATGTTTGCGTAAACTCCGGAAAATCATTTTTGATATTATTGGTAATCACTTCAACATTTTGAACCAATGCATAACTCAAAATACAGGTTTTATCATCAATTATTCGCTCCGTTGGTTTAAATTTTTTCCCTTTGTAAATTGTTGAGTTTAATTTAATTACCTCACTTCCTTTGGTGTAATTACCAATACTTATCAGATCAGAATCCATTTGTGAATTGATATCCTGATAAATCGCAAAAATAATATCATCTTCATTTAAGTATGAAGTAATTTCCTGGCCAAGAATACTTAGCAGTTTCAAATTAAGATAAGCTTGTTCAATTTTGTTTCCGGCGATTAAAATCTCTTCATTTTTATCGGCAATTTCAGCTTTCTGATTTTCAAGCTCAAGCAAATGCTCCTCAATTGAATTTTTTTGTCTGAAAATTTCTTTTGTTCTGTCAATTACCTCATTTTCTAAAACTTCCTTTTGGTGTTTAATTGTTTTGATTCTAATCATATAAACAAACCAAACGAGCGCCAATAAAATAAAAACGGCAGTAAATCTAAACCACATGGTTTCGTAAAATGCCGGTTCAATTGAAAATTCAATTGTTTTTTCAATCAATATAGAACCTCGGGATTTAACAATTGCCTGAACGGTAAACTTATAATCGCCAGGGGGCAAGTTTGTATATTTGGCAAATCGATAATTTTCACCGGTTTGCCAATCTGAATCGAAGGGTTTCAGAAAAAATTTAAATTCAACTTTATCCGGTGTTATATAATCAATATAAGAAAAATCAATCTGTACATATTTAGTAGACGCATCGAGTTCAAATTTTTCCTGATTATTAAAATATGATAAGCTTTCCGTTTTAATACTATTAATTACGAGACTTGGCACAGGGTGGTTGACATTTGCCAAAAGCGGATCCAAAATACTAAGGCCCGAAATAGTGTTTATAACAATTTTGCCGTCTTTGGTTTTTAGCAATTTGCTGGCACTTACAAATTGCGAATTGAACATACCATCCGATTGATCGAACAAAACTGTGGAAATTTGCTTTCGCTGATCAAGTGCAAAAGCATCTAAATCAGATTTTTTTACCCTTATGATTCCGTTGGTTGCAGGGAGCCACAAAAAGCCAAAACTATCTTCAACTACGTCAAATATTTTATCATCGGCCAAACCATTAAGCCCGGCATAATTGGTAAAAATTCCATTCTTTAGCCGCGATAGCCCTTTTATGGTAGCAATCCATAAAACTCTATTATTATCTTCGTAAATATTGAACACCAAATTATCTGAAAGTCCATTATTTTCATCAAAATGACCAACAATTGAATCGTCCTTTAATATGTCAAACCCTTTTTTTGTTGCAATAAAAATTTTCCCATTTTGACCTTTTACCAGCGACATTACAAAATCAGAAGAAAGCTTTTTATCGGTACTGAGTGTTTTTAAAACTTTTAAATCTTCCGAAATTTTATAAATACCCGATTGCCTGGTCCCAACCCAATAATTACCATCATCGGTCTCAACCATGTTTCTGATTGTTTTATCCGGCAATTCTTTTAAATCGTTTTTGATGTGCTTGGCTTGGGTGGTAATTTTCAGTAAGCCTTTATATGAACAAATCCAGATGTTTCTTTTGCTGTCGATAAAAATACTTTTCACTTTGTTTCCTGATAATAAGGACATTATTTTGAGTTTTTGAAGATTTTTATTCTTCAACTCGTAAATTTTCCCTTCATCTGTGCTGATCAAAAAAGTACTGTCGTTATATTGAACAACTGACGATGGAACATCGTTTGCATCTATCTCCCTAAACGGAAAATTTTCAAATGGGCCATAACGTAATTTAATTAAACCTTTACGATAGGTTCCAAGCCAAATAATTCCTTCGTTATCAAAATAAATGGTTTGAATAATCTGATTAACAAGGTCATTGTTATGAGTTAATGAATATAATTTATCTTGATTTTTCAAATAATAATATAAACCGGAATTGGAAGCAATCCAAAGCCTTCCTTCATTATCGAGGCATAAATCATTTATAAAATTTACTTTATCGCTGATAAGGTTAATTCTATCATTTTTATAAGTATACAATCCTTTCCGGGAACCAAAATAATATTCCCCTTCTTTATCCTGGCAAGCAGTAAATATTGCATTTGTTTTTTCAACATTTGAAATTTCGATATACTTTTTTCCATCATATTTATATAAAGAACCTTGTTCGGTTCCAATCCAAACATTGCCCGAATTATCAGTAAAAAGCAAGGATATAATGCTTTTTTCAAGGTTTTTGATTTGAGTAACTTTTTCAAGCTTTTTATTTTTATAAGTAAAAAGTCCGCTTGAAGTAGTTCCAATCCAAATTACTCCTTTTTTGTCAATCTCAATTTGCTGGATGCTCAAATTTACAGCGTTATTTAAACCTTCAGGAATAAAAAACATTTTACCATTATAAACCAGAACACCATTATGTGTACCAAACCAAATCCTTTTTAAGGAATCAACACAAAAATCGTAAATATTGTTTGACAAAATTGAAGGGACATTACCAACATTGTAATTGGTGAAAAATTTACCATCAAAGGCTGAAATTCCATTGTAGGTTGCAACAATTAAAAAGCCATTTGCAGATTTTCCGATTTTCCTAACTGAATTGGAAGCAATGCCTTCACTTGTGGTATAATTGTTAATGATCAGGCTTTTTTTGTATTTATCCAATAAAATATCTCCAGATCCCTGAGATTTTAGTGCAAGACACACCAATAGCAAAGCAAGGGTTTGAAGAAAACGAAACATAGACCAAAATTAAGGAGATAAACAAAAAAACTTTTTCTAAACCTTATATATTTGACTGATTCAATTGTTCTATATTTGAAATATTAACACGATTTCTTTGTTTGTAAATTGAAAGCCTTATTACTAAATCAAAGACAATCCTAACCTTAAAATGAAGTTTAATTGCAACGTATTTTAGTGCTAAATGTACAAATTAATTCGATTAAAAAAAAAGTATGGCATGCTATTCAATCCTTGCTGAAAACCAATTGGTATTTATGTTTTTAAATTTCAATTTCGGAAATCCTAAAAAAGCAATAATCGATTAGACTTTATCAATAAATTCGCTGGTTTTTGTATCGTTTTCCAGATCTAGTTTTTTCCTCAAACGGTTTCGGGCTATTTTTACTCCATTTATTGAAATATCCATAATTGCTGAGATTTCTTTATAGGTTAAACCTGCTCTAATAAGCATACAATGTTTTTCTTCATTGGTTGTTAAATCAGGATATTTTTGTCGGATCAAAAGCACAAAATCTTTAAAGAGATTGTTCAATTTTTCGAGTAATTTATTTCTGGCATTATCTAAATTAAATGTTTGTTTTATAGCGTTTTGTAATGTTTCAAGAGATTCTGATTGATACTTTTTTGTATCTTCAAATATTTTTGAAACTTCGGTAAATACATCATATTTTTCTGCAAAAATAGCTACCTCTGATTTTAAGGCATTAATTTCTGAATCATTATCTGGTAATTTGATGCTATCTGGCTTGAATTCATTATCTTCTACTTGAATTATTCCTTTGTTCAAACCAGTAATTTCTAATTTATGAAGCTCAATAAACAAGGCTAAATGTTCGTTTCCGGACTCAAATTTGTAAACCCTTAAAATGAGGTTAATAATGCCTTGAAATGAGTTTTCTACTTTAAACAAACTTTGAAAAACACCGTCTTCGCTCTTAAAATAGGTATCCAGTTTTTCAGGAAGATTTTCTTCTTTATCTCTTGAAAGCAGTACCGAAATATTCGAAATTTCTTCAAATTCGATACCCAACAATTCGACCAAAAATTTAAATTTATTGTTATATTTGACAATGACCCCATCGTTGCTAAGCACACAAGCTGGCAAACCCAGGCTGGTAATAAAGGAAAATGGCATTGGATCAGTTTCGGACATTGGCTGTTCGCCCTTTTTTGCAAGTTCCTCTAACTGAATGGTTTGTTCCTGGAGTTTCTTTTCGATATTGCCCATATTTAAACGGTATTCATCGGAAAGTTGCCAAAGCAGTTCTTTATATTCGTTTAATTCCTGCTCAATTGACTCGTATGTGGGTTTGTTATTCTCCATGTTCATGTATATTATTCATTCCCAAAAATATAACTAAGTATTTAATATTCAAAGTAAAACTGATAAATTTTACAGAATACTATAACTATTGTTATTTTATATATTTGAATATACAAGAATGATTCCAAAAGCTATACTAATGAAATACAATAAGCTGAAAGGCTTACATAAATGTTTAAATGAACCTACCCGACACAAGTGGCTGGGGCATCTCTACGGTATATTATTTTTAATAATACTCCGCAAGCGGTGGGGAATATAACCCTATTAGATCCCGACATGCTTCGCATTCGGGATCAGTTCGACATAATGATTTTAATGCGTCTTCGACTTTTAAAATCATTGTCTCACTGATTTAAACTTTGCAAATTCAGACTAGCTCAAAATTCAACCTCATCTTATTAACAATTAATTATACAAGGTACGAATTCAACGCTTTATATACTTCAATGTGGTTGATTGGTTTGGTAATATACATATCGCATCCCGATTGAAGTATATACTGTTGTTCATTAGCAAAAGCAAAGGCAGTTTGCGCAATAATGGGCATATCCGGGTATATTTGCTTAATTGCCTTGGTGGCTTCATATCCATTCATTTCGGGCATTTTGATATCCATAAAAATAAGGTCTACTTTTCTGTTCGAAACTATATTTACTGCTTCAATTCCATTTTTTGCCCAAAGGATTTCAGCACCTGTTTTTTTTAGTAATGTTTCCAGTAATTTATAATTAAGTAATTCATCCTCAGCAATTAGAATTGTTTTTTCGTGTAATTCTATTATTTGCTTATTTTCACTGGCAATCAGTTCCTTTTTTTGTACTATTTTTTGTTTGCTAAATTCCAGCGGGATAGTAAAAAAGAAATGAGTGCCTTTGCCTTCATCGGTATCGAACCAAATTCTCCCTTCCATCAATCCTACCAAGCTTTTTGAAATACTTAAACCCAAACCTGTTCCGCTCTTGTTCATCCGTTGCGGTCCTTCGAGTTTTCCGAACGATCTGAAAATTAATTCTTTTTTGTTTTCAGGAATTCCAATTCCCTGGTCTTTTACAAAAAAAATTAATTCCGAGTTCATAATATTATAACCAAAAGTGATGGTTCCCTTTGGTGTGAACTTAATTGCATTGGTCAATAAATAACAAATTACCTGCTGTAACCTGTATGAATCGCATAAAACAGTAAAATCAGGATCAGGAAAAGCTTTTTCAAGGTTTAATTTAATATTTTCATTCTTTTCGATCAGTAAAAGCTCATCATATCGGTTATATATCTGATTCAGAACATCATTAATCCTCACGGGTGCTTTTTCAATTACCAATTGATTCGACTCTATTTTTGAAATATCAATAATATCGTTAATCAGTTTGATAAGACCTTCGCCTGATTGTAAGATATGCTCAATGTACTCAAAATGAACTTTATTTTCCAAATCCCTGTTTTTTAGCAAGCTTGCAAAACCAAGAATTGCGTTCATTGGTGTTCGGATTTCGTGCGACATATTTGAAAGGAAAGCCGATTTGAGATTATCAGATTCTTCTGCCCTTAGTTTTGCTTCTTTTAAAACTTGATCAAGCCTAATCCGCTCCGAAATATCAAGCCAGGTGCCAATTACGCGTTCAGGATTTCCTTTGCTATCCTTAAAAACCTGACTTTGCGAATGTATTATTTTACGGTTTCCATTTTTTGATACAATTGGAAATTCAATTTCATATTTATTGCCAGAATTCAACGATTCTATTAGTCCTCTGAAAATGCTCCTTCTTTCTGCAGTCGGTATAAACTGCGCCATCCAATTGGCAACTCGTATATTTGTTTCATCATTTGGAACTTCGAGAATACTAAAAATCTCTGTGGAACAATAAAAGGTTTTTTGTTGAACATTCCATTCCCAACTTCCAAGTTTTGCAATCCGCTGGGCTTGTTCTAGCATATTTTTATTGCGCTCACTGCTCTTTTCAGCCAGTTTTCTTTTTGTAACATCACGCAAAAAAATCAAACGCGATTTGATGCCCTGATAATTGATAATGCTGACTTTTGCTTCCACATAGGCAAATCCATCATTGGGCTTCTGGATTTTCATTTCGTAATGGTCCCCAAAATCCTTATTTTGAGAATCCTGCAAGTATGCATCGACTACTTTTTTGAAACGGTTTCGGTTAATTAATGAATTTAATGGTATTTTTAAAAACTCTTCAAGCTGGTAACCAAATATTCGAGCTGTTTGACGATTTGCATAAACTATTTTGTTTTCCTGCATGATTAATATGCCATCACTTCCTCTTTCAACCAACAAACGGAATTTCTCCTTGGCTTCATGCATTTCAATCTGGTCTTGCACTTGCTGCGTAATATCAACTGAAATTCCCAAAGAATGCACCTGTTGGCTTTCAGGTTCTATAAAAGGCACTTTTGTGATTTTGAAAACATGGGTTTTGCTATCATTATCAGTAAGAATAGAATTTTTCCATTCTTTTTTGATCTTCAATGAAATAACTTCATCATCTTCAGATTTAATTCTATTATATTCCGGAATATTTTTATGAAATTTTGAAATATTTGAATACACCAGATCTTTGGTGGTAGTTTTGTAAAAATCTGCACTGGCTTTATTGGCCAAAAGTATATTACCGTCTTTGTCTTTTAAAAAAATCATGTGTGGAACCAAATCCAAAACTGTTCTAAGCCGCTGCTGGTTATTATAATATTTACTTTCGATTTGCTTATTTTGGGTAACATCGTTAAACAAGAAAATATAGCCATCAAAACTACTATTTTCCATTTTGGTTTGGTAGTACATTTCGGTATGTAAAATTTCACCAGATTTTTGTTTTAACTGAATTTCTATTTTGCGTTTTGAAGTAACTTTGTTAACATTTTTATATAATTCTTCAATTAACGGTTTACGTGTATTTTCAACCAATGTATCAATGGTAAAACAGTCTTTCAGATCATTTTTGGAGTAATTTAGTTGTTTTTCAAACTGATTATTAAATGCCAAAATTTGACCATCTTTATTTGTTTCCAATAAAATAAACGGAATCAACTCTGAAAAATATTCAATCCGCAAATCTTTAATAATAGGCGCTTTGGCAAGTTCTTTAATAACTAGTGAAGTATAGTTAATCTGGTCGAATTCAAAGCTGGAAACTTTAATCTCAAGATTGCCTTTTAGATCAGGATGGTTAAATTTAAATAGTTCTGTATTGCCTGGTTTATAATTGATTATGTTATTTGAAAATTTTTCGAATTTCTCTTCAGGAAATAAATTTAAAAGTAAAGGTATTTCTTTGTTCCAGTCATAATCCAAAATTGTCGAAACCCTTTTGTTGCAGTAAACCACAATACCTTCTTTAACCAAGATAATACCTTCATCCAATTGGTCGAAAATCAAATGGAACGGCAGTACTTTATTGTCAAAGACTTGTTTATCGTTCATATATAGCCTCTTGTAAAAAATTGCGGTAAAAGTAAAAATAAATCGTTTCGAAGGAAATTAATAAAATTTCACAACCATATTTTTACTCAATAAATGAATGATTTATAATTACATATAGAAAACAAAATTGAATTGACGTAATTATAAAAATACGTGTTCAAACATATATTCAGTTCTGTTTTCAATTTTACAATGATAGTGCCAAATCCCTTTATTGGAGTTGCAAAAGGAAATTTTGGTTTGAACTATTTTTTGGGAAGTTCTTGATTTCAAACACCGTTTGCATAGCATCAACTAATGCATTAACTGTAAACGGTTTTAACAAAAGCGCATCGATTTTATAATCTAACAATTTTTGTGATTCATTATTCATGTAAGTAGCTGTCTGCAATATAACAGGGATGTCAGCACAGATTTTTTTTATTTCACTAGTGGCCTGATAACCATCCAATTTGGGTAATTTGAGATCCATCAATACCAAATCAAATTGAATTTGCCCTTCTTTAAACAAATTAATTGCTTCAAGTCCATCTGCTGCCCTATATACATTACATTTGCGAGCTTCTAGGGCAAACAATAAATACAAGTAGGAATTATCATCATCCTCAACAACTAAAACATTGCAAATTTCAGGCTTTTCCATTGGTATTATTGCTCCTTTTTCCAAAAATGATGGTCTTACTTTTTATTTTTTCCGTCAAATTTAATGAATAATTATACAACCCTATACATTTAGTCGAAAAATCGTACAATATTATTTGATCAGTCTATTAACCCTATTCTATAGTTTCGTTTGATATCCTTGATATTAAATTGCTTATATCAAGTCTTTTCCGCCGGGCAATCGGAATTTTATCACCATTATCCATCATCAAACTCCAACCATCCAATTTCGATAACATTTTTACATATTTCAAATTTATGGTATAGGAATTATGTATCCTGAAAAATTCTGATCCAACAAGGTTTTCTAGTTCTTTAAGTGTTTTGGAAACAAAAATTATATCACCTTCTTTGCGTATTACTTTGGTATATGAGCCAGAAGCCAGAAAATAAACAATTTCTTCGGGTCGTAGAAAATAGATTCCATCGGCGGTTGGAATTGAAATTTTTTCGTGTTTGGTACTATTTATTTGCGAAAGAATTTTTTTATAGTTAATCTGCTGGAAGTTTTCCTTTGTATTTTTTGCTTTTAATCGATTAATTGTTTCTATTAATTCTTCAATATCTATAGGTTTTAGTAGGTAATCCACAGCATTGAATTTAAAAGCTTTCAGCGCATACTCATCGTATGCTGTGGTAAATACGATATGAAAATCGTTTTTTTCGAGATTTTGTAATAATTCAAAGCCATTCATGCCTGGCATATTTATATCCAGAAACAGAAGATCTGGTTTCAAAACCGGTATTGAAATTAATGCTTTTTCAGGATCTGTATACTTGCCAACAACTTGCAATTCAGGCAAATATTCCTGAATAATTAAATCAAGTGTATAAATTGCATCGCGTTCATCATCAATTATTACTGTTCTCATATTTAAAATCCTTTCTTCCTCTATTAGAATAATTTGTGTTTTACTTATGCATGCTTTATAAAATTATTGTTTATCTGGCAAATAATTACCTTTTCTCATTTTATCAATTTCAAGCTTAATCAAGATTCTTTTTCCGGAATCCGCAGTACTTTCATCGGTAGAATTGATGTATTCTACCTGTATGTTCCAATTATAAAACTCATTAATTAATCTGGCTCTTTTTTCAATGGAATCTGCAATGTTTTCCAAACGCTCCAAATTCAATTTATTGCCATTTTGATCGTTTTGCAACGGTTTATCTTTTTTGTTTGTATGTATTGAAATAATCAATAATCCTTTATCGTGCGCAATGTCAATATCCAATTTCACGCTTTCAAAATCTGTCATAGTTCCCGACCATATTGAAGATTCAATAAATGGCTGAATTACAACTCCCGGAATAAATAGTTCATGCAGGTTCAAATCACGGCTGATTTGAAGATTATAGTGAAATTTATCTTTAAGCCGCTGTTTTTCAATTTCCAAATAAATTTTTATCATATTTATTTCATCGGAAAGGCTTATAAAATCTTTCTTAACCGAAAACAAGACAGCCCGAAAATAATTTGAGATCCGTGAAAGCATTTTACTTGATTCTGTTTTATCTCCGCTTAAAATCAATAAGTTTAACGAGTTCAACGAATTGAATAAAAAATGATCATTAACCATTAACGTAAAGGCTTTTTTCATATATTCATTCAATTCTTTTTTAAGTTTGTTCTGGTGTTTCAGTTTTTCTATTCTACTGTATATCGGTATATAAATCAACATCATCAATACTGAAAATGGAAATAAATAAAACCACCACTTTTGCCAAAAAGGTTTGTCTATTGAAAAGCTTATCGAATCATCGGTATCACTCCAAATACCATTTTCGTTCCGGGCTTTTATCATAAACTTGTAATCGCCGGGCGGAAGGATAGAATAATTTATTCTTGTTTCGAAAGTGTTGTTCCACTTATCTTCAATGGGGAAAAGACGGTATTTGTATAAAATGTTTTTATTGCTTTTGTAAGATATTCCAACATATGAAAACTCAATATTGTTTTGGAAATACTTGAAATCAAAATGACTTAGCAGGGTTGTATCTCTGTAATCAATTTTGATGTTTTCGAAATGCAGCCTTGGCTTTTCAGTTGTCCATTTAAATTGATTCAAATTGATGTAATTGAAACCCCTTTTTGTAGCAACATAGAGCATGCTATCGTCCAAAACCAATTGATTTATTTCATCACTAACCAGTCCGGTACCAACATCTAGTCTGCTAATTTGATATGTGCTGTCTGTTAAAAATTGTATTTTGTTTATTCCCTGGTTTGTTCCTAACCAAATTTCATTTTCCCTAACAGCTATAGTTAAAATATAATTACTCGATAATCCATCACTCATACTAATGGATTTTACTTTGAAATCTGATAAATCCATCAATTGTAACCCTGCGCCTTTTGTTCCTAAAACAAGCTTGTTTTGATATTTTGAAATAGTGCTTATCCTGGAAGTCAGCAAAGGGTTCTTTTTTCCCCAGTTTTGGTATTTGTTATTTTCTAACTTACCAAGTCCATCGCCAGTTCCGATCCATATACTTTTGTCTGTATTTTCGTACAAGGCATATACTGTTTTATTAAAGACACTATCATTATAAGTAGAATAATACATTGTATTTTGATCCAATTTATCTATGCCATAATTAGTACCGGCAAAAAAATAATCGCCACTACCTGGAATTAGGCATTTTATCGATCTATTGTACACCCATGATTTATTGTTCTTATCCTTATATTCGATCAATTCTTTTAAGCCATCTTTGCCATATGTATAATTGAAGTGAAGCGCACCAATAATGAGCTTTTTCCATGATTTTTGATATAAGAGCTGCATTGGTTTGTCATTCTTTTTCAAGGTTATTTTCCTGATAATCTTATCAAAGTTTTTCTTATAATTGAGAATTTCACCGTTATTAAGTCCAAGCCAAACTGATTCAGGCGAAACACCTATTGATAAAACCGTTGCTGCATTATAATCTGGGATATCAAGACATTTAATTTTATCGGATGGAACATAAAAAACGCCTTCGGTAAGGGTTGAAAACCAATAAGCATTTTCATTGTCAATTAAAACGGAAGAAACATCCTTTCCTTGGAGAAAACTCATCGTGGGTACTCCACCAAAATCAGGCTTCTCAAAACACATAATTCCTTGGTTGCGAACACTTAACCAATATCTTCCAAACTTATCTTTGCTAAACCAAAGAACTCCCTTTTCAAAAGATTTCAACTTTTGAATATTTTCATTTTTTATAAAATAAATCGAATTGTCAAAGCATAAATAGATCTCATCTTTATCACCTTTAACAGCAAATAACAAGCTAGAAGTTTTAAATCCAGCATGAGAAATTTCTCTATCAATTATTCTATCATTAATTAAAACGCTATATATGAAATCATTTGAATTATATCCAGATAATAAAACTTTTGAATTCAATGCTTTGAAATCATTTAAATCTGAAAGATTAATGCCATTAAAATTGCTATATTTCCCTGTACTCGAAATTCTGGAAATGCCATTTCTTATTATACTAAAATAAACATTATCAAGAGAATCCACATAAAATGATTGTTTAACAGGAAGCCGATATCCAACAATTTTGCGATCAATTACCGAATTATATTTATATGCCGAAATTTTAGAATTTTGATAATAATATAACCTGCCCGATAAAGTAATAAACCAAACCCGCCCTTGATAATCTTCATAAATATCAAATACTGTGCTGTTAAATAGTCCATCCTGAGCATCAAAATTATCAAATTTATATCCGTCAAAGCGGCTTACTCCATTATCGGTTGCAATCCAAATATATCCCTTAGAATCTTGTAAGCAATGGTAAGTTTCGGAGCTTGGCAAGCCGTCTGGTACATCATAATTCTTATGCACATAGTCCTGACATTGAGTCCAAAATGGTCTTAATGACAAGATTGTTAACAACATAACAATATATATTCTCGAATTTTTCAATTTGCCCATTGATGTATTTGAATATTACCTAATTGGAAAAAATTATTTATTTGTATCAAAAACTTTTAACCTGCTAATATATAAATATGCAATTAATTACCTGAATGATTTGCGTAAAAGTTAAAAATAAAAAAATGACTGTCAATTTTTTCCACATAAATTGGATTTCAGTTAAATTATAATTTGAAATCCAAAATGATCCTAGAAAAGAATAATTATTGAAAGTAGAAAAGGTATATGTAAAAATAGAATTATCAACATAAAAATCCTGCGAATGCCATTTTTTTTTTAAATCAACTACTTATTCGCATGATATTTTTACTTTATCTAATAGTATAATTAAACAGATATAATACTTTTAATATCTATTATTTAACATAGCATATTTTACTGATGTTTATAATTACTATTAAAATTTAATGAAAAAACAACTTCATGTAATCATTTAGCCAAATTGATCTATTATAAAACATTCAAAACACTACCAAAAGTCATCTACATTTTTCAAATAAAACTGTAAAATTATTGTTGGTTAAAATTATTTATTCACCAGTTTTCAATTTAATTGGAAAAATTGAAACCCAAATTAGTAAAAATTAAACATTCGATAACTGGTCAAAAAATTGGATTCCTGACATACTCTTGTGAATATAATCCCGCTAAATATTTTATATTTGTAAAAAACAAGCACTTGAATACAAGGTTTATACAAATAAAGTTGGTTCATCTAAAAAGCACCTATTCGTTGCTTCTTATTCTGCTTTTCCCATTTATTTTCCAAAATATTTGTTGGTCGCAAAACCAAAAAATACTACGGGTTGATTCAATTATTCTTCCCAATGAATCACAAAACCAATTCCTTCAAATCCTTGAAGATCCAAAAGGTCAATATTCTATTGATTCAGTAAAAAAAAGCAATTCATTTGAATTATATAATCCTGATATAAAACTAAATACAAAATCTTTTTATTGGTCCAAAATCAAGATTGAAAGTGGTTTTGATCAAATTACAGAGGTAATATTTCAAATTGGAGGTAAAAGAAGTTCCGATTTTGCAGAGTTATATTTTTACAATAATCAGGATTCACTTTTAAAACATGCACTGAGTGGCTATTTTGTGGAGCGCGACAAAAAAGACATAAAGCGAGAAATTGGAAGCAAATTCATGATACGATTAGAACCCGGAAAATCATATACGCTCTATTTCAGGATAAATAATATTTCGGGTTTTGCTCCTCAATTTGATTTGAAAATTCTGGATAAACAATATTTTAACGATAAGCTGAACAGAAGAAATTTGGTGCAAGGAATGCTACAAGGCGCATTGTGGATGATGTTCCTGTATAATCTTTTTATCTTTTTCTATAGCCGCGACAAGGTTTACCTTTATTATTCGTTTTATATTATTGGAATTGCGCTTAATTTTGTTGTTGAAAGAGGATTATTTGTTGAATATACAATCCCTCATTTTCCTAAGCTTGATCCATACTTTTTTATTTTAGCAACAGCGGTTGCAGCGGCCTCTTATTTCCAGTTTATCCGTTATTTCATCAACACAAAAAAACACATGCCCAAATGGGATATTGCCCATCAATGGGTGATTGGAATTAATTTGACTGTTTCGGCCATTTTGTTATTGGTTTTATTGGTTTCCTTTCAAATTCCATATTCGGTAAACATCAGCAATTACCTCAATTTGTTGGGTTTAATTTATGGTTTCGTATTTATTTATTATCTGATACAAAAAAATCATAAATTATCATGGTTTTTTGCTGCGGGCGCGTTGGTACTTGCTATTGGGACTTTTATTTCGCTTTATTTCCTCATTACCAAAAAGCCGATCGATTTTGATCCAAAATATTTTATGAATGGAGCAACTATTGCCGAGCTTCTTATTTTTTCGTTGGGTTTGGGATATCGGATCCGGTTAAACGAAAAAGCCAAACAACTTGCTCAGATTGAATTAATTGAACAATTAAAACAAAATGATCAACTACGGCAAAAAGTTAACCGCGAACTCGAAACCAGAGTAAAAATGCGCACAGCAGAAATTGAGCAACAAAATGAAGAAATTATTGCCCAATCCGAAAGCCTCAAAAGTGCAAATGAAGTATTGATTCATCAAAAAAGAGAAATAGAAAATAAAAACGATGAAATAAGCCAGCAAAAAAGATATCTCGAAAAAATTCATCAAAATACCACAGATAGTATCAATTATGCAAGCAGGATTCAAAATGTAATTTTACCCTCGCAAACTGAATTAACCAAATATTTCAATGGCCATTTTATCTACTACAAACCCAAAGAGATAGTAAGCGGCGATTTTTACTGGTACCGATATATCGAAAGGGACAATCAAAGATATTTTGCCATAGCTGCAGCAGATGCAACAGGGCATGGAGTTCCAGGATCGTTGGTGAGTATGTTGGGCATTTCACTTTTAAACGAAACCGTAATCCGGAATGAAGTTAATAAAGCGAGCCAGGTTTTGGAAAGACTTAGGGACGAAGTAAAGACCACTTTTAGCAATTATGACGACTTATTGCTTACCCGGGACGGTATTGACATGGCTTTTTGCGTTATAAACCTCGATACGCTCGAAATGCAATTTTCAGGAGCCAACAGACCTCTTGTTATTTTTAAAAATGACCCAAACAAAGGAACTGATGAAGAATTAAAAGGGCTTGTTGAATTAAAGCCTACAAAAAATCCGATTGGCAAACACCCCAAAGAATTGAATTTTACAAATCAAATTATTCAACTCGAAAAAGGCGATGTAATCTATTTATTTTCTGATGGATATGGCGATCAGATCGGCGGGCCCGAAGGACGCAAATTCTATTTTAAACGCTTGAAGGAACTACTTTCCGAAATCTACAAGCTACCACTAACAGAACAAAAGCAAATTATTGACCATGCTTTTCAGGACTGGATTAACCATCAATATAGTGATGGCCAAAATTTCAGACAGGTTGACGACATCCTTATCATGGGAATTCGTATCTAATTTCTTTTTCTTACTTTTGCATTGTATACTTTATCATGAAATTGATCGTTTTTTAATTTTTCAGAAATAGAAAATCAACTTGATTTTGTAACGATTAAAAATGAGTTTCCAGTAACTTTTAAAAACCGGGGAGTAATCCGAAAAGCCTTAAGAGTAGGACAATTTAATGTTTAATTATAATGAAAAAAATAGTATTATCAATTGGATTATTGTTTTTTGTTTTGTTGGCTTCGGCTCAAAACCCATTGCCAAAAGGAAAATCTCAACTAAATGCAGGTTTGGGTTTTTCAAGCTGGGGAGTTCCTGTTTATGTAGGAATTGATTACGGTGTGCATAAAGATATTACAATTGGTGGTGAATTGAATTTTCATTCATATCACGAAAGATACTCTGGCGCTACCTATAATCATACTGTACTTGGAATTTTAGGTAACTGTAATTATCATTTTAATTCTCTTCTTCAAATTCCGACCAATTGGGATTTTTATGCTGGTTTAAATATTGGTTTTAACTTTTGGACATCACCAGATGGATATCCAGGAAACTATTCCAATGGTTTTGGTTTAGGCGCACAAATTGGAGGAAGGTATTTTTTCAATAATAAATTTGGCCTTAACCTAGAGCTTGGTGGAGGATCAGCATCTTCGGGCGGAAAATTCGGAATTACTTATAAATTCTAGTTTGATATAAAAGAGGCTGTCTAAAAAGTGTTTACAGGACGTTGAGCCTGTCGAAACGATTATTGATAATCAATAACTTATATGCTTCGACAAACTCAGCACATTGCATTTCGACAAGCTCAATGTCAATCACTTTCAGGACTTTTTAGACAGCCTCTTAAGTTTATTAACTATTTCATTTCTACTACTTCACTCATTTCTTCCTTTTCATTTTTCAAATCGGATATATTACCTGAGTCGGTTTTAATTTCTACAATTGCCCCTGGTATCGGGCTCAATAATTCAACTGATAATTTTTCAGCCTCTTTTTTTGCTCTTTCAATTGGCTCTGTCCATTTATGCAGGCTTAGGTTAAATTTGCCCCAATGGATTGGAATCATTATTTTGCCTTTTAAATCAACATGGGCCTGAACTGATTGTTCCGGCATCATATGGATATAAGGCCAACCTTCGTTGTATTGTCCGCATTCCATCAGGGTTAGATCAAATGGTCCGAATTTTTCGCCAATTTGTTTAAAATGATCGCCATAACCGGAATCGCCACAATAAAAAGTACTTAAATTATCTGACTTAATTACCCATGAACACCATAATGTAGAATCTTTGTCAACGCCCTTACGACCCGAAAAATGGCGTCCAGGCGTGGCTATAAATTGAATGGAATTATTTAATTCGCTTGTATCCCACCAATTAAGTTCCACTATTTTTTCTTCGTCAATGCCCCAGCGGATTAGGTGCGCTGCAACACCAAGCGGGACATAAAACTTTTTTACTTTGCTTTTAAGTTTTAGAATAGTAGGATAATCCAAATGATCATAATGGTCGTGAGAAATGAGAACCACATCGATTTCAGGCAAATCCTCTACTTCGAACTGATTACTGTAATTAAACCTTTTTACACCCATAAAAGAAACCGGCGAAGCAGTTTGGCTAAAAACAGGATCCGTAATTATAATATTTCCATTTACATTCAAAATTAAACTTGAATGCCCAAACCAGGCAACAGATAAGCCTTCTGTTTTTTTGATGAACGCCTCTTTATCGAATTTAATGGTTTCAATCACTGAATTTGGTTGCCGTTCGTTTCCTTTTTTCATGAATTTAAGTCCATTTTTCCACATCGATGTATTTTCGCCACTCATTGGAGTTGGAACTATATTTTGAAATTTTCCCTCTTTGAAATTGGGCGAATTTATGATTCGATCCAGCCTGCCATTTTTGGATCTGGCACCAAACTGTGGAGCTACTTTAATAAAAACAATTACTGCTATTGCAAATAACAATAAAACTCCGGATATAATTTGTAGTATCATTTTAAACTATTTTATTTAATTGATTCAATAACAAATGCATTAAAATATTGTTCAAAACAGTAGACGATTATCTAATGGCTTTTACTTTAATCTTTTATAATAAGAACCGAATGGTAATGAAATACAATTAAAATTTAGTTTTCCTAAAACATTTTCCATAGTAATCCCTCTCCTTGATGCCTCTTTTTTAAATAAGCTTCAATTTGAAAACCACATGTATTAATTTGAAGAAGTAATTTTCCGCACCAAACTAAATAATAATTGCAAAACGCCAAATAGAGCACAAAATTCACAAATTAATCAATTTGGTTCTTCCTTTTAGTCCTTAATTTTAGTATTTTAGCAAAATTCAGCATCTTTATTTAAAGATTGTCTTCCAATTGAAATATCAAAATTTCCAGATAATAATCATTCAAGTGATTAATATCCATGATAATTGTTTCGATTAAATTTATGAATTATGGAAAATAAACTAATTAATTCTGTTTCGTTAAAAACAAAGTTGGGATTGGTTACCGCAATTATTGTTTCTTTAACTGTTGCCATTTTAACAACTTATTTTGTTATAAATAGTAGAAATAATGCTATTAAATCTACTAAAAAACAAATTGAATTAATGGCAAAAAACTCAGCTTTGACCATAGCTAAAAAAGTGGATGAAACATTGCTCAAAATGCAGCTGCATGCAGATTATAGCTTGATGATCCGGCAAATTCCGGGAAACAAACGCGAAATATTAACACAATTTTTAAAAAAGGAACTGATCAACAATTCCGCTTTTCAAGGTATAACAATGACATATGGGCACGGTTTGTTCGATAAACTTGATACTTTGTACGCCGGAAAACCAGGTTATTACACCGATGGTAGATTAAATGTGTACTGGTATCGCAATAACAATCAGATTACTTATTATACAGATATAGTGAACTTTGAAGAAGAATTGAAAAGTGCAGGTGGCGAGTGGTGGGAGATTCCTAGGGATACAAAAAAAACATATATCGCAATGACAATATATACTGTGGGAGGAAAAAATATCCTTATGCTTTCATTGTCGCTGCCAATTATTGAGGACAGTAAATTTCTTGGAGTGGTATGTTTTGATTATCAGAGCGATTTTATGCAACAAGAAGCACAAAGTATTAAAAAAGAATTATTCGAAGGACAAAGTGAAGTTACAGTTGTTTCGGATAATGGAATTTTTGCTGCTAATACGCTAAATGATACACTTATCAATAAAAATATTAAAGAAATCAGTTCAGGTCAATCTAAAAAAATGTCTGATAATACCAATGCTGAAAAAGATAATTTCCGCACAGAAAACGATACACTATATTTATCAACGCCAATACAGTTCGCAAAATACGATAATCCCTGGGCTATCAACATCGCCATTCCTTATCGTGCAATTATGAGCGAAGTGAATGCTCAACTTTTTATTCAAACGTTTGTAGGCATTATGCTCATTTTTATAAGTGTGGTTTTAATCGTATTTTTTATAACCAGGTTGATTAAACCATTATCAAACCTAACAGATGCAACAAAAATTCTGGCAACAGGAGATTTGCAGGTAAATATCCAAACCAGCCAAAATGATGAAATTGGTATACTTGCCGGTGCATTTCAAATTATGATTAGCAAATTGCGCGAAATTGTGACAGGCATACATCAGGGAGCCGCACAAATAGCATCGGGCAGTTTACAGGTTTCTTCAAGCGCTCAAAGCATTTCGCAAGGCGCAAGTGAACAGGCTGCCGCAACTGAGCAAGTTACAGCTTCTATTGAGCAAGTATTTACCTCAATCAACCAAAACACAGAAAATGCCGGACAAGCTCAGCAAATTGCAAAAAAAGCCGAATTGGGTATCATAGAAAGTCAAAAAGCGGCAAATACTGCCATTGAAGCGATGAAAAAAATAGCCGAAAAAACTTCAATCATCACAGAAATAGCACAAAAAACAAATATTTTGGCCATTAATGCAGCCATTGAAGCTGCCCGCGCCGGTTCATTCGGAAAAGGATTTGGAATAGTAGCGGCTGAAGTCAGAAATTTGGCAGAAAGCAGTCAACTTGCAGCTTCAGAAATTGTGCAGCTATCGGAGGAAAGTTTAAGTTTATCAGAAATCTCAGGGAAAATATTATTATCTCTAGTTCCTGATGTTCAAAAAACATCACAAATTGTAGAAGAAATTGCATCTGCCAGCATGGAACAAAATTCCGGTGTAAAACAAATTAGCATGGCTGTGCATCAACTAAATACAGTAACCCTCCAAAATTCAGCTACTTCTGAAGAATTGGCTTCGAGCAGTGAAGAACTTGTAGCCCAGGCCGAAGCTTTAAAAGAAGCAATCGCATTTTTCTCTGTTGGAAACACTTCTGTATTTTCTATCGAAACTGTTGAAAAAAACGACAACTATTTGAAAAACGAAATTTCCAAACAAAAAACTATTTTGAAAGATGATTCGAATAAACCATCCATTAAATCTAACATTCAGGGTTTTAACTTAAATTTGGATTCAAAAATGGAAGATGAATTTGAGGCGTTTTGAACGGGCACGGCTTCAAATTAAATATTTTATCTAAAACAGCGTAAACTTTCTACCCATAAAAGTTTATATATTCGGTTTCTATATCTTGATATAAAGTGATATCATTACATCTTTAATATTTCAATTCTTTTTTGATATATTAGTTTCTTTTTTGTCATATTTGGATAATAGTTTCATTTCATTTCTACTTGTATATTATAAACACGGTTCATGGAAAATAGTCGTCAAAATTCTTTATCATTAAAAGCAAAACTAGGATTAGCTGCTGGTTTTACCGTTTTTTTAACCGTAGTAATATTAACCATATATTTTGTGATAATCAGCAGAAATGAAGCATTATCTTCGACAAAAACCAGAATCCGTTTAATGGCAGAAAGATCTGCATTGTCAATTAGTAGAAAAGTTGACGAAACCATGTTCAAGATTCAAGATGATATAGATTATACTTTGATGCTTAAACAGTTACCTTGCAATTCGCGTGATGCAATGACCCAATTTTTAAAAAATGAACTAACAAAAAATAAAAATTTCCAGGGTATCACCTTAACCTATGAACCAGGCAAGTTTGACCAATTAGATGATCTTTATAAAAATAAGCCTGGCTATTACGATGATGGAAGGTTTAATATCTATTGGTACCGCGAAAATGGTGCAATAACTTATTATACAGAAAATGTGAATTTTGAAGAAGAGCTGAAAGCCAATGGTGCAGATTGGTGGTCGATTCCAAAATCTACCCAAAAACCCTATGTGGCAGTTAACATATATAAATTTAACGGTAAAGATATTCTCATGCTCACTTTATCAACCCCAATTATACAAAACAATGAATTTGAAGGGGTTTTGGATTTTGATTATCAGGGTGATTTTTTGCAACAAGAAGCACTCAATATTAAAGATAAACTTTTTAAAGGATTGGGCGAAGTTAATGTGATATCAGAAGATGGACTTTTTGCAGCCAATACGGTGAGCGATACGCTTATCCTTAAAAACATAAAAGATATTTATCCAGAACAATCTAAAATTATAATGGGCGAAATTAACAATGAAACCCATGATTTTAGAATAGAAAATGACACACTTTATCTATCCACTCCTATTCATTTTTCAAATTATGATAAAAACTGGCTGATTAATCTTGCCATACCTTACAAAGTTGAAGCGAATTCACATCTCTTTGTACAAGTAATTATGGGTATCTTTCTTATTATTTTAAGTGTACTTATTATTTTCCTGTTTATAACCAGGTTGATCAAACTCCTTTCAATCCTCACCGAAGCAACTAAGAAATTAGCAAAAGGAGATTTAAAAGTAAATATTCAGACTACACAAAATGATGAAATTGGTATACTGGCGGGTACTTTTCAAGTCATGATAAACAAATTGCTCGAAATTGTTACCGGTATACATAATGGAGCCGCCCAAATAGCTTCAGGCAGTATACAGGTTTCTACAGGTGCACAAACCATTTCGGAGGGAGCCAACAAGCAGGCAGCTGCCACAGAAGAAGTTACATCATCGATAGAAATGGTTTTTTTATCAATCAACCAAAATACTGAAAACGCAGAGCATGCACAACAAAACGCCAAAAAAGCCGAGATAGGAATCATTGAAAGTCAAAAAGCTGCCTATTCCACCATTGAGGCGATGAAAAAAATTACAGAAAAAACATCCATCATTACTGAAATAGCACAAAAAACCAATATTTTGGCAATTAACGCCGCTATTGAAGCAGCACGAGCAGGTACATTTGGAAAAGGGTTTGGAATTGTGGCTGCCGAAGTGCGCAATTTAGCAGAAAGCAGCCAAATGGCAGCCGCTGAAATTGTTAAGTTGTCGGAGGAAAGTTTAAGTTTATCAGAAATCTCAGGAAAAACATTATTATCTCTAGTTCCTTTTGTCCAAAAAACTTCGCAAATTGTACAAGAAATAGCCACTTCCAGTTTGGAGCAAAATAGTGCAGTAAAAGAAATCAGTCAAGCTATTCAACTACTTAATACGGTAACGAACCAAAATTCTGCAACTTCAGAAGAATTGGCTTCGAGCAGCGAAGAATTGGTTGGGCAAGCGGAAGCTTTAAAAGAAGCTATTGCATTTTTCTCGGTTGGACATAATTTTGAATCCATTGAAAAAAATGTCACTTTTTTTAAAAATAACAATCCAGAAAAAAAAGAAATCGTGGATAAAAGCATCAGCAAACAAATAATAAAAACAGATTTAAAAGGTTTCAACTTAAACCTCGATTCGAAAACGGATGATGATTTTGAGGCATTTTAGGCAAAAAAGGTATCACTTTCTAAAAAAATCAGGATTATAATTACAAAATATCTATATATTTGCGGCCTGTTTTTAAAATCCTGAAAGACTTAACAAATGGTTTACAACGAATTCATTTTCAACGAGAACGATATTAAAGATTTGGTATTTGACATGGGATATAGTATTTGTTCAAATAAAATTACCAAAGAAGGCCTCAAAGTTGGTTTTATGTACCGCGAGGAAGCTTTAGATGATGAAGACAGCGGATGGCGCTTTCTTTCAGGCACGGAAACCCAGGAATACGCAGACGATCCGGACAACAGTAAAATTTTTGGCGTAAACACCATTGCAAACCACGATCCGGCGATTATTCCTTATTTAAAACGCAAAGCAGGAACCGAACTCGAACGTGTGGAAGGAAAAGAGGAATTTCAGGAATTGGATTGATAATTCAGGTATTTTCCTTATGTCGAATTTATTTTCATTTAATACCAAAACAGTTCGTATTTTTGTTCATTAACGAATCCTGTTTTCAATGAAAACTCTACTTTCCATTCTCGTCATTTCTTTACTTTTTTCGTGTAAACCTTTAAGCAAGCAAGTTAAAGAAAAAGAAAATCCAAATTTTATCTCCAATCTGGCTGTTGCACAAATAATAGACACTTTAGCTTCTGATTACATGGAAGGCCGAGGTTTTGGAAGCACCGGAAATGAAAAAGCTGCCATTTATATCGAAAACTTTTTCAGAAACAATAAAATTAAACCTTATTTTAAGCAATACCGCGACAGCTTTGAAGTTGGTGCAAGAACCGGTTACAATGTAGTTGGACTCATCGAAGGCAAAGACTCCATTTTAAAACACGAATATATTATTTTGAGTGCACATTACGATCACCTGGGTAAATCGTCGAATATAAAAGATAGTGTTTTCAACGGTGCCAACGACAATGCAACCGGGGTGAGTGCTGTACTCAATATAGCTAAATTACTGAGATACAATAAATCAAATAGACGAAGTGTTATTGTTGCTTTGTTTTCGGGCGAAGAAATTGGATTGACCGGATCTGAGCATTTTGCGGAGAAAGTGAGCGCAAGGCTTCGGAATTTTATTGTAATGTGAACATTGACATGATTGGAAGTGTACTCACCGATAAACCTGGAAAGGTATACCTGAGCGGTTTCGAAAAATCGAATATGGCTAAAATCTTAAATCAATATATTGGAAATGATACTATTACCAATTTCGAGCAGGATCAGCTTTATGGATTGTTCCGCCTTTCGGATAATTATCCTTTGTATGAAAAACTGAATATTCCAGCACATACTTTTTGTACCTTCGATTTTTCAAATTACAAATACTACCACAAGGTTAATGATGAAATTAAAAACCTTGACATCGAAAATACCGCAATTATTGTAAGGAATATAGCGGTTGGGATTTCAAAGATAGCCAATAGTGATAGCAAGGAGATTGTGCTTATGAAAAATTAATATCAGTTCAATAAAAAGAGTTTCATTCAAACTATATAATTAATTACCCATCAAATAAACCAATTACTCCATCAGTAAAAAACACCGCTTGGTATAGAGTAAAAACCCTTGGTATAAAAACAGTAAGTTCCCCTATTGCAGGGTCCTAATACTTTTTTCAATTTTGCATTGTTATTAAGTAATGCTTTTAACAAAATTATGCAAATTAAAAGTTCGAATGCCAGACCACAATAAAACTTCCGCAAACAAACCACTACAACCAACTTTAATTCAGTTTTTATACAAAAAAGTAAAAAAGTAAAAATGACAAAATTATTTTTCTCAAAATTTTTTTTCTTAGGGCTATTCAGCTTAGTTTTTTTAACTTCTCTATCATTTTCAAGCACAGCACAAGTGAGCCAATCGGACCTAAAAGCATTGATAGCTCTGTATAAATCTACAAATGGCAGTAATTGGAAAGATAAATCCAATTGGAATTTAAAAGCAAAAGCATCAGAAGTAAATAATAATTGGTTTGGTATTACAGTTAGTGGGGGAAGAATAACTGCAATTGACCTTTCTGCCAACAATTTATCTGGAAAAATTCCTTCAGAAATTGGCAATCTTGACTCTTTAATATCTTTAGAATTAAATTACAATCAATTAAACAATGAATTTCCAAAAGGCATTTTAAAACTATCGAAATTGACATTGTTGGATTTATCATATAATAAGTTCACAGGTCACGTACCCTCTAATATCAGTGATTTAAAAGCATTGAAAGAACTTAATCTTTCGTTTAATCTTTTTAATGGAAACATTCCTACTGAAATTGGAAATCTGGCCGCGCTTCAAACACTCAATTTTTTTAGCAATAACTTAAGTGGAATTATTCCTGCCGAAATTGGTAATTTATTGGCATTAAAATACTTGTATCTGGATAAAAATCAATTGTCAGGGAATATTCCCCACGAAATTGGTAATTTAAAAGAACTAAAACATCTCTATATTTCAGAGAATCATATTATTGGAAACATACCGGTTGAAATTTGCAATTTGACTAATCTTGAACGTTTATATCTTGCCAACAATCAATTAAGTGGCTCTATACCAGCAGAAATAGGCAATTTGCATAAATTGGAACGTCTATATTTAAGTTACAACGAACTATCAGGAAATATTCCGGCTGAAATGGGAAAATTAAAGCAACTTAATCGTCTGCATATGTGTAACAACAAAATAAACAATACTTTACCTGCTGAAGTTGCAGAATTGAAATCTTTAAAATTGGTTTCGTTATAAACATATTTTTTCGAAGTTATTTCTAACAAACTTCTTCCATTGTCTAAACACTCATCTTATACGTTGGGTGTTTTTTTATTGTATATTGATAATGATTAAACCTACTTTCTAATTAAGCTGGATTTATATTCAAAAAACAATCATAAATTGAACAAATAATAAAATCATTTGTTTGATCTGAAATGAATATCATAATGAAAAATATAATTTTATTGATTTCAATTTGCACTATTGCAATTGCTTGCAACAGTCAATCCGATAATAATAACAAACAAACTATGAACGAGAAACAAAATATCTATCAATTCAAAGTGGAAGACATCAATGGAAATAGTTTTGATTTCAACACGCTGGCAGGAAAAAAAATAATGGTCGTGAACACAGCATCAAAATGTGGATTTACACCGCAATATGCCGATTTACAAAAGCTTTATGACAAATATAAAGATTCAGGCTTTGTTATCGTCGGGTTTCCGGCAAATAATTTTTTATGGCAGGAACCAGGTAGCAATCAGGAAATTGCAAACTTTTGCTCTAAAAATTATGGGGTTACATTTCCAATGATGGCAAAAATTTCGGTAAAAGGAAGCGATAAAAGCCCTGTGTACAAATTTTTGACTGAAAAATCTAAAAATGGCCTTGACGATTCAAAAGTAAAATGGAATTTTCAAAAGTATTTAATTGACAGACAAGGACATTTATCTAAAATTGTTCCGCCAAAAACTGTTCCAATGGATAAAGAAATTATTGATTGGATTGAGAAAGAATAGAAATAAATTAAAAAAAAACCGTGTTTGAAAATTCAAGCACGGTTTTTTATAAAGTTCTATTTCCTATCCTTAACACTTATATTCAAGGTATAACTTCCTGTTTTTAATCCATTTGCACCCACTACTCCAATAATTATTTTATAAGTCCCATCGATAGAAGTAAGGTTTCCAACCGTCCTCGTATGATCTTGTTTTTTGCCGGCTTTTGGACGATCCCACTTAAAATCTGCTTCGCAGCTTATACAGCTTGGAAGATTTGGAGGCAAATTATTATTATTTATTCCAACCTGATAAGCATACAGACTAAAATCCGCATTTTTATCGTCAGGAATTACGGTTATCTCCATTTCGGAATTATCGGGCAATGTAGCAGAATATAAAACATGGTTTCCTCTGAATTTTGTGTTTTGCGTTCCAGGAAAACAAGCATTCGAACTTGTTGATGCCCAAGATAAATCCTGGATTATTACACCACTCTTTAAATCACCTTTAATGGTGCTAACTTTGTTTTTGGCAGTTTCAACAGGTATAACTTTTACTTCCTGTTGCTTAATTTCCAATGCTTCTTCGCCGCCCTGCAATTCAATCGAAAGTGTATACCCACCTTTTTCGAGCCCGTTTGCCCCAACTACACCAATTACCACATTAAATGCATCATCCACGGTGTTCAGAGAAACAACTCTTTGATGATCCTGTGTTTTTCCAACTTTATCATAATCCCATTTATAATCAGCTTCGCAAGCCAAGCAAGTATTCAAATCAGGAACTGTTGAAAAATTTGTTGTTCCAATTTGATAAGCATACAAACTGAAATTATCATTTTTGTTATCCGGAGTTACAGTAATGTTCATGATTGCCCTTGGAGGAATAACTGTGTTATAAAGCACATGATTTCCAGAAAATTTCAGTTTTTGTGTTCCTGGAAAACATGCTACCGAACTTTTCCAAGCCCAGGCTAAATTATCCATATGAGCACCCATATTTAAATTTCCTTTTACTGAAACCGTTTGATTTGCAATTGATTCCACCTTTTTAACATGCACAGGAAACTGCGCAAAAATGCCACTTATGCTAAAAAGAACTGCTTGTAAAATAATAACTATTGATTTCATAATTAGAGTATTGTGTTAATTAAAACGTAGAATAATTAAAGGTACAAAAAAATGAGGTGTTTTTATAACTAATATTTACATCTTTTTGCAAATATTTGACAAACAAATTTTTATCTTAGTTTTATGCCTTTAATCCAGTTTTTTTCAAAAAAAATTCTGTTTGGCAGAAATAGATTGAATGGATTATTATATAAATTAAATGCATTTTTAAGCCAGTAAATAGGTTTAAAACGAAAACAAAAATCTTTCATGAAAAATATATTTCTAATTATATTCCTTATCATTAGTTGTCAATTAGCAATTAGTCAAGTTGATAGTGTTTCTATATTTTCAAAAGAAAAGCATAAAAATGCAGTTTTGGACATGTTTGCTACCGGTTATCAAATTGGCGGAATTACTTATTTTGGTTTTGAGTACGAGTTTCGCTTTTCAAAATATATTGGCTTGAATTCCGGGATTGGGATATTAGGTTTTTCAGGAGGTTTAAAATTTCATTCCTGTCCATGCAGGAGTGGTCCATTTTTGAATATTTCATTTAAAGATGGTGGTTTTGGAAATAATAGGAACAATAAACACTGAAATTGGAGGTATTCTAATATTTTTAGATAAAAAGGAAAAAATTGGAATTTTAGGGCAAATTGGCGGCGGAAAGGTACTTTATCTTTCCTCCAAAATGAAAGAAAAGCTGACCAAAGATTCCAAAACACCAGATTATATTCTCTCATTTGGAGTAGGGTTTAGCTGGTATTTCAATTAAAATAATTGCATTGTAGTCCGAAAATTATCGCAGAAAATTCTTCATGAACATAGATTTCAATTAACTTTGAATTCCCTAAAATATCAATGTTTATTATCCAGTCATGAAAAATGAAAAGAACAAAGTCGCATTATGGTCAGTTATGGCTGCGGTTTTTTTAACCAGTTCTAAACTTTTAATAGGAATTATCACAGGCAGCTTGGGTATACTTTCCGAAGCTCTACATTCTGCCCTGGATTTAGTTGCTGCTTTAATAACCTACATTTCTGTTCAAATTTCAGATAAACCGGCCGATGAAGATCATCATTACGGACATGGAAAAATTGAAAATCTTTCAGCTTTCTTCGAAACTGTTTTGTTACTGATCACTTGTTTTTGGATAATTTTTGAAGCCGTTAACAGACTAATTTCGGGAAAAACGCATATCGAAATTTCAATTTGGAGTTATGTGGTAGTTGCAACTTCAATTATTATCGATTTTACTCGTTCACGAGCCTTAAGAAGAGTTGCAAAAAAATACAACAGTCAGGCGCTTGAAGCGGATGCACTTCACTTTTCAACCGACATCTGGAGTTCAACCGTTGTTCTGATCGGACTTATTTTTGCTCAATTTGGTTTCTTTTTTGCCGATTCAATTGCGGCACTGGCAGTTGGAGTAATTGTAATTTATGTTTCGTACCGGCTTGGAAAGCGCGCCATAGACGTTTTGCTCGACAAAGCTCCTTTAACCACCTATCAGGTAATTGAAAAAGCGATTAAGGAAATTACAGAAATTTCTCATTTTCATGATATTAAAATCCGATCCGCCGGTGCCGATACGTTTGTGGAAGTTAACATTCATGTTAAACCTGAACTGAATATTAAAGAAGCTCACCAGATTGCACACAAAGCAGAAGAAGTTATTTTAAAAATTGTAGAAAGATGTGAGGTTCATATTCACATTGAACCTGAAGACAATATTGATTGAATTTTTTAAAAAAAAAATTAAGCAAAATATAGTAATTAGTCTAAATCGTAAAAATATCTGAATTATTGAATTTTTCAAATTGACTAATTAGCGAAATCTGCATTCCCAAATTTCTTCTTACCTTCGCTTAAAACTAAGAAAAAAATACCATGACCACTACATCCGATAAAAAATTGTTCCTAATTGATGCATATGCTCTCATTTTTAGGGCATATTATGCATTTATAAATAATCCGAGGATTAACTCAAAAGGACAAAATACTTCTGCAATTTTTGGCTTTGTCAATTCTTTAAATGAAATACTTAAAAAAGAGAAACCATCGCATATCGCAGTAGTTTTTGATCCACCCGGTGGAAGTTTCAGGCGTGAATTGTTCCCTGAATACAAGGCACATCGTTCAGCCACACCCGAAGATATAATTATGGCAGTGCCCTATATCAAAAGAATTATTGAAGCACTTCATATTCAGATTATTGAAGTTCCAAATTTTGAAGCTGATGATGCCATTGGAACACTTGCTAAAATGGGCGAAAAAGAAGGGTACACGGTCTACATGATGACTCCCGACAAGGATTTTGGCCAGCTGGTAAGCGATAAAATTTTCATTTACAGACCAGGAAGAAAAGGCAATGGAGCAGAAATAATTGGTGCAAAAGAAATCTGCGAATATTATGGCATACAAAATCCAGAACAAGTTATTGATATTCTGGCACTTTGGGGCGATACCGCCGATAATGTTCCAGGAGTTCCCGGAATTGGCGAAAAAACAGCCGCCAAATTGGTAGCCCGTTTTGGTAGCGTAGAAAAATTGGTTTCGAATGTTAGCTTGTTGAGCGGAAAACAAAAAGAAAACGTTATTGCTTCAAAAGAACAATTGAAATTATCTAAAATATTGGTTACCATTCCTTTGAATGTTCCCGTTGAATTTAATGAAGAGCAATTGCGCCGAAAAGAACCAAACCGTGAAAAACTCCAAAAAGTTTATGAAGAATTGGAATTCAGGACCATGGCACAACAAGCATCTTCGAAACCGAACGAGCAGGCAAAAGATGTAGATGCTCCACAAAACTCTGTTCAGGAAGAAAATAACGTTGAAAATGAAAGTTCCGAAACAAATATAAATTTCATATCCATTAAAACAGTAGATCATCAATACAGGTTAATTGAAAAAGAGGAAGAAATAGACGAACTCATTTTAAGCCTTTCTAAGCAAAAAGAATTTTGTTTTGACACTGAGACCACCGGACTGGAAATTCACAGCTCAGAAATCGTAGGAATAGCCTTTTCTTTCGAAAAACATAAAGCCTTTTATGTTAACCTTCCAATCAGGTTCGAAGACAGTTTAAAAATCGTTAAAAAATTTAAAACAGTACTTGAAGATCCCAATATTTTAAAAATTGGACAAAATATTAAATTTGATATTCAGATGTTAAAGCCTTATGGCATTGAAGTTCAAGGTCCATTTTTTGATACCATGCTGGCTCATTACCTGGTTCAACCTGAACAAAGGCACAACTTCAATTTCCTTGTTGAAAATTATCTGAATTATAAACCTGTTGAAATTGAAGAGTTGATTGGCCCAAAAGGAAAAGGCCAAAAAAATATGAGAGAAATCGATCCGGAGCTGATAAAAGAATACGCTGGTGAAGATGCCGATCTCACTTTTCAACTCAAAGAAATTCTGTTCCATGAACTTGAAAAACATCAACTTGTAACTCTGGCAACAGACCTTGAAATGCCATTGGTTGCTGTTCTGGCCGATGTTGAATTTCAGGGTGTACGTATCGATTCGAACAATTTAAAAGAATACTCGGTATATTTAACCTCTAAAATTAGAAATGTTGAGCAGGAAATCTATCAGCAGGCGGGAAGCGAGTTCAATATTGCATCGCCAAAGCAGTTGGGAGAGGTTTTATTCGATAAAATGAAAATTATTTCGGATGCCGTTAAAACCAAGACCGGACAATATTCAACCAGCGAGCAGGAGCTCGATAAATTGAAAGACAAACACGAAATTATTAATAAAATATTAGATTACAGAGGTTTACAAAAATTATTAAGTACATACGTCGATTCTTTGCCAAAGCTTGTAAACCCCAAAACTTTAAAAGTACACACTTCGTTTAATCAGGCAGTAACTGCAACAGGGCGCCTAAGTTCAACCAATCCTAACCTTCAGAATATACCCATAAGAACTGCCGAAGGTCGTGAAATACGAAAAGCTTTTGTTGCTTCGTCACCTGGGCAGCTAATTTTGGCGGCTGACTATTCTCAAATCGAACTTCGCCTGATGGCAGCCATGAGTGGCGATGAAAATATGATAACTGCCTTTAAAAACAATGAAGATATTCATTCGGCAACAGCTGCAAATATTTTTAATATTGCCATCTCGGAAGTTACCAAAGAAATGAGGAGTAAAGCCAAATCGGCTAACTTTGGAATTATTTACGGAATTTCATCCTTTGGCCTTTCTCAAAATCTGAAAATTCCACGTTCCGAAGCCAAAGCTTTAATTGACAATTACTTCAAAAGTTATCCAAAAGTGAAAGAGTATATGGCAAACCAAATTACCTTTGCACGCGAAAATGGATATGTAAGCACACTTTTTGATCGCAGAAGATATCTGCCAGATATCAATTCGCAAAATGCAATTGTAAAAGGCGTTGCTGAAAGGAATGCAATAAATGCACCAATTCAGGGTACAGCTGCAGATATCATTAAAATAGCTATGATAAAGATATTCAATGCAATTATTAAAGAAAATCTGAAAAGTACTATGATTTTGCAGGTACACGATGAGCTTGTGTTTGACGTATTTCCTGATGAGCTCGAAAAATTAAAAAAACTGGTCAAGATCGAAATGGAACATGCTTGTGATTTAGTTGTTCCGTTGGTTGTAGAAATGGGCACCGGCAACAATTGGCTTGAAGCTCATTAAAAACGGTATAAATTGGCGGTTCTTCAAATTCATACCCAATGTCATTGCAAGCGGAGCAAAGCAATCCTCAAAAAGTTGCTCTGCTCCCAATTTATAAATTAAGCTTATGGTTATATAGGGACAGCTTCGCTTTGCTCGCAGAGACTTTCGATGCAAAAAACACCTTGAATTTTAAATTATTCACCTCTTTCAAAACAAAAGGAACTACATTTTAAAAAGTATCCTAATCTGGTTAGCATCCACTTTAAAAACAGAAATTTCCTCGTGGTAATAATCACCCAGCGCTTTAAGCAATCCTACAGCTATGTGGCCAAGTTGACGTTTCGACTGATAAAATAAAACAGCAGTTTGTGGATTTTCCCATGTAATTTCGAACCTTGGAGGTAATGGATTTTTTAAATTTGCGGTAAGCCTGCTATGCATAACATTGATATCGTTCAAAAAATCCCGAACGTTTTTATAGGCTGCAAAAAATGCAAAATACTTTTCCTTTGCAAATGACTTGATCCAATAATTTCCGAACATTTCACCAAAAGCGCGTTCACCAAGATTAAGCTTTTTTATCGAAGCTTTAATCAGTACTAGTGCTTCATCATCATTAACTTCCTGATTTGAAATTGGTCGGTAATTTGGTTCAAAACCGGCTGCTTCTAATATCTCCAACCAAATTTCCTTATCAAATTTATTGATAATCATTTCATTGAGTCCAACTATAAACGAACCGTGCATAAAGTAACTATTTGAGGATAAACAAATTTATGAAGGATATTTTTAGAATCAAAATAAGCTTATCTGTATTTTGTTTTTAAAATCTAATTTAGATTTACTTAATAATTGTAAATATTAACATTATGAATAAATTATTATTGCCTCATTATCAATTAATTAGTGCAATTTCAGATAATAAATAAATGTTCCACGTGAAGCAAAGCTTGAAACATCTAAATCCACAATGGTTTCAAAATATTGATAAAAAAAAGATGTAATGTCTCTTTAACGATTTATCAAACTAGTTTTACATTCATTCGAAATATTATCTATTGTTCAGTATATCAATAATTTGAAATAATAATGAGTAAGCTAAATCCTACCCGAAACTTATTTGTATCAATTAATACTTTTGATTTCACATTTTTTTAACAGAATATCCAGTTTATCTAAAAAAAAGTCAATTTCATTTTTTGTGTTATAAATCTGAACCGAAATCCGCAAATATTGCTTTCCATTTTGGTTGCTCACCGGAATTTCAATTTTATAATCATCATACAACTTCTGCTTTAACAATTTACCATCAACATTTGCAGGTAATTGATGGGCATACATTTGAATCTTATTTTGTGGGATTTTTAGTATTGAGGGCGTTTTTAGTATCGTTTCAATCCCATTTTGTGCAAAAATCAATAATTCGTGAATTTGGTTACGTGCCTTCAAATCAATATATTGATCCAAAAACTGTATACACGCCGGAACAGAAAGAAAACCAGAAATATCTCTGGTTCCCAGATACTCAAAATCATTTATAAAATCGGTATTATTGATGGTGTCAATTTCTTTTCCCCAACTAATAATCAATGGTTTAAGCATATGCTGAACTTCCTTTTTGGCATACAGAAAAGCAGTGCCTTTGGGTGCACACATCCACTTGTGGCAGTTTCCTGTAAAAAAATCGAATGGGCTGGTTTCCAAATTTATAGGAATATGCCCTGGAACATGTGCACCATCAATAATACTGATAATATTTTTGGAATTGGCCATTTTACATAACTGATGCAAAGGCAAATACAACGCTGTTGACGAAGTTATCATACTCAGAAAAAGAACTTTCGTTTTGACATTGAAATGTGGCAAAAAAGCTTGTAAAAATGATTCTTCGTTCTCAATTGGCAGCTGGATTTCAACTTTCACATATTTGGCACCTTTCTGTTGGCAAATAAATTCCCACATTCTATCAGATGCACCATATTCGAGGTTTGTACTCAAAACTTCATCGCCTGGTTTTAAATCAATTGACCAGGCTATCATATTCAAAGCATTGGTTGCATTGGAAACATATACCAAATCATCGGCTTTTGCACCTACAAACTCCGCTAGCTTTTCTCTCGAAAATTTGAGTAATTCGGCATGTTTTCTACCAATAAACTCAACAGGTTGACGCTCCATTTCTTTTTGCCATTTTTGATCCTCTTCCATTATTGAAAAAGGACATGCACCAAAAGAACCGTGGTTTAAAAATACCACCTCGTTATCGATTTGAAATAAGGATTTTACATTCATTTATTATTTTCGATTAATAATGTTCAAAATTGATTTTAACTATAAATTGTACACATTTATTACTTTTGCTAAAATAAAACTATTGATTGAAATGACTATAAAACCAACGGGAATTATTTTATGCGGCGGTCAAAGCAAACGAATGGGCCAGAACAAAGCGCTTTTAAAATTAGGCGAAATTCTTCTCGTTGAGCATGTTATCCTTGCATTGAAACCAGTTTGCGGCGAAATTATAATAAGTACAAATAATTGCGATTTGGACTTTTTGCCTTATCGAAAAATTAAAGACAAATTAACCGGAATTGGTCCCATTGCAGGATTTCACAGCAGTCTTTCTGAATCAAATACTGAAGAAAATTTAATTATAAGTTGCGATACTCCATTTATTACAAGCCAGTTTTTAAATACACTCATTTCGAAAAGCAATGGTTTTGACATCGTTCTTCCTGTTTACAACAATCGAATTCAAACCATGATTGGATTTTTTAAGAAACGCGTTCTTGCTCAAATTAAAAGGAATATTGAAAATGGAAACTATGTACCTGTCAATATTTTTGAAAACTCAAATATAAACCTGTTACAAGTAAATATTGATAATTTTGCTGATGCAGGCCAGATTTTCTACAATATTAACAGCTTGGAAGATTATGAAAAGGCAAAGGAAATATTCAAGACTTCAAAAAACAACTAAAGAAACCATATTTTGAATTGTTTTCTAATATATTCAGTTTAAATTTGCCTATGTTTTTATATTTTGCATGCTATAAATTGTTCAAACTTTAATTCTAAAAATTCTATTCTCATGAAAATTAATGTTTTACTTTTTGGAATTCTTACCGATATTGCAGGTGTCAGTCATATTGAAATCAAGGATGTTGAGTCAGTAAGTGCCGTTAAATCATGGTTATGGCGCAACTATCCTAAATCGAAAGATATTGATTTTCAAATTGCAGTGAATAAAAAAATAATTGATGGAAAAGCTGATTTGAAAAATGGCGACGAAGTAGCATTACTACCACCTTTTGCAGGAGGTTGAAAAGTAAATGAATTATTAAATTTTCAATCATTTACAGTAATCGAAACTTTTTTTCTATCAAATTTCTAATATTTGGGAGCCATTTTATGGTTCCCAATTTTTTATACGCAAATTTAATTCAAATCTATTCTGATGGTCACAATAAATAAAGATTTTTTGGTAACTGGTTCAATTACAACATTGATGGTCAGTGAAGTAATTAATGCAGCAAATGAATCAAACATTGGTGCACACTCCATTTTTTTAGGTCAAATTCGAAGCGACATAATAAATAATCAGTGTGTTACCGGAATTGAATATTCTGCATATCCCGAAATGGTTGAAGCCGAAATGCAAAAAATAACAAGTATTGTTACCGAAAAATACAACGATGTAATAAAAATTCACGTCCTTCATTCCATTGGCTTAGTCAACTGCGGTGAAATTTCATTGTTGGTATTTGTAGGATGTGGCCATCGGAAACAATCCTTTAAGGCAGTAGAAGAAATTGTTGAATTGATAAAAGAACGGCTTCCGGTTTGGAAAAAAGAATTTCTAGAAGATAATTCACATAATTGGCCTGATAATAAAACGGATAGATAATATTGGATTAATTTGCTTTTTTAAAATTTAAATATCCATACTTTAAACGAAATAATTCTGGCAAATACTTTTAGTTTAGCTAAACTAAATTTCCAAGAAAAATAATTTTAGAAATGCGGATTGTAGAAAATAAGTTGGTTATTCCATAAAAGCCAATACTAGTATGGAATGTAGTTAAATTTAAGCCCGGTTAAACCTTCGAAAATTTTACCGTTTTCGAGGATTTCTTCGTCTTCTTTATCGTAAAACCAATTTACTGTAGTTTTAAAATTTTGAACATCAATCAATTTTTCAAATATTACGTTGTAAATTTTCTGGGATGAAGAATTAAAATATCTCAAACGCATATTGATTACCAGATCTTTTTTACCATTAAAAGCATAATCTTCAAACCAATCAACAAGCTGGGTATAGAATTCGTAAATATCTTCTGGATAAGATTTTCCGGATATTTCACAAATCCCTGTATCAGGATCGAGCGATACATAAGGTGTGTCAATTTGTTCTTTAATTACAATCTTCGATAAAACAATCATATCCAAATTAAAATAAAATTAAAGGAAATAGGCGCTTGAACTAATCAAGCAAACTTGAAAGCACAAAAATAGTCAATTATAGATTTTATACACTTTTTTGTGACTAAATTTTACAGATTTCTTTCAAAATTAACATAAATTAATTAAAAAAAAAATCCCCGCAAAATTGTTTTATAATTTTGCAGGGAAAGTGTTTAAATTTGTGATAATTAAACGTATGCTAAATAAAAATATTAAAAATATTTCTAGGCTCGAAATTACTTATTTATCAAAGCGAATAGACAATAAAATTAAATTTAAGTCCGGTCAGCGCTTCGTAAATTTTACCGCTTTCAAGAATCTCATCATCTTCAGTGGAATAGTACCAGTTCACGTTAATCTTGAAGTTCGGATTATCCATCAATTTTTCAAATATTTCAGTATAAACTTTTTGCGATGCCGAATTGAAATACGACAATTTCATATTAATTGTCAAATCGGTTTCACCAACAAAACTATATTCTTCAAACCAGTCTATTACCTGCATATAAAAAGAAGAAATGTCTTCGGGATACGATTTACCAAGAATATCGCAAATTCCGCTGTGTGGGTCTAGCGATATGTATGGAGTATCAATTTGTGCTTTTAGTTCTAATTTCTTCAAATTCATGTTATTCAATAATTTGGGCAGCTTTTAATACTCATGAAACCACTAAATTAAAATAATTCTTGTCAAAAATACGAAAAATAAATTTAGTTTTACAAATGTGATACCAAATTGATAGTTTTTAATTAGACATCAAAAATAAATACCCCGCCAATTTTCACAATAATTACAAGTATTTCAAAAATTCATTTTAGCCATTAAGTTAAGTATGAAATTTAAAAATCAGCTTTTTTATTAGCGCTATCAATTCTTATATGAAAATCATACAATCAATTATAATCTAATTAGGTAAAAATAAAAATCCCGGTACACGACCGGGATTTGTTATGCTGCAAAAGTATTGGAAAGAAATTGAACATTTGTTAATAACCCCCTACAAGTCCAAACGAATTTTCAGTTTTCAGTCACATGTTGCCGCAGCATTGGTAATATTAATATTCTTTTTCGTAACATATATGCAGGAATTCAATTTTTACTAATCTTTCAAATTCCTGACCTATTTCAATCATTTCAACATCATCATCTGGATAAAACCATTTTACCAAAATATTTTTTCCTCCTAGCACAGCTTCCTCCATTTTATACATGAGATCCATTAATAATTTCAATGAAGCTGTATTAACGTAATCCAATTTAATGTTAAGTTCAAATTCTGTATTGTTATTCCTTTTATAATTTTCGAACCAATCTATAATCGGATTGTAAAAGCTTGAAACATCCGGAGGATAAGATTTTCCGGTAATTTCCCCATATCCTTCTTCAGAATCTAAAAGAACATATGGTGCATCTACACGTTTTTTTATAATCAGTCGTTCCAACACATTAAATTTCTCTGCTTAATCCATTAATTTTAGCTTTTGCAAAATTCAAATTCTCTGAAACTTTTATCACTTTAGTTTTCACATTTGATTCTTTTGAATCGGTTAAAGTGAAGGTTAAAACAATTTGATCCGAATTAACACCAACAGGCAATACATAAAAATAATTTACTACGGCCTGATGCGTATTTTCATCAAATAGATAGTCAAACTCTGAATCTATGTTTTCTCCCTTGATACTAGGAATAACTTTAAAATTCAATAAATTTTCATTTGACCTCAGTTTGATGGAATAAACAAATACATCTCCATTTTTTCCACTAAACTCATTATTTTGAAAAAATTCAATTGATGGATTACCATATCTAAGCGTACTTCCGAGGTTAATTGTACTTCCCGCAACTATTATCAGTAATATAATTAACCAGTTTGACTTCATTTAGTTAATCTGTTTTAACTCAATTTTTAATTAAAGACAAATTTAAGTAAAAATTTTTATATAAAACAAATACTTTAAGTAAAAAAACTATTTTTTTAGTAAATTTCTGTTTATTTAAGTAAAGCATGAAAATCTAAATGTCTAAATAATTCTATTAATGTAAATTATTGTTTATAATTTATATGTATTCTTTATTGTAATAGCAACAAAATCCATTAAATTTTGATGAAAAATCGGTAAACACACATAAAGCACAAAATCACATATCTAATTAATTATTTGATGTTTACATATTTAATCACCATATAATATTTAAAATATAAGATATGGTAAAACATGAAAAATAAAAACTATCACCATGTTTATTCCCAAAATAAAATAATAAATATGGATAAATTAAAATTAATCATTAAGCAAATTAAGAATAATTTTATTTCATCTTAACATTTAATAAACCTTATATATTTTATTAATATATAACTAATTATACTTTTCCAAATAATATTTTATTGCTAAATTGATATATAAATCATAAATTTCTTAAAACAAACAGATATTTCTGTAACAATATTTGCATTGCATAAATCAAACCATATATTTTGACACAATTAAAATATTCAAATATGAATTTGATGTTAAAAGTTAAAGCATCTCCATATTGATTGAATCATCATAATTGATTAAATTTGTTTGAGACTGTAATGCGTAATTTATAGTTTATTCAAATTAATAAAACCTTAATCAATCCAAAATGAATCAAAATTCAAGTTGTCCTAAATGTGCTGCTAATATGGAGCCACACGATTTTGTTTGTGATTATTGTGGGCATGTTCTTTTCGATAGAGTAAAAAACACAGATGGTCTGGGAGCCGATAAAGATTCATTTGATCAAGGAATAGAAATTATCAAAGAAAATATAAATGCATTGCATGATATTCCGAAACCCTCGTCAGGAAAAACAATTACATCGGCAATTAGATTGATATTAGCGCTTTACACATTTGGAATTATTTTAATTTTTTGGCGCAAGCCTAAAAAAAGGTTTTCAAAAGAAAACTATGACAAATTAAAATCCATTATTTCGCGAAATATCTCATTTTTGAAAATATCATCGGCAGGCAGCAATGATTTAACGGCTCGCATAAAAGTGCTTGAAGATGAACTTTCTTTGATTGACAAACAGGTGAAAATGGGAATCTATTCAAAAACGATAACTACTGCCGCAATTGTGGTATTATTTTTAGTTTGGATTATTTATATAGCGAACCAGGGGCCAGTAAAACATTCTACATATCAAGTAATGCCATATGATACTATTATCCAAGGTAACCTTGCTAAAAATGTAGCGATAGCTCAAGACACGACAAAAATTATGCATACACCCTCTGGTGCATATGAAGAATGGGAACTATTGGTAAAATTGAAAGTTAACAGACTTGAAGGAACTCCGTCAACTAAAATAAAGTATAACTGTTACTTGACTTTAACAGACAACAATGGAGTGGCTATTTTGGGATTCAAAGAGGCCGAAATGGATAATTCGAGTTATAAAAAGCTTATTTCAAACTTATTAAATGCCAAATTTAAACAGGAATATTATAAGTTTTTAATAAAAAATGACCTCAATTATTCTCAGTTTCGAGATACCATTCCTGTAAATGCGGTGAAATTCATTATCCAAATAGATACTTTGTACTAATTTTATAATTAAAGGGTGTTAATAAAAAAAGAGCATCCCAATGAATGCTCTTTTTTCAAAAACCATTTTCAAATTCAATTATGGCTTTAGCAGGGAGTTATATTTATTTTGATCGTTCATAATTTCGATAGCTTTCTTTATACTTACATTTTCAGAAATACTTTTTAAAATAGCCCCTTTGCGATAGTAATAACGCTTAACAATTTCAGATTCCAACAAATCCTTCACTTCGTCCTTAAAGTAGAGTAAATCGTCTTTAACCTCATGTTTTAAGACATTTTTTAAACCATCAATTTCTGTTTGTGCCTTTTTATAATATTTTTCCTTCTTTGCAGTTTCTTCCAATTCTTCAAGAACTTTTTGAGTTTCGGATTTATACTCAATTTTTAAAGCTACAACATAATCAATGAATTGAGTGTAATCCTGATCAGATAACGTAAATGTGTTGGGCTTTGCAATAGAATCGTGTTTTGAAGCATAAATCGTAGCATAATTAAACACAATCATGTTCGAAAAAAGATATTGAGAAATAGAACTTATGGATGATTCGTCAATTTTGACGTCTGGACTAACACCTCCACCATTGTATACCTTTCTTCCTGCTTTTGTTTTAAACTCAGAAATAAGAGAATCCGGTATATACCCAACACTCCCATCAGGATTACGATGAGTATAATCTAAAGCTTGTATACATCTTCCGCTCGGAATATAATATTTTGCTGTAGTTACTTTTAGTTTTGCATTGTAACTCAAATCGCGGGTTTCCTGTACCAAACCTTTTCCATAAGTACGTTCGCCAACGATAACCCCACGATCCAGATCTTGCATTGCACCAGAAACTATTTCAGAAGCTGACGCTGAATTCCGATTTACCAAAACACAAACAGGAATCTGAGTATCAACAGGATCAATAGTTGTAACAAAATTATGGTTTGAGTTTTTAATTTTACCTTTCATGCTAACAATCGGAGTACCTTTTTCAACGAATAAGCTTACAATATTAACAGCTTCAATCAATAATCCGCCAGGGTTACTTCTAATATCCAGAACAATTCGGTTTGCGTTCTGCTCCTTCAACTTTATTAGTGCATTCTTCACTTCGTTATAAGCATTTTGTGTAAACCCTGTAAGATAAATATAACCGGTATTATCGTTGAGCATGCCATAAAATGGAACATTTTCAACGGTAATTTTTTCACGAATTAATTTTTTTACATACAACTTGTTGTCAGTTGGCCTTAAAACAGTAATTTCTATTTCAGTATCTGGAAGCCCTTTCATTAAAATACTAACATCATCGTAATTGGCAGTGCGTGCTTCGTGATCGCCAACTTTTTTTATGATATCACCAACCTTTAAGCCGGCTTTAGCAGCAGGATAATTCTCATATACTTCTTCAATAATTATTTTATCTTTTTCTGTACGAATAAGAGCGCCAATTCCTCCATATTGCCCGGTTGTCATAAATTTAAAATCCTCTATTTCCGATTCGGGATAATAAACTGTATAGGGATCTAAAGTAGCAAGCATGTCGTCAATACTTGTTTTAAACACTTTAGAAATTTCAATATCATCCACATAGTATAATCTTAATTCACGGATTAGCGTATGGTAGATGTCCATATTTTTGGCGAGCTCAAAATCATCTGTATCATCAAAGGCTATAAAAAGTGTAGAAAATACTCCTATTGTAACCGCAATAACGATGGAACGCCAACTCTTCAAAAATTTCAACTTTTTCATCACATGATATATTTTATATAACTGATAATCAAAAAACCATATAAAAATGTAAACCCAATAAACTGTAATTTCTATTTATTTAAATTATACATTTTGTACACCTTTATTTAAATTCAATAAGCCTCATATATTTTTGATTTTCTGTACTTTACAAAATATAAAAATAACAAATATCATGCAAATTACCTAAAATAGAAGTATTATATTTTTATAAAATTGTAATCGGTATTTTGAAAATTAAAAACAGTAATTGAAAACCTTAAAAATTATAAATCATACTTTAAAATTGGTAAATTGTTATTTATTAAAATCTATAAGCATAGAATTAAATTATTTCACGATATTAGTTTATTGAAAAAATATATAAGTATAAAAGCTTAAGCATCAAACGTCACTGCGAGCCGAGCGAAGCAGTCGCTATATACAATTAAAACAGGCTTTATAAATGAATTAGATTCAGAGTGAATGGCTTGGGATTACTTCGCTTTACTCGTAATGAAGTAAGGTTTGAGTTTTTTTTTAGAAATTCATCATTTCAAAAACCTCATTAAACATGTATTTATTTGACTGTATATCAATAACTTAACGTGGTTGTAATTAAATTAAGACTTAGAACTACTGATTTCATTCTTTGGGCCTATTTTAAGCATAATTTTATTTAGAATATTTTTCATACCTGCCTCTATCACAGAATATTCCAAAATTGTATTATTGTTATACAAAATCATGATTGCAATCTGCAAGTTCCTGGTTTGTAGTGTTTCATAAAATTCATGATTATTCAACCGAAAAGCTTCGCGCATGCGACGTTTTAAAAGATTGCGCTTAACTGCTCTTTTAAATCTACGTTTAGAAACATTTAGGATAGATTGAACCGGAACATTCTCAGTTAATTCAGATTCAAGCCAAAGAACTTTGAGAGGAAACTCATAGATCACTTTGCCATCATTGAAAAGCCTTTCAATGAGAATTTTACTGCAAAGTCGTTCTTTTTTGGGGTAAGAGAATTTCATCTAAAATTTTAAGTATAATTGACAAAAGTGCGCAAAAAAAAAAGGGGCAAAAGCCCCTTTATTTATTATGCTTTTCGATAAAGTTTTCAAGAGCCATTGTCATTGATGGAGCTTTTGGCATAGGTGCTTGAATATCAAGTCTTAAACCTGCTTCCTTAACAGCTTTTGCTGTACTCAGGCCAAAAGAAGCAATCTTAATATCGTTTTGCTGAAAATTAGGAAAATTTTGGAAAAGTGATTTAATCCCCGAAGGACTATAAAAAACCAAAATATCATAATTAACATCTGCTAAATCAGATAAATCGCTGCTCACAGTTTTATAAAAAGTTGCTGCAGTAAATTTTAATTTAAACTTACGCAACTTTTTAGGAATGTCCTGCTTATGCATATCAGACAAAGGAACAAGATAATTTTCCTCACTATGTTTCAATAACACTTCAATCAGTTCTTCAAATTTTCCTTTTCCGTAAAATATTTTCCTTTTCCTGTAAACGATATACTTTTGCAAATAGAAGGCTGTGGCCTCGTTAATACAAAAATACTTCATTGTTTCAGGAATATTCAACTTTAATTCTTTGGTAATTCTGAAAAAATGATCAACTGATGTTCGACTGGTAAAAATAACCCCTGTGTGTTCAAGCACATTGATTTTCTGTTTGCGAAATTCTTTAATGCAAACACCTTCTACATGAATAAAAGGGCGAAAATCAATAGTAATATTGTTCTTTTTTGCTAGCTCGAAAAAGGGTGAATGATTGTTCTCGGGTTGTGGTTGAGATACTAGAATCTTTTTAATTTTCACGCCGAAATTATTTGGTTAATACTTTTAAATAACTGAAATACTGTATAATACTTAGATACAATTCTTAAACCAATACGTTGAAAAAATGAAAATTATTTCGACTAATCAGCAATAAAATTTTAAATAACAGCATTATAGGAACTATTTCAAGGGCACAAAAGTACAAAATCAAATAGTATAACGAAAATCGATTTTTAAATAATATGGAAATTATTCGTGTAATTTTGATAAAATACACAAAAACAGTTATTAATATTGTTAAATAAATAAAAATAAATTTCCATGAATCATTTGAAAAAAATGCGCCCAACAGCATTATCAGGTAAAATATCCCCGTAATTTTTAATAAATTCCCTAAATAAAATAAATAATCAGATACAATACGATATTGACCAAAAATTAAGCCACATAGCCTGTAAATAAGTTTATAGGAAACGACCATTACCAAAATAATGGTCAAGTCAACAAAAAACTGAAACCATTTGCCTGTTTGTAATCCTGAAATTCCAAAATAATCGATGATGACACCCATTATCATTGCAGACGAAATATAAAAAACAATAAGTAACAGATTATTATTCAATACGAAAGCTAGATTTTTTTCTTTGAAGAATGAGGAGGAATAAGAATAATTAAAAATAGAAGTAACTACCTTATTGAGATAATTTTTACCATAAAAACGAATATATGCAAGCATTGAAAAAAGTAAAATAATGACAAGCAGAACAAAATCCGAATATTGAAATGAAAAATTTTGTGAACTTGATGTATTATCCGGCTTTTTAACAATCTTCGATGTACTTAACCTATCAGTTGTTTGCACCTTATCTGCCGAAGTTAAGTATTTGAAGCTTAAAAAGTAATCAGCTAAAGGAACATCCAGATTGGAAGAATGATATATATAGCTGGTTGAATCTATATTTGAAGTTTGAAGTACTGTAGGAACAGTTGTATTTTGCATTGAAATTAGTATTAAACAATCAACGATAGATTCTAATAATTTTTCAAAATTCGCAAAAGAAATTGTAAAACAAAAATTATTATTATTATAATGTCCAAAATGACAAATATATATAACAAAATATTTTTTATCAAAGTCCAAATTATCGGAATCAACTTATAATAAATGATCAGATATGAAATGACTTTAGAATGAAAAATTTAAAATGGAATTTATTTTATTAATGATTGACAGCCATTTATATAAAATCAATTCCTAAAAAGATTAAATTTGTTTACAAAAAAAATGAATATGAATACTAAAAGTATACAAGATTATTATCTTCTGGATGATTATTATACAGACGAACACAAGCTGATAAGGCAATCTACAAAGGAATGGGTAAACAGGAGTGTAAGGCCAATTATTGACGAATATGCCCAAAAACACGAATCGCCAATTCATTTGATAAAAGAAATGGGCAAACTTGGTATATTGGGTTCATTTATTCCACAAAATTACGGTGGTTCCGGATTGGATCAAATTTCTTATGGTCTTATTATGCAGGAACTTGAAGCTGGTGATTCAGCCATTCGTTCAATTGCATCAGTGCAAACTTCTCTGGTAATGTATCCAATTTTTGCATTTGGTAGCGAAGAACAAAAAAGAAAATATTTACCTGGACTAGCTTCAGGAGAATTGATTGGCTGTTTTGGTTTAACAGAGCCAAACCATGGTTCAAACCCTTCTGGAATGGAATGCAGGTTAAAATTGAAAAATAATGATTATATTCTGAATGGTTCAAAAATGTGGATTACAAATTCACCAATCGCAGATATTGCAGTTGTTTGGGCTAAAGATGAAAATAATATTGTGAGAGGTGCAATCATTGAAAAAGGAATGGCAGGATTTACAGCACCGGAAATATCACGGAAATGGTCATTAAGGGCATCTCTAACAGGCGAATTGGTATTTGATGACGTACTAGTGCCATCAACTCATATTTTGCCTGGCGTGGAAGGTTTAAAAGGACCCATGATGTGCCTTAATTCCGCTAGATACGGAATAGCTTGGGGATCAATAGGTTTAGCACTCGATTGCTATAGCGTTGCTTTAAAGTATTCGCTCGAAAGAAATCAATTTGGGGTGCCCATTGCGACCTTTCAATTGGTGCAAAAAAAACTTGCCGAAATGATAACTGAAATAGCTAAAGCTCAACTTTTAGCCTGGCGTTTGGGTGTGCTCAAAAATGATAATAGAGCAAACCCAGCCCAAATATCTATGGCTAAACGTAACAACGTGAAAATGGCAATGGATGTGGCTCGCGAATGCAGGCAGATTTTAGGTGCAATAGGAATTACAGGAGATTTTCCTATTATGAGGCATATGATGAATTTAGAATCAGTTGTGACCTATGAAGGAACACATGACATTCATCTATTGATAACTGGTTTGGATGCGACAGGAATATCATCATTTTCATAATTTATATTGTCTCGAAAAATATCCATACATTAATTGAAAAACTAAAATTATCTTCCAAATGAATTCATTTAAAAATATGTTTCACGTGGAACATATTTTTTAAATCAAAAATGAAATCAATATATCTTTTACTTCAAATTGAAATGAAATTTTAAAATTGAAAAAGTTTACAAACATTCATTGTAAAAATAAGTTTGAAATTTAAAACATAAAATTTTAGCCCCATTAGAACAAAATATGCAAGCCCAAGGTAAGGATAAGAATAAAATATTCAATTCTCAGAAGGTTTAAATAGAATAAAAAGCGAAGGATATTAATGTAATTCAGCAAATTAAGAAGGTCACAATTTAGTATCAAATTTTAGACTTTCTGCAAGTAAAACTTAGGAATTTTCCGAATTAAAAAAGTCCAAAACCAATTTTGCTTTTGCATCACCAATTAAATTTTTTAATTGGTCAAGATCCGCATTTTTAATCTTTTTTATGGAACCAAAACTTGAAAATAAAACTTCAATTGTTTTCTCTCCTACTCCATCAATTTCCGACAATTCGGATTTTAGAAAATCTTTAGATCTTTTATCCCGATGAAAAGTAATTCCAAAACGGTGTGCTTCATTTCTTGCTTGCTGAATTACTTTTAGAGATTCCGAATTTTTATCAAGATAAAGTGGTACTGAATCACCAGGAAAATAAATTTCTTCAAGACGTTTTGCAATTCCGATAATAGAAATACGCCCTCGTAAACCAAGTTTATCAATACTACTTAATGCCGCACTCAACTGTCCTTTACCACCATCAATGATTATTAGTTGGGGCAAATCCTTTTCCTCATCCAACAGGCGTTTATATCGCCGGTATATTATTTCTTCCATCGAAGCAAAATCGTTAGGCCCTTCAACTGTTTTTATATTGAAATGCCGATAATCCTTTTTTGATGGTTTTGCATTTCTAAAAACTACGCATGCAGCCACAGGATTGGTTCCTTGAATATTTGAATTGTCAAAACATTCGATATGAACCGGTAATTCCTTCAAGCGTAAATCGTCTTGAAGTGTTTTTAAAATACGCTTGGTATGCTTTAAAGGATCAACATTTTCAATTTGCTTTAATTTATCAAGCCTGTAGAATTTGACATTTTTCTCTGAAAGTTCCAATAATTTCTTCTTATCACCAATTTGTGGAATAGTAAATTTTACCAGATTAATTTGATAATCCAAAGCAAATGGAACAATTATTTCTTTTGAAACACTATGAAACTTCTCGCGAATAGCAACAATTCCAAGAGGTAATAATTCCTCTTTTGTTTCATTCAAAATTTTCTTTAATTCAATAGTATGAACCTGAATAATAGAACCATTCACAACTTTCAAAAAATTAATATACGCAAAATTTTCATCGTCAAGAATGGAATATACATCTACATCTGTAATGTCAGGATTAACAATGGTAGATTTGCTTTTAAAGCCTTCGAGCAATGCAAGCTTTTCCTTTAAAATATGTGCCTCTTCATACTTGAAAAGCTCAGCACTTAGATTCATTTTTGTTTTAAGCATTTGAATTACCTGACCAATATTTCCCTTTAAAATATAATGAATATGCTCTATTGATTCGTCGTAATCTGCAGCACTTTGCCCATTGATACATGGTCCTTTGCAATTTCCTATATGGTATTCTAAACAGACTTTAAATTTTTTATTTTCAATATTTTGTCTAGTTAAATTAAGCTTACAAGAACGTAACATATAAATTTGCTTAAACAAATCAAGAATGGTACGAACCATCAACACCGAAGTAAAAGGTCCATAGTATTTTGACCCATCTTTAATCATATTTCTTGTGTAAAACACACGAGGAAAAGGTTCATTCTTAATGCAAATCCACGGATAAGTTTTATCATCTTTGAGCAGAACATTGTAACGTGGCTGATATTTTTTTATCAGATTATTTTCCAATAATAATGCATCTGTTTCAGTTTCTACAACGATATGTTTAATATCAACAATACTCCGGACTAAAATTCGGGTCTTTGCTGAATCATGAGTCTTAACAAAATAAGAAGAAACTCGCTTCTTCAGGTTCTTGGCTTTACCAACATAAATAATAACTCCTTCCTTGTTGAAAAACTCATAAACCCCTGGTCTATCAGGAAGAACCCTAATAATTGCATCAAATTGATTTGAACTATTTTCGGACATCTTTATCTAAAAGCAAATTAAATTCAATTAAAATGATAATATATTACATTTTCTACAGTAAACTAAAAAAATTATAAATTATAAACCAATAGAATTGGTCAAATTACTAACACAATATTAATTTTTATTTAACCAAATTTTGAGCGAATTCATAATCTTTTTGGAACTTTATATTAATTCCATGAAAATGTTTCAATTAAATACCAAAACATAGGAAATATATAAATAACTTTTGCTTGAAATATTTCGAAACTTAATCAACAAAAAGTGAAGTCAACTTAAAATTAAGACCATCGAACAATCCCTTATCACCAATCTTTAATTCAGGTATAACAAGCAAGGCCATAAAAGAAAGTGTCATAAAAGGGCTATGTAATTGACTCCCCCATTCTCTAGGTTTATTGTTGATTATCTTATATTTCTCAGCAACTTTTTCACCGTTTTCGTCGGACATTAATCCAGCAATTGGCAAAGAAAGGGTATAAATTTCATCTTTTGAAACAGCAACAATTCCCCCCTTACATTTAATTACTTCATTAATTGCATTAAAAATATCAATATCATCAACTCCAACAGCTATAATATTATGGCTATCGTGAGCTACACTTTGAGCAATCGCACCTCGATTTAAACCCATGTTTTTAATAAATCCAACTATTGGTTTAGAATTATTATAACGATTAACAACAACAATCTTAAGGATATCATTCTCCATATCCGATACAATAAAATTATTCACCACCTTGGGTTTTACAAATTCGGCGGAGGTATACAAATCTCCATCCAAAGCAACGATAACTTTTATTGATTTATTTTGATTCTCAATCTTCAAATCATCAAAAGCAATAACAGTTCGATTGAAATTATTAATATAACTTACTGCTTTGGGGTGAATAAGTGAAATACCGTCACCGTATACTTTTTCGCCATCGATATAAGTTTCAACAACATTAAAATCCTTTAGATTATCAACAACAATAAAATCAGCTTTATCATTCAATTGAAGCATTCCAACATCTAAATTATAATGCTTAATAGGATTATAAGTAGCAGCTCGGAGAATATTAAAGAAATCAATTCCTTTAGCAACTCCACGCTTAATTAAATCTAAAATATGTTTATCAACCAAATCATCTGGATGACAATCATCGGTGCAAAGCATAACATCATTTGGAAATAAATCAATAACCGACGCAAGAATTTCAAAATTTTTAGCGGCACTCCCATCACGTATTTGAAGTTTTATTCCCAGCTTAATCTTCTCAATTGCTTCGGCAATACTAACGCTTTCGTGGTCTGTTGTAATACCACCTAATGCATATTTTTCCAGGTCTTTTCCAGATAGACCCGGAGCATGACCATCAATTGGTTTGTTAAAATTCCTAGCATATTCAAGCTTTTTGTGAACATCAGCATCATTAAAAATAACACCTGGATAATTCATCATCTCCGATAAATATTTTATCTCATCCCTTGCCAACAAATCATGTACAGCAGAACTTGACAAATCAGCCCCCGAGGTTTCAAATGAAGTAGCAGGAACACACGACGGAGCACCAAAATAAAATTTAAATGACACTTTCGATGCATCATCAATCATAAAATTGACCCCTTCTACTCCCATAACATTTGCAATTTCATGAGGATCCGAAACTGTTGCGACCGTTCCATGTTTCACCGCTAATCTGGCAAACTCCTGAGGAACCAACATAGAACTTTCAATATGCACATGAGCATCGATTATTCCAGGCAAAATATAAATATCTGGAGCGTTTTCAATTGCTTTCACGCCTAAAATTCGATGGTTTTCAATCAAAATTTCCGCCCCAAAAATTTCTCTTCGAACAACATCCACAAGTTTTCCTTTTACAACAAAACGATTTTCTTCCATATTATTTTTTATTTTATTTTATTTGCCAACACGCCTAAAACATCATACAAACTTAAAGCCATGTACACGCCTTTTCCAACTAAAAAAGATGGATGTTCCACGTGGAACATCCATCTTTTATTTTTAGTGTATACCTATTGTTCCACGTGGAACAACTTCTATCTACCTAGATACACTAGTAAAACATTAATGTCCGAAGGTGAAACACCTGGTATTCTTGAAGCTCTACCGATTGTATTGGGTCTTATCTTGTTTAATTTTTGCCTTGCTTCTGTGCTTAAAGAACTTAATGAGTTATACTCAAAATCGTCGTGAATTTTTATATTTTCCAATCTTTTTATCTTATCGGCAACCGTTTTTTCTCTTTCGATATAACCCTCGTACTTAATTTTTATTTCTACCGATTGGCATACTTCGTCTTTAATTGAAATTATTTTATCCGTAACTTCCTTTAGTGGAATATAATTCTTTGATAAATCCAATATGTTAATTTGCGGACGGAGAATTAATGTATTCAACTTTACAGAATGCTTTAATTCGTTAGTATTTTGTGTAATTAAATACTCATTAATTTCAGTAGCCTTAACTTTTTGCTCTTCGCAAAATGTTCTTAAAATAGAAATCTCTTCTTTCTTTTTTTTATAGTGGCTCCATCGCTCCTCTTTAACCAAACCGATTGAATAACCCTTTTCAGTTAATCTTTCATCGGCATTATCTTGTCTTAATAAAATTCTAAATTCAGCTCTTGAGGTAAACATCCGATATGGCTCATCTACGCCTTTGGTTACCAGATCATCAATTAAAACACCAATATATGCCTCATCTCTAGATAGTGTGAAATCATTGTTGCTATGAAGCTTTAAATGCGCATTAATGCCAGCAATTAAACCTTGAGCAGCTGCTTCTTCATAACCAGTAGTTCCATTAATTTGTCCTGCGAAAAATAAGCCCGAAACAGTCTTTGTTTCTAAAGTGTGCTTTAATTGCGTTGGATCAAAGTAATCATATTCAATAGCATATCCTGGTCTGAAAATTCTAACTTTTTCAAGTCCTTTAATCAATTGCAAAGCTCTAATTTGCGTATTTAATGGTAAAGAAGTTGAGAAACCATTGATGTAATATTCAACTGTATCGGCTCCTTCAGGCTCTAGAAATAATTGGTGTTGAATCTTATCTGCAAAAGTTACAATTTTATCTTCAATACTTGGGCAATATCTTGGGCCTCGCCCTTTAATGGTTCCATTAAATAGCGGAGATAATTCAAAGCCGTTCTTTAGCTCATTGTGCACGTCCTGATTAGTGTATGTAACGAAACAACTCCTTTGTTTTTGCTGGATTTTTTGTGGCAAAAATGAAAAACCTCCTGGTTCAATATCTCCTTTTTGCTCCTCTAAAAACTCAAAATTAATGGTTCTTCCATCAAGCCTTGGCGGAGTTCCAGTTTTCATCCGTCCGGTAGTAAACCCTAATTCAATTAATTGTTCTGTTAAACCTTTTGAAGAAGGTTCAGCCATGCGTCCCCCAGTAATCTGCGTGCTTCCTATATGAATTAATCCATTTAAAAAAGTACCATTGGTAAGCACAACTGAAGGAGCATAAAATTGAACTCCCATTCTAGTAATAACACCTTCGATTTTTCTATTGGTTACAATGAGTGAAACTGCAACATCCTGCCAAAGAAAAAGATTGGAAATTGATTCAAGTGTGGCTCTCCATTCTTCAGAAAATTTCATTCGGTCTGATTGAGCCCTGGGACTCCACATAGCAGGGCCTTTTGATTTATTCAACATCCTAAATTGAATACTTGTCCGATCTGTAATGATTCCCATCATTCCACCAAGTGCATCGATTTCACGAACAATTTGTCCTTTTGCTATTCCACCAACTGCTGGATTACATGACATTTGACCGAACTTTGTCATATCCATGGATATTAATAAAGTCCGGGACCCAAGATTAGCAGCTGATGCAGCAGCTTCACAACCGGCATGTCCACCTCCTACAACTATCACATCAAATTTCGTATCCATTCTCAATATTTCAAACTCTCAAATTAAAAAGACAAAGCTAAATAAAATAAATGTATTGCAATCCAAACTATTTTGCATAAGCTTAGAATGCTTCATAAACCAAGATAAAAGAAAAGAAATTTTTAAATTAATATTTAGGTAGCAGCAGTTTTGCAGTAGAATCAAAGAAAAGCTATTTCACTTAAATAATCAATGCAGGAATTTTAGAATAAAATTATACTGGATAAAGCCAAACATTCATCTTCAGCGAGTCTCATCTTCATTTTATCAGATTCCGTTTCATCATTTAGCCCAACTAAATGAAGAATTCCATGAACCATAACTCTTTTAAGTTCAACTCCAAAATCAACTTTAAATTCCAGAGAATTTTCATGAACTCTATCAAAACTGATATAAATATCGGAATTAATTGTACTTTTCTCGGTATAATTAAAGGTGATTATATCCGTATAATAATCGTGTTTTAGATATTCAATATTGATATTTCGCAAGTATTCATCAGAACAAAATATATAATTAATGTTTCCAACTTTTTTATCATATTTTGAAATAACCTGCCTTAACCAAGCAATCATGTTCTTTTTAGTAAATTTAACAGGATCAACATCCTCCACAAAAAATTGAATAGCCATAAATTATAAGTTGAAATAGATATTAAGTTTTGCACCTTTGTTTTCAAATGTTACTTTATCAGCTAAATTTCGGATTAAAAACAATCCACGTCCTTTGTAATTCTCAATGTTTTCGGGCAAAGTAGGATCCGGAACTTTATCAATATCAAACCCTGAACCTTGATCTGTTATGCTAAAAATCAATGAATTGTTTTTCACTTTATATTCAAGCATAACAATCTTTGTTACATCATTATCATTGCCATGCTGAATTGCATTGCTAACTGCTTCAACAATACAAACCGAAATATTTCCGTATAACTCATCACCCAAACTAAGCATTTCCGAAAGCTTTTCAATAAGATTTTCTACACGAAACAAGTTCGATAAATCTGAAGGAATTTTTATTGCACCAGTCATTATAAATTTTTTAGTTATTAATGATTCGAAAATATTCATCACTCAAATTTTGATAATAATTCTTTAGATTCAAATTATTCTTTTTTAACGCTTCTTTATATTTGGTATCTTTTTTAAGCATTTCCTTTAATTCATCAGGAATAATTAAATCCTCTTTTTTACCTTCTTTCGATTCGCGCTTTTTTTCTTGCTCTCTTTCATTTTCTGATTTTTCTGCTTCTAATAAACGCGTAAGTATCTTTTGATTCCGATTGAATAGTTCAGGCGAAATATTTTTATTAATTAAATCATCAATGTTTTTATCAGAAAGCTGCTTAATTTCTTTTAACTTTTGATCAGTTTCTGGATTAATCCCCTTTCCTTGTTGTAAATCTTGTAACATTTTATTAAATATTTCCTGCTCAGCAAGCGTTTTTACTAACTGATCATTCATTCCAGGTCCATTTGGCTTACCTTCATTCTTTTTCATTTCGTCCAATAAACCTTGTAATTGCTCTTTTAGCTTTTCTTGCTGTTTTTTTAAATTCTGCATCATTTGTGGTTGCCCATCTTTCTTTTCACTACCCGAACCACTAGATTGCTGATTTTGCATTTGCTTCATTAATTCATCCAACAACAAATCAAGTGTATTGGCTGAATTCATAATTAAACGCTGCATGTTCAATCCTTCACGTCGATGCCTTTCCTCAATTTCGTTAGTAGCTTTTTCAAGATTAAATTTTATGTTATCAGATTCTTTAGTTATCATCTGGCTCATTAAAGGAACTCTAGATGATAATGCTGTAAGTGAATCATTAATCATTTGAAAATCATTTTTTATTTTATTCTGTTTTGAAATTATTTCGGGATATGAAGGACTAGAGGTCAAATTTTTATTTAGCAAATCTAAAACATCTTCCTGATTAAATGAAAAAGTAGAAATATTATCAATTAATTGCCGCAAATCAGCTATATTAAGATTTAAAGCATTCATATTCATTTCTTTAAACATGTTTTCCATTGCTTGGGACATATCCTTCATCTCTTTTGAGATTTCTTTCTGCTGTTCCTTAGTTTTCTTGTTAGAATTTGAAGGAATATCCTTCTTCAAATCATCCATTTTTTGATCAATCTTGTTAAAAGATTGATCAAAATTTTCAAATTTGTAGGGGCTTTTAAGTTCCTTATTTTTTTCTTGCGTCTCCTTAAAATCATTTTTTAGTTCTTTGAACTCATCGTTCAATTTATTTTGCTTATCAAGTTTATCACTAACCTCTTTTTTTGATGTTTTATCTTCAGATAATAATTCCTGCTTCTCACTTAATTTATCAATGTCTTCAGCCAAATGACTAATATTGTCTTCAATTTGAAAACGCTTCAACAATTCCAAAGTTCTATCCAATTTCTTTTCCATATTTTTATATGAAAAATCAATTTTGTCCTTCATGTTTTGGAAATCCTTATCGCTAAATTTCTCTGAAAGTTTTTTAATCTCTTCCATTAATTTTTTTAACTCATCATCCATAATTTGATCGAGCAATTCCTGTACTTGTTTTTGTTTTTCAATCGCCGCCTTTTGATCTTGATAAAATTGATTGTCAACAACGCTTTTCTTTTGATATTGTTCCTTTACATCTTCAACAAACTTCTCAAGGTTTTTCTGCTTTTCTAGAATATTTTTTAAATAGTTTTGTTTTTCCCAATCATTTAGCTCGTTATTCATTTCTTTTTTCTTGAACTCTTCAATCTCTTTTTGAATATCTTCAGTCAACTTCTTGCTTTTTGATAATGCTTGTTCACTGGATTCCTCTAATTTATCAACTTCATTTCTAATTTGTTCACGATTAAACGGTTTAAAAATTTTAGAAAGCGTTCGTGTCTTTTTAAATCCACTTATATAATCATTATCTCTAATTTCAAAATAATATTCAACTAAGGAATTCTCTGACAAATTATCAATAGTATTAAAATCAAAATAATAAAAAACTTCCTGATTTTTTATTGATTTATTAAATTGCAATTCTTGGGTTGATATGTTTTTAGTTGAATCTTCATCCACCACTTTTTTTACAAAAAATAGATCGTGAAAACCATAATCATCTTTCAAATTAAGCAGAAAATAATAAGCTCCAACTTTAAGCGAATCTTCTACCATTTTCAACTCAATTTCAGGAAACAAATCAGGAATAACATTGATATTATATTGCAACAAATTGTTAGTCGAAAAATTATCATTTCTAAATACCATGGAATATGACGAAGAACTTCTTATCATTCGCTTGTATGTATTATTCGTACCAACATTTTTGATTATGGCAGTGTCAGAACCATATATGAAATTTATAATATTTACATTACTGGTGTTAAAATTCCAAGAAACTATACTTCCAAAAGGAACCAATATATCACCTGAATTCAAAACTCTTTTGGCTTCAATTCCGGTGTAGGGCGGAGATACAATATCAATCGAAAACGACTTTAAAATTGGAGCAGGTAAAACATTAATTTGATAAAGCTGAGAGAAAAAATTATCGGCTTTAAGCTGAAATTCCAAATCATTATTAATATTGCGAATTATAAAACTAAACTTGGTAATGTCCTTTCCTTTAGACATCAAAAAGTTGTTTTCACCAATTTTGATATAAACATTTTCAGGAATATATTCACCAGAAATCTTTAATTCTAAAGTATAATCTTTACCTCTTTCGCAAATTAATCCTTTATTCAAAAGAATAAATTGAAAGGGAGCTTCAGGTTCAAAATAGGTTGAATAATTGACAAGCCGATAAGATCCTTTGGTAAAAACTTTAGGTGATATAGCCGCAACTGCAACCATAACAAATAAACTTATTACAAAAAAGAGAAAATACTTTTTTATGTTATTAAAACTAACTGCATATTGGAACGAAAACGGCCTCAATTCCATAGTTCTTTGATTTATGCTAGCAATAATTAAAGAAGCTTCAAATGGGCTTGAACCAATAAGTGAACCCAACTCCAAAGTATTCAATAATTTGTCCTTAATCTGAGGAAAATGATGACTTACGATCGAAGCTGCCTCGGAATAGCTTAATCTTTTTCGTAATTTTACCAAAGATAATGCTGGTAGTAGCAAATAATATACAATAAGAATCAAAAATAAGACGAAACTGAATGCTAAAAGAATCGTTTTTGTAGTAACAGGAAAGTAATTAAAATATTCGATGACAGATTCAAAAAGAAAAATGGTAATTATTAATCCAATTGTAAGATAAAATCCCCGAAGTATTTTAAACATTAAGTACTTTTTAATAAAGGCCTCAAGCTTTTGAATTATCTCGTTAAGATTAGCTTCCATTTTATTGCTTTTTAAGCCATAATTCAGGATTCAATTTTTCAGGATTTGTATCTGATTTACCCATCCACAATTGGAAATTCATTTTATTGATTTTGTTATTGCCTAATTTTGCAATAACCTGTGCTCGTTCAACAATATCGCCTTTTTTTACTTTCACACCTTCAACATTCGAATAAACCGAATAATAGTTTCCATGTTTAATAATAATTGAAACTCCAAAACCTGGAATTGGAACAATACTCATTACTTTTCCCTGAAAAATAGCATGAACATAACTTCCAGGTGAAGATCCTAATTCTATACCATCATTTTTAACTATAATATCCTTCAATTCAGGATGATAATAATCGCCAAAATGATGAAGTACAACAAACTTTTGTAGCGGCCAAATATGCCATTTTTTGTTACTTTCAAACTTTTGCGATATATTTTCATCTAATTTATTACTTTTATTTGATACCGAGTAGTCCTTATTCTTATTTTCGGTTTCAATTTCTTTTGTAACATTTTCTTTAATCACAATTTTTTTGCTTTCATCTTGCTTTACCTGCTCACTGACAGCATTTATTTGACTGCTGGTATTTTTAATTATTAGATGCAGATTGCCTTTAATTTTTTCTAAAGAATCAACTTGAGAAGATTTGTCACTCAACAACGAATTTTTTTCAAACTTCAACCGTTTTAATTGAACCAATCCGGAATCAATATCTTTAATCGAAGTTTCAATTTTAATGAACCTTGATTTTCTGAATTCCGATAATTGTTTTAGGTAAATAATACGTTTATAGGCTTGATTAAAACTATTGGCAGACATAATGTAAATCATCCGATTTTGGATTCCCACATTAAGATAAGCGAAATATAATAACTTGGAATATTCTTTTTTCAAATTATCAAGTTCGCTATTTAAACTACGAATTTTAGATTCATCATTTTGAATCTCATCATTGATCAATTGAATTTCTCGATTAACAATATTGACAACTTCTTTTTGTTTTCTAAGTTGCTCAGAGGCAATTGCCAATTGGTCCAATTGGTTTTCATTACTTGATTTTAAATTATTGAGCAGTGTTTTTGAATAATTGATGGATTGTATTTTCGCATTCTTTGTTTTACTGAAATAAGCGCGATTTTGAGCCGTTGTAGAATCAATTCCGACAAGTAAAACCAAACAGGCCAAAAGCATACAAATTCGCATCATAAAGAATTAAGTTAGTCAAATAAAACACATCTATTTATCGATGAAAAAAAACCAAAAAGCATTTCATTCAATATTAATGAAGGATAACTTTAAAATCCTTAGGAACTTTAAATGAGAATGTTAAATCTTCGTTTAAAGTAATTTTAGTATAATCTAATTCCAAATTTAGAAATTTATCTTCATTAGTGCTTTTAATACTGATTGAACCAGGAAAGTTTTTTACATCAAGATTATTCTTACTTTGATAATTTACGAACAGATTTCTTTTATTCGGTACGTCATTAATCATGTAAGAACTAATACGATATATAGATTTTTCAATATTAACAAGGTTTTCAACCGAATAATCATCTTTTCTATAAACTGCAAGTTCAACAGAATCTTTCGCAATACTAAATTTTTCCAAAAATTCCTTTTTTTCATTAAGAACAGAGGGATAAATAAAGAAATTATTGGTTAAAATGGCTTGTAGGCTATTATAATCAACATCAATCTTATACAGATTTTTGAGATATTCATATTTACCTTTGGTTAAACTTCCACCCATCTTATCAAGAAAAAATACACTGTCTTTAGTACACATCAGTCGTGCAGCTTCAATACCTAAACCAGGACTTAATGAAACCCAAATAATACTGTCTTTCAATATTTTTAAGTTTCCTTTTAACGACATGCTTTGAGACTTTTTCTCATATTTTACGTTAAATTTAATATTCAATGTTTTGAAGTTAAACTCAGCTTGTTTGAGGCTATCATAAATGTTTTCGAGATTATTACCAACTTTTACAGTAGTTATAGGTTTAATCGTTTTGCAGGAATTCATAAAAAAACCAGAACTTATAATCAGAATGATAAATAATGCTTTAAATTTTAATTTCATGGATATTTTTTTTAAAAGTAAATTTCAATTCTCTAATTCAATTTTATTTATCTTTTCCAACAGTTTAGAATTACTTCTATTCAATGCATATGCTTCTTTCCAACGCTCAAGAGCTTCATCGATCTTATTCTTCTTAAATAAAATATCACCGAAATGTTCAACAATTAACGAATTAGAGTTTCCTCCATATTTATAAGCTCTTTCAATATAATTTTTAGCTTTTTCCACATCATTTAAATTGAATAAAATCCAGGCATAAGTATCTAAAAATGTACTGTTAAATGGTTCTATTTCAATCGATTTATACGATAATGCAAGCGCCTTATCCAAATTTGTGTTTCTTGAAACAAGATAAAAAGCATAATTATTCAATACAAAAGCGTTTGAAGAATCAATTTTCAAATATTTATCAAAATAGCTATCTGACTGTTTGTGTTTGGCTATATAATGATAACTTTCGCCAAGATAAATGAGAAACTGTTTGTCCAAGTTTTCATTGTCACCAACATAATCAAGTCCCATTTCAAAGTAATTAATGGCTTCGTTATATTGTTTCAAAGCAAATTGCGAATAGCCCGAAAAAAAGAAAACCAAAGCATGATTTGGAAAATATTCCAATGCTTTTAACGAATATTCTTTTAACTTTTCGTTTCTACCTTGAATCATTAAAATATTCAACATAACATCCCATGCAGTAAAATTATCTGGATTAACAGTGATAGAACTTTGAGCAAATTTTTCAGCTTGTGCATAATCTTTCCTATCAAACAAATACGAAATATATCGGTTTAATACATCAGTTTCAGGATTATCAGTATCCAGCAATGCTAAATAAATAGCTTCGATTGAATCATCAGATATTTGACTCGCTTTTGAATTTAAATATAATTCAACAACTTTTTTCTTGCTTTCATATTTAACCAATGGGCTTTTGATCCCTTTTATTAAATATGGAAATCCTTGTTTAAATTTGCCTAGACTTCCGTTAATCCATGCTACTCCAAGGTTTGCAAAACCATTTTCATTCTCTATATCAAGTACTGCTTGATAAACATTTAAAGCTTTTTCAGGCTGATTATAACTTAAATAAAAATCAGCCAACATATCTGAATAACGAGTACTATCAGGAAAAGCTTTCGATAATCGAAGCAATTCAAGCTGTATCGCATCCATCCTTTTTAAAGAGAAATAAATATTGTTTCGCAAAAAAGAAATGTTTTCATTAATACCGATTTCCTCCTCCAATTTTTGCAAGGAAACCAAAGCATCATTATACTGTTTATCTTCATATTGAATGATAGAATATTCATACAAATAATTAAGATTATCCGGGAAAAGCTCAGCCAATTTTGTATAAACTTTTGAATAAACTACTTTTTCATTTAATCTTTTAGCAATATCAGCACGTTGCAATAAAAACCATTCATTCTCCGGTTTATTAGTGATACAAATTTCAGAATAATTTTTAGCTTTATCCAAATCTCCAGCTTCGATAGCAAGCTGAGCAAGTTGATAAGCGCTGGCAGTGCTGAGCGGATTCATAACTAAACATTCTTCAAATTGCTGGCAAGCAAGAGTAGTTTGACCAAGCATTCTATTTTTTAGGGCTTCACTATAAATATAGGTGAACTTTACAGAATCATTCCCAATAAGATTTGAAACCTCAACCTGACGAGGCTTACAAGAAGAGGACAAAATGATAATGGTTAATATCGCAAAACTAATTCGCATATAATAATTGATATAAAACAAGAATATAGTGAACATTCACTGCCAAAAAACGAATTGTAAAAAACAATTATTGTGAAAACTATTACACGAAACCTGTATGGCCAAAACCACCAACACCTCGTAAAGTTTCATCTAAAACAGAAACTTGGTTCCAATGAATCTGTTCAACTTTTGAAAAAACCAATTGACAAATTCTTTCACCGGATTTTATAATAAAATCATCTTTTGATAAATTAACAAGAATAACTTTTAATTCGCCCCGATAATCAGCATCAATAGTTCCTGGAGAATTAAGTACAGTAATTCCATGTTTAAAAGCCAATCCACTTCTTGGTCGAACTTGTGCTTCATAACCTTCAGGTATAGAAATAAATACTCCGGTGGGAACTAAATATCTTTCTAAAGATTTGAGAACAATATCTTCACTTATAAAAGCCCGTAAATCCAATCCTGACGAATGAATGGTTTCATATTGCGGCAAAGGGTTATTAGAATTATTTACAATTTTAACTTCCATAATGTGAATAGGTTAATAATTTTAATATTTCAATCCAGCTAAAATAATTGATAGATTAATTTCTACAATATAAATACACAAATAAACAAATACAATTTAAACTATAATTAAATAATATTATGTGATTTCAACCGAACATAAATAATCGACCATAATTCAGAAATACTTCAAATATTTAAATCCTTTTATATCAATCAACAAAGCAATTCAAATTAATACATATTTAATCATTGATAAAAATATTAATCATACAAAGAAAAATTCACGAATGATAAAATCAGAAAGAAAAAAACCTTCTTCAGTAAGATAAATAAAATTATTTTGCATGCGAAGATAGTTCGAATCCTTATATTTTGAAAATATTCGCAAAGTATGATAATAGAAGCCTTCAGAAAACAAATTCTTAATATCGTTCAAACTGATTCCCCATTTAGTTCTTAATCTAAGTAAAATAAATTCATTATATCTATCGACTAAATTCAAATTATCAATTTCAGAATAAAATGAATCAGATTCGGCTAATTTTATATATTTTTTAAGATTACTTTCAATATAAAATCGATCAGTACCATTGAAAGAATGAGCAGATGGTCCCAAACCTAAATATGGAACATTGAACCAATAGTTCATATTATGTATGGAATATCTATTGTTTTTGGCAAAATTTGAAATTTCGTAATGCTCAAAGCCATTTAAAGAAATCCATTTTACAAGTAGATCAAAAAAATCTTTACTTAGTTCCTCTCCAATGTCGTTAATTTTACCAGATTTTAATAAACGTCCAAAGTGTGTTCCTTCTTCAATACCAAGGTGATAAGCTGATAAATGTTCAATTTGAAAACCATTTAAAATATTCAAATCTTTTTCAAAGTCAGATAATTCCTGCCCAGGAATTCCGTAAATCAAATCACACGAAATATTCTCAAAACCAGCATTCTTAGCATCAATTATAGCTTTTTTTGCAGAATTAGAATCATGTCGTCTATTTAAATATTTCAAAATTAAATCATTAAAACTTTGTATCCCAATACTTAATCGATTAATTCCTAACTGCTTAATTCTATCAAAGTAATTTAAGTTTACATCATCCGGATTAACTTCAATTGTAATCTCTACATCTTTATTGATCTCAAAATTAAAACGCAATTCATTTAAAATAAGCTCCAAATCAGTAACAGGAAGCACAGAAGGAGTTCCGCCACCAAAATAAATAGTGCTAATCACTTCATTAAAAAACGTTTTTCTATGGCGAATTTCAGCGAGAAGCCTTTTTGTAAAATCAGGAATTAATTTTATGTTTCCTGATTTATAAAAATCGCAATAATAACAAATACGCTTGCAAAATGGTACATGAATATAAATACCAGCCATTTTATAATATTTTTATCAAAATTAAAATTTATTTCACTTCTTATTTAATATTCAAAATTCTATACGAAAACTGTTGATAAGAAAAAGAAATTATAAAAGTCAAAATTTCTATATATAGTTAATAAATAGCACTTTACACAAATTAGTAAGACATATTTAAATTATAATGTTCATAAATCATTAAATTATAACTTACTACACAAGTTAATAGACAAAAATTAAAGCGAACTAAATTCAATTACAAATAAAATATGACTATTCGTAGTATTGTTTATCAAATTGGAGCAGAAATTTCTCATATTTGCAAAGCAAAATACAAATTTCGATTTTAATAAAATCTTACATGAAACAATTTATTATAAAAGCTCTCGGCCTATTACCAAATCACAAATTTCTATTCAGCAGTATATGGACGCTTATTATTATTTATCTTAGTTTGGGAAAAATATCAACTCCGGATTCTATTGAATTAATTCCCTTTTCGGATAAAATAGTACATTTTTTTATGTATTTAATTCTTTGTTTATTGCTTCAAATGGAATTTCAAAATACGGCAAAAAAAAACATTACCGTTCTGATAATGCTTTATTCTATATTTATTGGAGGATTTATGGAAATTCTGCAAGCTTATATCTTTACATACAGAACAGGGGATTATTTCGACATGTTTTTTAATATTTTAGGAACACTATCATCCATTGTTCCTTTTAGTTATTATAAAAAAATTATAAAGAAATAATTCCTTCAAAAGCAGACAAATCATTTTTGAATGAGCCGATTGATAGATTTTTAAATTGCTTGTGCAACTCATCTCGCAATGGATCAAGCTTATCGTGAAAAGGACAATTATTTTGTTTAGACTTATCGCCTTCGCAAACTTTAACACCAATGATACAAGTGCTAAAGAAATCCAAGCCATCAATTATACTCACAATGTCAAGCAGACTAATATCTTCAGCTTTTTTACCAAGGCTAAAACCTCCGTGGGGACCTTTTGTTGAGTTCAATATTTTATGTTTGGCTAACACTTGAAGTATTTTTCCTAAAAAAGGAGATGGCATATTTAAGGCTTCCGAAATTCTTTTTATTCCAATTTTATTGGTGTCAGATTCATTTATTGCTAAATATAAAACTGCACGGATAGCATACTTACATGTGTTTGATAACATAATTACATATTCTAATTTGCTGCAAAATTAAAAAATATAATTCATGTTTTAATATATTATTATCTTAATATATTAATATTAAAAAAATTAGCCTAAAATTCGCATGATAATTATAGACTTTTTTTATAGGTTTTTCTAAAAGACTTTTGCAATGGCGGCAGGCTTCTATGCTTACTGAACATATTTTTTCCAATTGTACGAAGAAAAAAGTTCTTAATTCCATTAAAACCAATATCAAAGAGAAAAGGATTTAATGCCATTCTTTTAAAGCTCTTCATAATAAAACCAAAAATTCCATTCTTGTTGTGAAATTCCACATCTTGATTTCGATTATGAAGCAAAAGCATATGAATATCAATTTTTGCAGGACAAACTTCAGTACATTTTCCACAAATACTGCAAGCATAACTTAAGTGTGCAGATTTTTCAAACCCTTGATAAAAAGGGCTTATCATAGAACCAATTGGGCCACCATAGGTAGCTTCGTAAGTATATCCACCAATATTTCGGTAAACCGGACAAGCATTTAAACAAGCTCCACAACGTATGCAAGCCAGTGAATCGCTTTGCACAGGTTGTTTTAAAAGCTCAGTTCTCTTATTATCAAGTAAAATAACATACATTTTTTCCGGTCCAAAATTTTCACCATCCTTTTTTGCACCAGTAAATATAGTATTATAAACAGTAACCGCTTGTCCAGTTCCATGGGAAGCCAATACAGGCCAAAATCGGCCCAAATCTCTCATGGTTGGAATTACTTTTTCAATTCCGGCAATAGCAATATGAACTTTTGGAAAACTGGTTGACATGATTGCATTACCCTCATTTTCTGTAACAGCAATAGCACCAATATCGCTAATAATAAAATTAGCACCGGTCACACCTATCTCAGCTTTTTGATACAATTTTCTAAGTTTAACACGAACATAATTGGTGAGCTCTTCGGCAGTTAAATTTATATCGCAATCAAACTTTTCGTGAAACAATTCATTTACATCAATTTTTGATTTATGCATAGCTGGTGTAACAATATGATAAGGTTTTTCGCCAGCAATCTGAACAATATATTCTCCTAGATCCGTTTCAACAGATTCAACACCAATGCTTTCAACTCGATGATTGAATTCAATCTCCTCGGTTGTCATTGATTTACTTTTTACAATCAGCTTTGCATTATGATTTGTTATGATTTCATTAATTAAATGTCCTGCCATTTTTGAATCTGTTGCCCAAAGCACTTCAACACCACGCTTGCTAATTTTCTCTTCAAACTGCAACAAATTCTTGTCAAGTTCAGAAAGTGCTTCTCTTTTTTTTGCAGCTACATAATTTCGTGCTGCTTCAATATTTATATATCGCATTCTACCCTTTTCAACAGCAGCATCATACTTCGACATATTAAATTTAATGGTTTTTCTATGTTTCAAATCTTTTGAAACTCTATCCGCATCAACCAAAAACTTTTTATAATATTTGTTCATATCAAGCCAGTTTAAATTATAAAGCCATTTTAATGAATTGGAATTTTATCAATTCTCAATTGATGGCGTCCGCCTTCAAATTTGAATGTTAAAAAAACATCGATAATATTTTTCGCTTCTTCAAAAGAAATAAATCTACCAGGCAAAGCACAGATGTTTGCATTGTTATGCAATACTGCAAACTTGGCAATTTCAGTATTCCAACAGAGTGCAGAGCGAATAGAAGCATATTTATTAGCAACCATATTTATACCATTTCCAGAACCACAAATGGAAATGCCAAAATCGCACTCACCACTAACAACACTTTTTGCCAAAGGATGCGCAAAATCAGGATAATCAACACTTTTCTCAGAATCGGTACCAAAATCAATTAAGGTGTACCCTTCTTCGTTTAAATATTTCGTTAAATATTTTTTGGTTGCAAAACCAGCGTGATCCGCTGCTAATCCAATTGTTTTTAATCCTTCCATTGTACAATTTAAAATTCAAAACTAATCAATTAACCTGAAAAGTTAGCAATCTTAATATAACTATTCAAAACATAAAGAAAAAGAATCATAAATAATATTTTATTTTGTATTTAATAAAGAGAAATTCATTATCATATAATTATTGAAATATACTAGATTTATCAAGCTAAAACGAGAACCAGAAACAATATTCAGGTTTGTTAACATTTGTTAATATCTTAATTTAGCTTCATGTTAATAATTGTTCATACTTTTTAAAAAATAAATTTTGGAAATCAAAACCTATTTGTACTTAAAAATACTTATTAGTTTTCAGCATTTATTTTTTAGTTTTTCAGGTAAATATTTAAACAAGATATTGAACCAAATAAACGTTTAACTTATCAAGATAAATTGTTAAATTGGCTTACTAACAATTGTTAATTAAATTTGTAAAGTTATATATTCCAAGATATTTGAAATTAATAGACTGTTCATTAAGTCTTAATTCAACTGAATAACTGAATAACGCAAGAAAACTAGAATAAAGAAATAAACAGTATTAACAGGCTATTATTAGTATCATTTATCTTTTAAATTAATATTAAATAATAAATATAATACCGAAAAGAAAAATGGATTTAGTGAAAGAAATTGAACGCTTGAAAAAAGATAAAAATGCGATAATCCTTGCACATTACTACGTAAGACCTGAGATACAAGATATTGCAGATTATGTGGGTGACAGTTTGGGGCTTTCGCAGAAAGCAGCAGAAACAGATGCTGATGTAATTGTGTTTGCCGGTGTTAATTTTATGGCAGAAACTGCAAAAATACTATCACCTGGCAAAAAAGTATTATTACCGGATCTCGAAGCCGGTTGTTCATTGGCAGCATCAATACCTGCTGATAATTTTGCTGAGTTTAAAGAGCAACATCCTGACCACTTGGTGATAACTTATGTGAATACTACTGCCGAAATCAAGAGCATGAGTGATATTTGCTGTACTTCGTCCAATGCACGCCAAATTGTTGAAAGTTTGCCTCTAGAGCAAAAAATTATTTTTGCTCCCGATAAAAATCTTGGAAACTATATCAACAGTGTTACAGGCAGAAATATGGTGCTATGGGACGGTCAGTGCCATGTTCACCATGAATTTTCACTCGAAAAGATTCTGGATTTGAAAAATCTACATCCGGAAGCAAAAATACTGGCACATCCAGAATGTCAAAGACCAATTTTATTGGTTTCTGATTATATTGGATCAACATCAGAATTGTTAAAATTCTCATCTACTGATAAATGCAATGAGTATATTATTGCAACTGAATCAGGTATTTTGCACAAAATGAAGCAGACAAGCCCCACAAAGACTTTTTACCCAGCTCCATCAGATGATCCAAATTGTGTTTGTGCAGATTGTAACTTTATGAAATTGAATACTTTAGAAAAGTTGTATCAATGTTTAAAAAATGAAAGTCCCGAAATATTAATGGATGAGAAACTAGCTAAAAAAGCATTGGTTCCTATTCAAAAAATGCTGGAAATATCTGAAAAATTAGGCATCTGAGTGGCTTTGCAAAGGTTATGAACAGGATATTAGACTAAACTGTTAAATAGTTAAACATTGCAATAATGATAATGCTTTCAGCGTAATATTGGCTTCGTAAATCAAACTTTAGCCAAAAGTTATTAAATGTTAAATTTCCAGATTGTTTTTTTGAGTAATATTGCATCTGAATTTATAATGAAAATCTGGAAAATATTGGATTTAATTTAATGTAAAAATCAAATGAGGACATTCAGAATTATATTTTTCTTATGCGGGCTGTTCTTAATTAGCGGAATATCATTTTCGCAGGCCAACAATATTGTTCCAAATGGTTATAATAAGTTTTTTTATGGAGATGGAAAAATTTCGAGCGAAGGCCCGATGGTCGATGGAAAACCAGATGGTTATTGGAAAACCTATTATGTAAATGGGAAAATAAAATCGGAGGGTAACCGTAGGAATTTTCAACTGGATAGTACCTGGCTTTTTTATGATGAAAATGGAAATATTACCAAAAACATTTATTATCAGAATGATAAAAAAAATGGATATTACCAAGTTTTTAAACTGGTAAACGATTCGATCCAAAAAAATGTTCTTATCTCCAAAGAATTATATATTGATGACTTAAAACAAGGAATATCCTATTATTATTACGACAGTGGCGCGCTGCAGTATCAAATTAATTACCAAAATAACCTAAAACATGGCGAAGGTTTGGAATTTGATGAAAAAGGGGTGATTATAAGCGAATTGGTGTATAGAAATGATATTACAATAACCAAAAACCGCATAAACCGCTACGGTAGAAACAATGAAAAATCAGGTACCTGGAAATATTATCATGAAAATGGTAAACTAAAAACAGAAGCGTACTACAAAAATGGAAAATTAAATGGTTATGTAAAAGAATATGACGAAAAAGGAAAATTACTTTCTTCGAAAAGATATGTTGATGACGAGTTATATGTTGAAAAAGAAGATATTGACGAAAAAGCAGTTGTTAAAAAGGAATTTTATGTGAGTGGAAAATTGAAAACTACTGGAAGCTTTAAAAAAGATATTCCAGTTGGCCAGCATACAACTTATTCTGAAGATGGCGAAATTATTGATTCAAAAAACTATAGTCCAACTGGTTGGATACGATCAACCGGTATTACTGATAAAAAAGGCATTAAGCAAGGTGATTGGAAATATTTTTATCAAAGTGGTAAAATAAAGTCAGAAGGAGTTTATAAAAACGATCGTAGACAGGACGCTTGGAATTTTTATTTCGAAGACGGAACAAATGAGCAAACCGGAACTTATGATAAGCGTGGATTGGAAACGGGCTTATGGACCTGGTATCATGATAATGGAAACGTTTTACGCGAAGAAGAATTTGCGAATGGGGTTGAGAATGGTAAAATGGTAGAGTATTCACGAAGTGGAGATATTGTAAGCAAAGGCAATTATATTGAAGGAGTGCGCGAAGGACCATGGTACTTTTCGGTTGGCGACGAAATTCAGGAAGGAGATTTCAAGGCTGGACTTAAAGATGGTGTTTGGAAAAGCTATTATCCGGATAAAACCCTAATGGCTGAAGGTAGATATGTAGATGGCGAGGAAAATGGAAAGTTCAAATACTATTATCCTAGCGGTAAAATAAAGATTGAAGGCGAATTTGTGATGGGAAAACGCCACAACGACTGGAAATTCTATTCCGAAGATGGAATTATGTATACATCAATAACTTATGAACTTGACGAAGAAGTGAAAATTGACGGAAAAAAAATTGGAGATATTAAAAATTAGAAACTTATTAGATTAATAAACACTATTCAATAAAAAAATATGAAAAGCATAGAATATGTTGCCGCTCTGATAGTTATAGCCGGTGGCCTTTTTAACAAATGGAATTTGCCTGGAGGAGATATCCTTCTCATTGTTGGGCTTTGTGCATTTGCATTTTTATATGGCTTGGCTGGCAGTATTTTTTTTAAAATTCAGGAAAAAAGAGGAAGCAGTATCCCATTTGTGGTAATTTCGAGCATTACACTGGCTGTTGGCGCTTTATCATTATTGTTTAGCCATATGCACTGGGATTTCAGAACGTTACTTGCTGTTGTTTCTTTTATTTCGTTACCTATCATTTTGATAATCAATATTTATCAAATGTCACAAAATAAAGAAAACCCGGTTCCTAAAATGGTGGTTATTAGGGCCGCTATTTTGTTATTGGCACTTATTATTTTTTAGCAGAATGGAATTTCCAGTGAATATGTAAATTATCAATATTTATTCACCAGTTATTATCTGACTTTGCGGATGAAACTGAAGGCAGTAATTGAAAAATGATTACTGTTTAATCGCATTTCTAAATTCGAAGATTCTAACATAAAAAGGAAAAATGATATGTCTGGACAAAAAGTAATAAAAATTCAGAAAATAAATTTTCAGTGGGAAACTGAAAACCCCTTCCTTTTCTGTGCACATCATAAAGATGCTTATCCAGCAGGAAATGAAAAACAAGAGGTTACTACATCCATGGCTGGAAGGAATGTTGGAAGTGATTTCTCCGGCTTGGATGGATTTAGCATGTATCATGGCGAAACAGTACCTGGATTTCCAGCACATCCTCACCGCGGTTTTGAGACCGTAACAATTGTTCTTGAAGGTTTAGTGGATCATTTTGATTCCAAAGGTTCTGAAGGCCGATATGGAAATGGCGATGTACAATGGCTTACAACGGCGGGCGGATGCCAGCATTCCGAAATGTTTCCGTTGATTCATATGGAGAAAAATAATCCGGCTGAACTGTTTCAGATCTGGTTAAACCTTCCTGCCAAAGATAAATTTAAGGAGCCTGCTTTTAAAATGCTTTGGTCCGAAGATATCCCGGTTTTGCATATTTTAAATCCTGATGGAAAGAAAGTAACTGTGAGGCTTATTTCTGGCAATATGCAAGGAAAAGACAGTTTAACTCCATGCCCTGATTCTTGGGCGAATAATAAAAAGAATCATGTTGGAATCTTTCTCATTCACATGGAATCATTGGCATCCATAACATTACCGTCAGTTTCCAAAACATTGTCCAGAAATTTATATTTCTATAGAGGTAGCGATATCATTGACATAGACGGTGAAACAATCCAATCTTCAAATCGTATTAAATTATCAGGATCAGATGATATTTTGGTAACTAACGGAAAATATGATAGTTACTTGCTACTTTTGGAAGGAGAACCTATTATGGAAACAGTATTTCAATATGGCCCATTTGTGATGAATACCGAAATGGAAGTCCGTGATGCATTTACCGATTATAGAAAAACACAGTTTGGCGGTTGGCCTTGGGATAGAACAGATCCAGTACATGATCGCAATTCAGGCAGATTTGCTCGATATGCAGATGGTAAAATTGAAAAAAGGTAAATCACAATCTAATAAAAAAATTGACAACCATAAATTAAATCTTCGGATATGGGTATAAACTGCATGTTAGGATTTCACAACTGGAAAGGTTGCAAATGTTCCAAATGTGCGAAAATACGTGATAAGGATCATAATTGGAAGAATAATTGTACAACATGTTCAAAATGTGGTAAGACACAAAACGTTGAACATAACTGGACAAAAGATTGCGAAAAATGTGAAAAATGTGGCACAAGGCGCGAAAACAAGCACGACTGGACAAAGGATTGTAATAAATGTAGTAAATGTGGAAAAATTTTACAACCTGATCAACATGACTGGACAAAGAATTGCAACAAATGTTCAAAATGTGGAAAAATACGCCATGTAGAGCACAATTGGTCTAATGGAAATGAAGAATGTTTGAAATGTGGATTAACACGCACCAATCAGTTCGACTGGATTAAAGAAACTTCGAAAAATATGGAAATTTGCGGGGTTTCAGTCAATTTAGCGGTGATTTGTGAATCGTGCAACGCAGCAGTTCCCATAAATGGAATTACTACAAAGGTTAAATGTCATGGTTGTCAGGAAATTATCGGATTATCAGGCAAATACAAATGGACAAGCATATTAAATTATCACAATCCATCAAAAGATATATTTGAAATAACAAAAAGCCACAAGTATGGTGTTGGTGAAAATGGCGCTTGGATTAAAGCGAATCTGAACACCCAACGTATTTGGCCACAATGTTTTAAATGCAATAATAAGTTTGAAAAGGAGCAAGTTGAAAAAGCTATTGCCGAAGATAAAACGTTGACTTGCAAAAAATGTTCAAACATAATGCAACTTAAGGCCGTACCTGAATTCTTTAAGCAAAATTTTCCATTTGCATCCTATGTTATTGATCATATTCCACAAGAAATTAGAAGTAATTTTGTAAAGATTGAAAATACCAAACCTATTATTATCAAATGTGCTGCCTGCGGAGGAGCTTTACCTGTCGATGGTTCCAAAAGAATGGTAGAATGCGAATATTGTCATTCAACTGAATACTTACCCGATAATTTATGGTTAACCCTTCACCAGACTGCTAAACGCGAAAAATGGTACATCCTTTTTTATATAGAAAATTAGTAGAGTATAGTTCATTAATTGAAGTAATAATTCATCATTAAAATATTCATAAAATTTCTATTGTGCAATAAATTACCGAAAATGAAAGATAATGTCAGATTTTATTAGCTACTGCAACAATATTTCACCGCTCTCCAAAGATGCAGCAGATGATTTGTTAAGTAAACTCAAATCAAAAACCTATAAAAAAGGAGAACTAATAAATAAAAAAGGTCAGATTTGTGGTCATTTATTTTTCATTGAAAAAGGTTTGATAAAACATTACTATCACCACAAAAACAGACTATTCATTTTACGTTTCTTTTCTGAAAATAATATTTTTACCATACTTGATAGTTTTTTAAACCAAACACCCGCAGAATTTATGACTATTGCCATGGAAAGTACTGCCGTTACTTACCTTGATTATCAAGATATTGAGAAATTATGTATAAAACATCATTCCTTTGAAACCTTTATCAGAAAATATATTTCAGTTGCAGCTGTCAATTTATTTAAACGATTTAAAGATAGCAATGAAGTGGACGCAACAGAACTCTACCAAGCTTTTGAGATTGAGAATAAGCAACTTTTACAGCGGATAAGCTTAGGCGATATAGCTGGTTATCTTGGTATTTCGCAAGTTACCCTAAGCAGGATTAGGGCAAAGAAGTGATTTTTTAACCTATGTAAAAAATTGGCTTTTGTAAAGTATGTAATTTTGCATCCTTAAAAATTAAGAAGTGGAAAATAGCAAAATACAATTTTATGAAGATCCAATTATTGGCTAAGCTGCAAAACAAGAACAATTTCAATTGATTCTTTCCTAATTTCTCTAAAGGAATTCTATTAACAAATAGCCCTAAAAATTGAAACAAATTGAATTCCAATAAAAATAACGCCTAAATTTTTTTGATATATTTTAATATTTTGCAGCAAAACAATTTATATAGAATTATCATATCTACAATGCACTTAAAATCAAATTTATAAGTTTCTAAATTAAAAATTAAAAATGGAAAATAATTCAAATAATAATACCACATCAAATAAAAAGATAGCAACACGTATAATAATTTTGCTGGTAGTATTGATAGCCTTGTTTGTAATTGGCCGCAAAGTAATCTATGCATTTGGGCACGAAGAAACAGATAATGCGCAAGTTGAAATGCGCCTTGTTCCAATCTTATCTCGTGTTTCGGGTTATGTTGATAAAATATATCTCGAAGATTTTGCTTCAGTTAAAAAAGGGCAATTGATGCTTGAGATCGATTCTACAGAATTGCTTATGCAACTCGATGAGTTAAAAGCTGATTACAACCAATCTTTAGCAGATATTGAAAATGCAGAAGCTTCATTAAAAAATGCACAGGCTGCCCTTTCGTATTCAAAAGGAAATGCCGATGTTATTGCATTGCGCAAAGAAAAGGCTACAAACGATTTTAATCGCGATAAAATTCTTTTTGATGCCAATGCCATTACAAAAAAACAATTTGACGATAGCCGTTCAAACGAAGAAATTAATTCTAAACAATTCGAAACTGGAGGATTGGAAGTACAAGTTTCCGAAACTCGTTTGAATATGCTTCACTCGCTTGTTGCGAAAGCGCAGGCTCAGGCAGAACTTAAAAAAGCCAGAATTAATCAGCAATTGTTGAAAATTTCATACTGTCGTGTTTATGCAACTTCCGATGGTAATATTGGTAAGCGCAATGTTGATTTGGGTCAGTTTGTTCAAACAGGTGCACCTTTGTTTACTATTGTGAATAACCAAAACATATGGGTGGTGGCCAATTACAAAGAAAATCAAATCAAAAATATTAAGATTGGGAAATTAGTAAATGTTAAATTGGACGGCTTCCCTAATATTTTAATAACTGGAAAGGTAATTGCATTCTCTGACGCTACTGGTGCTGTTTTTTCGTTATTGCCACCCGATAATGCAACCGGCAATTTTGTAAAAGTTACCCAAAGAATTCCGGTTCGCATAGAGATTATGAATCTTGATAAATTCAAAGATATCCTTAGGGCAGGCATGAGCGTTGAAGTTTCCGTTCCAATTGATTAATTAAATGGAAACAAATCGAATAGCAAAAATCATAATTGCGGTCACCACAATTTCTGCCGCTATAATGGAATTGATCGACACGTCAATCGTGAATGTGGCGTTGAATCAAATGGCCGGAAACCTTGGTGCATCAATAGAAGATGTGTCATGGGTAATCACATCGTATGCCATTGCAAATGTTATTATTATTCCGATGACCAGTTTTTTATCGCAATACTTTGGCCGCAAGAATTATTATATGGCTTCTATTGCCATTTTTACTGTAGCCTCGGTACTCTGCGGAATGTCAACTTCTATATGGGAACTTGTATTTTGGCGATTTGTGCAAGGATTAGGTGGTGGTGCATTGTTGTCAACTTCACAAAGTATATTATTTGATGCTTTTCCTCCAAAACAAAGAGGGCTGGCTAGCGCATTGTTTGGAATGGGCATTGTTTTAGGCCCTTCGCTTGGTCCAATTGTTGGCGGTTACATTATCGACAACTACTCATGGCCGTTGATTTTTAACATCAACGTTCCTTTTGGGATAGTTGCAAGTATCCTTTCATACAAATTTGTTCATAACGAAAATAAAATGGCTGTAAAACCCGCCATCGACTGGAATGGTATTCTTTTATTAACAATAGGAATTGGTTCCTTACAATACGTTCTTGAGCGCGGAGAAATAGAAGACTGGTATGCTTCTGTAAATATTCGATGGGTGACTTTAACTGCTATAACTGGTGTTCTAGGTTTTATATGGTGGGAATTGAAGCACAAAAATCCAATCGTGAATTTGCGCATACTCAAAGACAGAAATTTATCATTGACCATCATTCTCACATTTGTTAACGGATTTGCATTATTTACTTCAGTGTTCATTTTGCCTTTATTGCTGCAAAGGGTTTTGGGATATACCGCTTTTGAAACAGGAATTACACTGATGCCAAGTACTTTTCTTTCATTGTTAATCATGCCAATTATTGGCAAACGGCTTCAGGCAGGAACTTCGCCACAGGTATTTATTTTTTTGGGATTTGCTGTTTTAATGTTGTTCAATATCTTGATGTCGAGAGCAGATGTAAATGTTTCATCCAGTTTCTTTTTGTTGCCATTGCTTTTACGTGGCGCAGGCTTGGCTTTAATTATGGTTCCTTTGTTAAATCTTGCGGTTCAGGGTCTGAAAATCAAAGATATGGCTCAGGGCATCGCGCTAAGCAATATGACACGTCAGTTGGGGGGTTCATTCGGAATTGCCATCATTAATAATTTTGTAGCGCAACGATATGTGGTTCACAGAACTGATTTGGTAAGCAACATTTATTCCGGTAGCCAACAATTGGCCACCAGAAGCAACATTATTTTGCAAGGTTTGAAAGCTAAATTACCCGTTACAGCTAATGTTCAACAACAACTAACCAAAATTCTAGATCTCACAGTTATGAAACAATCCTATTTACTCACCTATCTTGACGCTTTCCTGTTTTCGGCATTATGCATTTTAATTGTTTTTCCGCTGCTAATGCTGACAAGAAGAAAGAAAATGTCGGTGGAAATGGTAAAAGCTACTAGCGAGTCTGCCCATTAAAATTTTAAATACAATAAATCAGCCATGAGAAAAATATTGATAATCATAATTTGTTTGTTATTAAATAAAGCTTACGCTCAAGACATTCAAATTCCAACAACTGTAAAAAACCTGACAGAGCAATCGTTTCAGAAATATCCCAAAATTCTTGAAATGCAAGATTTGGTGCATTTGAGTGAAATAAAAGTCAATTTGAGCAGAGCAGGATTTTTTCCTATTGCCAGTGGTGATATTTCATATAGACATATTTCGCCAACCGATCCCATTTCTATACCAATGGGACCTGGCGTAACCGGTAATATCAGTATAATGCCCGCAGATAATTTCAATGCCGGTGCAATAATTGTTCAGCCATTAATTGATTTTAAAACACCTGCCAATATCAACAAATCAAAAAGCGAATTAACTACTTCAAGCGATAATCTCGAAAGTTTTAAATTTCAATTGGCTTATCAGATTGCACAATTGTATTATGGAATCATTTTTTTGAATAAAAGTTTAGTGGTTCAGAGTCAACAATTGGATTTAATTCAATCAAACATTAAGCAGATTGAGGTAAAAGTTAAAAATGGTGATGCACTTACCTTTGATCTCGTTTCAATGCAAGTAAAGTACACCAACATAGAAAACTTTTATACTGATTTACAAAATCAGCTAACCAAGCAATACAATATGCTCGAAATGCTTTCAGGAAATTCGGGTTCTGCCTACATTTCAGACACAACAATCGATTACAGCGGTTTCGATTTGGTTAGCGATTCCATTTTTGCAGTAGCTTCCAGAAATAACATGGATTTGAAAATTGCGAATGATAAAATTTCATCTGCAAAATGGGACGTTATAACTAGCAAAAGGACTCAAATACCAACTCTAAACCTACTAGCTGGAGCCGGTTATAAAAATGGTTTTTTACCTGATATCAGTGCTGTGCGTTTTAATTATTATATCGGTGCTGCCATTAGCATTCCAATTTTTTCAGGTTCCCGGCCTTATTATCAGAAAAAAATGGCTTTGATCAATTTGGATGCTTCAACCAATGCTTTGGAAACTCAGCGCAGCATGCTAAACAAAGACATTTTAAATGCACTTGCTGATATGGAAAAAAGTGAAAAAAAGCTTTTAGGTTCCGACATGCAGATCAATCAGGCAACCTTGGCGCTTAAGCTAGCCGATGAACGTTATAAAGAAGGGGTAATTACTACTTTGGAATTGTTAACGGCACAAACCAGTTATCAGGATGCTTTATTGAGTAAGCTTCAATATCAGTATAATTTGTTGGTTGCTAAATTGGAGATAAACAGGTTAGCTGGCAAAAGATGGTGGTAAATTGCGTTAAAATCTTAACGAATTCAAATAATCAAAATTATAAAGCATGACAAACTATTTAATAATACCAGGATTGGGAAATTCCGGACCAGAACATTGGCAGACTTTTTTTGAAAAATCAGGAAATAATTATCAACGCATTATACAAACCGATTGGGATGCGCCAATTTGTAACGACTGGATTGAAGCCATCGATAAAGTGATTGCTAGTTATGATCCTTCAACGGTTATTTTAATTGGACACAGTTTGGGATGTGCAACAATTGCACATTGGGAATCAAAGTATAAACGACAAATAAAAGGAGCTTTTTTAGTTGCACCAAGCGATGTGGAAGCTCCTCAATATAATTTTCCTGCAAAAGGATTTGACCCAATTCCATTGGAAATAATTAATTTCAAGACTATTATAATCACGAAATCGAATTGTGCAAAGTTACTAAATGAATTGTGCAAAAATAACTTAATATATGCCTAATCTATTAATTTAATAGTACCTTTGCTGTGTCACACTTTTATTAAACACAAGGCAAAAAAGGCATACCCCT
>JANYKN010000129.1 GCA_025361565.1 Bacteroidota bacterium | reverse complement strand
GTGGAACTTTAACCGGGCAACCAGTAACTATTTATGTCCGCATTGCCGCTTCAACGCTGGTTGGTTCACCTGCTGGTAACATAAGCATTGCCAGTACCGGGGCTACAACACAAAACGTAGCCATTACTGGCACAGTAACTGGTTTTGCTCCTGTTATGGGCTCCTGCTCATCATCAAACATCACCGATATTTCAGCCTCGCTTAGTTCATCGGTTACAAGTGATGGGGGAACGGCAATTACCGAAAGAGGATTTTATTACGGTACAAGTGCAAGCCCAACAACCAATAAAACAATTGTTACAGGAACAACAGGAGCTATGTCACTAGATATAATAGGGCTTACACAAGGTACCACTTATTATTTCAGGGCATATGCAATTAACAGTATAGGAACTTCTTATGGCAGCGGTTGTAACTTTGTTACATTGTATACAAAATACAATATAATGATTACATTACTTGATGAAGATGGTAACCCAGTTCCTGCCTGCGACATAGTTATTAACGGGACTACTTATACCACTGGCAATGATGGAAAGATAACCATTGCTGAGCCTGATGGTACTTACAATTACACCGCAAGCAAAAATGGATATATTTCAAAAGATGGAAGCTTTTCTGTGTCTGGTGCTGATTTAAATATCCAAATTAATATTACAAAATCAGGTAATAAAATCAAGGCAAATAACGTGGTTACCCCTAATGGTGATGGATATAACGACACATGGGCAGTTACCAACCTCGATATTGTAAATGGATATAAACTCTATATTTTTAATAATATCGGTGAGGTAGTTTATCAATCAGACAACTATGACAATTCATGGAATGCCTCTTACAAAGGCACACAATTGAATGCAGGCACTTATTATTACACTTTTGTTAAAGGAAAAGATGTAGTGAAAGGATTTATTACTGTTTTACGCTAATTATAATATTTAAAATATGAGAAATATATATATCTTTTGTTTAACGACAATATTTTTCCTTGGCTTAATCAAGGTAAATGCCCAGGAACTTTCGACCTACAATTTGTATATGCAAAATTACTACCTATATAACCCTGCCTATTCGTTCGATAAGCCAGGTGTTGATGCTTACGCAAACTCCCACCTGCAATGGATGGGCCTTGATGGCGCACCCAAGGCCAATTCTTTTGGCGTGCACGGGCCATTCAATAAAACCATGGGGCTTGGACTTAGTGTAGTCAGCGAAAAACATGGATTATTAAGCAACTTTAAAGGGACTGTATCCTATTCTTATAGGGCCTATTTTGCTGAAGCCCATTTTTTAGCGCTTGGAGTATCTATGGGAGTAATAGATGATAAATTAAACGCTGACAAGATTGAAGGAACTAATTTAAATGACCCGCTTTTAATGAAACAATCTTACAACCGGACCACATTTACAGCTAATTTTGGAGCTTTATATTGTTTTAAAAACTTAGAGGTGCAAGTAATTATGCCCCAGCTTGTTGAACGCAAAAAAACCAACACCTACACACTGGGGATTATAGCTTATAACTTTCAGCTTAGCCCAATGCTCAAATTAAAACCATCAGTCTTGGTCAGGGGGGCTAAAATATCTCCAGGACAGTTTGAAGGAAATATTTTAACTGAATACAATAAATTGATTTGGGCAGAGATTGGTTATCGCTCAAGCAATTCAATGATTTTTGGTGTTGGGGCCAATTTTCAAAATATTAAATTAGGATATGCATATCAACTTGATAACGGTTGGCTTGGTCAAACTTCAAATGGGACACATGAAATACAGTTGATTTACAGTTTTAAAAAATTGAACTCCAATCAAAAGGTCAAAAAAATAAAAGAAACCAATGTAACTGGTTCTGTTACCAATTCGGCAAACGGAACACCAGTTGAAAATGCTGATGTAATTTTCTACGACAATACCGGGAAAGAAATATATCGCACAAAAACAGACAAAGATGGCAAGTACGTAAGCAGTTTAAAGCCGGATGAAAACTATAAAGTAGAGGTAAAATCCGAAAAATTCTACTCTGTATCGGATATGATGCCTATTTCAGCAACAGAAAATTCGAAAACAATAGACTATAAATTGGAAACCAACACTACAATTTTAAAAGGTAAGGTGGAACCAGCAAATTCGTTAATCAAGATTTATGACAGTGATGGTAAACTTTTTAAAACTGTGCAACCAGATAGCAACGGAAATTATGCAGTAGAGGTCGAAAATGGCAAAAATTACAAGATAGAGGTACTTGCCGATGGCTTTGAACCAAAAACTGATAATATTTCTATTGAAAAAGGTGCTGGTGAACAAAATTTTAGCCCAACGCTAAATACATATAAGGATTTAACTGCTAACATTAGAAACAAAGATACCAATGAACCAATTGATGCAAATATTGTGGTAAAAAATAATGAAGGTGCAGTTATCGATAATAAATCGGTTAAAGGAAGTTATAGCATTCGATTATTACCAGGAAAATATGTGATTGAAGTGGGCGGGGAGAATATTATCCCAATGAAAGAACAACTCGAAATTAACAAAAACACAGAGAAAAATTATACCCTGGAAATAAAGGCCAAAGTAATGTCGAAAGACAAAACTTTCCAGTTGGGAACCGTTAGTTTTGAGGGAGGAAAATCAATTATTAAGGATCAATCTTCATTTGCGGTTCTTGATGAGCTTATAAAAATTATGAATGAAAATCCGGAAATGAAAATTGAAATTGGCGGACATACCGACAATGTTGGAAACAATGCCTTAAACTTAAAATTGTCGCAAGAAAGGGCTAATATCTGCAAAGAATACGTTGTTGGTAAAGGTATTTCAAATGAAAGGGTTAAGGCAGTAGGGTATGGTAAAACAAAACCAATTCTAAATAACGATACTCCAGAAAACAGGAGTAAAAACAGGAGGGTAGAGTTTAAAATCCTGTAGCGATCTGCTATAGCATACATTTTAAGCTTAAATTGGGCTGTCCAACATTTATGGACAGCCTTTTTTGCGTGTCGGGCATGATAATTAACTAACAGGATTGAAGTCCCTGTACACAATGGGTTGATAGGAAGTGATAGCAAATGACAAGGGTGTTGTGGGCAGCTGCAAATGTCTTCCATATTTTCAAGTTCAAATTTGTACTCCTTGTTTAGCATCCTGATTACCAATTACAGATTATTCACGTATAAGTGTGTCACTGTCGAATACACTTCTCCCATTTTTAGCCGTTGGGTCTTTAAGTTCAATAAAAAAGATTGGTTTTCCATTTTTATTTTTGATAGTTATATCTGCCCGATTTTCCTCATTGGTAACATAAGGTTGTAGTTTGTTTTCTAAAGCCCGTTCCCTGATTATTTCGGTTAAAACAGTATTTAAATTACCTTGTAATTGACGTTCAATTTTCATTATTTTTTTCTAAGAATTTTGCTTATAAACTAACGCGAGACTTATTCTAACTTGAACCAATTTATTCCAGATTTTCATTCAATTCGTTAAGTGCTGCAAATTCATGCAGTTTTGCCTGTAGTATTTTTTTATCGATCAGTTTTGTTTGATATTCAGCAATAAGTGTTGGCGATAAGCTGCGACTTAAAGCGTATTCCACTACATCACTGTCTTTGCTTTTACAAAGGATAATCCCAACGCTGGGATTCTCGTGTTTCTTTTTTACATCGCGATCTAATGCTTCGAGATATAAATTGAGTTTTCCGAGGAATTCTGCCTGAAATTCAACAGTTTTTAGTTCAATGGCAACCAAACATTGCAATTCTCTGTGGAAAAACAATAAATCGATAAAAAAATCTTTGTTACCAATTTGAACACGGTATTCCTGACCAACAAAAGTGAAATCCTTTCCAAATTCCAGTATAAATGATTTTAAATTTTCGATAATCGATTTTTGTAAGTCCAATTCAGAATGTTTATGAGGCAAATTCAAAAATTCGAGTACATAATTATCTTTAAATGCACCAGATATGTCAATATCTAATTCTCTCAACGCTGTTGAGAGTTTTGCATCTGTAAGCATAACACGCTCAAAATAACTACTATCAATTTGTCTTTCAAGTTCACGTGAACTATATCGCTCTTTGGCTGTTAAACGCAAATAAAATTCCTTTTCTTCTAACGTTTTGGTTTTAGAAATTATCAGTAAATTATTTGTCCAACTCAATTCTCTCAGCACTGCTGAGAGTTTTTCATTTTTAATATATGTTTCGTAAAATTGTTTCATCCGCCAAAGGTTTTGCGAGGAATAACCTTTGCTATCCGGAAGTTTTACAATCAAATATTCTGAAAGATTTTTTACAACTGATTTTCCCCAGCCTTCACTTTTAACTTTATTGGAAATGTAATTGCCTAAATTCCAATATAAATCAATAAGGTTGTAATTTATATCCCTGAAAATCTTATTCTTGGTCGTGATAATAAGATTTGCAATTTCCTCAAATTGTTTCTCAATGCTCTTATCTAATTGCATTTTATATCATTTTTTACGATTGTAACTGTTTAAAAATAGTTTCAGTATCAATATTTTGCTGAATGGACCAACGGCTGAACATTTTTCCTTCTTTAGGCAATGCCGGGTCGAGCAATGTAAATGATGCTGATTTTATTTTTTGAAATTTTTGAATAATTGGATTTTCGATTTTTAATAATTCTAAAAGAAAGCCTAATCTTTTAATTATAGCCTGACTTTCAAATTTTACAATATAATCGTATAATTTTAAGTAATCAAAATTATCTTTTGATTTGAAAATTGCTTTGGCAATTTCCACAATTCCACCAGCATATTCAGGCATAAAAAGGCAGTCAATAATTGTTTTTTCCAGGTCGCTACACTTAATTTTATTAAAATCATCTATCCAGGTGTTTTTTGCTCCGAAAAAATGTGTGGTATTGTGATAAATCAACTGAAATTCAATGTCTTTTATCTTAAAAATTTTTTTACTTACCTGCTTATTAATGACAATTTGTTCTTTTAAAGCAGGTTGCGTTATTAAACTGTGGATTGATAAAGCTGTGTAGTAGCCTAAATAATAGTCGGCTCCTTCGACTAAATGAGGAGATGTTATGTGCCAATTGGGCTGATAGGTTTCTGGATCTTTATCGTAAGGAATTATATGATAAACACCGTCTTTAATCCTTAAAAGTAAGCCTCTTTGAACCATAAGGCTAAGCAGTTTCCGGACTGAGTCAGCTTCAGAATCCTTCATGATTTCATAAGCTTCAGAAACTGTAAAGTATTGTTTATCGAGTGCATTTAATTCTGATAGCAATTTAGCTGAAGGCTTTTTTATTGTTTTATATCTTGTCTTCTTATTGTGAATCATAAAATCACATTACAAATTTAGAACATAACAAAAATAAACAATAAAAAGAAAGATAAGGAATGAAAATGGAAATAGTTTTAATTATGGAAAAATTAAATTAATATTTACAAAAACCATAAGCTATTTTGCCCAAATGAAGGAATAAAGCCACTCTCGAAATGAGAAAATATTTCGGCTACCATTTCGGGGTATTTTATTGTTACTGGTAAATTTTGTTGACTTATTGATTTCCAGTACATGCGGCTGAATTGATATACCTGGTCTATAAAATCACGGATTGCTTTGTCATCTTTCATTAGCTCCTGGCTGGTGGATTTTATTGAAATTTTTACTGTAGATATTACCCTACCAAGATCTATTTATGGATGTAGACATATATAAAATGCGATATACTTGTTGATAAAATAGGTTTGCACAAAATACAAAGCATACAAAGTATGCAAAGTGTGCAAAGTTCAAAGTGATTGCTTTGAAGAGCAAAACATTTAAAATATCATCGTTATTTTAAAGCCAATTATCGTTGTACCCAATAATTTATGAAGAATTTACTTTTTTGTCTGCCACACAAAAAAGTAACAAAAAAAGTCACCGCTACGTGAAATTTGCTAAAATTGCTCCGTTTCGGACTAAAAACTTGAATGTTGCCGATTAGCGTTGTAGCGTTTCTTAATCATTTGTAACCGGCAACGTCAATTTTTTTTAACGTCCTTCACTTTGCAATTTTTTACGCAATTTCCCGAATGCGGTTTGTACTCGTTCGAGATCAATAGGTAACTGAGTTTTTCCTATGATTTAAAATCATAGATTATAATCAACTTGACTGGTTTTAGATACTTTGCACACTTTGATCAGTTTGCACACTTTGCACGTCTGTCTTTTTGTAGTGACCATAAGTATTTGATTTTCTAAATACTTGCCAATGAATAATTTAAGATATTTGTCGGCGATGCGTTCCGATATACGGTATAAT
>JANYKN010000117.1 GCA_025361565.1 Bacteroidota bacterium | reverse complement strand
GCCAATATTTTGCTGTCTTTACTTGAGTCCCGTTCGGGTAACAATAAACCAATAACCTTATCCGCGCCATAAGCTTTAACTGCCAGTGCAAGGGTAACAGCAGAATCAATTCCTCCGCTAATTCCTACAACAGCGCCTCTTCTTTTAAGGACTTTCTGCATATCTGCCCTTAACTTATCCGTGATCCTATCAACTTCGGCACCAATATTTGAAATAAAAAGGACATCTTTTGAAAATTCTCTTTTATTTATATGTTCCATTGAATTATAATTTTATTTGTATGAAAAGTGAAAAGAAACTTAAATTAGTAATGTTAACGAGTTTGGACAATTAAGATTAAGAATTTCTAGGTAGCAATAAATATAATTTTATGGAGCAGAAAAAATCTGTTGTTCCCTAAATTTTATTTTGGACCCTTAGGAGAATAATCCTTAATTATCTCATCCACAAGAATATTAGAAAAAACTATTGCACCGTTATTATTTAAGTGCAATTCATCTGCAAAATATGATCTGTTAGATAAAAAGATTGAATCATTTGAATGATCTAGAAATTCTATTTTATATTTTTGAGCTGTTTCTCTTGCAATTAGAATTGATTTATCAACATAATTTGTTATATAAAAGTTCGGAGATGCCACTATATATATTTTTACCCCCGAATTAATACAATTTTCAACAAAAGATTCAAAGATTTTAATTTTGGTGCTATCTATATTATCGACAAAAGGTTTTGAAATGTGTTCTATTGGATCTTTCCATTCATTAAATAAAGGAACATATCCTTTAAAATCTGAATTCTTATCTTTATTAAAATCTGAATTCCCTGAAATAATTGAAAATATTAACGAATTGTAAGGATAAACCTTTGAAATTAATTTAATTTTTTCAAACGGACCTTTAAGTTCAATAATCGACTGAAGATTGGGATGGCTTTCATAATAAGGCAATAGCATCCAAAGCCTATCATAACTAAGCTGTCTTTTTTCAAATTCCCTGGTTATATCAAGAATTATCACCTTGGGGGAGTACCTCTGCAATACAGATTTTAGAATTGCATAGTGATAGAAGATAGAGCTACCGTCACGTCCAACATTATAGCATGATAAATTAAAACGTTTCTCGAAAATTTCAGGATAATATTGATGATTTGCCTTTGACGACCCAAATACTAAGACATCAGCCTTAGTCTTTTCCATTGCAAAAGTTGTTCTGTAATAGAAACCTGAAGTTTGTTTAAAGTAATAATACTTAAACATGCTGCCTAATGCAAAATCAAGGATAAAAAAAATCAGTATAAAAACGAGTACTTTATACACAAAGTATAAAGATTGATTGTTTTTTTGTTTGTCTATGGAGGCTAATTTCATTTATTATTGTATTAGAATGCAAAATAGATAAATTGTCCACCGTCAAAGACACCTGCCACCAGAATGTACATTAAAAGCATTGCATATGAAATATGTTGAAGTATCCATTCATGCTCTCCAATAAGGTTGATTTTAAATAATTGAAATTCTAATTGAATATCCTTTAAAAACAAAATTAAAACACCAAAGAACATAAATAGCAATGTTGATTCTTTGTCTATAAATAATGTACCAGGCTTCGAATGGATTATATCTATAATATTTGTCGCTTGAAGAGTTGTGGTTGTTCTAAAGAATAATAGTGAAAATGCAAAAAAGAGAAACATTAATAAAATACTAATATTATTATAGATAAAACCAGGAATAATTTTAGATACTTTCTTTCTGGCGTTTTTAGTTAATGCTTCATAAATAAGTGCGAATGCCTGAATAATTCCAAATATCACATAATTCCATGAAGCACCATGCCAAACTCCTATCACAATAAAACTAATAAGCAAGGCATAGAATATTCCTATATTACCCCAATCGCGCCGTTTTAAGACAATTGGATTATAAATATAATCATTTACCCATGAGGACAAGGAAATATGCCAACGCCGCCAGAAATCAGAAGCATTTCGGGAAAATAAGGGTCTCTTAAAGTTGTCCATTAAATTGATTCCAAACAATTTTGCACTCCCAAGCGCAATATCTGTATATCCGGAAAAATCAGCATAAACCTGAATAGGGTAAAGTAAAGTTGCAAAATAGAATGTTGTACTGTTATGATGTGGTAAATTAGAATATACAGCATCAACATAAATAGATATACGATCGGCAACAACTATTTTTTTAAAAATTCCCCATGCAATTTGCCTGCAACCTTCGATTATGTTGCGCTGAATAAATACATGATCAGTTGAGAATTGAGGTAAAAGGTTTTTTGCACGTTCTATTGGTCCAACAAGCAGCTTTGGGAAAAATAAGGTAAAAAGGCAAAACTTTAAAAAATCTCTTTCCGGTTTAAGAGAACCACGGTAGACATCAAGAATATATCCAATTGTTTGGAAAATATAAAAAGAAAGACCAATGGGAAGAATAACTTCTACTAAAAGTAAATCACTCTTAATGGCATTATTACCAAAGTGATCAAATATATTATCAATAATGAAATTCCAATATTTAAAATAAACCAGGATACCGATGTTAACTAAA
>JANYKN010000101.1 GCA_025361565.1 Bacteroidota bacterium | reverse complement strand
AATTCGAAAAATATGAAAACAGTAAAAAATTACGACAATTTTTCAGAAGAATATAGGTTGAATGAAAATCTATTAACAAGAGCGTGGGATAAAATAGCAAACTACTTTAAAAGTAAATATAAAGTTGGTGCTTGGTTATTTTATGCACTTTGGCTTAAGAAAACTGGTCAATTACCAAAAGAAAAAGTTGAAATTATTTCTCCATCATTTGAAAATGCTGAACTACCATCTAAACAAGAAGTTGAATTAGCAACAGAATCATTAAAAGGTTTAAAAATCGGTGTACAACGACTTAATGAAGATCATCTTAATGAAGATCAAGTTAGTTTAAGGCATAACGATCCAAATATAAGAAATGTTGATGTTGATGAATTAATAGAAGAAATTATTGATGTTTATGATATGAATTTGGATAGAGTAGAAGCAGGCGAGCCAAGAACAAAAAATAACGCACTATTTATTTGGGGCGCTCCAGGTATTGGTAAAACTGAAATTTTAAATCAAGTTTCTAAAAAATTAGGTTGTGAAGTAATTGAATTTCACCTTGCAACTATTGAACCTACTGACTTTAGAGGTGTTCCTAAAATTGAAGATGTTGTTGGTCAAGGTAGAAAAGAAGATGAAAGAACAGTTTCAAAAATTCCAGCAATTTTTCCAACCGATGATGGTCCAAATAGTAAAGGCGGTATAATGTTCTTTGATGAACTTAATAGAGCAAAACAAATGGTACTTTCTGCAGCATTACCTTTAGCATTAAATGGTAAAGTTGCTGGTTATGAATTGCCACCAAGATGGATTGTTGTTGCTGCTGGTAATAGACCAGAAGATTTAGGTGGTGCTGTTGCAACATCAATTGAGCCAGCATTAGCTAACCGTTTTCAACACGTTAATTACGCACCTACATTAGAAAGTTGGATTAAATGGGCTATTAATAAAAAAGATATTAATCCTGACCTTATCGCATTCTTACAATTTAATAAAGGATATTTCCATAAATTAGATCCTGATGTAGAACGTGCTAACTGGCCTTCACCACGTACATGGGAAATGGCATCACATAAAGAATATTTCAAAAGAGGTAAAGATTGGAAAAATAGAATTTCAATTGATAAAGTTCAAAAGATATATACTGATTATGTTGGTGGCGAAGCTGCTATTGCATTTTGTGAATATTTAAAATTAAAAGAATATTACAATGAAAAAGACGTTGCTGATGTTTACAAAATTGGTAAAAAAGCAAAAAAACCGCCTACAAGATTAGACCAAGCTAGAGCAGCATCTGCTTCAATTGCGTTCTTTAAGAAAGGTGAAGAATTAACAGTTGCTGAATTGACAAATGTATTAGAATGGGCATTAGATTTGCCAGATATGGAATCAAAAACTTCAATGTTATCATTCTTTAAAATGGCACATCCAGAAGTTAAAGAAAAAGAACCTTGGAAAAAAATATGGTGGGACTTTATTAAAAAGTGGCACATAGATTTGAAACAATTAGACTAATAAATAAAAATCCTGAGAAATCAGGATTTTTGATTTTTAAATAAATATATATAGATTATAAAAATAAATTAATTATATGTTAACAAAATTTAATACTTACGAAACATTATTGATTGTCAATGAAATGGTAAATGCTGATAAAGTAGATCCAAAGGCACTTAATAAAGTAAGAAGATGTTTTACACAAATTATAACAAATTTTGGTTTTTTTGCCGAATTATTATTTAATTTAAATATAATGGAAGCACATCCTGATAGTGACATTAAAACAATGGCAACTGACGGTAAATCAATCGCATATTGTGCAAAGTTTGTAAATGAATTAACTGAGGCAGAAGTTGTTTTCGTTATTATTCACGAAATAATGCATAATGCGAATTTCCATTTTGTTAGACAAGGCACAAGAGATCATGGTCTATGGAATAGTGCAGCAGATTATGCTATAAATATTCAAATTGAAGATATGAAAAATGATCTTAAATCTAATATACTTTCCGCACCAAAAAAGATTTTATTAGATGAACAATATCGTGGAATGGGTGCTGAACAAATTTATGATATACTTGAACAAAAAAATCCACCACCTCCTCCAGGCGGTGGCGGTGGTCAAGGTAAACCAGGTCAAGGTCAACCACCTCCAGGTGGTGGCGGTAAAGGACAACCAGGTAAAGGACAGCCACAACCAGGTCAAGGCCAAGGTGATGGCGGAACACCAGCAGGTGATATTAGATCGCCAGGCTCATTAACTGATAAAGGTACAAATGTATATGAAGGTAATTCTGAAATGCAAGATGCAAAATCAGAAGGTGAATTAGAAAAGAAATGGCAAGATGCTCGTAATAATGCAGCAGTAAAAAATGCGGGGTCAGGTTCAGCATCATTAGATCGTTGGTTAAGAAAAGTTAATAAACCAAAAATTAATTGGAGAGCAGAACTTAGAAAATTTGTCGCAACAATTTTTGATCAATTAGATTATGCATATTCTAATAGAAGATATATCTGGCAAGATATGCATGTTCCAGGTGCAAAAGAAGCTGATACATCATCATTTGAACATGTAGTAATTGCAATTGATACATCAGGATCAATTGGAGATGATACATTGGCTAAATTTGGTGCTGAGATGTTAAAATTATTCAAAACTTTCAATATTCATGATTGTACTGTACTTTGGTGCGATTCATCAATACCTGGATGGTCGCCTAATAATCCTTACGCTAAAGCAAAAGGTGTACAAACATTTAAAATTGCTGATGGTGGATTTAAACTTGATAAACTTAAACCACAAGGTGGTGGTGGTACAAGTTTCAAACCTCCTTTTGATTGGATTCAAAAGAATTTGATTAAAAAAGGTAAAGTTCCAGCATTTGTTATTTATTTTACTGACGCATTCGGTGAAGCACCAACACCATCTGAATATGGTATTAGAAATTATGGAAATAGAGTATTATGGGTAATTACTGAAAATGATCAAGCTGGACATATTAAATTTGGTAAAAAAATCTTTATAGATAAATTAGCAGGATAATGAAAATTAATAAATTTAATGAATCAGCCGAATTGACAGATTCTTATTTTGATGAAAAATTTCCAATTAAATGTGAAATGAAACATAGGATTCCAAATCCAGGTATTTGTTGGGTGACTAAAATTAATTTTGAAAATAAAACAATAAATTGGTCAAATGGATATGTCAGTTCTCATGCAGATTTTAAAGATATAGAATTCATACCAGATATTTTTATTTTCAATAAATACGGTTTATAAATCCTGAGAAATCAGGATTTTTTATTTTAAACCATTCACAAATTATATATAATTTGTGAATGGTTTAAAATAAAAATAATAAGGATCTTTATAATAATCTACTTGGTAATCTAATACCAAATAATATTGAAATATATGTAGAGCCATTTGGTGGAGAATTTGGGCTGTATGAGATAATGAAAATTAAGCCAAGTGTTGCAATTTATAATGATATTAATATAGACTTATATAGACAAGTAAAAAACAAGCATAAAAATATAATATGTTATAATCAAGATTATAAAGAAATAATTAATTTGTATGATAATGAAAATGTATTTTTTTTCGTAGATCCACCTTACTTCCGAAAAGAGCATTATTATTCAAATCATACATTTTTAAAAGAAGACAATCATATAGAACTTTCTGAAATATTAAAAAATATAAAAGGTAGATTTTTATTAAGTTATCAAGATAGACCACTTATGAGAGAATTATATA
>JANYKN010000023.1 GCA_025361565.1 Bacteroidota bacterium | reverse complement strand
CCCTTTCATCGGTTTCGCGGCGCGAAACCGCTGTACAAGGGCAAACGGCGGCTACACATGTACGTTATGCAACATTAAAAAAACTACACATGAAGATACAAGTTACAATTTTAACATTCGCATTCCTTTGTTTTTCAACATTTATTGCACTTGGACAATATACAAGGAATGACTTTATTATTACCACGAAAGGACTTTCTGAAGAATATGCAGCTCGTTTCAAGGATAGTACAAACAAGGACGTATTAGTTAAAATATTTAATCAATTAAATATCATTCATGACATTGCTCCTATAAATGTTATAGTAACCTATGAAAATAGTCAAGGAAATGTTATTGCTGAAATCAAATATGACCATGATAAAATATTCTCAGGAAACAATGATTATTCGAGACATAATCTAAGTTCAAGCAGATATGGGAAATGTATAAGTGTTTATTTGCAAAATCTAATTTTCGCCGCTATTGGACAGTATAAAAAATCAGTAGCGACTTCTGGATTCTTAATGGACAAAGATCTGCTAAAATTTGAAAGCACTATAAAACTAAAAAAAGCTAACGGTGATTGGATTAATTTTTATTCATTCAATTATCTCAACTCAGAAGGATTTTATCCTTTCACATTCTATAAAAATGTGCATATGAGCATTGGTGGAAAGAAATATGAAACAGAAACTTCTAACCCGAAAATGTTAAAAGAAATGGACTATTTCATTGTTGGGAAAACTATAGATTTAGACGGGAGTATAACTGGTTCATATTATTTTTGTAAATTTTTTAATATTGAAACCGAATAAACATGAGAAAAAAATCAGAAATTATCAAAGAGCTTGATCGAGTTCAATCACTATATAACAGATTAAGCATGGATATCGGTCAAGGTTATGCGAATATCAAATTAAAAAATGATGATAGCTTAGTTGCAATAGTAAACCAAAAAATTGAAGCATTTAAGCAAGCGGAAGTTCAATTACGATTGCTTGAACAAGAACTTGAAAACACATCAGAATGAAACAGTTGCATAACATTGTGTAACCGGCCGTTTGCCCTTTCATCGGTTTCGCGGCGCGAAACCGCTGTACAAGGGCAAACGGCGGCTACACATGTACGTTATGCAAAACTGAGAAAACTACGAATCTACATTAAAATCAAAATATTATTAAAACAAAATTTTACTTTTTTTTCTTAATGTTTGGAATTATTCTAAACATAAATGCACAAATTCCAACAAATGGACTTGTTGCATATTGGCCTTTTAACGGGAATGCAAATGATGAAAGTGGAAATGGGAATAATGGTACTGTACTTGGTGCAACGCTCACTACAGATAGATTTGGCCATCAAAATAGTGCATATAATTTTGATGGTACTACCAACTATATTACTGTTGCTAACTCTGCTTCAATTAAAGTTACGAATAGTGTTTCAATCTCCGCTTGGGTCAAAAATACTGGAGAAACGGATTTAAGTGTAGTATTAGCCAAAGGAAATTATGGTTCATTATGGGATTATGGATTAGCAAATTGTTGGTCTTATACTGCGTATTATGATTATAACTCTCCTTTCGTAATAAATGAATATCGAAATAGAAATGATAAATTTAACCAGTGGCATCATTTAGCTGTAACAGTAGATGAAATCAACGGAAATAAACTTAAACTGTTCTTCGATGGACAAGAAATGCTTGGAACATTAAGAGATTGGAGTAACACGACAAGCACTGATGATTGGATTAGACCAACAAATGGTGCTTTATATATTGGGTCGAATACTGCAGGGTTCTTTAAAGGAGATATTGATGATATAAGAATTTATAATCGAGTACTCGATTCAACCGAAATTAGCAATATTTATTCTGAGAATTTTTGCTTTAAGACCATTTATGATACAATAACAACGGAAGTTTTTGATACAACATTTGTTGATGTCTATGATACTACCTTAGTAACAGTTTATGATACTGTTTTAGTTTCAGTAACCGACACACTGATCATAGATGTTACCATTTCTGGTATTAATCCACCAAATAATTTAAATACTATCAAAGTCTATCCAAATCCCACAAAAGATATCATCAAAATAAATACAGGTTCAAAGTTCAGTCAAATGACAGACTATAAAATAAAAATTATTAGTTCGTCAGGTTCAGTTATTTTTGAATCCAATGTAAATAAACAGCTTTTTGAGATAGATGTGAGTTCCTTTGGGAAAACAGGATTGTATTTTATTCAAATAATTGATAAATCTGACCATATAATTGATATTAGAAAAATATTACTTGAATAAACGCTTTGCATAACATTGTGTAACCGCCCATTTGCCCTTTCGTCGGTTTCGCGCCGCGAAACCGCTGTACAAGGGCAAACAGGCGGTTACACATGTACGTTGTGGGCAATTGGCGAAAAGCCTAAAGTTCATTGAAAACAACGAAAACGGAGAAAAATAAAATAAATATTCGGCTATAAACGGCTGAATTATTGAAAAATATGACTGAATAATTATAAAAAATATCAAATTTGCCTGA
>JANYKN010000176.1 GCA_025361565.1 Bacteroidota bacterium | reverse complement strand
CGAATATCAAACAGGAAGCCACTGCAATATTTCGCCGATAATAGTGTCAATAATTTTTATGTTTAATGAGTTTAAATTCATCTGCACGTTTTTAAAATAAGGTTCATTTCGCCTGATTGCCTCTTTTCAATAAATTATAATGCCACTTCAAAAAGCCGTGAATTATGATACTTATTTTAAAAGTTATGTAACCTTTCTGAGATTGAAGTACTCAACTTTGTCGTGTAGAAATTCTAAAAAATATAACCATGAATACAAAAAACGTTTTATCAATCTCTTTGATGTTATTAGTTGGAATAATGACCGGCTGTCAAAAAGATCCGATTATAGAGAAGTCTTCAGTGGAAAAGTCAGCAGTGTTATCATCTGCGGAAAAGTCAGCATTGCTGCAGATAAAAAGTAGTGCATTAAAATCGGTGAATCTTGGGGTTGCGGACAATTTTGCGATTCTTTCAAAATCAGGCATTACCGATGTTTATAAATCGGCAGTTACCGGAGATATTGGCTCAAGTCCAATTACGGGCGCAGCTATTCGATTAACGTGTGCAGAAGTTACGGGAACAATTTATACCGTTGATGCTGCAGGTCCTCTTCCGTGCAGAGTAACTAACGCTACCAGATTGACTATAGCTGTTGGCGATATGCAAACCGCTTATACTGACGCCGCCGGGCGTTCAAATCCGAATTTTTTGAATTTGGGTGCAGGTAATATCGGTGGCAAAACACTTACAGCAGGTCTATATAAATTTACAAGTGCGGTTGTAATCCCTACTGATGTTACAATTTCGGGCGGACCGGATGATGTTTGGATTTTTCAGGTTGCTGGAACCCTTAAAATGAGTTCGGCAGTAAAAATTATCCTGGCAGGTGGAGCTCAGGCAAAGAATATTTTCTGGCAAGCCTCAGGTTCTGTTACCTTGGGTACAACCAGTCATTTTGAAGGCAACATTTTAGGGCAGACAGGTATTAATTTGCAGACTGGCGCATCAATAAACGGTAGAATGTTGGCACAAACTGCTGTAACTCTTCAAATGAATAGTGTTACAAAACCACAATAAATTATCGAGTATTATTATCACTTAAGAGGCGGCTTCCATGAATCGCCTCTTTTTTTAAAGTTACATCGCTATTTATTTAATACTTCGGTATATTTTTTTAAGGTACTGATAATGAGTGCAAATTCATAAACTGAAAATAATTGTAACTAGTTATTAGCCAATTATTTTCAAATTATCCCATTTACAAATTTAACGAAGTGTTGTTATTAGCTTCAACAGTATATGGCAATGTTTTACCTTACTATGGCATTTCGGGTTTGTCGGCTATAATTAACGTAGAAGGGATATTAGTAAGCCATAAACTTTTGGTTTCAACTAACCTTTTCCAACTATCTAAAGAGACAATCATTAAATCTTGCTGTTGTAAAAATGTTTTTGCAATAACCATTTCACTTTGCAAAGTTATATGATTGGGAATAGTCCGGTCAATCTCGCTGATTTTTTCAATTATTTCGGAATCGTTTTTTAGGTATCCTGATACATCTAATATAACTATTTGGCATTTGATATTTTGTATTAGCTTATGAGCATAGGTTATCAAATACTTGTCTTCGGTGTCTAATACAGGAATGAAAACATTCTCAATTTTATCGAGTCTCTTATCAATTAATATTCCAACAGATATCTGGGTTTTTGATAATATTAAACGTGTTCGCTCATCGATAGGTGAATTATCAAAAAGCTTATCTTTGCCCGTAAAAGTGTGGAGTAATTTTTCCGGATTGATTATTCTGGTGGTAAACCCAAGCACCTTGCCTAACAAACTGCCTTGAAATATAGATTGACTTGCGCCAATTAATAATAAGTTATAATCTCCTTTATTAGCCACATCAACTATATCTGTGTCAATATCTTTTGATGATTTGAAAAAGGTTATAATTTTTCGATTTAAATTTTTCGATTCTTCGATGATAGGAGTAAAGGTCTCCTTTTCATATTCATCAGCAAAATAGGGATGCAATTCATTTGTTGGTGAAAGGTGCAGTGCCGTTATGGCAACATTACCATTCAACTTTTTTGTTAATCCATTTGCTAATCGAAGTAAGGCTCTTCCGGATTCAGGAGTGCCGAATGAAAACAAAATTTTGTATTGACTGGATTCTTTAATTTTCTGAGGCATTTCGTCCGGTTTTGTTTTGAATATCCAGTTAATCAAATCCAATACAGGGCTGGTCATAAAGGTGGTAACCAATGCCATTATTACCAACATGGCAAATATTTTAGGTGGTAAAACACCTAAATCATAACCAATATTCAACACCACTAATTCGATTAATCCTCGGGTATTCATTAATGCCCCGATAGTTAAACTGTTTTTCCAGTTTTGACCGACAAATTTTGCTGCAATCACACTACCGACAAATTTTCCTGCTACAGCTACCAGAATAATTAAGCCTGTTATTTTCCAGAGATAAGGATCATTCAACAAACCGATTTCAGTTCTCAATCCTGTGAAAACAAAAAATAACGGAAGCAACAAAACCAAGGAAACATCTTCAATTTTTTCTATAAAAATGTTTCTGAACTTGATATTTACAGGCATTATTACACCAGCCATAAATGCACCAAACAGTGTGTGGATTCCAATCACTTCGGTTGCGTAGGATGATAGTATTAAGGTAAGAAAAAAGATTGCAATGATAGGTTTACTCAAATTTTCACGCGTGGTATGTAAATCACCAACACGCATCAAAAAAGGTCTTACAACTTTGATCATTATGAATACATAAGTTACGGCTAAAAGAATTGTGAACAAGGAACTTACAATTGAACCAGCTTTTACAATGGCAATTACTGTTGCCAAAATGCACCATGCTGTTATATCATCTGCAGCAGCACATGTTATTACTACTGATCCTAATTTTGTTTTTTGTATTCCTCGTTCCTGAACAATTCTTGCCAATACGGGAAATGCCGTTATACTCATGGCAATACCAATAAATAATCCAAATGAAAGAAATTGAATGCCTTGAGGAGCAAATGATTGATAAATAAAATAAGCTAAACCCATCCCCAATGCGAAAGGAATAATGATGCTGGCATGACTTATAACTAAGGCCTCATGAGCTTTGTTTTTAAGTGCATTTAAATCTAGTTCCATGCCAACCATAAACATAAATAAGATTAGACCAACCTGGCTTAAAATTCTGAGGTTATCAAGCGAACTGGCTGGAAAAAGGATTGCGGAAAATTCAGGGAAATAGATTCCGAAAAGTGAAGGTCCCAGTACTATTCCGGCAATTATTTCTCCAATTACTGTTGGTTGTCCTATTCTTTTACAAATCCAACCAAATATACGTGCGGCAAATAAAATAGCAACAATTTGGGCTAAAAGAATTGCTAATGGATTTCCTAAATTATGAGTCATAGAACCAATAAATTCAGCCCATTGACTTTTTTTAGAATCGGGAATTACAATGTTTCTCCCAAGCTCCAATTTTGAGCCTTGCAAGACAATCCAATAGATCATGGCGGAAACACCACTTATTAAACCAATATAAAACAAGCTATTTTTAATTTTTTTCATTATTCTCCTATAAAATTTAATAAAACACATTACATGCCAACCAACAGATTAGCTTATTTGGTGAATAATAATCAAGTTATGTCAACTTTTAATGCATCCGTAATCAGATTGTAATGGATTGATGAAATTTCCCTTAACACGTTAAATATAACTTCAGGTTTTTGCAAAGTAGCAGGTTTAATAGGTTATAACAGAAAAACAAAATTGAGAATAAACTGTTTAAACGACTATCATTTTTTCGCCTTACAATCATGGCACGGGCAGTTTGAATAGTTCAAAATTTTTATGATAAAACCAAATCATTCATTTGAACATCTATAAGTATCTACTGTTTATAAACCTTGAAAGATTAAGATAGCCATTAATCAATCTATTATCCATCATACCTATGAAGATCAATTCTATTTCCATTGCAATCGCGGTTGGACTATTGCTAACTTTATTGTGGAATTGCAAAAAAGAAAATGGAAAGAACACTCCGACAGAATTTGTTGCAGTTATTAATAATATCACGGATACTTCTGCTGATTATTACGGTGAGATATCGTCAATCGGCAGTGCAACCATAACAGCACGTGGAGTCTGTTGGAGCAAAAAGCAGAATCCAACCCTAGCAGACTTTATTATCAATATGGGAACAGGTACAGGTAGTTTCAATACTACACTCACAGGATTGGCTCCTGGTGTTACATATTATGTCAGAGAGTTTGTTACTAATATCAATGACACTGAATACAGCAAGGAGGTAACATTTACTACATCGTCTTTATTGCCGGTTTTGACATCCGCATATATAACTTCAAAA
>JANYKN010000140.1 GCA_025361565.1 Bacteroidota bacterium | reverse complement strand
AGAAAGCTTGGATTCGGTGCATGCCATTGCCGATAAAATCAATATCATCAACGAAATTGCTTTCCAAACCAATATTTTGGCACTGAATGCTGCTGTTGAAGCTTCGCACGCAGGCGAATCGGGAAAAGGATTTGCTGTGGTTGCAATGGAAGTAAAAAAATTAGCGGCACGCAGCAAAGTAGCAGCCGATGAAATAGCCAAACTGGCCAATTTGAGTGTAAAAGTTACAGAAGAATCTGGTCAATTAATGTTTAAGTTGGTACCAAATATTGAAAAAACAACCAAACTAATTCAGGAAATTGCCAGCGCAAGCATGGAGCAAAACAATGGAGCAAATCAAGTGAATCATGCTATCATGCAGCTAAATACCTTAACGCAACAAAACGCTTCATCTGCCGAAAATATGTCGGGAAGTGCAGAAAATCTATCGTCTCAGGCCGAACATCTTAAAAAAGTGATTTCGTATTTTGAGATTGGTTAATTTCCGGTCAATTTAAATGTTGCTCATTTCAATTTTAATTCAAAGGAATTTTAATTGTTGCAATGGTTCCTTTTCCTAATTCCGATTCATATTCAATGGTACCATTGTGTTCGTTGATAATATTGTAAGTTATTGAAAGGCCCAAACCTGTACCTTTTCCCGGATCTTTGGTCGTGAAAAATGGATCGAAAATTTTAGCAATGTTTTCCTGCGAAATTCCAGAACCTGAATCAGCAATTTCAATTATAATTTGTTTGTCTGTAATCTCAGTGCTTATTTCAATGTTTCCTTTTTCACTAATTGATTGTTCGGCATTTGAAATGATATTAAGTATTGCCTGATGCAATTGACCTTCGTTTCCAATTAAATGACAAGGTTTTTCAGTGTAATTTTTAATAACTACAACTTTGTTTTTAAGTTGGCTTTGCAACATAATAAGGCAATGATCGATAATTGAATGGATATCGCAATCAATCAAAGGCAAATCATCTTTTCTACTATAATGGCTTAGGCTTGTAACAATATCAGAAGCCCTTTTGACCCCAACATGGATTGCATTGAACAAGGTGTCAACTTTTTCAATATGTTCTTGAAAATGTTCGCTAAAATATTCTTCAATTCCCAAAATACCGCCTTGTATAAAGTTTAGTGGGTTATTAATTTCGTGAGCAATTCCAGCTGAAAGCACGCCCAATGAAGCCATTTTTTCTGATTGGACAAGTTGGTTTTGGGTTTCGTGCAGTTTATTGAGCGATGTGTACAATTCTTCTTTTTGGTTGTACAATTCATCGTTGCTGGCATTGAGTTCTTCATTGGCAGCAGCTAATTCTTCTGTTCGTTCCTTAACAAGCAATTCCAATTGGTTTCTGTATTTTTCGAGTTCTTTTTCAATAAGTTTCTTTTCAGTAATTTCTCTTGAAACTGTCTGTATTACTTGTTTTCCTTCGAAGGTTGTTTTTACAATTATACCACTTAGCCAATGAATATTTCCCCAAATATCTATAAAACGGTTTTCTATTATTCCTGTATGGTTCTTATCGCTTGTAAATAAATCCTGCAATGCATCTTTAACTAACTTTTGATCTTCGGGATGTACTTGTGCTTTAGTGTTGCGATTTTTATAATTGGCAGGTAAAATACCTGTTAGCTTTTCGAAAGGTTCATTGGCAAAAAGAATATTTCCGTTTAAATCAGCAACCATAATCAGATCAGGAAATGCCTCAATTAGTTTTCTATAACGTAATTCACTGTCTATCAATGATTTTTCAATAATTTTGCGGTCGGATATATCTCGCATGTAAACCAAATTGGCCTTATGCCCTTTATAAACAATTTCAGTTCCTCTGGTTTCGGCAGGAATAATTTTTCCTTCCAGATTGATTATTTCGATATCAAATGTTTCATCTGAGTTGCTGATAAAATGATCGTATACCAATTGTTTTGATTCAGGAGTAAATTTGATGGTTTCAAGTGCAACTTTACCAATTAATTCGTCCGTGGTTGAATAGCCTTGCAAATTGGCAAAAATCTGGTTCATGTCCACGATTATTCCATCCTCGTGGATCATTAAACCTTCGCTGGCAATTGATGACAAAGTTTTAAAACGTTCTTCGCTATCTTTTAACTCTTTTTCAGCCTTTTTACGTTCGGTTATATCCATTCCAATCCCTGTTAAATAGGGTTCACCATCAATGAATAACTTAACTCCCGTTAAAAAAAATGGCACTAATCCCATTTTAGTATTTAGTGTGGTCTCCACTTCCGAATATCCATCATCAAATACTTTTTGCATTGCAACAGAAACTTCAGCTGCATCAGATTCGCTTCCCAAAAACCAATCTGTAAAATGCATGTGTTTCAATTCTTCCGAAGAGTAACCTGTCATTGATTCATGTTGTTTATTCCAACGTATGAGGTGCCCTGTTTTATCATATAAATAAACGATTCCTGGAACACTATTCATAATGGCTTCGTTTATAATTAATTCTTTTTTTAGCTGAGTTTCTGCTTTTTTGCTTTCTGTAATGTCTTTAAGATTAAACTGAAGAAAAAGATGCCCTTCCGAATGGAAACTAATCAAATGTACTTCGGCATCCCAAAACTCACCATTGGGCCTTTTATGCAGCCATTCGAAAACGACCTGACCTTTTTCAATGGCCAAATCAATATACTTTTTGGCCTTTATGGTTGAAAGTTGACCATCGTTTTGTTCAGTTGCAGAAACATCGAGCGGCGTTTTTCCAAGAGTTTCCTCACGCGAGTTGAATCCATAAATAGCTATAGCTGCCTGATTGCAATCAATATATTTAAAACTTACTCCTTCCATCACAACAATAGGGGTCAATGATGATTCAAAAACACGCTTGCGAAATGCTTCACTTTTGAGCAGATCTTTTTCAACTTTTTTCCGCAAATTAAGCTCGGCACTAATTTTAGAAACTGCTTTGTTCAAGGTTTCAACTGCATTGAATTGAAGTAAAGCAATCAATGCGATGCATGTGAAGAATGCAAGCCAAAGATTGAATGATGTGTAAGGAACTTTGGTTACAGGTAAAATATGATAAAATTCGGCAAATACATATGCTAATCCCATTATTGACATAAACAATCCGGCCAACAAGCCTTGTTTCCACCCTTTTATAAGTCCAACAAACAATACCAGTACCGGAATTATGTGAAATACCGGAGCCTTAACTCCACCTGCGGTCCATGCCAAAGTTATGACTAATATAAAAGTGACTATAATAAACAGACTAGACGCAAGCCTGTTATGGCCTTTTTTATTGAGATACAAGAGTCCAATGCAAGGAATATCAATGAAACCTATACTCAATATCCACCTTAAAAGATTTTCGGGTGAAGCAATAATGAAGAGCAACACTTCAAATGTAATAATTATCATAGTGCCTACTATAAGCTTGTGAAAAACATAAGCTTTGTTAATAGGCTCGCTTTCTGTTAAAACCGGGGCTTTAAATAGTTCCAACATTTGTTATAATTGTTTTAAATAATACAATTCAATTGTCTTTGTAAATATAATAAAATTCACTCTAACATAAACCGTTAGAGTAAAACTGAAATAGCTTCCTCAGTTCCGGTAAATATTTTTTCGGGCGATTTGATGGTTGATTTGGCTTAAATATTTGTAGATTTTTAGAAATTAGTTATTAGACCTTGTGTGTTAATCGTTATTAATTGTTGCAATTGTTTTCCTAAAACGAATAATCTTACTTTCCCTAATATTCCAATTAATAGGCTATAACTATAAATATATAATGCGAATTAATAGTTGAACTTTTGAATTATTACCTGCTGGTTGATCCTCAAAACTGATAAGTTTCAATTCTTGCATAATTTATATTGTTCTGTAAGAAAACTATGTGACTATGTTGTAAAATTAAAGAATCTTTTTGTTTTATAGAATGATATTATTAAAGTATTACATCTTTGATTAAGCTCATAGCCACATAGTTTTTTAATCTTAGTTATTGTGAATATTGTTCCGAAAGAAGCGTGGTGGCCATAATAGACACCATATTGTAGCACTTGGAAAGATGAACAAGCCTCGGGTTATTCAACCCTTAATTCGCATATATAATCAATGGAGGAATATTTAATCACAGATATTTTTAATGAACACCATTGTTTTGTCCAATACATTTTGTCCAATCACTTTCCTTTTAACGAATTTAACATTTTTTAATAAAAATATATTGGTTGTTCATGTATGGGTCAAGAGCCGGTACTTTCGATAAATTAAACTACGATTTTAAATAAATTCGCATTATTCTTAAGATATTGGTGATTTTATCGGAATAAAACAGAAATAATATTTGGATTTCATCTTTTTTTTAATAATTTAGAATATGACTAATAATTAATTATTTTAATATGAAAAACAAATTTATCATTATTTTTTCTATGGTATTGGTGGTATTTGCATCTTGTAAAAAGGATTCAACACCAACTTACGATGTTTCAGCTGTAACTGTCAATACAGATAATTATACAATGGGTGGCACTGTTGTTGCCAAATTTTCAACTGATGGTGGTGTTACCTTCGGTAGCACAATGCCTGTAGGAATTACAGAAGGTTCAGTTTTAACTGTTAAATTAAATAATGGTACTAAAGATCTTATTGCTGCCAATTTCACTTTTGATTGGTCAACTTCTTCTTTAACTGCAGATAACCCTGCAGGTGATGTGGTTAAATTTACTGTATCAAAGGGATTTACTATCAGTGTAAAAGTTACTGATAAAATGTTGTTAATTACAAGCAATCGTACCACTGGTGAATTTTTTAGTTTAGATGTAGCTACCGGTGCTGCAACTTCTTTATTTACAGCATTAGATACAGTTGGCAACCTGGTTGGTGTTAGAGGATTTACATATAATTATACCAACGGAAAATACTATGTATCTCAAACTTCAAATGAAGGCGGAAATCTTTATTCCATTGATCCTGTAACCAAACAATCAACAAAGATTAATGATAATGACGGTAGAGATGGTGCAGCTATTTGGGATGCTGTTGTAAACTGGACAGTTGTTGGAGATAGCTTAATTGGCTATGGTGATTTTAATGGCGATGGCAACGGTTTTTATAAATTTGGTCTTAATGGCGGAAGAGCAGCTACATTAGCAGTATCAGATAACCTTTGCTGCGGATTGGGTATGATTTTCGATGTTCCTAATCACACAGTTTTGATGGCAAATGGAAGTAATTCAAATGATGGAGAAATTATTTTTGACAATGTTGATTTTGATGGTACTGATGTTCCAACTGCTACGATTAATACTTTTGAAAATTTCTCTGTAGACTTGAGCGCAACCTGGATTGTAATGAAAGCTTTAGCCAATTACAATGGTGAAATGTATGGAATATTATACGATGGTGATAATTATATTTCGTACTTAGTAAAAGTTAATCTTACCACCTTGAAAATTACCAATATTGCAACTATTGGTGCAGACGAAGCTAATCAATGTAATGTATTGTATAGTCTTCCAAAATATGCACTTTAATTTAATTGATTAACTAACCGTAGATATTCTACTTTTTAAGGTTGCCTGTCGGGCAGCCTTTTTTTGTATTTTTAAAGGTGTTTCAATGTGGCTTGGTTAGTGTATTTCATAGAGTTCTATCTACTCTTTGGCTCTAGGAAAGCCTCAAATTGAGGTTAGAAGACTCAATCGAGTCAAAGGTTTTTAACAGCTTGAATGGGGATTCGTCTCTCGGAATAACTAAACGGCAATGAAATATGTTTACAATTACTTCTCATCTTCATTTTGCATTTTACATTTGATTCCAATCATTAAGGAGAACAAAAAAAAGGCAATACAAAAATTGTACTGCCTTTGAATTCAATATTTTATAAAAATTTATACTTTTGGCAATCTGTGTCTTGGAATAAATGCTAAACAATGAAACCAATCCTCTTTGGTAGAACTACCTGCAAGTAATTTGATTTCTGTAATAGCACCTGTTGAAGTATTGATAGTTGCCAAATATTGGTAACCTGTATTGTCATTATCCTGGATTATACTGTATACTGTTCCTGTTTTTGTATCACGTTTTAGATCTTGAACATACATGTATGCAGAGATATTTGCAGATGGAACCAAAACGGTTGTATCAGTAACCATGCAAGTATCGTTGGTAGGTAAATTTGCAAAATAAATTTCATTGTCACCTCCCAAAATCAATTGATTTTCAGTGGCACCGTAAATAAGGCCACCTGTAGACCAACCATCATTTCCATGGCTTGCCAAAACATTATGAGTACCTTCAACTCCTGTGCTTTTATTAAAAGTTGCTACTGCGCTATTATTCAATATGTTGGAATACATGTGAACCAATACATTTCCATCGGCACCCATCAATACACCGCTAATACCATCTCTGCTGGTCTGACCAGGATTGTCATTAAGTAAGTCAGCAACTCCAGTTGTAATATTTATAGAATAAAAATTTCCATTATCGCTATTGGTCGAACCTGCAAAGCATCCACCAGTTTTAGGATCATAAACCAATGCTCTTAACCCAACAATTGCAGGGCCACCTGTTCCATTAACAATTACACCACGTCTGGTTGTATCTCCGGTTGCTCTGTCAACAGAATATAAAACGCCGGTGCTTCTTTTTACCAATACCATATCCATTATTTCAGATACCGAAGCGGTAACTGTTAAGTCGCTTCCCATTGTAAATTCAACTGTAGCTGCTGTGTTGCTGGAAGCGTTTCCACTTGAAGCAGACCAGTCAAAATCAAATTCATCAGTAGTTAAATCTTTGGTTCCATCAGTAATTTTAACTCTTAATATTGCACCTTCTTTCATGGTTGCTGGTGCAGTTGCAGCCCATGTGGTTCCTCCATCAGTTGAAAAAGAAAAAGCAAGTGTTCCATCACCTGAATAATTTGCACCGTCAATTGCACTAACTATTACCTGATAGGTTGGAGCAGAATCTTTTTTACAACTCGTGGCAGTAATCACAAGCACTGCCAATAAAATAGAAAACAAATAATTTAATTTACGCATTTTTATTTAATTTAAGTGAACCAATAATTTTATAAAACTTCTATAAAGCAATTTAATTGTGTTGTTTAAAAAAAAGAAATTTTAGATCAACACAAAATATTTTGACCAATATCTAATATTGGCATTTTAAAATTTAATTTCATTTTAATATATCAGTTGCCCTGCATTAACAATCTGTGTTTCTATGATTTAATATTTGTTAAACAGGCGAATAGCAAATTTAAGCAAAATAGAAATACAGGATTTTCAAAAATCAGGTATTTACGCTAATTAATAAAGTATTTTTACTAAAATATTTAGCTTTTATTGAAAATGGGGTTATTCCATAGGTTGTTTTATGAAATAATATTTGAATACAAATGTTGAAATCACAAATTAGCCATCAATTCTTTTTTTAATTCATCTATCAAATGTTTTACGGTAACTATTTCGTTACATCGGTAAGCATTTGATCCGGCAAATATAAATGAATCGTCCAATAAGCCACTTGCTGCATTTGCCAGCACTTTTGCAATGCAATAGGGCGCTGTTCGTGGCTCGCAGGTTCGTAAACAATGGTACGAACAATTGAAAGGAACTGTTGCCCCGCATCTGATTTTATGCACAAACTCATTGATGATAACCCGGCCCGGCAATCCAACAGGGCTTTTAATTATTGTAATATCATCTTTTTGTGCATTGATATAAGCTTGCTTAAAATCTTCGTGCACATCGCATTCTACAGTAGTAACAAACCTTGTAGCCATTTGCACTCCCGAAGCACCCAATTTCAGGAACCTGGCAATATCTTTTCCATCGAATATCCCGCCTGCGGCAATTATCGGTATTGGTTCTTCGAGTGTTTTTACAAAAGCTACCAATTCCGTTGTCAATTCTTCTAAAGTAGGCGTTCTTTCCAATACAACATCATCATAATCAAAGCCCAAATGACCTCCTGCCATAGGCCCTTCAACAATTACAGCATCGGGGATTTTGTTGTAGTTCTGTTTCCATTTTTTGTAAATAATATTAAATGCCCTTGCTGATGAAACGATTGGAATCAATTTAATGTTTTTTCCATTCAACATTTTTGGTAAATCCAACGGAAGACCCGAGCCACAAATGATAATATCTACATTTTCTTCGACACAAATTTTAATCAGTTCTTCGTAGTTAGACAAAACCACCATTACGTTTACACCAATTATCCCTTTAGACAAAGAACGGGCTTTCCTTATCTCTGTTCGCAAAACCTCATTGTTAACTTTATTAAATTGCGATGCTTTTGAATGTTCGAAATCGCCCAATCCAACGCTTGCAATAATACCTACACATCCCTGATTTGCTACTGCCGAAGCCAGGCCTGACTTTGAAACGCGTACACCCATCCCGCCCTGAATTATTGGCGGGTTTATTTCCAAATCACCAATTAATAGTGATGGTATTTTTTTCAACATCTCTTTTATTTTAAAATAATTTCTTTATTAATCGCCGCAAAATACAAATAACTCTATGGTTAGCGCATCCATAGTTTATTGAAGCTTTTTCTTTAAAATCGCTTTTTTTAGCAATTTAAATGTGGTTTTCAAATTCTACCGATCTTTATGCAACGACAGAAATATGGCAGGTTAGTTTTATGATAAAAGCCCTCAAAATTATCATTCATCTAATTCAAAGATAATTAATTTTTGCAAATTTAACAAGATGTTGTGTAATTGGAAAATTAAGTTGAAAAACCAATTAATTTAAACAGAAATTACAGATGTTGTGGGTTTTGGATTATCAATTTAAAAATGATTGCATTTACGAGTATTTAGATTTGGATTAATCAAGTTTCAGTTTAGAAACCTATAAAATTTATGTTTACAGCAAAGTGTTGTTTTTATTTGCAAATTCACCATTTAGAGTATTTTAATCCACCTGAAGGGTGCCAGGCAAAGTAAAACTGAACGTACTGCCTTTTCCCAGTTCACTTTCAGCCCAAATTCTACCACCGTGTTTTTCTACAAAATCTTTACAAAGCAATAATCCTAAGCCTGTTCCGCTTTCATTTTCAGTTCCTTTTGTGGTGTGTGTTTGCGAAATATCAAACAATTTGTTTAAATTTTCTTTTGTCATTCCAATGCCATTATCAGAAACACTTATTGTTATATCCTTATGATTTTCTTCGGCAAAAAGAAAAATCTTTCCATTGTTTTTTGTAAATTTAATGGCATTCGAAATCAAGTTACGTAAAATGGTACTTAACATATTGATATCGGCAGAAATATGGATATCATTTATGGGCAGATATTCGATTGTTAAATTTTTGGCGACAGCAGCTGCTTTCATTACTTCTACCGTTTCTTTACAAATGGATTCAAAATTTATTTTTTGTGGGTTATAGGGCAATTTTCCGGTTTGAGCCCGCGCCCATAACAATAAATCATCCAATAACTGAAACGTTTGTTTTGATGTTTGATGTATTATATTTACCTGATTTTCAATTTTATCAATATTATAACTATGGATATTTTTAGATAGCAAACCCGAAAAACCCAACAAAACACTAAAAGGATTTCTTAAATCGTGAGCCAGAATACTGATAAAACGGTCTTTGTCAGTAATATGAGCCTTTAATTCAATAGCATTTTTTTGCAGTTGTATCTCTGCACTTTTACGGTCGGAAATATTAATAATTACACCAATAAGGTAGATTGCTACGCCATTGCTGTCATGGACGGCCTTTCCCCGCTCAAATACCCAAAGCCAAATGCCATCCCCATTTTTAATCTGGTACTCAACCTCGTATTCTTTATTTTGTTGAATACCTTGTGCAATTTCAAAAGCAACCCGGTCTCTATCATCTGGATGAATAAGCTCGCCAAAAAATATTTTTTTGGATATAAATTCATCGGCACTATAGCCAGTAATTGCTTTTATTGGTTCACTAAAATATTCAGTTTCATACGGATCTGTAATTGCACACCGATAAACTGCGCCTTGAATATTGGCCACTAAGGTTCTGAATTTTTCTTCACTTTCAATTAGTGCTTGCTCTATTTTCTTCTTTTTAGTGATATCACTAAAAATGCCAAGTGCTCCGATATATTTTCCGTTGATATCAAATTGAGGGACAGCCGTAACATTTATATTTCGAACTCTGCCGCCGGGTTGAAGCAATTCAAAATCATAATTGCTCCGTTCACCTGATTTACGCACTTTTGTTTGATTCAATATTGTGGAATATTGTTCCGGGCTTAGAAACAAACGGAGATTTTTACCAATTAATTCATTTTTGCCAACTCCGAAAATTTTTTCGGCTGCCGGATTCACCAATACAAATTCTTCATCCGGATTAACAAATCCAATGCCTTCGCCGATATTGTCGAATAATGTGCTGTATTTTTCTTCGCTGCTTTTATGCGCTTCTTCGGCTATCAGACGCTCAGTAATATCAAATACGGTTAAAAGGCACTGTTCATTATTTTCGTCAATAATACCTGTTAAGTGGATAATTAATGGATGTGAGCCAATTTGTTCAATTTCTACATAGCAGGTTTCTTTTGTTTTGTTCCTGAAAATATTCCTAAAAAAAGGATTAAAGATTGATTTTGAATCATTGGAAAGAAAATTGATGAACTGTTCATTTACCAAAACATTCTTTTCTCTTCCAAGAATATCTGCGGCACTTTGGTTTAATTCGATAATTTTACCATCGGCAGAAATTGTAAAATATCCACATGGCGATAAATCATATAATCTTGCATATTTATTATCGGCCAGTTCTTTGGCTTGTGTTTTGGCAATTGTAAGCTCTTCGTTCTGCATTTCAAGTTCAATCTGATGCACTTGCAGCTCATGAAAGAGTTTTAGCCTTGAAGATTCATCAATTGGCTGAGCTGTTGTTAGCTTGTTCTTTTTCAACAACTCTTCTGCCTTTTGGCGAAGATGTTCAGCATCTGTATTTTTGAAATTTAGATTCTTCATGCCAAAATAAATTCATCGGTTAAGATTAATTTCTTTTATCTGGTAAAGAGCTGGTTATAATTCTATTAATTTGCCAAAATCAAATATACTGTAAACGGTAAAAATGTTATTTATTGAAATTCAATAGATTACTAAATATTGTAAGTTAAGATTTAAACTGTTTTTAGTATTTTTGGTTTAACGTATCAAATGTAACGTTTTTTTATTAAAATCGTGAATTCAATATGGATTTAGCAAAGTAAATATAAAACTGCTGCCTTTTCCCAGTTCACTTTCAATTGAGATTGAACCTCCATGTTTTTCAACAAATTCTTTGCAAAGCAACAAACCCAGCCCTGTTCCTGTTTCATCGGCAGTACCTTTTGTGGTATAGGTTTGCGAAATATCAAACAATTTGTTTACTGTTTCTGGGCTCATTCCAATTCCATTATCAGAGACCGCAATGGTAACTTTTGTCTGGTTTTGATATGCATTAATATCAATCTTACCTCCGTTGTTTGTAAATTTGATGGCATTTGAAAGCAGGTTGCGCAAAACTGTTTTCAACATATTGATATCCGCAAAAACATTGAGATCTTCCATAAATGCCATACTTACTGTAATATTTTTAGCAAAGGCAGCTATTTTCAACTCTTCTGCAACTTCATCACAAGCTTTTGCCAAGTTAAGTTTTTGAAGTTCAAAAGGTAATTTGCCGGATTGCGCCCTGGCCCATAACAATAACTCTTCCAATAAATTATAGGTTCGTTTTGCTGTGCGGTAGATTACATTGATCAAATTTTCAATATTTTCCATATCATATTTGCGCATATTTTTGGCTAATAATTCAGACAAACCCATAAGCGCATTGAACGGATTTTTTAAATCGTGGGCAAGGATGGTTATAAAACGATCTTTGTCAGCATTCAGTTTGATAAGTTCCTGGTTCTGCGTTTTTATTATTAATTCTGCATTTTTCCGTTCGGTAATGTCCATGATATTTCCAACAACTTTGGTAATTTTACCTGAGCTGTCTTTCAATGCTTTAGCAGTAGTTTTAATCCAAATATGGTGGCCTTTAAAAGTAGTGAAAGGGAGCTCCAAATCATAAGGCTCACCTTTGGAGATACAATTATTAAATGCAGCTAGAACAATAGGTCTGTCGTCGGGATTATAGCATTCAACCCCGCGGCCAATATGTTCTTTCGAACCAAATAGGATTAGAGGTTTTCCTATTTCGTGGATTCGATAAGTTTCTTCTGTCCAATACATGCTTTGTTCTTCAACATCATATTCCCAACCTCCGGTTTTGCTTAGTTGCTGGACGATGTTCAAAATAATTTCATTTTTAAACAGCGCTTGTTCTACAAGTTTGCGCTCGGTAATATCATATGAAAGTACAATAATCGATGCAACATTTCCATTTTTATCGAAATCAGGAACGTAATTTACACTAATCCATCGCTTTCCACCAATCATGTTAAAAACAGTTTCGTAAGAGGCAGTTTTTCCTTCTCTAACTTTTTCAATATGTTTTAATGCAAATTGATAATTGGTTTCTCCAATTACATCTTTAACCTGGGCTCCGAGTATTTTCTCAATTGGTATTCCGAATGATTGTTGATAAGGCTTATTCACAAATTCATATTCCAAGGTATTCGCATTTACATATGCCACAAATGCTGGCAAATTATCTGCGAGGGTATTAAATCTTTTATTACTATCAAGTAAGGCTTCTTCGGCATTTTTTCTTAACGTGATATCCTTTACAGACCCCAGAATATAAGTTACTTTGCCATTTTTTTCATCAATGATTGGAAAAGAGTTTAATTCGATATGCCGTAAATTTTTATTGACTATCGATCTACATTCGAAATTTGCACTGTTCCCTGTTTTAATAATATCGTAAAGACTGTTTACAACCATTTCGATATCATCGGGATGAATAATATCTTTCCAGCTTTCGATAGTTTCAACTTGAGCGATAGTTTTTCCGGTGGTAGCATAATAATTGTCGCTTACAAATTCCATAAAAGGCTTGCCTTCCTCGCTTATTTTCAAGCGAAAATAATAATCTTGTGTGCCTTTGATTAGAAGTTGCAAATGCTCCTCATTTTCATGGAGCGCATCAGCCATCGATTTACTTTCGGTAACATCGCGCGAAACTCCGGTTAATATGATGCTTCCATCAGTTGCATACTGAAATTTAGAAATCATTTCTACCCATTTAAGAGTTCCATCCTTGCAATGCTGAGGGACAGAATCCTTATAGTTTTTTGGAGTTCCATTAATAAATTCTTCGATACGTGCCCGATTGATATTTTTTATATGCTGAAGGGTTTCTGCCTCCATAAATTTTTTCAAACCGTGCAATGAAAGTTCTTCTGGCGAATATCCAAGCAATTGAAAAATAGATGGGCTGATGTATTGGAATTTTTTATTGGAAATATCATAAATCCATATTACATCCGAAATATTCTCGGCAAGAAAACGATATTTTAATTCGCTTTCTTTCAATGCTTTTTCCGAATTTTTACGTTCACTGATATCATGAGCAAAAACAACCAAATGGCCATTGGAAGATGGAATAATGGAGGTAATTATTTCAACATGGACAATACTGCCATCTTTTCGTAAATGTGCGGTTTCAAATCGATCTTTACCTAATTCTATTACTTTTGCAAGGTGTAATTTTGTTTCTTCCTCACTTTCAATAGCTTCAATATCTGAAATGTACATGTTTAGTAATTCTTCCCTGGTGTATGCTACCAATTGGCAGAATGCAGGATTTACATCGATGAATTTGCCATTTTGGTCACATATCCAAAATCCTTCGTAGGATGTTTCAACAATTACACGGTACCTTTCTTCAGAGATTTTTTGTGCAAGCTCGGCTTCTTTTCGGGCGGTAATATCAGTTGCATAGCCTTCGATAATTGTTTCATTGCCAACTTTTGTTTTATTCTTAAACGCATTGTGCAGCCAAATCCAATTTCCGGACTTTGTTCTTATTCGATATTCAATGCTGAAATTCGTTCCTTTTTCATCATCATCAATTGCCTTTTGCACAAGAGCCTTAAAGTCTGGATGAACGGAATTGATCAACATAAAAGGAATCTTCTGGATTTCTTCGGGTGAATATCCTAAGATACTTTTTACGCTATCGGACCAAAACAGACTACCTCTTAAATTTGAATATTTGTATATTAAATTGGGTGAATGGTTTACAAAATCTTTGAACTTTTGTTCGCTTTCTTTTAAAGCAATTTCTGCTAGTTTTGATTCAGAATTATCGAATAGGGTTACAAGGCAATGTTCTGCATTTTCGCCAACTATTCCATTAAGGTGAACATATTTTATTTTAGGATTGCCTGATTTAAGAATTATATCGCAAGTTTCAATGTTATTGGAGTTTAATACCGAATTAAGGTACTTGCTGAAAATTTGTTTCGAATCGTCAGAAATATATAAGTCAAATTGTGTGTTTATTAAAGCTTCCTGCTCAATGCCCAAAATAGTTGCCCCACTTTTGTTTAACCCGATAATTTTGCCTTCTTTTGAAATTGAAAAATAACCTGAGGGAGATAAATTATAAAGTTTGGTATATTTCTCATCAGCAGCTTCTTGTACCAGATCTTTTGCAATTATAAGCTCATTGTTCTGCATTTCGAGCTCAATTTGATGAATTTGTAGCTCATGATAAAGTTTATGTATTTCAGATTCAGAAAAATTCTGTGCCTTTTGTTCTTTGCTCTTTTTCAGCTGAGCATTAGCCTTTTGCCGCAGTTTGTCTTTATCTGTATTGATTGGATTTTGCTTTTTCATCGCTTTGCTGATTGTAATCCTAAAGTAAATTTAAACTTTTTATTTCAATAACGGTTAATTAAAGTGTACTTGCTGACCATTTTATTAAGTATACAGATAGGATTAAACTTTGAATATCCCCGTACGAAGTGCGGGGATATAAATTTAAGACACAGAAAACAACCCTAAAAGGGTTGAACCATAGTCTGTTCAACCCTTTCAGGGTTGCTATGTGCTATCATTCTTTCCACCGGTTTCACCGGCGGTTATTCATAGTTAAAGTCTTTCAGACTTTTTCAACAGACCCTACTTAACGAAAATATCACAAAAAATAAATTAACCGTTTGGATATCAAAACTAATTTAAAAATTAATCAACTTGATTGATTAACTTCATTTCAATAAGAATAATTAAGTACATAATTACTTTTATACGTATTGGTTTAAGCCAACATTGTTTGTAATTTAGAATAACTTTGCAAATTCCTTCTGTAACCTTTTAATTAAAGGGATTTATGTCCATTTTTTATTTAAAAATATAGGTTGAATTTGGCAGATATTATCGGCTAGTTAAATTTTTAAAAGAGGTGCGAGAACCTATTGGCTAACAGAAAAATAAATAATTACAGATTTCTAATTATAAGTTTTGCTCTAAAAGTTGTTGTCTATGTTTTCGATACTCCAGAATCGGTTTATCTCCCATAATAAGATGTTCTCCCAGCTTTAAATCGCTTTTCTTGGGCAATTGTGTGGCAACCACTTTTTTGTCCTGATTTAAGATGATTATGCTCGATATTTTACCGATATAATTAAAAAGTTGTTTCAAAATCGGAATCTTAATCATTTTTTGATAGTATCGAATATAAATAACCGTGTTTTCTTCGTCAATAGGCACAAAAGCTGCGAACGCCCTTATTTTATCAGAAATAAAATTCTGCCAAATATTTGGATAATGAAACTGTAGATAAAAAAAGTTTTCATAACCTTCAATTTCATTGGGTTTTAGAGGAATTGTTTTCCCATCGTCCTTCACATTATTCACGTAAAATGTAAGCAATTCATTTTCAAGAACAACCACTGGTCCATTAACCAATGTTTTTCCTCCACGGCCAATGGTTGTTTTATGGATAAATGGAATATGAACTACATCCAACTGGTTTTCTATTGCTCTGGAATAGTGAACATTCCAATTGTCACAGAAGCTTGAATACGAAAATTGTCCGAGTTCTTTAAAGAAAAAGGGCTCCTGAGTTATTTTGTCATCATCGCCCCACCAAATCCAAATAAATCCATACTTTTCGTATGTTTGATACGAAATCACTTTCATGGCCGCCGGAGTAGGAGTGTTCTTACCATTTGCCGGGATCATGGTTACTTTGCCTGTTTTATCAAAAAGAAAACCATGAAACGGACATTCCAGCTTTCCATTGATTGTTTTTCCACAACCCAGCGATGCACCACGATGACAGCATTTATCTGCAATGCAGCATACCTGGTTGTTTTCGTCGCGCCACAAAGCCATGTTTTCATTCAAACGTTTAATCTGAATAGGCTTTTTCTTTAATTCTTTCGATTCAAGGATGAGGTACCATTGGTTATAAATCATAGCGATTGGTTTTTGAAAATCAGATAAATAAAGTACTAATAATCGGCCAAATTTTTAATAAACAAAAGATTCTATTTTTCAACTTTTGCATCAACACTTATGCTTATTCCGACCGGGGCAGTTTCCCATATTCCCTGGCTGGTTTTTCTATAATAAGTTTTGTTACCTATTCCGGCACAAAAATATAGATAGCCGGGGCCCAAATCTTTAACATGTTCGAGCGTTACTAAAAAATCGCCCTGAACAACCAAATCAATCGGTTTTAAATCAATCAGAACCGGTTCATGGATTTTATCTTTTGGAAGTTTGATGTAAATCGGTTTTTGTAAGATGTTCTCAAACTGCATTTTATCGGTGCATTTGTATATATTGAGCCGATAAAAAATCGTATCGTAAGAACAAGCCGAAAAATTTATGATTACCTTTTCCAAAATGGCAGATTTCTTCACTTTCATTAAAATGCCCAATTCATAACCCAGTTTGTTTTCCTTAAATCCTGCCGACATTATTTTGGATTTCGATTCAACTCCCAAAATCTTCTGTTTATAATCTTTGGGTTTTATAACAACTTCGTGTATTTCAAATATTTTTTCGTCCAGATAAATATTTTTATCAGCAAGTTTATGATAATCAGAGATTTTTATCGAAAAAGGATAATAACCAATACAGGAAACCAAAAGCGTATCATTGTTAAATTGCGAATCAATGGTTAAATCGTATTTTCCATTTATATCTGAAACGGTGCCCACGTTTTTACCGACAATTCCAATATTAACATATTCTATCGGAAGTTTGGTTTTCTTGTTGATTATCAGGCTCGAATAATTTTGTGAGAATAGTGGATTGGTTAGAAATAAAAAGATAAATAGTGCATATATAAATCTCATGGTTTACTTTTTAACATATGAAAACATCAACAGTAAATTATAAACCCCGGCAGAATTTCAAATGCTGCCAGGGTTTGTTTACTACAATTTTAAATATTCCAATAAAACATATCCAGTTTTACCCTTTTCATTGACTTTCCGGATTTTGGTTTTCATTTTTCCTTCACTTTTGGGAATGTCGGTATCTCCAGCTGTTTTCCATGTTTCGGGATTGGCATTGATATCACCTGTAAAACCTGAGCTGGCATCGAAAATTTCGATTGTTGCCTGAAAAACCCCATCACCTAAATCGGTTAATTCCAAAATCTGAGAAAAACGATAAACCTCGCCATCAGAATTATATATTAAGTAATTATTGTTCTTGTATTCAATTCCTTCAATGGATTGATGTTTTTTTATTTTTTGCCCAAAAAAGCGATAAGCTGTATCGGCAACAAGAGTTTCATCAATGCTCGCTTTTGAGTCCTTCGGAATTTGTTTAAAAGTTTTAAAATGCTTTCGATAATTATAATACACTCCAAACTGAATGAGTAAACTATCCGGAACTTTATCCTGACTAAAAGTTGGCAAGTAAATCTCTGAAAATGAAGTAAAAAAAAGGGTTAATCCTGATTTTTCGGCTGTTGATAATTGCACGGTTCTTTGAGGTGGCAAACTATCCAGGCTGTTTTCTTTATCTGGATTTGTTACTGAATTGCAAGACAATACCGTAAATAAAGTCAATACCGATATCAGGCCAATTACTAAGTTTTTTGTCCTCATTTTTTGAATTCTAAGTATTTTTCATCGCACTGCTTAAAAAAATGATACTCATTCATTGCATTGCCATAGTTTTGTATCATAATAGTGCCATTAATAAATTGGCCACTAATGGTTTTAGGTGCATTTTCGGCAATCTTTCCATCGAATGAAAAATAAGTATTTCCATCGCTTTCTTCAATAATTATTTTGCCAACACAATCCAATTTATCACCCTTTATCTGATAAACTATACCCTGTTCATTTTGAATAATAGTGATTGCAATTTGGCAAATGCCTTCGCCACTTGTTTTATAAACTCCAGAATAATCTGTTACTGCAGTTTTTTCAGTTTTTACTGAAACGCTGTCTTTATTGGTGTTTTCACTTTGATTTGAGCCCGTACTGCAAGAAATTGCAAATGCAAATGTGAAAATTAAGATTGAGATTGTTAATGCTTTGTTTTTCATTGATTAATATTTTATTAGGGATAAAATCTATCTTTCCAAAGGAAACATAGTATGCAAAACACTCCGGAAGGTTTGGAACTCCCGGAACGATAATAATTCCTGGCTGAAAAGATATAAAAACTATTCAGCTATTTTTTTTCAACTGACATTATTTGATTACAAGGTTCAGGGTCGCCGGTTTGAACATTATCCTGGCCTGTTTTATTTATTTTGTATTTGATAATGAATGTTTGGCCAACCAAATCAGTATTTGCCGATGCAGCATCGTCACCAATAAAATTAAATTTCAATTCCGGTTCCTTTGGGTTCATGTAATTTCTGCAAAATGAAATCTTTGTTCCATCTTCCTTTTTAAAAGTCAATGTTGCCTGACCTTCAAAAGCTCCGGCACTAACAAATTTTGCGGTTACAGTGATGCTTCCGTCATTTGAAGGAGCTTCTGTAGTTTCAGTGGTTTCATCGGTAGATTCTTCATCAATTTCACTTTTTGTACCTTCATCATTTATTTGATCTGCAACTTTTTGTGCTGAGTCAATTGCTAAGCTATCAGCATTATCAGCAGCTTTATTTCCGCTTCCGCAACCAATATTTAGCATTACAACAAATAAGACTGCTCCGAAAATGGTAAGAATTTTTTTCATTTTGTTAGAATTAAGTTAAGATTAATATAGTTGATAGATAAACCGAATGCTTTATTTCTTTTCAGCTGATAATATTTGATTGCAAGGTTCCAATTCGCCAGACATCATGCTCATTCTTCCTTTTGGATTTACTTTATATTGGATCACAAAAGTTTGTCCAACCCATTTAGGATTTGCCGAAGCACCATCTTCTCCAATAAAATTGAATTTCAATCGAGGTTCTTTTGGGTCGCTATAGTTGCGGTAAAAATCTATAGTGGAGCCATCTTCTTTTTTAAAAGTTAGATCTGCATCATATTCTAAACAACCACCACTAACAAATTTTGCGGTTACGGTCAAAATCCCATTGTTTGAAGTGGCTACAGTGGTTTTAGTCGATGTGCTGTCTGTATTTTCTTTGTTTGTTCCATTATTTCCGCAGCTGGTTGATACTGAAACTCCTACTAAAAGGATTCCGAAAATTGTTGAAATTTTATTCATTTTAAAATATTGAGTTATAAATTGATTAGGGTAATATTGATTTTTAGAGGTTTTTGTTTTCAATTTCTTTCTGTTCTTTCAAAATATATTTTTGTCCATTCCAGCTATAATAGCTTTCAATTATTCCATCGCGCCCCGAAGGTTGCAGTGCTACGAAATCGTGCCAGCCGCCATTCATTTTTTCTGATTTTTCAACCCCTAAATGCCCTGAGGCGATACTTTCATCGCCCGAAATAAGTTTCCAATTATGATTTTCTTTTGAGAAAAGCGCATAACCCATTCCCCTTGAATAACCTTCGATGGCTAAAAATTCTTCATTTACTCCATCGTCATTTAAATCCAATTCATGTTTTGCAGGCCACGAAAATTCTATCATCAAACTATCCTGTGCTTTGATTACTTGATCATATTCGAAAGCAGGTTTTTGAGCCATATTTTCACTTTTTGTGCTATCGGTGTTTTCAACATTTTGTTGATTATTGCCACAACTAAATAAAAATGTTGAAGCAAATAGCAATGCACAAATAATTGATCTGTTTTTTATCATTTTAATTTATATAGGTTTATAATTCTACGTTATTAAGTTTAAAGTGATTGAATTTTAATATGTTGCACTTGTACCGAAAGGTTTTTAAAATGCAACATCGGCAAATAGTTAAAAAAATCACTCCGCGCCAGCACCAATAAAAATACTTTTTACAGTATTTTTTTCGAATTGAAACACCATTCCATCAAAAACGCTGCCTGCAATAATAGAGTTTTCGTTATTTTCTCTTGGGTCAACTTCGATTTTGTAAGCATCTCTAACCTGTTCTTTGGTGCTACCAATTCCAATTTCTCTGGCTGTTTTATAGCTGCAGGGTTTTGTAATTGTCATTGTAAAAATTTCTTTTGCTTTTCCCTTTTCCCAACGCACATCCAACTCAATTCCTTTCGTTTTGTAGGTCCATGTTTGATGGTTTAATCCGTCACTTTCCCATTTAGTTGCATTCGATGTTTCATCAGGATTGCCAATTAATTCAATTATTTTACCTTCAAGCATTCCAATCTTTAGTCCATTTAAATCTTCCGATTCCAACAATGCCATTCCAAGGTTAAGGTAAATGCTATCCGCGTTTTGTTTTCTCCAATCATTGAGCAATATTCTTTGTCCGCTGGCAAAATCATCAACCGATATTTTTTTTGAAGTTGTATCAACGTAAAAATGAAAATAAGTTTCAAACCTATTCGGACCATTATAACCGGCTTGAACATGAAAGGTTGGCTCATCCTGGTTTGGCTTTTCAACAATAATTGAAATTCCATGCTTGTGATTGGTGATTGAATCGATTAGAAAGTTCTTTTCCTTCACTTCTTGTAGAGACATAATGGTATCTTCAACAAATTTTTCAGTCAAACCTCCAGAACTTGTTGTTGATGTTTGACTTGAACTGCAGCTAAAAAGTATGAATATTAATGAATAAATTGATAAAGTGATTTCTAATTTTTTCATAGGATTTTGAGTTAATATTTCAAAATAATTGATAAGTTTTCAAATTTAGCAATGTGATACAATGTTTATTCAACTTGAAAAATAATTAAAACTTTGATTATAATCGTTCAAAGCTTATATATCATACAAAATAAAAACAAAGTTGACAAAATTCCATACTCAAATTGTATAAAATGTTTGGTGCAAGTTATAAATTTCTTGAATGATTAAATAATAATCATCTAAGTGTTTGATTTGTTGATTACAAGAAATCAAATTTACCAATTATGTTTTTCTTATATGGAGTTTAAAATGGATGATTTATTATATTGGCTACTGATGAAAATAGGTCTTGGAACATTGATGTGAGTTAATATACATATCCCCAAAAAGGTTCAAATTAAATTTCAGTCTTGGTTTTGATAATGGAATGGACTGTTTTTATGATTTTGTAAAATTAGATTTGAAGGAAAAAGTATTGCTATAAAAGAGAAAAGCTTTTTTTAGAATAGCCCACTAATTTAGAAATTGTTTTTAAGTTTTGAGACAAATAAAAGGTTTGTTCGTATATAGATATCTAGATATTTCAATTTTGTTATCTTTGCACAAATTTTAAACACAAAAGAAATGGAAATTTATTTTGAAGGAACGAAGCAAGTATTTGCCAATATCAATGGATTTACAATAAAGACGGATCAATCGACAAAAAGTGGAGGCGAAGGCGAGTTTCCTGAGCCGTTTACATTATTTTTAGCAGCATTGGGAACTTGTGCCGGCATTTATGTTCGAAGTTTTTGCGATCAACGTGGCATACCAACCGACCAAATAAAATTAAGCCAGGAAAACCATTACGATTCTGTTCGCAAAATGATGGGTCGAATTGATATACAGATTCATGTACCTGCTGATTTTCCTGAGAAATATGAATCGGCAGTAATCCAAACCGCAGGATTGTGTGCAGTAAAAAGGCATTTAAGAGATGATATTGAAATGAATGTTAGTTTGGTTAGACTTTAGTGCTTCGGCTCAGCTTGGAGCGATTTGATTTCTTTGGCTGATAATGGGGATTTGGGGGTTTGCATATTTTCAAAATTGACTTAAAACATCAAAGTAAATCCCTTATCCAGTTTCTTAAACTTCTCAATTTCAGCTTTCAGAAATTTAATTTCTTGTTTGGCAACAAAGGATCTGAAGATTTCTAAATCATTTTTAGATTCTGTTAAATTCAGCGCATCGATATATTCAACTCTGTCTTCGGTAAAAATTTTAATAAGTGGCTCGTTATGGTAAAGCTGAATGTAATTCATTAATAGTCTGGCAGTGCGCCCATTTCCATCTCCAAAAGGGTGAATATTTACAAAGTTGTAATGAATATCGGCTGCCAACTTCAATACGTTTTCATTTGTAACAATATCAATTTTTTCATTAATAGAGTTGCACAATTGTTCTAAAAGTGATGGTACTTTTTTAAAATCAGGAAAATATTTTTTGTCTACATAAACTTGTGCAAGCCTCAAATCACCTTTTGAAGTATCAAAATTCCCCAAAATTGTATTAGTATATGAGCCTGTACTTTTCATTACCATTGATCCAATTTCCTTTATAAAATCAACTGTAATTTTTCGCTTTTGTCTTGCTTGTTCGCTAATAAACTGAAATGCATAAAAATGATCTTTTACCATTAAATGATCTTTCAGTGGCTTACCTGCTGCAGTGATATCATTTTCAAGTAAAACTTTTGTATCGGTTTCTGTTAAAGAGCATCCTTCAATTTTGGTAGAATGCCAAACAATTGAAATCATGCAAAATTTCTCGTAATCAATTACATTTTGCAAGTCAAGCTTTAGGTAATCTTGTTTTACTTTGTTCAGTTCTTTCCACATAAATATTTTATTTTAACCGGGAAATAGTGTTAATCGTATGATTTGTATTGTCTTGCAAGATAGTGAATTATTCAACTAGTGTATGCAAGTTGTCGCATTTTAAATTTCTTTTCAGGGCTTTTGGAATCTGTAAAAATGTAGACTATCAGAAATCCTTCAATCAACATTTAAGTTGAGCGGAACATACTTCTTTCCAATTGAAAAATGCAAACAAAAAACCACCATGCACTGTGCAAAGTGGTTTTACTTTTATTTTTAATAGAACAGTTTGAGAGTGCTTGACGGTTATTTTACACCATTTTTGATAAAGAAATCAGAGTATTTTTTATCCGTTCCCATAATGTGTTTTTTTAACCAATCCCTTAAAAATACAGTAACTTCTAATGATAGAACAAGCTTTCCACTTGTAAATTTCTCTTCTAAATCGTTCACTTTGGCAATAAACACATCATGCTCCTTTTTATGAGATTCATAATCAGGGTAATTGAATTTCTTCATATAGTTTTCTTCCCTGGTGAAATGCTCTAAAGTATATTGTTTCATTGAGCTTAATAAGGTCGAAATATTATCTTTATTTGAACGGCTTGCAATGTTATCGTAAAAATCGTTTATCATATCTATCAACTTTTTGTGCTGTTCATCAATAGAATTGATATTAACACTTAAAGTTTCATTCCATGTAAATAATGCCATAATTTCTTTTTGTTATAATTATAAATTTAATTTTCAACTATTCTAAATTAATCATTTTTATTGTTTGATTAATTAAACATGCAAACAATTAGTTTATTTTAACAGTTCCTCAGATTTTATTTAATACCGTTTTTGATAAAAAATTCAGAATATTTCATGTCTTCTCCCTGGATATGAGTTCTTAGCCAGTCTTTTATAAATACCGTAACTTCTAACGAAACAAAAAATTTTCCATCGTTAAACATTTTTTCAATTTCGTCCACTCTGGTAACAAATAAATCATGTTCTTTTTTATGCGCCTCATAATCAGCATATCCAAATTGTATCATGTACTTTTCTTCGAAACTAAAATGCTCAAATGTATATTTTTTCATTTCGTCAATTAGTATTGAAATGTTTTCTTTACTTGAACGATTTGAAATGTTTTCATAAAAATCATTGATCATATTAATCAACTTCATATGCTGCTCATCTATCGATTTTATTTTAACGCTTAAATCTTCACTCCAACTAAATAATGCCATAAATTTTTTAGTTATATTGGTTTTTAACAACTTTTTTATCAAGACACCCCAAATATCTGCATAAAACAAACATTGAATTTCCTTTAAATGATGTGCGTGCAATTATACATAATATTTTTGAACGGTTGATTCGATCATTTTGAAAATATTTACAAAAGAAAGTCGACAGATGCATTTTTTTTGGAAAAAGACATTAGGCTATTAAGCATCAAATCTGAAATTAGAGATTCTGTTAGGTATGCTGAAAACCAACTTTTTTCAAGTAAAAATATCGTGCAGCCCAGACTATTGGAATAGCAAGCAGAATACGCGGAATAACTATCCATAAAAAAGGAACGCCAATAGCAGCAAACAATAAAGTATCTTCCAATAAACTGTGCGAAACCGCGGTGTGGTGGTTTAACAAATCGCATTCCTCTTTTGAAACTTTTCCATTTTTTAGCTCATCAAACATAATGGCTGCACCATACATTAAACCAACCACATTGGCAACAATCCATAAAAATGAAGATTTTTCGGGCAAACCCAAAACCCGCATAAAAGGTTTAAAAATCTTTGAAAGCCAGTTTAAAATTCCAAATTCTTCAAGCAGGCGCTGAATAATCATTAAAGAGAAAACAAAAATGGTCACTTTTAAAAGCAGTTTGAGTGTTTTAATTCCCCAATTTATCATTACATCGCTAAAAACCAAATCGTGCGCAGAAACCGACAAATGATATAATTGATTTTCGAGCGATATGGGTAAAAGCCAATTGAACAGAATGCCTGCAAAAATTGACATTCCCAAACGGATGGCAACCATTCGGATGGCCGATGAACCGGTTTTCTTTTGTACAATGGTTTCGATGATTAAATTGTGGGAGATAAGGCACATGATAGCAAGAATGGTAATTTCGCGCATATTCAATGAAAGGCTTGCTATTACTGCAATAGCCGAATAGATGTTGAGCAATCCGGCAGTGATGAAAACAAGTGAACTTTGCCCAGATAAACCGATGAGGTTGAATACCGGATTTAACCATTTTGCAAGAATGACTAAAAATCCCGAATAATCTAATAAAGTAACTACTAACGATAATGGAATCATCCATTGAAATAACCATATTAAGGTTTTAATTGCTGATGGAACAGCTTTTTGAACACAGGAATATAACCGGCGAATAATTAAATCGCTATAATTAAATATTTTAATTTTGGAGCTCATGATGAAAATTTAGGAAGCAAAAGTAAAGTTTTTTCTGTTTCAATTTCAATTAAAAGATTTGTGTATATAGTAATTGCTATTAATTAACTACTTTTATCACCGTTAGAAAAATAAATACGAAAACTATAAATTAACTCAATTATGAAAACAACATTGACATTATTCATTACCATTGTCTTAGCCTTAATTCAATTTCATGTTCTTTCGCAAGAAACATGTAAAGTGTTAAAACCTGAAATTTCAGAGTCTTATAACGGTAAATGCAAAGATGGGCTTGCCGATGGAAAAGGTGTAGCAACAGGCATTGATAAATATGAAGGTAAGTTTAAAAAAGGATTACCAAACGGAGAGGGAAAATATACCTGGTCTACAGGTGAAGTTTACGAAGGAACATGGAAAGAGGGAAAAAGAGAAGGTAAAGGCAAATACACGTTTAAGCCAAATGGATTTGATAGTACGCAGTTTGGCCTTTGGAAAGATGATAGTTTTTATAAAATTATTGTACCTGATCCATATACTGTCTATAGATCAACAGGTATTACCAGATATACAGTTAGGCGGATTGAAGCGGGAAACAAAATTTTATTTTCAGTAATGCAAGGTGGTACCAATGGAGAAATTTCTGGTGTTGGTTTTTATTCTACAAGCGGTACAAACTTTTCAGTTGGTCCCAAATTTGGTTTTGAAAGTGTTAGCTTTCCATGTACTATCAGACTAAGTTACAGAACTCCTAATAAATTACATACAGCATATGTCTCTGCTGAATTTGAGATAACAATAAAAGAGCCGGGCAATTGGGATATCACTATAAACAATTGACATATTGAATTAATATTTATGGAAATTAAAAAAACCACTAGAGGAAATAATACTCCCAGTGGTTTTTGTAATTTTATAATGGCTAGTGAATCAGTTCTTACTCAAATTCGGATCTTTTAATCTCACACAAAAAGCCACCAGTAGCCCCATAATTAGTATTGTCTGCCACGTAAAAACCGACAAGGGCAAAATCGTCTGTTTCAACTGCATTATATCGGATCTGGATTTTTAGCGGCACACCAACAGAGAAATTAGTTGAAACGTAGGTTGCTGTGCCCGAAAACATAAGTTGATTTTCGGAAGATTTTTTTGCACCAACCTGCAGCCAGGTTTCATTGTGTTCAGTGCCATCTGTTGCAATTAAGCGTGTGCCTTTGTTGCCACGTCCAATACCATATTCACCATCTTTTCCTTTTTTTAATGTGAGCATGATATCAAAAATCATCACATTATTATCCTTGCCATAACCAATAAGTTGCATTTCCCACTCAGTGCTATAGCCGCCGAATTTTTTAACCAACAAAGGCTTTTGAGCAATTAAATGAATTGAGAAAAAACAAACCAAAATAATTCCGGATACCATTGATTTCATAATCTTTAAGTTTTAGAGTTAAACATGCTTTATTATAGGGAGAATAAAGGTAACTAAAAAGAAAGAATTCTATTTAAATTTTGGATAAAATCGCTTCTAGGACTTGAAGTTCTTTTCCTTTTTTATGAAAAGTTTAAGGGTTCAAAAATAAAATCCCACCCATTTAAAGTATTTTTGTTATTCATCCGTCTTCAACATTAATGGAGACAACAAACACAATACAAATGATTGAACTGCCCGGGCAAAAGCTCATCGGAACTGTGAAAGACTATGGAAACAGGCTTTTCAGGTTTATCCGTGGGCGGGTAAAATCGAACGAAGATGCTGAGGATATTCTGCAGGATATCTGGTTTCAACTCAGTAATGCAGTTAACATCGATGAAATTGAGCAAATGAGTGGATGGTTGTTTCAGGTGGCACGCAACAAGATAACTGATAAATATCGGAAAAAAACAACACAATCAATTGAGGATTTGAGTTTTAAGGACGAAGATGGCGAAATTGCTTTTATGGACATTTTGTTGGAAAGCAATTTTAATCCCGAAACCGAATATTTGCGCGATGTTTTTTGGGAAGAATTGATGCATGCTCTAGACGAACTGCCTGAAAACCAAAAATTGGTTTTTGTACTTAACGAAATGGAAGATTTGACCTTACAGCAAATTGCAGATCAATCGGGCGAAAACCTGAAGACAATAATTTCGCGAAAAGCTTACGCTGTAAAGTATTTGCGGAAACGATTGGAGAGTATTTACGATGAAATTATTAACAATTAAAAGAAATATAATATGAAATGCTGTGATAATAGAAATTTTAAAAGTAAAAGGATTTTTTTCTTTGTTTTGATGGTTCCTGTTCTGTTTTTTGGGATTGGGGCTGTGGTAATGTTGTTGTGGAATGCCATTTTACCTAACTTAATCCATGTTGGGGTAATCAGTTTTTGGCAAGCCATTGGTTTGCTGGTGTTGAGCAAAATACTGTTTAGTGGTTTCCGTCATGGTTCCCCAGGTAGGCACATGCATTCGCACGGAAAGTACCAACATCTTAAGGAAAAATGGGAAAATATGACAGACGAAGAAAAAGCCAAATACAAATCAAATTGGAAAAATTGTTGCCATTCCGACAATAATGTAGAAGCATAAAACAAAAACAAACGCGCTGAACCGCAGAGCATTCATAGAACTGAATTGCTTTGCGGTTTTTACATTTTTCGGAAATGGTTTGAAATGGAAATATTGAAATCGGTCAAACATCAAATATTTTCTATTAATTGATTATATCCAAAAAATAAAATCACTTCCTTAGATTCATTCTAAATAAAACACATCATTCTTTTCGAATTTTAGTAAATTTGCATGAAATATCAAACAAAAATATTATTCTAAACATATCCCATGAGCAACGGAAAACATGAAACCCCCGAAATTAAACAAAGCAAAATTACGTGGGCTGGACTAAGCAATGCTTTTAAACTTTATAAATATATCAGACCATTCCGTGTTGAATATGCTTTTGGTTTGTTGTTCCTTTTCGGAACAAGCGCGGCAACCCTGGCTTTTCCCAAATTAATGGGCGATTTGGTAACTGCAGGAAACAAAGGTCAGTTGGCACATAATATAAACCAAACAGCATTGATTTTGTTGGGCGTATTACTTTTGCAATCCGTTTTTTCGTATTTCCGCACCGTTTTATTTGTAAACGTTACTGAAAAAACGCTAGCTTATTTGCGACAAAGTACATACAATCATTTAATTAAACTTCCACTCAAGTTTTTTGAACAACGCAGGGTTGGCGAGTTGAACAGCCGAATATCATCTGATGTCACACTATTGCAGGAAACACTAACAACTACGCTGGCTGAATTTATCAGGGAAATTTTAATAATTTCTGGTGGTATTACATTACTTGCTTTTACTTCAATACGGCTCACCTTGTTTATGTTGTCTATTCTGCCACCGATGATTATTATCGTTTATTTTTTCGGTAAGTTCATCCGAAAATTTTCGAAAATCGTACAAAAAGAAGTAGCCAATTCAAATACCATTGTCGAAGAAACTTTGCAGGGTATACAAAGTGTAAAAACCTATACCAATGAATTTCTCGAAATTGCCCGCTATAAAAAGAAAACTTCCGAAATTGCCAAAATAGGAATTAAAAGTGGCAAGTACAGAGGTGCATTTTCTGCGGTAATTATTTTGGGTTTATTTGGTGCAATTGTAGCTGTAATTTGGAAAGGTTCGATTTATATGTCGGAAGGTTCAATTGACAGTGGCCAACTTATTGCTTTTGTAGTTTATTCCGTTTTTATTGGCGGGAATATCAGTGGAATGGCACAGGATATTGGGCAGCTTCAGAAATTTATTGGTGCCACCGAAGATCTGTTCGAAATATTTGAAACAGAAGAAGAAGTATTGGTCGAAATTAAAGATATCCCACATATAGAACCATTAAATGGGAATATTGAATTTAAAGATTTGTCGTTTTCGTATCCAACCCGGCCGGATCAAGCTGTTTTGCACAATTTTAATATAACCATAATAAAAAACCAGATGATTGCGCTTGTTGGGCCAAGCGGAGCGGGCAAATCAACTTTCGCTTCGTTGTTGCTGCATCTTCATTCTTCAAGCGATGGCCAGATTTTGTTCGATGGAATTGATAGCCATGATTTTCCACTTTCGTGGTTGCGTGGACAAATTGCACTTGTACCTCAGGATATTTTTCTTTTTGGCGGCACCATAAGGGAAAACATAGCTTATGGTAAACCCAATGCCACCGATGAAGAAATTTATGAAGCAGCCTTAAAAGCCAATGCCATTGAATTTATTGAGCGATTTCCCGAAAAATTTGAAACCATAGTTGGTGAAAGGGGAACACAACTTTCGGGTGGTCAGCGCCAGCGGATTGCCATTGCCAGGGCAGTACTCAAAGATCCGCGGATCTTGATTTTGGATGAAGCCACTTCGTCACTCGATTCGGAATCGGAGCGTTTGGTGCAGGATGCTCTGGAGAAATTAATGAAAGGGCGCACATCTATTGTAATCGCACATCGCCTGTCAACCATACGCAAAGCGGATCAGATACTCGTTTTGGATCAAGGCAAATTAATTGAAAAAGGTACACATGAAGAACTAATGCAATTGGATGAAGGAATCTATAGGAATTTGAGTGAGTTGCAGTTTGTGGGGTAAGAATTACTTTGATTGCCTAGAGTTTTGAGTACTTAGAGTTAAAATGCAGCTTTTTAGAATTATTTCTAAACAGCTGCATTTTTTTGAATGGATTTTACGGTTTGGTAGAAGTTTTTAATGAGTTGGGGAATAAGTTCATTTAATTTAATATTTTCTTTTAAAAGCCAGATTCTTATTTCTTCATCTATTGGAAATTCCGTTGTATTGATCCATTGAATTTTACCACTTTTAATATCTTCATCGGTAATGTCCGGATCATCGGAAAAGTTTATTTCAGCGTCATTATATTCAATCAAATTCTCTGGTACGCGAAACCCATTGCGATTTAGTAATGCAACATCTTTAAAGCCAATTTTTTCATTTTTGAAATCAATTTCAGTTTTATTGTGTGCTTTGTTTTGTTTAATCATTTCGATTAAATCTTTCCAATATACCTTGTTTACAGGGTCCATATTATGCATTTTTATTGTATTCGTCACGTTCAATTTTACTTGCGGATCTTGCAGATATCAATCGAATAGTAGTTCCCCGCATCGTAAATATTATGGACAAGATTAAGTCAATTGCTTTACCTACAGCCTTAAACCTTGGTTCTCCATAGTCTTTTCTATTATCCGGTGATTCAATTCTGTTTTTATCTTTGAAAATATCTTTCACCTCATTAAAATCAATTCCATGTTTTTCAATGTTCGATTTATTTTTGTTTTCATCCCATTCAAAATCCATGTAATTCTTTTATTACAAATTTAAACAATGTTTAACAGCTTTCAAAATTCAATAATAAACCACCAACTTAGGCCTTAAACTACTTACTGAATAATCGCTCGATGCCAAAATAACCAACTTATATGGAAATTCCTCACCCAATCTTAACATAAGGCCATTGTTTTCCGCAGGGAAATCAATCATATTCTGTACAAGAGCAGTTAGATCAATATCTGTATAAGATTGATTTCCTGAAGTGCTTTTAGGAATAGAAACTATATTAACGTCATTGGTTAAGGGCTGGTTATTCCATGTTACAGAATTTTCTTCCTAAGGTTGGATAAACTTAGCCCAAAGAGATTAATGAATAAATGAGTTACTCGGGTGACAAGAAAGTTGATTTTATTTACAACCAAACAAAAAAATAATTATTTAAAAACATTATTGCTAGTGTTATATTCGTTAGGTACAAACAGTTACCTGTAATATAAATTTATTGAAAAATCTTGTCTACTAAATTTATTATCCCAAAATCATTCCATCTCCAGCCTGATAAATTTTACCTCAAATGGCTTCAAATTTATTTTAGTAATTTCCTGTTCTATAACATCTTCAAGTGCATTAACTTCTGTAATTCTTTTTAGATTGTTATCGGAAATTATCTTGTTTAGGTCGATTTCGGTATTTTTACCTCCAATTTCACGTAAGTTAATTACTATGCCTTGCTTAACTGCTGATGGTTTTGCATAGGTCAACAAAATATCCGGATTATTAAAATTAAAAAATGACTTCGAAATTGTTGCTGTTTTTGTTGATGATGCAGGCAAAACTCTTGTCAAAAGCGGAACTCGGTTGTTCCATCCAAACTGGCTTCCACTGGCTTCATCATTATTTGCTACGGAACTTATCTGGTATTTCCATTTTAATTCGCCTTCCTGGCTGGCCCTGAAATTGGTTGTCCAGTAATTATTCAAAACCCATGAGTAAATGTAAGGCTTTGTATGATTGGCAATCCGCTCAAATTTACCCAAATTGATATCACTAAACTGAACAATTGGAATTTCGGGGCTTGTAAACAAAATCTGACTTTTGTTGTTTCGGATGGAAACATAATTCTGTATGGCATTCCAATCCGAAGAAGTGCCTTCGAGCTGTCCTTTTCCGGGAATAATGCTGCCTCCCTGAACTTCAAAATTGATTTCTCCATTGTCAAGTTTAAACGGGAAAGAAACATAAACGCCTTCGGGTTCATAAACCGCAATTTTTTTCATCGCATAATGCAATTCAAGCAATTTTTTGTTTTTATACAATCTGATTTCGCAGTTAATATCATTGTTACCAACACATTCGGGAAGTTTGCCGGCCAGAAAAACACTTTTCCAAATTGGGCCCTCTTCTGTTTTAACAACTTTGATATTTTCCCAGGTAGACCGTGTATATTCTTCAAGTTTTAGCTGTGAAATTTGGTTGCGGTTATTCCCCAATCTTTCATAAATGAACTGTCCCATTTTCCATTCGCTGCTTTGATCAATCAGGTCCAGGTTCAGTTCTTTATCGAACAAGCTGGTAATTTCGCCTTTTATCGAATCAATCTGAATATCATAGAAAGCATTTTTTAATGTCCCATCAAATTTAAAATTGTGAATATATTGAACCATTTCTTTTTTGACTTCAATCCGATAAGTTTTAAAGCCAAATGCAGGCAATTTCCCTGTTGAAAAAGCCCAATAGGTTCCTTCTTCCCTTGTTCTGACAGGCTGCGCTTCAATCGAATTTCCTTGATCATCAACTATAGAAAATGATTTTCCTTTCGGAATAATTTCATTGTCGATATAAACTTCGCACTGGCCGGAGCGCTCCCAGCCTAAAGTGTTAAAGACTACCAAAGAGGGAACATCGGTTTTAACCAGATAATCCTGAAACAATCCCATTCCTTCTTCACGAAGCATTCGGTTGCGCTTTACAGCATCCCAAATGTAGGCAGCTTTTTCGCCCCATTGAACTATAGAGTTTTCTACTAACGGATCTGAAATGCTTTCGGCTGATCCAAAAGTATGTTCGTTGTAAAAAGCCAAATCATCAATAATAGTTTGGATATTGGCTTGAGTGGTTGCTGCTATTTTTGTACCCGACAAACTTGCCATGGCCAGTAAGCCTCGTGTAGCTATAAAATCGGTTTGGCAGGTTCTTGAATTTGAGGTTTCAAGGCAAGCAGAACCAAAACCATCGACCCACCAATCGGGCCAAGCTGCTTTATATACGGGAATATCTGTTGAATAATCTTTTTTCACCATATCCAAAAATTCCGAAACGGTCGATAACCTAATTTTTGGCCATTCGTACTTTTCGTTCCATTGCTTAACCAGATCGCAGGCTGTTGTTGATGGTGGCGAATTATCGGTATGATAGCCACTGAACTGAATTGAATAATAAGAGAAAGGATATCCCTTTGAATAAATATCGTTTAAATGTTTGAACAAGCCGTTTTCGAGGGTGGATAAGTTGGAGCTGAGAATTCCCACAAAATTACCAGTCATGTAATGTTCTGCACGATAGGCCAGTATTTTGTTTCCTGATTTGGATTGCCACCAGAAAACAGTAGGATTATCGAATGGTTTTAAGGCACGGTCGGTATTTTCACCCATGCTTAAATATTCAATTCCTGCTGAAGTAAGATTATCGATCAAGCTCCATCCAACTCCGTTTACATCGTCTTGCATGGCGGTTTTAACAGGAATACCCATTTCTTTAAATTGCTTTATAGGCTTTAAAATATCGATTAGCGAAACTTCATCGAACAAATCCGACATATTAAAAATGAGACCGGTAACTTCAATCCTTCCTTCCTTAATCCGTTTGATTAACCTTTCAATTTGTGATTTTGGTCTTGTATTGAGATATTCACGCACGGCCCAACTGCTTTCACATGTCCATCGGAATTTTGCATCATCAGGTAAATAATCGGTTTGATCGCAATAATCTAGTGCAAAATCAATGTATCTGAGATGTTCAGGTAAAATTTCGGTTTGCGGCCTGGTGTATCCGATATCGGTATGTGCATGTTGTACAAAAAAAACGGTGCGGTGTTGCACGGGATTCATTGTAAATAAATGCTTGGTTGGCTTATTTTTACCGATGGTAACATCGGCAGTTAAGTGAATGCTGTTGGTAACTTCAGGAACTAAAAAGTGAATTTCATTGTAACCGGTTTCAATGGCAAAAGTTTTGGATAATTTACCGGGAATATCAATTTTACCTTTTGTGGGCGCTCCGAAATAAGTAATTTTTAGTTCTATCGGTTGAAAACGTTTTCCATTTTCGTTGATTAAAGCTTCTTGCTGACTAAGCGCAGTTTCTTCTTTTACTTCCGATTTAAAAGTCATATACCACGAATTGCTTTGAGCATCAACGCCTTTTATTTTGAATTGTTGGGTATTTCCTAAATTTAAAAATGAAACGGGAACACTCAAAATTGCATATCCCATCGGATCGCTAAACCTGTCCAAAATGGTTGGTACAAATGTTAAAACAGCGCCATTTTCGCCTTTAACCGACCAACTTTTTTTATCGGAAATTAAAGGATTTGAAAAAACCACACATTTTTTATTGTTCAGATACAAAGTGAATGGATGTGAGTCGGGAGTTGCATCCATTCCAAAAATCCAAATAAAATTCGCCATTTTTTCATTAAAGCCAGCTGGTAACAAGCCTGATTCCCAAACAATTTCATCCACATTGCTATTTGCCCTGATAAGCAACGAATTATTCACATCCGGAAAAGGAGAGTGATAACTGAAATCGCCACCTTTAATGGTTTTAACGTATGCGTTAATCAGGTTTTGTGGAAGTGCTTCATTTTTTTGAGCTACCAAATTGCTAAATGATAAAACACTATAAAGGATTAGCAGAAATATTGTTTTCATAGGATTTGGTTATGAGGAATTTATATAGCAAGTATACAAAAATTTATTGTGAAAGATGGAATGATTATTTATAATTTTTTGATTCTATATTCCTTTAGGATTTCAAGTTATTCAATGATTTTACCTTATAAATTACTTAATTGGTAAAATGAATTTTACACAAAAGAAATTTTTTTGTAACTTGTAATGTATTAATAAAATAATAAATTTAGCGATTAATATTACAGCGGTTGCCGAAAAGCTAAAGAGTAGGCTAAATTAAAATGAAACCAATGAAAAAAATTTCTTTTTACCTAATGATTGTTCTGGTAATGTTTGCATTTGCCTCTTGCGATAAAAAAAGCAGTGATCCCGGTAACTTTTTTTCTTATGCCGGAAAAAGCTATGCAGTTGATAGCGTTGCACTTGTAGAATGGGTAAGTAATTCAGGAATGAGCAATGAATTCTCAGTTTTTCAATTTGTGTTTACCAATATATCCGGACCTGATACTACCAATCTTTTAGTTGCTGTATATGACACACTTACTAATGTTTTAAGTGGAAACTATGCTGGTCTTGATGAGGTAGCAGCGATGGATGCCAGCCGCGGTATCATTCCATTCGGATTTATCTTTGCTAGTGGAATTGGTATGAGTAATGGAAATGGTTTTTTAACTGGCCATGGTGGAAGTATTGATGTGTCTGTTACAAATGGAGATTATAACATTAAGTTGAACGATATAAGCGCTGGTGTTTATGCTGATATGTTGGATACGAACGGTGATGGAAACTCTGGATATACAGAAACCGGTAAGATAGGTGGAGTGTATAAAGGAAAAATTACAAAATATACTCAAGCACTATCAAAGAAAAGTGCAACAACAAATCCTTTAATCGACAAATTGATAAAATCAAGTAGTATAAAAATTAAGAATTAAAGTTTGGATTAAGCATTTGTTTTATGCCGATTTATGGATGTTAAGTAAAAAGTGATGGAGCTTATAAAATCCATCACTTTTTATTTTTCACTAATAAATGCGAATTAGCAGTTAAATTGCCGCTGGCTTTAGCCGGTGGATCGGAATAAACTCGTCTGAAGGGCTTTAGCCGAAATTATTATTTAGTCTTGGCTAAAGCCAAATTGTTCTTTCTTTTTCAACCGCCAGCTAAAGCAGGCGGCTATTGAAAAATACGAACCATTAATTCGCATTATAAATTATCGAGTTTCCAGACAATTTCCATTTCTTCTTCAATAAATCCGTTAATAATTTTAAAACGAAGTTTATCATTGGTTTCAACCAATTGAAAATCAGCTTTGCTGCCAATCAGAATATCATTTTCAAGGCTTTTGATCAATAAATCAGTTGCATCAACTTCATCGTACCCAAAATAGTTCCTCAAATCACCGATATCGTATATTTCGCTTTTATGAGTAAAGCCTGTATTGTCCTGATTTTCAATTTCTTTTCTTCTAATCCCAATGTCTATTGAAAAGCTTTGTCCGTTTTTTTGTAAAGTGGCATTTCGAACGAGAAGATCAAAAAGCTTGTCTTTTTTGTTTTCCGGAATTTGAAAATAATCCATATAGTACATTTCATCTGGATTGCCCACGGAAATGCTGTAAAGCGAAGCCATGATACCCAAAAAGTTCATTTTCCTAACCATTTGCTTTTCTGGGTCATTTTTAAATCCGCCCGACTCGATTAAAATGGTACTTGTTCCCCACTTTTGCATACTGTCGCCAAAAGCGGTTGGCATAAAATCATCGTTGTAACGGCCAACCTGTCCCGGAATATATTTTTGAAGCACCTGGTTCATGATAACAATTTGTTCCATGGAAGCCCTGCGACTGTGATCAATGTCTTTTTCGACATTAAACGAAGGTGTTAAGAAAGAAATGGTTGCCGGATTTGATGTTGCACCAGCTGCATAATAACAGTCCTGATCGTGGAGGTTAAATCCAAAATCGGGCTGAATTTCATCCCTCAGTTTTTTAAGTATCTTGGTTTCGGTGGCTTCAAGCCTGGCTGCATCGCGGTTGAGGTCGATGTCAAGCGAATTTCGACGTTTAAAAACCTGCGCCCCATCCGGATTAACCATGGGCACAAAATACAAGCTAAGTTCTTCCAGGATTGTTTTTTTCTCCGCAGTAAATTGATTGTCTGAAGTCAACAAATTAAAAATATCGAAAAGTGCGGCAGTTGCAGTAGGTTCATTGCCATGCATTTGCGACCAAAGCAATACTTTGGTTTTGCCGGTTCCTGCTTTGATTAGAAAAATTTCGCGGCCTTCGATCGATCTACCCAACTCAGAAACCTCAAATATAGGTTGATTTCTAAGTTTTTCGATAAGCGATATAATATCTTTGTGTTTAAACCTTCTGTTAATTAGGCTTTTTTCTTTGAATTTGTCGTATTGTTGTTCAAGTTCATTTATAAAGTGCTCCATTTCCATTGTCTTTCTATATACTTTTTTATAATTTACTTCTTGCCACCGGCAATGGTTTCTAATTCTGTATTAAGTTGAATATCATTGATTTTGCTGAGTTTATCTGAATCAAAATCATATCTGCAAAGTGTACCCGGCGAAACGATTTCATTTTTATCCTTACGGTTATTTGGATCATCACCAAACCTTATCATAGCGTTTCTTGTTTTTATATTAAACTCATATTGCAAAACAGTTTCACCTTCCATTTTTGCTAGTTTCATTGTTTTATTTCTGAGCGAATAGAAATAGAGCGATGTTTCATCATCAAGTGTGATTCTACCGTCTTTATTTGAATCTTTATCAACAGCCTCAAATACAATAATTACATCGTCTTTATCATAATAGGTATCATAATTTCCCATTAAAATCTGCTGTTTGAAAAGTTTTTCAAGTTTGGCATTTTTAGCATCATAAATCAATAAATTCACAGATGTGGCCTGTGTATTGTAATCATACGTATTGTTACTTTCGGAACTGCTGCTGGATAAAAATTTTCCTCTTTTGTTAAGGCTCGATTCTATTTCATATTTTGTTTGGTGGCCCACAGAAATAATATAGAGTTGATTCAGCGTATCAGCCAATTGTGGAAAGCTATACGAAACATGCAGCTGGTTATCATTTCCTGTTTCACTATTTTGTTGCGGTTCTTCTACTTGTATGCCTTCGGGCGTATATGTTGAGGAATTTTGCGGAAAATGAAAAACCTCGGTAAAAAGGAAAATAATGAAGGAAATTAATCCAATTACAGCAAAAGCTACAAGTGTGGTTAAAAAAATGGCAAGTACTTTTGTGTTGTAGTTTTTGATTTTTTCTATGTCCATATCTGGTTGTTTTTATATCATTTAGCTATATTGTTTTGTTTATTTTTTTTGAATGCAGCTTATTTCATTCCATTTTTTTAAATTGTTGCATCAAATTTTTGTGCGAGGGCAAATATAATGATATAAATACAAATTATGATGTAGTAATTAAAATGTCTGAAATTGTTAAAGGAGGATTTGCAAAGGATTTAAATTCTATTTCTTCATTTTCCTGAATTTTAGCCTTTCGTTTTTATCCATTTTTTCGGTTGCATATTGAATAATTGTCCTGCCACAGGTATCTTTCCATTTCATCAGAAAAACTTCGGTTTCTGAATGATGTAATTTCCATGCTTCTCTTAAAAGCCAGCCCAGGCCTTGTTGTACTTTTTTGGCTGGATCGAGCATGAGCGGTTCAATAATAGCAAAAATCCGCATGAGCGGAATATCGCTTTTTAAAGCTTCGAGTAACGTTACCGGAACGGCGCGTTTTTTCCAGATGGATTCTGATTTTGTCCATTTGTTAAATACTTCTATGGTAACTTTTTGGCTGGTAATAAAGTCACCAAGTACTCTGCCTGAAAGTAAATCGGTATGCGCCCAGTTCGAAATTCCATTTTCTAACCAAAAACCAATTATTTCAAACATATTGGTATTTAGGTTTTTAAGATTTTTATACAAAAATGTAATTGCAAAACTGGCTTCTTCGTATTTTCCTGTGGCAATTAGTTTTTCACCAAGCAACAGGTATTCTTCAATCGACATTTCGTCTTTCCACAAATCAAGCCACTTGTTGCGCTGTGTTTCAAAAATTTCCTGACTTAGGCCATAAGCATCATAACCTTCGGTGAAAAATTTGGAATATTTTTTCACATTTTCAGGGTTGGCATTTTGTTCGCAAAACAGCCTGATTTCTTTTAACTTTTGGTCAATTTTATTCATGGGTTTCTGATTATTTGTCTATAGTAAACCGTAGAAAAGGATTGCTTATACAAATATACATGATTTTTTCTTTGAGCTTATTGTAAATTTGAACTCATTTAAAAAGTTCAGTCATCGCATGGCCATGACCATTTGGAACCTCAAAATTTAATAATACCTCAATAGTTGCCGGAATATCGATTAACTCGCGCTTTTTATCCAAAATTATTCCCTGTTGAAAATCCGGACCGCTTGCAAATAGAAAGATATGTTTGCAGCCCTGGCATCCATCTCCATGCGAAACAAAACCATCGGCTACATCGTCAAGATGACGGCCATGATCGTTGGTAACAAACAAAGTGGTTGTTCCTCGATAAATGCTATCGTTTTGAATAAAATTCCATAATTGATAAATATATTCATCGGTATTAACGATGCCTTTGAGATAAGCATTCCAGTTTTTCAGGTGGGCAGAATAATCAGGCTCCCGAAAGGAAAGAAGAACCAGGTTTGGGTGATTTTCATTTAAAATTCTCAAACTTTCATTAAAAGTTAAGCTGTCATTTCGATATCCGCTTCCAACGCCAAGTCCGTCAATTCCGCAATTGGTTGAGGGTTTATATTTGTTCGTCCACCAGTTTTGATTGCAATTGGCCAGCACTTGTAATTTGTCTTTGCTCGAAATTATCCACGAATGAGTGCTGTCGTTCTTAAATTTGTTATTCCATGCTTGAAATAGCGATGGATAAAGAGGATCGTCATTACCTGAATTATTTATTTCCTGATAAAATCCTGTGCAGATAGCAGTATGTCCGGCAAGCGTGTAAGTTGGTCCGTTATTGAAAAAGTTTGTGTTGATACATCCAAAAGCTGCAAGTTTTTCGTGCATATTTGGGATATTGGCAAATGTGGTATCGCCCCAGGTTTCGGAATACCTGGCACCATCAACCACAACTATAATCACATTTTTTGTTTTGTAAACAGCTGGCGATGAATGGTCTTTATTGCAAGAATATGAAATGACAAATAATAAAGAAACGAGAATGTATAATTTTGAAATTTTTTTCATGGTTTTAATAATAGATTAAGCAAATATAAATGAATACTGGCTAAATCTGATTATCGCTATTTTTTTCAAATTGTGATTAATCATTAATATCATCAGGCCAGTAATATTTTCCTTTCGAAATCTGTTCAATTGCTAGCGGCAATTCTTTAAAAACATTCGATTTAAAAACACATCCTTTAAATCCTGCGCCAATTAAGCTTTGTAGATAGGCTTTATTTGTAAACATGGTTACTGCAATAACATTGATATGGATATTTTTCCAGTTGATCATTTTGGTAAGCGTATAACCATCAATTTCAGGCATTGAAATGTCCATCAGCACAATATCAGGTTTATTGGTGGAAAGTGTGTGCAGAAATTCCTTTCCGTTTGTAAATTTTCCAACAACTGTGTGGCCTAATCTGTGAATAACAAAATATTCAAGATTTTCGAGAAACTCTTTGTTGTCATCTATAAGTACTAATTTCATAATCAATTAACTTGTTTTTATCAGGTAAAATTATAACAATTAAACAAGGATTACATTTATTTCAACTTTAAAACCTTCATTTATTTCGCTTGAAAAACTAATATTTCCTTGAATTGCCTTTATTCTGTTTTGAATATTAATCATTCCAAAACCTTTGCTGTTTTTGAGTGTGTTTTTAATATCAAAGCCTTTTCCATTGTCATGATAAGTGGTTTTGAGCAAATTGTTTTCAAGCAGCATAACTATATCAATTTTATTTGCATCAGAATACTTGATGCTATTGTTAATCAATTCAGTAATAACACGATATAGTGCAATTTCGATATTATTGTCAAATCTTGATTTATCAAAATTAGTTTTTAAATCAATTTGCATATTTTTTACTGCAATGGTTTCGATAAAATTGCTCACCGCATGATAAATACCAAAGTTGTGCAAAATATGCGGACTTAAATTATTAGAAATTTCACGAAGAGTGGCAAATGCATTTTTAAGCGAAATATTTCCTTTGTCAATCACAAATTGGGTGTTATCGTCTGCTTCGGCAAGCCATTGGAAATACATTTGAACATTCGATAAAATTGGTCCCAATCCATCATGAAGTTCCTGTGCAAACCTGGCTCGTTCATTTTCTTCGGTTTGAACAATGGCCTGGAGTATTTTCTTTTCGCCTTGTTTGCGTTCCGTAATGTCCCTTATGGCTGATACTCTTATTCTTTCCGTATTATGATTAAAATATCGTGATTCAATTTCAACGGGAATCCTGGTTCCATTTTTACAAATTAAAACAGTTTCGTAGGGCATGGTATATTCCTCTTTAAGTTTTTGTTCAAAAAAGCTTTTATATTCCGAAGGAAATAGAAAACTCATTGAAAACTGTCCAATTAGTTCTTCGTAAGTGAAGCCACTCATTTTTGACAATGCACGGTTTGCGTCTATAATAATTCGTTCTTTGTACAACATTATTCCCTCAAAGGTAATATTTGATAAAAGTTTGTATCTCTGTTCATTATAAATCGCTTTTTCTTTTGAGAGAATGAGTTCTTCATCAACTTTTTTTCGTTCGGTAATTTCGTCAAGGGTTACAAGCACTCTTTTTTCCAGACTATTTTCAATTAATGAAGTGGAAATAAGAAAAGTTCTCAAAATCATTTCATTGTGCAATATTGAAATAATGTCAGCTTCTTTTTTGTAAATCTCTTTTTTTGTTTTGAGGGTTTCCTGAATGCTGCTAAGTAACAGGCAATTCTGGCAAAGTACGCTTTCATTCAATTTTTCGCTTTTACCTGATTTGCCAGCGCAGTTTAAAATATCGCCACAATGCAGATATTCTGATTTATTTCCACTTGAAAGTGATAAATCGTAACCAATTTTATTAAGTTTAATAATTTTGGCATTTTCATTTAAAAGCATCATAATTACCGGGGCACTATCAAAAATTTTATTCAGAGTGTTTTCATTTTGAAGAATTTTTTGCTCCATTCTTTTTCTATCGGTAATATCATCCAAACTGATTAAAACCATTGATTTTTCTTCAAGTTCGACCCTGGATGAAGAAACCAAAAAAGTATGTATAAATTCTCTATCACCATGATTTGAAACAAATTCTTTCTCTATTTTAAATGTAGGTTCTCCGGTTATCAAGGTATTTAAAAAAGTGAACCTCAACAAGCAATTTCTGCATTCACTCAGGGTTCCACAATTTGGAAGGTCTTTCAAATTTTTAAAACAGTTCATCATTGAACCTGTTCTTTTGCCTAAAATATTGATGTTGTCATAGTTGTAAATATTTTGACCCGCTTTGTTCAAACGTATAATCTCGGCATTTTCATCGAGCAAAACCATCATTACCGGCGTATTATCGAAAACGGCATGAAGCGTAAGTTCATTTTCTTTGATTTTGAGTTCAGATTTTGTTCTTTGAATTTCGCTTCCTACGCTGGTAGAGCATATCTCAAAAATGGACCGTATAAATGAAGCATTTGCAATAGGCCTGCAAAACAATGAAACAATAATTCCGATTGGATTTCCCGAATGATCAAATATAGGTGCCCCGATACAAGCTTCAATTCTTAAATCAATCATTAATTTATCATTTGGAAAAAGTTGAGCCACATTTTCTTTATATACCTGGCTTTGATTGTCAAAAATGTTTTCGTATGGCGAACCTTTGAGTTGATAAGTTATGTTTTCGATTTTATTTTTCTGATGAAACAGTGAGATTGTTTTAATTTCTTGATAATCTGAGTATTCTGCAATAAATGTATAATCAGATTTTGTAATTTCCTGTAAGCTAAGGGCCATATTGTTAAAAAAATCCTGACTCCCTTTTCCAATCGTTGATTCAATTATTTTTCTAAGTGCGTTTTCACTTTCTTCTAACTTTGTTTCTGCATTTTTTCTGGAGGTAATATCTTGTATGGTACCAAACATTGCAATAAGTTTGCCCTGTTCATCGAACTTTAAAAGACCTTTTCCATGCAACCATTTTTCATGGGAATCTTTTATACTTAAAATTTTATATTCTTTTTCAAAATTTTCATGTTTTGTTAATATATTTTCTTGAAGATATTTAGTCATTTCAATCTGAAAATCAGGATGTATAATGTTTATCCATCCGGCAACATCGCGCAAATAATCCGGATCAATTCCAAAAATGATATCCAGGTTGGAAGAGCTTGTCCAAAACCCGGTTTCTATATTGAAAATGTAATGGCCCAATTGTGCAATATCCAAAGCTTCTTTGAGCTGTTGTTCATTAATTATCAGTTTTTGCTCTGTGGCTTTTCTTTCAGAAATATCAAGTGCAACGGCATATACATATTTTTTCCCTTCAAGAATTATAATTTCACCCGATAATAATACAGGAACGAGCTCCCCTTTTTTTGTGGTTAATTGAACGTCAAAGTTGCTCAACCTTCCATTTTCCTGAAATTCCTTGTCAATTTTTACTCTTGTTTTGTCATCAATCTTAAGTATTTCGGTTGGTTTAATTCCAATTACTTCGCTCGGTTTGTACTTTAGTTTGTGATAAAAGGTTTTGTTAAGTTCAATAAATGTTTCGGTTTGTAAGTCAATAATTGCACAAATCGCTGGATTAATATGAAAAACTCTTAAAAATTTATCTTCAGAATATCTGAGTTTACTAATGTCTTTACTTTCAAAATAGAATACATTGTTTTTGTTCCATATCCCTTTGTATACCTTAGTTTCAACCGAAATTGTCCGTCCATTTTTTGAGTATAATGGTATAGAACAATTATTTGTTTTTCCTTCGAGTAATGAATTTATGGTTTGCATGGCAACAACCTTGTAATCATCATGATATAAAGTTAAAGCAGGTTTTCCAATTAATTCGATTCGAGAATATCCAAGCCGTTCAATTAATGTTTGGTTAACTTCCAGAATTTTAGCGTCACAATCCAAAACAAAAAGAAAATCTTCTATCGAATTAAAGAAAGTCTTAAAGTTGTTTTCACTTTCGCTTAACTTTTCTTCGGCTAATTTCCTTCTAACAATTCCCCAAATATTGGCTTGAATTAAACTCAATATTTTAGAATCCAAATCATTGTAATCGCCTGATTTATTTCCAACACCCAAAACAGCAACCAATTTATTATCTTCAATTGCTGGCGAAATCATTATTTTTTCGGGAATTATTGTACTTTCAACAAGTCTGTTTTTGCGAATGTAAGCTCTGTAATCGTTATAAATCAAAGGTTTTTTTTCTTTTATGCAATCCATTAAAATAAACTCGTTCAAAAATTGATAATCCATTTCAAGATCATCAGTTTCACCGTTTTTCAATGTATTTTCGAACCAATTTTCAGATTCAAAATTTTTGCTACTTTGATCAATGAAACGAAAATAACTAATTTTACTTTCTGTAAGTTTTTCAGCAGTTTCTTTTCCTGCCGCCATTATTTCATCAATATTCATTGAATCAAATTGCGAATTAATAGCAATAATATGGTCTTCGACCTGCCTTAATTTTTTTTGTTCGGTAATATCTTCGGTTGCTGAAACCGCAAATTTAAAATCACCATTTTTATCTCTTAGAATATTTACATGCAGATTTATCCAAATGGTATTTCCAACTTTGTTGATATATCTTTTTTCTGTGGAGAAGCTGTCAATTTTTCCAGATTTGGATTCTGCTAAAAATTTCCTGTCGATATGTGCATCATCGGGATACGTGATTTTGGTGTAATCAATTTTATTCAGTTCCTCTAAAGAATATCCCGTAATTTCTGAAAGGCGCGGATTACATTCAATAAATTGACCTTTGTCATCAACAATTGCAAGCCCTATTTTTGCAGATTTAAAAATAAGCTTGAAAATATCATAGTTTGAATTTGGTAGCAAATCCTGCTGAATAGAATTGAGAATGGAATCATTTGTACTTTGCTTTGAAAGTTGAATTTTAAGCCTTTCATTTTCTGTAAGCAACTGCTGGTAATCGAAATCTGAAACTTCCATAATCCAAAATTTTTGAATATTTTGAAAGTACGAAAAATCTTTCAATCTACGTCAACATTCTATAAAAAACCAAGCATAAATTGAATATATACAGTTTATAGTATTTGTAAAATGATTATTATTTGTGCAATTGAGGGATGAAAAGACAATTTGGAAAGTTCAAAATAGTTTTTGATTTGAATAAAGATCGAAAATTTTATGAATTGGATGTTCACAAATAGATTTCAATTTGTATTAAAGAAATTAATTACAAACAGTTTATTTACAATGATTTAAGTTGAATGGATAATTGTTCTAATTACGAGTAATTGGAGAAATGGGAAAAATAATCTCTAATTTTTAAAGATAGCGAATTTCGATCAACAGAATTTGAATCTAACACAAATCCAATGAACCAATTTGATTAAGATATCGGAATAACTTAATAAAATTGGAACAAAAGGAATCAGTTAAAAATATGGCTGGATCTAATCGTCATCGTCGTCAGTAGGCTCATTTTCAGATATTTGTTCAGATAAATAATCTAAATCAGAATATTTATCTTCATACTCTTTTTTTGCATCGTCTTTCAAGTTGCCTTCCATATCGTAATCTTCATCCTCTTCAATAATGGCTTTGGCCTGATTGATAGTCATTCTAACAAGATAATGCTTGTCTTCGGTTTCAAAGGGAAGAGCTGTTACGCTTTGTCCGTCTTTGTTGGTATAATATACAAGATGGCTGTAAAAACCATCGGGATAAACCAGCTTAATTTGCTCCTGTATTTCAGGATCAAGCTTCTCAAAGTCTTTGATTACTTTAGGTTTATTAGATTTCATTGTGAAAATAATTAGATTTTAAATTTTGATAAATGTATTAATTTTTACAAATCAACAAATAAGAAAAACAGTTTTTTATTTATTTAATTGATTTTTTATGATAAGACTTACTTTTAATAGGATTAACAAACCAAACAAAGTAATCATTTTTAAAAGGCGATAAATGTATATTTTTAAATTAAATCACACAATCTTTAATAAAATTTTAATTTATATAAAGTTGAGTCAGCTTACATGCCAATTGAACAGATAATATAAATTGATGGCATAAATTAAAGCATATTAGACGAATCATCCAAACAATTTTGAATAGAAAGATTATCTTCGCAATAAATTAAAAATGGATCAATCATTTAATTTATGAAAATTTTATTGGTTGAAGATGAAAAAAGCCTATCAGCTTCTATTATTTCTTATTTTAAACTAAGTGGATATGTTTGTGAGCTGGCTGGCGATTATAAATCTGCGGTTGAAAAGATTGCGGTTTATAAATACGATTGTGCAATCATTGATTTAAATTTGCCCGATGGTTCAGGTCTGGATATCATAAAACAATTAAAAAAGGAAAATGATCCAACAGGTATTATTATCATTTCGGCCCGCGACACAATTGACGACCGTATTGAAGGCCTAAATTTAGGGGCTGATGATTACCTTGTTAAACCATTTGATTTGGCTGAATTGAATGCCAGGGTCCGCTCACTCATTCGCAGGATTACTTTTAGCGGCAGCAATACCATTGAGGCAGGAAAACTAAGTATAAACCCTGATGAGTTTCAGGTTAAAGCTGGCGACGAATTACTCGATTTAACTAAAAAGGAATACAACCTGCTTCTTTTTTTTATTTCAAACCAGAATAGGGTTATTGCCAAAGAAACAATTGCCGAACATCTTTGGGGCGATAATATTGACATGGCCAATTCATATGATTTTGTTTACGCCCACATTAAAAATTTAAGAAAGAAATTGCAGGAAAAAGGTTTGCAGGAGTACATACAAACCATTTACGGAATTGGTTATAAATTTCAAACCAGTTCGAATGAAGTCTAATGTTTAATATGTTTTGTAATGTAAATATTTCATCATGAGGCTTTTAACCAAAACTACACTTTATTATATTACGGTTTCACTTTTCACTTTTTTTATAAGTGGAATTGCCATATTTCAACTTGTAAAAAGACTTGAAGAAAGGAAAGTTAAACAGGAACTGACCGATCAGATGTATAGATTTTCTCACGATTTGGGGCATTTAGATACAGATTTAAGCAAAGCTGTTTTTATTTCCGGTGGGTTTATTCAATTGGACGTGGTTCATTCCAAAACCAGCATGCCAACCCAATTTGCTGATACATTGGTTTTTGATTATTTACGAAATAATTATGCGCCCTATAAACGTTTGTCGTTTTATATCGAAATTCAAGGTAACTTATACAAAATTTCAATTTATAAATCTTTGATAGAATCAAATTACCTGATTGAGCAAATTGCATTGATTATCACTATGATAGTAATTGTGTTTTTATTGGCGGTTTATTTTCTTTATCGATATTTTTTTGGTCGCATCTGGTCCGAATTTTTTGTTACCATTGATAAAATCCAGCATTTTGATATTTCATCGCCCGAAAAACTGGACTTTTCAGAATCTATGATTATTGAATTTAACCAGCTAAATCAGGTTCTAAAACGGATGATTGATAAAATAAGTTCAGATTTTCAGGGATTAAGAGATTTTACTGGCAACCTAACCCACGAAATGCAAACACCTTTAGCTATTATTCGTTCAAAAACCGATTTGTTGTTGCAAGACCAAAACACCAATGAAAACCAGATGCATCTAGCTGGTGAAATCAACAATGAAACCATGCGCCTTTCAAAACTAATTAAGGCACTTACTTTATTTACAAAACTCGAGCATAATCAATTTCCTGATAAACAGCTTATTGATATCGAAAAATTAATTCATTCCAAGCTTGAAATATTCGAAGATTTTATTGATGCTGGTTCAATTGCTGCAAACTTTGAAGTAAAGGGAAATCCAAAATTATCCATGAGCCCTGAATTGGCTGATATTCTTTTTACAAATCTGGTTAAAAATGCAATCAGGCATAATATTACTAATGGAAGCTTATCTATTGAGCTCTCTGCCAATAGATTATTGATAAAAAATACAGGACCAGCGCTTCATTTTGATCCGAATTTACTGTTTGAAAGATTTTCAAAGGCATCGCAAAATAGCGAATCATTGGGAATAGGCCTTTCACTGGCCCGTAAGATTTGCGATTACTATGGATTCGAAATCAAGTATGGTTACGGAGATGGAGTGCATGAGATTATTGTTGAATTTTGAAAATATTAGAAGTTTGCAGACCTTAAGAAATAGTGATTAAAACATTGTCGTAAATCGAAGACATTAACCAGCTCGAGTTTCACTGTAATTTTAACAATCAAATTGCCAATCATCATTTCTTTTACTAAATTTGGATAAAATCAAAACCAAATCCTTGGAAAAACAATTCAAATTATATTGGCTATTCTTTTCATTGTTCTTGCTTTATCAATGCAATCGCTCAAGCGATTTAAAGGTGGAAATTACAACCTGCCCAAAACAACTTTCGTTTGAAAGTACGGAAATGTTAGATCCAGGATTTACTGCCTTAAATATTCTGCACCAGGGATTTTGCTATGATTTTGTTGACAGTTTAAGCATTACCAGAAATTATTCTTCGGGTGAAAATCTGATTTATCTTTCTGATACTGTTTCAATTGGACACCGAAACATCGATTTTACCAATAAAACCGATGAAAGTAGTTTGCTTAATGTTCGAATTCATGAAACCAGTGACACAGCCAAGTCAGTCACTGGTAAAATCACCGCAATTTATCAAAACAAATCCAGAAGCAACACACTTGATTTTTCATATGAATTGCCATGTGTAAAACAAATTGAATTGCCAATTTATTCACTTATTGATACCTCAACATGCGAAACCGATGCTGGCACTGGTGATAGATATCTGATCTCTTTTATCCACAAAGGATATTGCGCCGATGAAATTGACAGTATTAGCGGAAATGGCGATTTTTATTCTCTTGATGGTTATTTTTGGAACAGCTCAGATTTTTCACTGCCTCGAAACCGGATTATTTTTCCTCAAACTATTACGTACACTCAACAAATCAGTTTTAAATTGTGCATTACTAATGGCTATTCAGATTATATTCACAACAGATTCTGGATGGTTTATAAAGATGGCTCAAAAAGCAATGTAGCAGAATTGGACTTGTTTTTTGCCAAAAAATCAACAGAACAAAATTCTAAAAAGAATAGTAAAACGCAAATTGAATGAAACCATTCTTCCGGGTTATTATATTGACATCCTGCTTTTTATACGCCTATTTTTGTTATGGACAGCAACAATTTTGCTTTGATTTGAAAGCCCAAACCGGAAATACTCGCTTTAAGGTCGAAGGCTATGGTAACGAATTGGAAAATACTAGCCCACTTTTTAACCAAAATCTGGTTTCGGCTGGTTTACATTATAGAATTGGAAAATATATTGAAATTGGATTCAACGCTTTTGATCAAAAATATAAATGGAAGTTTGCAGATAACCAGCCCATTTCCTTGAATAATGGCGATTATGTAAAAATTAAAAATGAATCTACGGTTCAGGTTCAGGGATTTTCAGGAAATATTGGTTTTAGTTTACCATTTCAAAACAATGAAAGAATTCAATGGATGCTTTTTTCGGGATATCAGTTTGGAAACACAAAACCAGCCAATGAAACTTCAGAATTTGTTTATCAGGCGCCGGAAATAAGTATTACCCAATCCAATAAAGAAGAACAATTTTCTTCAATCTTTCTTGAAAGTGGATTGGGCTTTTCACTTACCAGAAGGCTCAATTTCAATCTTTATCTGGGATTCAATTATTCTCTGAATCCGGTTTATGAATGCAATTTGAACATACAAACCAATAGCATTTCTGGAAATACGTTAATTAGTTCAAATGGTTCGGGGGCATATTTTGGAACTTCTTTATCGTACGCTTTTCTAAACATCAAAAAAAGGGAAAAAAAGAATAGACATAAAATTATCCCTGAAGTGAACGATAAAAACGAAGTTACCGCCATCAATGGGCGGATAGTTGTTTCAACTCACGAAATGACAGTAAAAACAAGTTCCGTTGAAATTCAGGTTTGGGATTATGGAAAAGAGGATGGCGATAAAATTTCACTTTTTCTGAATGAAAAGCAATTGCTAAAAAAATATGTGCTAAAAAGCGATAGAAAAAAAATACAGGTAACCTTAAGGCCTGGGCAAAATAAATTAATTGTATTTGCACATAATTTGGGCAAAGATCCTCCAAATACAGCATCAGTGATTATTTTTGACGGAAATTCCAAACATTTAATGTCGCTGGAATCAACGCTTGGCGAGTGCGGATCAATTGTAATTTATTATGAACCAGAATAATAAATTTTAAACCATTAACTAAATAACCATGAAAACAATTATTCCAATTTTTCTATTCTTATTCAGTATTTACAGTTGTGGTAATAAACAAGATTCCAGAAAAGAAAATTCGGTAAACAAAGATTCACTGGCCTTGAACCAAATAAATGAATCTACCTTTGATTCAGTGCTTGCAAAAAAATATGGAGCCGATGAATATGGAATGAAAAGATATGTTTTCGCCTACCTTAAAAAAGGACCGAATCGAGAGCAGGATTCAATAGAAACTGCTAAAATACAAAAAGGTCATATGGACAATATAGCTCGTTTGGCAAAAGAAGGTAAGTTAATACTTGCTGGCCCTTTTATGGACGACACCGATGTTAGAGGCATTTTTATTTTCAATGTAGAAACCATTGCTGAAGCTGAAGCATTAATAAACACTGATCCGGCAGTAAAATCTGGCCGTTTAAAAATGGAACTTCATCCGTGGTATGGATCGGCTGCTTTGATGGAAGTGAATGCTTTGCATGGGAAAATTACGAAGAAGAGTTTTTAGGCAAAATCGTGTGTTGATTTAACCATGAATTTTTTTATCAAAACTAGGATAAAAAAGAAAGAGGCTGTCTAAAAAGTCCTAAAAGTGATGGACATTGAGACTTCGGCGTGAGCTCAGTCAAACGCTTGTCGAAATGCGATGTACTAAGTTTATCGAAGTATATAAGTTATTGATTATCAATAATCTTTTCGACAGTGCTTCGACCAGGCTCAGCAAACAGCTCGACGTCCAGAAAACACTTTTTAGACAGCCTCTTAAAAATTCCTCAACTTATTTTATTCCATTAAAACAATATAAGTTGCTGTTTGAAAATCGAAAATCAATTTATAAGTGCCGTCAGTCGGAGGCGACAAGAATTTTTTGCTGCCCCAACCGTAAGCTGAACCATCACCATCCCAAACAAATGAACCACCCCATATCATTGTAGTTCTATCAAGTGCCGGATCAATTCGGTAGCAAGGAGTCCAATTGGCGCCTGTTCCATCAGTAATCATTTCGTAATCGGAACTTGCTGCAAGGAAAATGGAAATCGAGAACCTGTAATCATCAATTTTGGTAAACTGACGTTCGGCAGGAAAAGGAGTTATCCAACCGCCTGTGAGGCCTGAGCCACTAATCCATAATTCGGCAGGAATTGCAATAACCGGAGGACCTGTTACATCAACTACTGTGTATGTTGCATCCTGAAAATTGAAGGTCAGTTTATAGGTTCCATCGCTTGGTGGGCTAAGGAATTTTTTGCTTCCCCAATTGTATGGCGAACCATTTCCATCCCATACAAAGCCGCCACCCCAAACAACAGATGCAGGATCAATGGCGGGATCAAGACGATAACATGGAGTCCAGTTTACACCGTTTCCATCGGTTATCATTTCATAATCTTTACCTCCCAACAAGTCAATAATTATTGAAAAAGTAGTTGAAGATTCTTTGAAGAACTTTTGATTGGCAGGAAAAGGAGTAATCCATCCGGCAGGGATAGCAGCTCCGCTGATCCACAATTCACCAGGTACGGTAATGGCCGGAGGTATTACTGTGGCATAAGGTGTAACCGAAAGTTGCAGAACATTGGAAAGCAAAGTATCGGAATTGAAAAACACCGATTTAACCCTTACAAAAATATCGTTTGCCACACCAGAATTACAATCCATACCCAATAATAATTTATTGAAATTGTATACTGAAAATGATTGTTCAAGTGTATTTCCTGCAGCAATTAAAATGGGAGCGGAAAAATCATTGGATTTGTCAATTTCAATAAAATAAGTACCAACAAGGCTTCCATTGCTTGTGTTGTCAAGATATTTTGGATCTGTCCAGCTCAAACTAATTGCATTATTTGCCGAATCGGCGAGCAACAGTTCAATCCGTGTTTTGGATGATGTTAGTACTGGCGCTGTGCCATCGGTTATAGTGGTTTTCAGCAGATCGTTTTCGCAGGCCGAAAACACCATAAGCAAAACCAGAATCGTATATATAAATTTTGATTTCATAATTATTATTTTTTCAAATTAGTAATCTTTGTTTTGTTTTAAATTGGGATTGGCCAATAAATCTGAGGTAGGAATAGGAAATATTTTATACTTATCAGCAACCTGGATTCCTTGTTTCACTCCACCTTTCCATGCCCACAAATATTCATTGGTTGTGAGCTTGTTGAAGCGGATCAAATCGGTGCGACGGTATGTTTCCCAATACAATTCCCTGCCACGTTCATCCAAAATAAAATCGAGTGTCAGATCGGGCAATGTAATATTTCCATCGGTACTTGCAGGATCCCCAGCATAGGCTCTTCCTCTTATTTTATTGATATACGAAAGTGCTGTGTTCAAATCGCCACCTTCTCCACCACGAATAACTGCTTCGGCATAGCTAAGATAAATTTCGGCAAGCCTGAAAATCGGGTAATCGATATCGCAAATATTATTGTACGTATTGTTTTGAGCAGGTGCCTGGCCGTTGCGGTTTAAATTGCGGAATTTATAATTTGAGTAACCATCGGTAGAAGAACCTAAATCCTTCACTTCAAGAATTTGGCCGTTGGTCCAGAATTGAGCACGTTTGTCAACGAGTGTATCCGTGGTTGGGAATAAAGCCGGAATTTGCTGGGTCATCCTTAGTGAATTCCACGAAGCACTCATCCCGTTAACTTCAGCGGTAACACCAGCAGCACCAAGTGCCAGGTAATTTGTGCCACCCCAGGTAATTTCCTTTGCATTGTCGAAATTAATGGTAAAAATAAATTCGTCCGAATTCAGGTAATTGTCGGCCAGCATTAACCAACTGTAATGATTTTCGAGCGAATATCCACCATCAATAACTTTTTTGCAATAAGTAATTACGTCGGTACTTTTATCAATTCCAATATATATTGGTGCGTTTTGATATAAATGGGCAAGTAAAGACCAGCAAGCAGCTTGATCTGCTCTTCCATATTCATTGGACTTAGGGGCTACCAACAAAGGTTCAATTTCTTTCAGTTCAGATTCTATAAAAGTATACAAATCTTCTTTTTGGATTTGTTTTGGTGCATCGCCTGAAAGTAGGCTGTTTTCTGTTGGGAAAGGCGGATTTCCATACAAATCAAGCAACATCCAAAAGTAATAGGCTCTCATAAACCTTGATTCTGCGGCATATTGTTTTATGGTCTCTACATCTTGTCCTGAAAAACCCCGTTTGGCCAATTTATCATCTGAGGCCTCGATCAAAAAATTGTTGCAAAGGGTGATATTGTATAAAACAGTTGTATAAACATTTCCCAAAGCAATATTATCGGCTGTCCAATTAAAAATATGGTACGAAAGGATTCCATTATCATCCCATGTTGAAACCGCCTCGTCGGTTGTTAATTCCTGCATGTTCCAGTAATTCCTCAGAAAATCGCTATAGGCAAGGGTTGCATAAATAGTAGTAAGACTTTGTTTATATCCATCCAATGTATTGTATTGAATATCGTTGGTTGTGCCGTTGGTTGGAAAACGGTTCAAATCATCGGTGCAGGAAAATGCGAAAAGCAACAGCATCAACATTCCTGCAATGGTATGGTATTTTTTATTAATACGTATCATTTTAAATTTCTTTTAAATCGTTAAACAATTAAAAATCAAGAGCTAATCCAAGTGTATAGGTCCTAGGAACCGGATAACTGGTTCCATAATCCACGCCCCAGTTCCAGCTTGCTTCAGGATCCTGGCCGGAATATTTGGTGATAATCAATGCATTCTGGACAGAGGCATTAATGCGCAATGCAGCATTTCCGCTAAAGCTTTTGAACAAATTTTCAAATTCATATCCTACATTAATATTGTCAATTTTTAGGAAAGAAGCATTTTGCAGGTAATAATCGCTGTATTGTTGCGACTGATTTGTACTCGATTTGAATTCAGTTTTGTAATACATGGTATTCAGGTTGTTGGGAACATTCCATCCGTAAACCGCTACCAAATTGTCGTTTGGACGGAAATACATATAGTGTCCAAGATTGGAATGACAAGAAAAACCTGCTGTAAAGTTTTTGTATCGCAGATTGGTATTAAATCCAATTAGGTATTTAGGTATTGAACTATGCGAACGATATCGATCTTTATCGTTTATCAAACCATCGTTGTTCATATCTAGCATTGATTCTTCTATGGGGCTTCCGTCTTTATCGTAAACCTGGTGATACAAATAAAATACGTTGCGGCTGTAACCAACGGTGTTAACAAGGTAACTTCCACTAACCAAACCAACAGCACTGTCGGCTACCATTGAAAGATTGGTAATTTCGTTTACATTATAGGCAATATTAAAGCCCAAATCCCATGTCAGATCTTTAGTTTTAATAGGCTGAGCTTTTAAAGTGAACTCCACGCCCCTGTTTTCCATGCTTCCAATATTTTTTGTTATGGATCCGGTAAAATCTGTTCCCAATGGAACGTTTACTGTATTTAACAAGTCGGTGGTTTTTTTGATGTAACCATCAATAGTACCTGAAATCCTGTTTTCATAAAATCCAAAGTCCATTCCTATATTCGAAGTTGCTGTTTGTTCCCATTTACGGTTGCGGTCGGCAGCTGAAGGGAAAGACCTGGTATAGAAAGTGTTTCCAATTAAATACTGTTCTGTTTGGCTTCCTTGCGAATAGGTAGGAATATAATCGTAGTTACCAATTCCATCCTGCTGGCCGGTAACGCCATATCCAATGCGGAGTTTCAGATCCGAAAGGATTTTAGCATTTTTCATAAAGCCTTCTTGGTTTATTTTCCATGCAAACGCAACTGAAGGGAAAAGTCCCCAGCGGTTATTTTCGGAAAAACGCGATGAACCATCGTCACGTAAAGTGGCAGTTAACAAATAACGGTCTTTAAAATAATAGTTGGCACGGGCATAGAACGAAATTAGCGTATGTTGCGGTTTATTAAATGCATAAGTTGGAGTTGTATTGGGTTGTAACTCACCGGCAGCGTTATAGCTTTCGTAATAATGAATGGTTGTTAAAAAATCGTTGTACGAATAACCAACCATCGCATCCACACGGCTATCAATCGATTTTAAATCTTTTACATAATTGGCGAAAGCTTCGAAATACATGTTGCGTATTTCCTGGTAAGGATCAGCGTTATAAATGCTACCACCAGCTATATTCTGCTCAAAAGCTGTTTCGGGCATAAAATAACTGGTTTTCGAGTTTGAAAAATCATATCCGGTATTGATATTCAGGTGCAAATCAGGCAGGAAATGCAACTTATAATCGAGTTGAATATTGCCAATATTTCTATACGTATTTTTATGATTATCAACCTGTTCAAGCATTCCAACTGGATTGTAATGGCCATGAAGGTTTGCTGGATTTGAAGCATATTGCTCGTATTCGAAATAACCTCCAAAATTTGAAGTTTCGGTTCTTACCGGTTGGGTTGGATCGAAAGTAATAGCGCTGCTAATGGCACGGCTATCCGCAATCTGATCATTTTCGATTGAACCCTTCATGTTAAAATTAACTTTAAGGTGATCATCAAAAAATGTTGGATTTATATTTAGCATGGTTGTGATGCGCTCATAATTGCTGGTTAACAATATTCCGTCCTGGTTCAGATAGCCAACAGAAAGCCGATAAGGCAATTTTTTAATCCCGCCGCTAAAAGTAATGGAATTATCGGTGGTAAATGCTTGCCTGAAAATTTCATCCTGCCAATCGGTTTCAGAATTTCCAAGAGCCAACGATTCATATGTTATGCCTGTATAATCAGCTGCTAACTTTGCTACATCTTTGAATTCACCGGCATTCAAAACCGGAATCTTTTTGTAAATTGTTGCCATTGACGATTTTGTTGATGCTGAAATCTTCAACTTTCCGGCTACGCCTTTATTGGTAGTGATAAGGATTACCCCGTTTGAAGCCCTCGATCCATAAATTGCTGATGCAGAAGCATCTTTTAGTACAGTAAATGATTCAATATCGTTGGGGTTCAATTGGCTCAGGAATCCTGTACCATCACCTTGACCTTCAATTGGTACCCCATCGATTACCACAAGTGGGTCGTTGCTGGCATTGAGTGAAGCGCCTCCACGAATAAGGAACGAACTCCCAGCACCAGGTTTTCCACTCGATGGAATAACCTGTACCCCAGGTATTTTATTGGCAATCAACTGTTCTGCATTTGTTATTGAACCTTTGGCAAATTCTTTGCTTCCGATTGTTGTTACTGCACCAGTCAAGTCTTTTTTCCGAACCTGCCCATAACCAATTACCACAACTTCTCCAATTGCTTCATTCTGAGGTTCAAGCATTACTTTTAAAGAGTTAAAGCTCCCTGCAAAAATATTCTGTGTTATAAAACCAACCGACGAAAAGGCAATTGTGTCGTTACTGGCAACACTTAATTTAAAATTACCATCCAAATCGGTGATTGTTCCATTTGAAGTTCCCTTGACAACCACACTTACGCCTGGAACTGGGCTGCTGTTACCGGCATCTAAAACTTGTCCGGTCAATTCATGTTCCTGGGCAAATACCGAAAGGGAAAATCCCCACATCAGCACCAAGCCCAACAATTTTGCTTTGAATAAACTGTTTTTCATAAAATTTAGGTTTAAAAATATATTAAATTGTTTTACCATTCCCTTAAATCAGCAAACACAAACACAATCAATTTCAATCTGAATTAAGGCATTTCAAAAAGTACTTGAATCAAAATATTAAGTTATGCATCACTTATTAATTTTAAAATTTGGATATTTGGTCCTTGAAATCAGGGCAGCACAAGCTTCAATTCACCTAATTTTAAACCTTCCGAAGAAGCTGAAATTTTTATTTCGCCTCCGTTTTTGCCCGCTTTTAACAAGATACTGGCTATGCCCGCCTCAGCTTCAATTGGGTTTACCCCAACCAAAGTCGCATCACCATTAACAGAAAACAAAATATTGTTAACTGCATCTGGAATAATTGTACCATTTACATCAATAATCGCAGCATGCAGAAATACAATATCGTTGGATGCTTTTTCAATTTGTTTACCACTTTCGTCAATCCACAGTTTTATTCCAACGGCATTCAATGGAGTTCTTCGAATGGCACTTACCACCACATTTCCATTAAGATATCCTTTTGCCTGCAACTCACCCGGCACAAAGTCTTTAAGCTTAAAAGTAAAAGGTGGATGAGTGAGATTTGTTGAGTTTTTGTCGATATCTGGTTTCCGTTTTTCAACAGTTTTACCGTTCAACAACAATTCAACCTCGCTGCAATTGCTATAGACTTTTATTTCCAGAAATGATGGATCGTTATAAAAATTAGAAATAAAAATCATTGGCTTATTGAAATCCGTTGGTTCATTTTTGTCAATATTTATTTGGCTTTTATAAAAATACCAAGCAAACTTAGGCAAACGGAATATGTCCATAATGCCCGAAGACTCAATATCAGGAGCATAACCACGGTTGTAATCAAACATAAGCCAATTGGCATCGCCAACCGCATTTCCGTTTAAATTATCGTTGTGCGATTCCTGGTAATTAATCGCCTGTTGCAAAAGGCGCTTCTGTCCAAAACCTCTCAACTGTCTCGAAGTTCGTTGTTCTTCCGAAAGATTTTTAAATTCTTTTTGGTTAAACCCGGCATTTTGTGCATAATACTCCCAATCGCCATATTCCGCAACCAACAGTGGTTTATTTTTATCGTACTTATTCCAGTAATAAGGTGGTTTTGAATGTTGACGAGCGGGTATAAAAATATCGTAAACATCATCAATCCAACCACTTGTATAAACATCTTTGCCAGGATATTCTTCATGCACCGCGTTGTTGGCTTTTTGCATAAATTCCTTGTTCATTCCAGATTCATTCAAGGAAGCTTCCCAAATGATGATGGACGGATGGTTCCGATCCCTTCTAATCATTTTGCGTACATCCTGAATTGCATTGTCCTGAAATGTAGAATCGCCAAAAAACTGCCAGCCAGGAATGGCATCCATTACCAAAATACCCAATTCGTCACAAGCTGAAATAAACGATTCCGTTTGCGGATAATGCGAAAGACGGACAAAATTAAATCCTGCCTGTTTTATTTTGTAGGCATCGCGATAATTGGCATTATCGGATAACGCATAACCAATATAAGGATACTCTTGGTGCCTATTGGTTCCTCTGAGTTTTAATTTTTTCCCGTTAAGGATAAAACCATTTTTGGCAGAAAAACCAAATGATCGCAAGCCGACAGGTTGGGTCTGTGAATCAACAATTCGACCATCTTTTAAAACGTTAATCTTCAAACTATAAAGATATGGTGAATCGGGCGACCATAAATTGGGCGATTTGATTTCAAATTTAGCCTGAAAAACAGTGCTTTGATTGGCTTGAATTTCTTGGGCCGAAGAAGAAGTCTTTTCTACCGTTTGGCCTTTTTTATCTATTAATATGGCTTCAATCGATGCATTTGATTTTTCGTTGTGATCATTTTTTACATCAACATCAACATTGATTTTTGCAAGATCATTATTGACTTCCGGAAAAGTGATAAAAACGCCACCACCTGCAATTTTATTGGCGTCTATCGGATCTGAAATGTGTAGTTTATCTGTAACCAACAACCAAACATTTCTGTAAATACCGCTATAAATATTGAAGTCCAAATCTTCAACCGGTTTTCCTGGCGGTACATTCGGATTATTGCGGTTGTCCAACTTAACAACTAAGCAATTCTCGTTTTCAAAATCTATAATGTCTGTGATATCAATATAAAATGGCAAATAGCCTCCAAAATTTGTTTTAACTAGTTTGTTGTTCAAATAAACTTCGGCAACCTGCATGGCGCCTTCAAATTTAATGGCAATATGTTGACCTTTACTTTCAGTGGGCAGCTGAAAGAATTTTCGGTAATAACAGATGCCTTGCCATTGCGCACCTTTAATAACCAATGGTTCAATTTGTGCGGTGTGTGGAAGTTCCACTTTTTGCCAATTGTTGTTGTTTTCTTTTAAAAACAGCGAACTGTCAATTTTTACATTGATGTCTTTTACAAATTCCCAATTGTCATTGAAAAGCTTATTTGCAGGTTCAGTCTGGCTTGTATGTAAAACATTTTTGCAAGATAACTGAAAAAGTATGATAACAATCGGGATTAGTTGCTTAAGCCTTTTTATATAAAACTGATTTTTAAGTATTGGTTTCATTTGTAATTAGTTATAGGTCAAACATTTTCAATTTCTATTACTTTCTTGTGAATTTGTCAAAAACATTGATTACTGGTAATACATTTCCTTTTTCGTCAAAATAACTCCTCGAACCATGATGCGAAACAGCAGGCTCCCACCAGAAAACGCCAACACCTTTATTATCAGGAACCATCATTACAATCTGGTTCACTTCTTCCAAAAACTGTTTTTGGCCCTCGGGCGATTCAGTGAAAGGAGCATTTTTGTTTATATATTCGGTTGGAGTCCAGTTATAGGCGGCTTCAACAACAATAATGTCCTTTTTATATTCATTGGCAGTATAATTCAAACATTCCCTCAAACTGAGCAAACTACCATGCCACCAAGGATAATAGGATTGTCCGATTACATCAAACTTTATTGAATACGAGTTGATTTTATCAAAGAAATATTTGGTAAATTCTTTGTCGCCGCCTTTATCAATATGTATCATAATTTGGGGACAAGGATAATTGCCGCAACCAGCATAAACTCCATTAATTCCACTTTGCAATAATTCGGCAAAATTATTCCAGTTATCAGGAAGCTTTCCATCGGGCCAAAGCATACCGTTGCTAATTTCGTTACCAACCTGCACCATATCTGGAAAAACTCCGGAATCGCGAAAAGCAATCATTGTATTTTTTGTATATTCAAAAACCGCTTGCACCAAATCGGCATGCGACTTTCCTTCCCAAGCTTTTGGCGTAAATTGTTTTTGTGGATCTGCCCAAGTATCGGAATAATGATAATCGAGTAAAAATTTGAAACCTTGTTTTTTTGCTTCTTTTGCAAGTACAATGGTATATTCCAAGCTATTTGGCAATTCTGTTGGTGTATGAAACAAGCGCAACCTTATCCAGTTATACCCGTGATCTTTAAATATTTGTAGACCTGATTTTTTTTGTCCATTTTCTTTAAATGAGAATCCATTATCTTCGGCTTGTTTCAAGAACGACAAGTCTGCTCCAACAGCATAATTCTGGGCTTTTATTGAATTGCTAATCAATAAAAAAATGGAAACAGCAATCGTTTTAGCAATATAAACCAACATTTTATGTAATGTTTGCATATGTATCTTAATTAACATGAAAAGAAATGGTTATTACAACCGGAAATAACAAGCGTTAAAGGCTATTATTTCGAATAATTATAATTCAGATAATCAATTCCCTGGGTTAAATTGCCGGTAAAATCGAAAAAAGTACAGTTATCCCAAGCTGATCCTGTTCCCCAAAGGTCTTTCATCCCACACGAAATCCAAGCTGGCTCCCAATACATAACACCTTTTGCCCCAGCGTTCATCATATTTTGAGTTAGGGTAGTCATAAAATTCTTTTGCCCTTCTGCGGTATATGGAAAACCATCAATTGGTGCCTGATTTGAATATATATTACTGTAGCTGTCGTTATTGGCCGATGTAAATGGATATGCGGTTTCCAAAATCATGATATCTTTATTGAATTTGGCTTTTAATCGAGTTACCAGAGCTGGAAGATCGGTGAACGAAATTGTTGTATGCCAAATATGGTAGTAAGAAAATCCAATGACATCAAAATCGATAACTCCAGCGGTTTGCATGATACCGTCAAACCACCATTCCAGGTTTTTGGGATCTGCCACATGCAAAGCAATTATTGTTTTCTTTGATGTTTCGGAATCTATTTTACGCACAGCTCGAATACCTGCGTTGAGCACTTTCCCCTGGTTTGCCCAATTTCCGTTGCAGATATTTAATTGTGGGAATCCAGCAGCAGTATTGGTAACCATCATTCCACAATTAATTTCATTTCCAATCTGCACCATTTCCGGAAGCAATCCTTTTTTATTAAGTGCATTTAAAACACCATAAGTATAGTTGTAAACCGAATCGCACAATACATTAATATCAGTTATGTTTTTCCAGGCATCGGGTGGATTTTGTGTTCCAGGATCGGCCCAAACATCAGAATAATGAAAATCCAGGTTTACGGCAAGACCAGCTGTTTTTGCCCTTTGCATGCTTTTCGCTACATCGTCAAATCCACTGTATAAAGGAGATGATTGGTCATAAATCGTTTTAATCCATTGTGGGTTGTTCCAAATACGCAGCCTAACCATATTTGCACCATGTTCTTTAAATATGGCATATGGATCTTTTTTTACCTTGTTTTCGTAATAAATCCCTCCATGATCTTCCACTTGGTTTACGTATGAAAGATCTACTGCCATTGCAAATTCATTAAAGGAGATACTATCTTTGGCTGGCTGATCAATTGTTGGGTTATCTTTTTTTGAACAAGAACTGAATGTATTGGACAGGGTAATGATTGCAATCAGTAAATGAATTTTTATATCTAACATGGTTGGTTAATTTGTTTATTAAAGTTGGTTAAGCTTAAATAATATATCTTCACAAAGATAAATGACTTGGCAATTATAGGCCTGTCAGAATCATACAGGTTATTGTCCAAATCATACATTTTGCCCTTTGATAACCAAAATGCTTCTGTTTGAGAATGTTAGAAACTTGTCCAATTCTTACCATTTATATTTTGTTTCTTACATCAAGTCGATATAACGCAAAATATAGTTAATTTTATTGAGTGTTTTTAATATGGGATTCTGTGCATGCTAAAAATTGAAATTAATAAAGCTTATATCTCAATATATTTTCAGGTTGCACTGACTATATTGTTTACTATTTTTAATGGACAATTCTCTATTATAAAGGCCCAGCCTTTCTTTTTCTCAAGTTTAAGTGTTGAGGACGGATTGCCTTCAAGCGTTACCAATTCCATTGTTCAGGATAAACATGGATTTATTTGGATAGGAACACAAGAAGGGCTCTGTAGGTTCGATGGTTATAAAATGAATGTTTTCAAGAATCAGGTTGAGCCTGGTTCAATCCCGTCAAATAATATTAGCACTTTATTAAATGATGGAAACATTATCTGGGTTGGAACATGGGATGGACTTTGCACAATTAACATACATACTTTTAAAATTGAAAGGATCAATACCGGAATATCAAGAGCCATAAGGGCTCTATATAAAGATAATTTGGGAAACATTTGGATTGGAACTTCAAATGGCCTCATCATATATAATAAAGGCCTCGACAAGTATCAATATTTTGATACCTCTAATAGTCAAATCAGCCATAATACTGTTCGTGCTTTTTGTCAAGCTAAAAATGGCGATATGTGGGTTGGAACCTATGATAAAATTAATCGTTTCAGGAACAATAAATTTGTATCATTCAGCATCAAAGGCCAATATAAACCATGGTTGAAAAATAATTTAATCTGTTCCATACTTCCCTATTCTAAAGATAATGATTCATTGCTTTGGGTGGGCACAGAAACTGGTTTATGCCTATTTAATACTATAACAGAAAGTTATATTGCATACAACTCAACCAATACAAACTTTAGCAATGAAGTGATTAAATGTATTTACAGGCAAAATGACAGTACATTGTGGCTGGGTACCGATTTTGGGTTAAACATATTCAACACCCAGTCAAAAAATGTTACTCCTTATTATCACGATCCGCTTGTAAACAATACACTTTCGAACAACGTGGTTTGGGAAATCTTTGCAGACAATAAAGGACGATTGTGGTTTATAACTTCAAATGGGATTAGTTTACTCGATAACCACCAGCTTCTGTATCAGTTCCATGAGGAATATTACTCATTGAATTATCCAAAAATTGGAAACCAAATAAGGGATATTTTAATTGAAGAGGATGGAAAAACATGGTTGGCCTCAATTTATGGAGTTATTAGCCATGATCCGGTAACTGGCGAAACAAAAAAATACACGGCAAATTCAAACACAAATCAAAAGATATTATTGAATAATGTATATGCCCTGGAAAAAGATAATAATGGCAGGATTTGGATCGGAACTGCCGGAGGAATCAATATTTGGGATAAAAAACTTCAAAAAATGTTTTCTATTTCATCAAATAAACAAAATGGGCTTTTATCTAACTATATCAACAGTTTTGCCCGTCAAGGTGACGGTTCGTTTTGGGTAAGCGCCTGGGAAGGGGGATTATTTAAAGTGGTTTCTGGTATGGATAATCCCAATGAAATGAAATTTATGATGATTGATACCGATGGTGATGGAACAGTAGTTAATGCAGGCGATCAGATTTTTTATGGAAGTCATAAAGAATTGTGGATTATCGATTTAATGACATTTGAAAAAAAACCAATTGAAATGGTTAACAAAGTATTGCAAAACAAAGAAATATCAGGCATAATCGGAGATAAAAACGGGGACGTATGGATTGGTTCCGAAAATCTGTTGATACAATATTCACATAAAAAAAAACAGATTAAAAAAATGGAAATCAACACTGGTTTTCAGAAGAAACTGATAAGCCTCCAAAAAGACATTGATGGAAATATTTGGGCATCAACCTACAATTCTATTATAAAAATTGACATGCACGGTCACGGTTACTTCACTATCCCAATAGGTCGCAATTATCCATTAAAAAGCTTTTATTATCATTGTGCCACAACAGCACCCAACGGAAATATTTTTTTTGGTGGCGATAATGGATATATCGAAATAGATCCAAAAACAATTTCTACTCCAAAACAAGCCCCAAATATCTACATTACCGCTTTATCAATTAACAATCAACTTGTTTCAGCAATTGATTCTACAGGAATAATTAAAGAAGATATAGCTTATACTAAATCATTGGTACTAAAGCACAACCAGAATTCCTTTTCTTTTGAATTTTCAACCCTCGATTATTTGTTTCCCGAAGTTGGCCAATATGCCTACCGTTTAAAGAATCTCAACAGCAAATGGAATTATACGCCAAGCGGAAAAAATTTTGCAGTTTATTCAAATTTATCTCCGGGAGAATATATTTTCGAAGTTAAAGGGACCGATCATTTTGGGAAATGGAGTAATCCTGCCATGTTATTCATTCAAATTGAGCCGCCATTTTGGCTAAGTAAAGGATTTATAATTCTTTATGCATTGATTTTTGTAAGTTTATCTTATTTAACTTTTAAAATATTAAAATATAGACAAAAACTAAACCATGAACTAAGAATCACCAGACTTGAAAAGCAACATGCAGAAGAACTGTTTCAATCCAAACAGCAGTTTTTTACAAATATTTCGCATGAATTCAGAACTCCTTTGAGCTTAATTCTGCCACCCATCCAACAGGTACTAAAATCAGGCATAACCGACCCAACAAACCGAAAATTATTAAAACTTGCAAACAGAAATGCCCAACGCTTATACAAATTAGTAAACCAATTGCTTGATTTCGGTAAAATGGAATCGTCAAAATTGAGCCTTAAAGAAACAAGAATTGAACTGGTTTCCTTTTGTAAATTGGTTCATAGTTCATTTAAAGATATGGCACGAAGGCATGAAATTAATTATTTGTTTAATAGCGATCTAAAAGCCTTGCATACAGAAGTTGATATAGAAAAATTTGAAGCCATCTTGTTTAATTTATTATCAAACGCCTTTAAATATACACCTTACGGAGGATCTATAGAATTAAAAATCTTTAACCTGACAGAGACCAACGGGCAATCGTTTTTGTCCATACAGGTAGAAGATTCGGGCATTGGAATACCCGAAAATGAGCTAGGAAAAATCTTTGATCGCTTTTATCAAACGTCAGAAAGCAAAGCTTTAAATCTAGGATCAGGAATTGGGCTTACGTTGGCCCAGGAATATGTCAAATTGCACAATGGCCAGATAAAGGTAGAAAGTCAACAAGGAAAGGGCAGTATTTTTACAATTTCGCTGCCTATAAAATTAGGATCGAATTTCAGCGAAGAAAATACTGAAGAATTTTTGCTTTTGGCTGATGAAAAGAGCCCCGAAACAATTCCTAACCAGGTTCAGGCGGCAAAACGAATTTTAATTATTGATGATAATGAAGATATTTTGGATTACATTGAAATGAATCTTGTGCATCAATATAGCATTTATAGAGCTTCTAATGGAAAAGACGGATTGGAATTGACACTAAAGATAAATCCTCATTTAATTATCTCAGATATTATGATGCCCATTATGGATGGAATTGAACTTTGCTCTAAAATAAAAGAAAACCAAGCACTGGCTCATATTCCAGTCATTTTATTAACAGCAAAGACACTTGATGCCCAGAAAACCGAAGGAATGATAACTGGTGCCGATTTTTATATCACAAAACCTTTTGATATCGAATACTTTAAATCTTGTATTGAAAGTATTTTCAGGCGCGAAGAACAATTCCTTCACTATATAAAAAACGAACTATTGTTAAACCCTGAGCGGAAAATTGCTTCCGAGAAAAACCAGGACGAAATATTCTTAAAAAAAGTAGTTTCCATTATTGAAAAGAATATGAGTGACCCTGATTTTTCAGTTGAAATGATTAGCGACGCAATTGGAATGAGTTCTACACATTTATACAGAAGGCTTAAATTGATTACAAACCAATCAACCATGGACATTATTAAAAACTACCGGATGCAAAAAGCAGCACAAATGATTGGCAATAACGAGGGAAATATTACTGAAATTATGTATGCAGTTGGCTTTTCAAGTTTATCGAGTTTCTCGAAATCTTTCAAATCGGTTTTTGAGGTTTCGCCAAGTCTGTACGCTGAAAAATTGGGGAATGAAAATAAAAACAAAGGATGAAAATATATAAAGACTGCTTTTTTGACGATTAGCTTTAATTTGAAAGGTAAAATGACTCAAATATTGAAATAACAATTTACCCTTCAAAATCTAAACATATGGCCAAAACTTAAAACACAAGAATGAAAAATTATATTCTTTATTGAAATAACTCCGAGCCCATAAAATACCCTGCAACAACAGCCACAGCAATAACAGAAATTGCAACAATCATTCGAATTTTATATTGGTTCAACAATTCGTTTTCAGATTTATCAGAGACGAATAGTGGGAATTTGCCATTTTTAAAAACAGGTTTTGATTGTTCACGGCCTGTAACTTCACCTAAAACATATACCTCATCGCCAACTTCAAGATATTTTTCTGTATACCTCAAGGTTTTTTCAAATAAAAAACCTTTGCTGGTTTGGCTGTACTTATTTAAAGCTCTTACCTGATTTTCATCTGCATTATTAAAAAATCCAGATGTGTCTTTTTTATCAATTTTAATTTGAATATCTGCATTGTTCAAATCAATAATAGCAATTCCGGTTCCATCGTCAACTCCAAATTTTTTGAATTTTTTATCGTCGATTATCGATACATAGTGTGAATTTTTTCCGCTACTTTTCTTCTGTTCCACCTTAAATTGATAGTAAACACATGGTTTTTCGCTAAATGGGCTGGTTAATTGTTCTTCAAGCGAAACTATTGTTCCTTTAATTTCATTAAAACCTTCTTGTAACCACGAAATGTTTGATGTTTCAGTTTTTGAAATAATTTTATAGCGGTTATAACTGATATAAAGGAAATAAACTGCTATAGCAACAGCTACTGCCAGGATCACGAACACTACAATAAAGCCTCCCATAATAGTAATTGATTAGTTATTTTTTAAGATTCTGATATATTGAATTTGAATTACGAATTTATATAAAAAAAGCCGTCTTTCTTACTATAGTCTACAAAAAAATTAAATATAACTGAACAATTATCATGAAGGCTTACGCTGTCTAAAAAAAATAATTTAAATATTTTAAAAATAATTCATTTTATTTTACAGCTGATTTGCAATCATATACATAATGATTTTAACAGTATACTTGACAAATAAATCAACAACATGACAAATATCAGTTTTTTGTCAGCATATTTTTTCATGGAAATTTCTTACATTTGAGTGTGATTTTTAAAAAGAAATTCATCCGAATAGCTTTATCAAGCTAAAGCCTTAATTTAGATCACAATATTTCAGGGTGAAGCCTTAAAATATATTTGTATATTTCAGGCTTTAGCATTATATTTGTGTTATTAATTTAAGGTTATAAGCTGAATTTCTAATCCCTTTTTCTTTATCAATGCTATTAATTGCATGATTTATAGCCCTTATCAAATTCGATCGGAAATTGGATTGGTCATACGACTTAGAACCTTTTAAAATTATTCGTATGAAAGATCTAAAAGGAAAATTACTGATTGAACAACTCGACCGCAAATTTGAAAATCTCTCCACAATTGAAGGTCTTATAATTCCAACTGAAGGTTGGGTATATTCTGTCAGAACTGCTCTAAGAATGACCTTGCGCCAGTTGGGAGCCAAAATGGGAATTACCGCACAAAGCGTAAAAGAAATAGAAATGCGCGAAAAAGTGGGTTCAGTTTCGCTAAACACATTAAAAGAAGTTGGAAATGCGCTCGATATGCGCTTGATATACGCTTTTATACCCAGAGATAGAACTTTGGATATGATGATTGAAAAAAAAGCCTATGAAATTGCCGAACAAATTGTAATGAGAACATCAACCACCATGGTTCTTGAAGATCAAAAAAATACAAGCGAACGGCTTAAAAAGGCTATACTTGACAGGGCTAGAGAAATAAAAAGTGAAATGCCAAAATATCTATGGGATTAATACTTGAATACACAGCATCGCAAACAGCCTTAGACGAAGACGAGAAAGAGGGGCTGCTCGTCAAGACCATTACCACAAGGCAGGAACTTGACGAGTTTGAACAACAAAATATTGAACAGGCCATTAAATGGTCTATGCATAAGCGGTTTAAAATCAGCAAAATACTGTCGGAGAGATTTGTATGCCACTTACATGAAAAAATGTTTGATCAAACCTGGGCTTGGGCAGGCGAATTTAGAAAGTCAAACAAAAATATAGGAGTGGATAAATACCGTATTGGTATTGAGCTTGGCCAACTTTTAAGCGACTGCCGATATTGGATTGCCAACAACACCTACTCACCCGACGAAATTGCAATTCGACTAAAACACCGCATTGTAAAAATCCACCCTTTCCCGAATGGCAATGGAAGGCATTCGCGCCTTATTGCCGATATTTTGGTAGAACATGGTTTTGCAAAGCCACCATTTACCTGGGGAAGTCAAAAAATTGATTGCAACAAAACCAAGCGTAAAGAATACCTGCACGCACTTTTTTGTGCTGATAGGGAAAATTATGAGCCTTTGCTTATGTTTGCAAGGAAATGATTGGGTTCTATTCTTTCATATAATTCAAAAGAAATTCATTTACTGGTTGATATTGATAATCAATTCTAAATTTTTCACTTAAATCATACAAAATAAGGATTAAATGACATTTTTATGAAAAAATCAATTGAAGTATATCATTGGATACCTCGTATTCTGTGTATCCTTGCAATACTATTTGTAAGTATGTTTGCTTTGGACGCATTTGCTCCAGGACTAACTTTCGGGCAACAGATTTTAGATTTTTTGATGCATCTTATCCCATCATTTGTTTTAATCGCATTACTTGTTGTAGCTTGGAAATGGGAATACATGGGTGGCATCATTTTCATCATTATTGGTGTTGTATTGAGTCCACCTATTTTTATCAAAAATTATCATATGAACAATTCTATTTTGATGAGTTTACTTGTAATTCTTATGATTACAGTGCCATTCATCATTGTAGGGATATTATTTTTAGTCAGTCATAAAAAGAAAAAAAATGAACTTTCTATAACTCGATGATTCAATTACTTGCAATAAATTTATTATTGCAAAAGAATGATTTAAACTAATTAAACGATCAGATCTGTACCAAATGATTTTTAAGGAAGGAACCATCTATAATTAAATTAGAACATTGAGCAAGTTGAAATATACAGTTTTGCTACATTTCAACTTGCTCAAAGGTCAATTTAAAGTTTATTACAGCCTTTCAAAGTTTTAAAACGAACTATTTTTTTAATTCGACAGTGCCACTCGAAGTTTTCAACGTAATTTTTGGACTTGAACTACCTTTGGTGAATGATTTTTTATCGTATTTTTTTCCATCAATTTCAACAACCTCTTGCTTATCGAATTTTATTGGAGATACAATCTTTCCTTTGTCAACCCTTGCAGTAAATTCAAAAAAGCCTTTTATTTCGTTGCCACTATAATCCAATCCAATATTCCCAGATGCAGTTGAAAGCGTCATATCATATTCAGGGCTTTTGGCTAATTTTACCATTACATCGCCAGAAGCAGCATTGATGCTTGAAATATCTGTAATTTCAATATCTGATGCTTGAATATTTCCACTTGCAGTATTTAGATCTAAACTTCCTACAATTGCTGATAGATTTATATCGCCTGAAGCAGAATTGACATTGATTTTTGATTTGGATGATTCAATTTTCACATTTCCGCTTGCTACAGAAATCGTAATTTCTTCTGAACTATTTTTGACAATTACATCGCCCGAAGCTGTTGTTATTTTTGAATTTGCTGCAGGTGATTCCAAAAGAACATTGCCACTAGCGGTGTTCAATTTAATTGTCCCCTTAATTTTCGACAAAATTACATCTCCACTTGCTGAATTCAAATTAATTTCACCTGTTATTTCGTCCAATTTCAGATTGCCTGAAGCTGTGTTACCGCTTACATCTTTTGAAATTCCACCAATAATAAAATCACCGGAGGCAGAATTGAATTCAACTTTGGTATTTTCCGGAACTGAAATAATCCAGGTTGATTCTCCAGTACATCTGCCATCAAAGTCTTCCTTAATTTCCAATTTATCGGATGATTCGTCTATTTTGTATTTAAAACAGTCTTCAGGATAAGTGTATTTTAACTGTACATTAATTTGATTGTCATCTGACTTTTTGATGGAACAATTTCCGCTGACTGTTGAAATACTGAAAGTTTCCTTGGCACTATAAGATTTCTTAAATTCCTTTTGTGCAGATGCTTGACAATTCGATAATAGAATAGCAAGCGTAAGGGTTAGAATAATTACAATTTTGTTCATGGCTTAATTTTTTAATGATTTAAGATAATGACGATGGAAATTAATTTTTGCTGCATTGTATTAAATCAAAGACAGAAATAAAACTCTGATGTTTATTAAAGATCCATATTATTTTCTATCACAGGATATATTTTTTATAATTTTGCAGTCAATTGTAAACTAAAAAAGCTGGTACAATGATAATTTTTTCAAAAAATAAACAGGGCAAAATTTATGCTGTTGCCATTAAAAACAGTCCAAACCAAGGAGTTATATCCAAACTTTCGTGGCTTTTTGATGGAGAAATTATACTGACCGAAACACTTGAAGGCAATTTTGTTGGCCCGCGAAAAGAAATGATTACTCCCTGGAGTACCAATGCGGTTGAAATTACCCAAAACATGAGTATTGAAGGAATTAGCAGAATTGAAGAGTTTTATGATGAGAAAAACCATGGGGCCAAATTTGATCCCATGTTGCAGGCAAAGTATAAAAATCTGGATCAGACAGTTTTTACTATCAATAAAAAACCAGATTCGATAGTATATATTGATGACATACAGCAGTTTAATAAAAAGGAAGGACTTGCGCTTAGCGAAGATGAAGCAGCATATTTAGAAAATTTAAGCAAAAAACTAGGCCGCAAACTTACTGATAGCGAAGTCTTTGGTTTCTCACAAGTAAACAGTGAACATTGCAGGCACAAGATTTTCAATGGTTTATTTGTTATTGATGGTAAAGAAAAAAAGGAATCGCTTTTTTCATTGATCAGGAAAACTTCAAGCATCAACAAAAACAAAATAGTTTCGGCTTACAAAGACAATGTGGCTTTTGTTGAAGGGCCAGTGATTGAGCAATTTGCACCAATATCACAAGACAAACCTGATTATTTTCAAACTACCGATATTAAAACAGTGCTTTCATTAAAGGCCGAAACACATAATTTTCCAACAACCGTTGAGCCTTTTAACGGTGCAGCAACAGGTTCTGGCGGTGAAATCCGCGACAGGCTTGCAGGCGGAAAGGGAAGTTTGCCTTTGGCAGGGACAGCTGTTTATATGACACCTTATTCCCGTTTGGAAGAAAACCGCAGCTGGGAAAAAGCGGCCCCGGCTAGAAAATGGTTGTATCAAACACCCATTGAACTGTTGATTAAAGCATCGAACGGAGCTAGCGATTTTGGAAATAAATATGGGCAGCCTTTAATTTGTGGTTCTGTTTTAACTTTCGAACATCATGAAAATGATAAAAAATACGGCTTTGATAAAGTGATTATGATGGCTGGTGGTGTTGGCTTTGGCAAACACGAAGACAGCTTGAAGGATAGTCCCGAACCTGGCGATAAAGTGATATTGCTCGGTGGCGATAATTATCGTATTGGAATGGGCGGTGGTGCAGTTTCATCGGTTGATACAGGTGAATTTGAAAGCCATATTGAATTGAATGCAGTTCAACGTTCAAACCCCGAAATGCAAAAACGTGTGGCTAATGCAATCCGTGCTTTGGTAGAATTAGATATAAATCCAATAGTTTCCATACATGATCATGGTGCTGGCGGACACTTGAACTGCTTATCGGAATTGGTGGAACAAACAGGAGGAACCATCGATATCACCAAATTGCCAGTTGGCGATCCTACGCTTTCGGCAAAAGAAATTGTAGGAAACGAATCGCAAGAGCGCATGGGACTAGTGCTGAAAGAAAAAGACATTGCTTTGCTAAAAACCATTGCTGAACGCGAAAGAGCACCCATGTATGTGGTTGGCGAAGCTTCTGGCCAACATAATTTTACTTTTGTAAACCCGCTAACCAACGAAAAACCAATCGATTTGGATTTGGTTGACTTTTTTGGAAATCCACCAAAAACCGTTTTGACCGACCAAAATATTGATTCGCAATTTTCTGAAATTCAATATAATATAGCCCATTTGGAGCAATATTTGGAAAATGTACTTCAACTGGAATCGGTTGCTTGCAAAGATTGGCTCACCAACAAAGTGGACCGCTCGGTTTCGGGTAAAGTAGCCTGGCAGCAGACTGTTGGTGAAATTCAGCTTCCATTGAACAATCTGGGTGTGGCTGCATTGGATTATAAAAGCAATTTGGGAATTGCCACTTCAATTGGCCATGCGCCTGTGAGCGGGCTTATCAGTCCCGAAAATGGTTCAATTTTGTCGATTGCCGAAGCATTGACCAATATTATTTGGGCTCCTTTATCGGATGATATTAAAGGTATTTCGTTGAGTGCCAATTGGATGTGGCCATGCAAAAACAAAGGTGAAGATGCCCGTTTGTACAAAGCGGTTGAAGTTGCCAGTAAATTTGCCATAGAGCTGGGAATCAATATCCCAACAGGAAAAGATTCATTGTCGATGACCCAAAAATACAATGGCGACGTGGTTTACGCACCGGGAACGGTAATTATTTCAGCCGCGGCTGAAGTGAACAACATCAGGCAAATTGTTTCGCCAGTTGTAAAGAATATAGAAGGTTCGGAGATTTTATACATCGATTTTTCGGGTGTAAATTTTGAATTGGGCGGAAGCAGTTTTGCCCAAACCATGAACCAATTGGGAAAGCAAACGCCTACGGTTAAAGATTCAATTTATTTTGCCAGAACCTTCAACTTTATCCAGGATTTAATCAAACACGACTTGATACTTGCAGGCCATGATATTTCAGCTGGTGGTATGATTACCACTTTGCTCGAAATGTGTTTTGCAAGCCAAAAAGTGGGGTTGGATGTTGATTTATCGGAAATCAAGGAGAACGATACCATTAAATTACTGTTTAGCGAAAACCCTGGGATTCTAATTCAAGTTGGAAACAGGAGTAAAGTTCAAGAATTCCTGACCAAAGCTGGTGTCAATTTTGTGAAAATTGCGACTACTTCAGATTCAGGAAATATTGAATTGAAACATCAAGATAAATCATTTAGCTTCAATGTGAACCACTTACGTGATGTTTGGTATAAAACTTCCTATTTGTTGGATAAGCAACAAACCAATCCAGGAATGGCGGAATCACGTTTTAAAAACTACAAAAACCAAATCATATCCTTTCAATTCCCAAAAGGTTTTAAAGGTAGTTTGAGCCAATATGGTTTAAACAGCAACCGAAAAGTTAAAACGGGCATTAAGGCAGCTATAATTCGCGAAAAAGGTGTAAATGGTGATAGGGAAATGGCTTATTCCATGCATCTTGCAGGTTTTGATGTTAAAGATGTTCACATGACCGATTTGATTGCCGGCCGCGAAACGCTTGAAGACATTAATTTTATTGTTTTTGTTGGCGGATTTTCAAATTCGGATGTTTTGGGTTCTGCCAAAGGCTGGGCAGGAGCATTCTTATATAACCAAAAAGCCAAAGAGGCTCTTGATAATTTCTATGCCCGTGAAGATACATTAAGCCTTGGCGTTTGCAACGGTTGTCAGCTAATGGTTGAATTGGGATTACTAAATCCAAACCACGATGTGAAACCAAAAATGGAACACAACGCCTCTGGCAAGTTTGAATCAATTTTTTTGAATGTTGAAATTCCTGAAAACAACTCGGTGATGCTAAAATCATTGGCCGGTTCTCGCTTAGGCATTTGGGTTGCACATGGCGAAGGCAAATTCACCATGCCAAAAGCCGAAAAGGAATATCATGTGGTGATGAAATATGCACATTCTGCCTATCCGGGAAATCCTAACGGATCGGATTACGATATTGCAGGAATTGTTTCGGATAACGGTCGCCATTTGGCCATGATGCCTCATCTGGAACGAACTATCTTTCCATGGCATTGTGCAGAATATGCCAAAGACAGAAGAAATGATGATGTAACTCCCTGGATTGAGGCATTTGTGAATGCAAGGAAATGGGTTGAGGGGAAAAAGTAGATTGGGAGACTTAAAGATTCTACGGTTAAATCCAATTGGTTGTCGACTGCGATATGTGGCAATGGCAACCAATTATTTTCCATAAATAAACAAACAAATAACAAAACAAACTGTAAATTGTAAAGTTTTTGTAAAATCAAATCAGAATAAAAACCATTCAACATCAACCACATGAACCCAAACAAAATCCTAAAAACAGCCATTACATCTTACGGAATGTCAGGCGCCATTTTCCATGCACCATTTTTACTTTGTAATCCACATTTTAGGATAACAAAAATCCTGGAACGTAACAAACAATTATCCAAAGAAAGAATTCCTGAAGCTACCATAGTTAAAAGTTTTGATAAAATAATAAATGATCCCGAAATTGATTTGGTTGTGGTTAATACACCAAACGAACTGCATTTTACAATGTGTAAAGCTTCATTGGAAAATGGCAAACATGTCATTGTTGAAAAACCATTTGTAAATACCGTTGAAGAAGGTGAAGAATTGATCGATCTGGCAAAGAAGAAAGGACTGATTTTGGCTGTTTATCAAAGCAAAAGAACGGAAGGCGATTATAAAACAGTTAGAAAAATACTGGATGAAAAAATACTCGGTGATTTGAAAATATTCGAATCTCAGGTTTTAAGGTGGAAACCCGATCTTGGTCCTAAAAAGTGGAAAGTCGAAGATCATCCAGGCGCTGGTTTGCTTTACGATTTGGGTTCTCATTTGATTGATCAAGCATTGGCATTGTTTGGAATGCCAAAAACCGTTTGGGCAGATTTGCGAATTTTAAGGGAAAATGCAATGGTCGACGATTATTTCGAAGTCCAATTGGATTATATCAACTTTAAAGTGAACCTGAAATCGAGTTTGTTGGCCAAAGATGAAGGCTTTCGGTTTATAATTCAAGGCAATAAAGGAACTTTTACCAAATATGGAAGTGATATCCAGGAAAGCTTACTGATGAAAGGGATTTTGCCAAACACCAAAGGTTGGGGAAAGGAAGACGAACAATATTGGGGAACAATCCATACTCCAGAAGAAATCTTTACACTTCCAACCATCGTTGGTTCATATCAGGAATTCTTTGAAAACGTATATCAATCCATTGTAAATGGCGCTGATTTATTGATTAAACCGGAAGAAGCACTCAATGTAATCCGTATCATAGAAATTGCCAGGCAGAGTTTTAACGAGAAAAGGACTATTCTTTTATAGCACTCCAGATTCAAGTTTTCACATAATTTAACAATTCAAAAATCAGATATATATAATTAATATTCAAGTATATAATCTACACAAATAGTTGTGGATTCATTTTTATGAAAGTTCATTTTTGCAATTTAAAAAATACATTTACCTTCGTCGATCGAATGAGCTAAAATTAAAATCAAATATTTTATTGGATTATGGAAAAAAAACGTGTGTACTTCTTTGGCAGTAAACAAGCCGAAGGAAAAGCAGATATGAAAAATCTGCTTGGGGGCAAAGGGGCCAATTTGGCCGAAATGTGCCTTTTGGGATTACCGGTACCTGCCGGTTTTACTGTAACAACTGAAGTTTGTACAGAGTATTATGAAAACAATTGCCAGCTACCTGCAGAGTTGATGCCCGAAGTTTGGGCTGCAATGAAAAAAGTAGAAGGCATGATGGGTATGAAATACGGTGATACCGAAAACCCATTATTGATGTCATGCCGCTCAGGAGCCCGCAGCTCTATGCCAGGTATGATGGATACAGTTTTGAACGTTGGTTTATGTTCGGCAACTATCCCAGGCCTTATCAAAAAAACAAATAATCCACGCTTTGTATGGGATTCATATCGTCGTTTGATTATGATGTACGCCGATGTGGTTATGGAAAAAGCCGAAGGAATTGAAGCAGTTGATGGTAAAGGAATCCGCAAGCAACTTGAAGAAATGCTTGAAGGATATAAACATAGCAAAGGATGCAAATCGGATACCGATCTTTCATCGGACGATTTGAAACACCTTGCAGAAGAATTCAAGAAAAAAGTTCAGCAAGTGTTGGGAAAAGCTTTCCCTGATGATGCACGCGAGCAAGTTGAAGGTGGTATCAAAGCCGTTTTCAAAAGCTGGAATGGTAAGAAAGCAATTTCTTACCGCAGAATTGAGGGAATTCCTGATGAGTGGGGAACTGCTGTAAATGTTCAGGCAATGGTATTTGGTAACATGGGCGATTCTTCGGCTACTGGTGTTGCTTTTACCCGTAACCCTGCAACCGGCGAAAACTTGTTTTATGGTGAGTGGCTTGTTAACGCTCAGGGCGAAGACGTTGTGGCCGGTATCCGTACCCCAAGTCCGCTTAACGACGATACAAAAAACGATCAAAACCAACATTTACATAGCATGCAAGAAGCTATGCCTGTGATATACAAAGAATTGGATGATATTCGTACCAAACTTGAGGAAGCTTTCAAGGATATGTTGGACATCGAATTCACAATTCAGGAAGGTATTCTTTACATGTTACAATGCCGTGCCGGTAAACGTACCGGAACTGCTGCCTTGAACATGGCCATGGATATGCTTAAAGAAGGATTGATTGACGAAAAGAAAGCAGTAATGCGCGTTGAACCAGCACAATTGGATGAATTGCTTCACCCAATTTGTGATCCAAAAGTAGAAAGCGGTGCTAAAATTCTTGTAAAAGGATTACCTGCCGGCCCTGGTGCAGCTGTTGGAAAAATAGTTTTTACAGCTGAAGATGCTGTAGCCTGGTTCCGCAAAGGTGAAAAAGTAATTTTGTTGCGCGAAGAAACCAACCCTGAAGATGTGGAAGGTATGCGTGCTGCCGAAGGTATTTTGACCGCTCGCGGTGGTATGACTTCACACGCTGCACTTGTTGCGCGTGGTTGGGGTAAATGTTGTATTGTTGGTGCAGGAAAATTGCACGTTGATGTTGATAAGAAAATTGCTAAAATTGAAGGTTCTGATGTTGTTTTAAAAGAAGGCGATGTGATTACCCTTAACGGTACAAAAGGAACAGTTTATCCTGGTGCTTTGCAATTGATGGATGCTTCAGAAAATCCATTGTTCAAGGATTTCATGAAATTGGTTGACAAATTCCGCACAATGGGCGTTCGCACAAATGCTGAAACACCTGAAGATGCTACAATTGCACGCGAATATGGCGCAGAAGGTATCGGTTTATTCCGTACTGAGCATATGTTTTATGGTGTAGGTTCTGAGCAACCATTATTCTTGTTGCGCAAAATGATTTTGAGCTCAACAAAAGAAGAACGTGTTTCTGCTTTGAACGAGCTTTCAGTATTCGTTAAAAAAGATATCAAAGCTACTTTATTGGCAATGGATACTTATCCTGTAACTTTCCGTTTGTTGGATCCACCGTTACACGAGTTTGTTCCACAAAGCGCTGAAAAACAGGCTGAATTAGCCAAAGCACTTGGTATCACTGCCCAGGCTATTGCAAAACGTGGCGAAGCATTGCACGAAAGCAACCCAATGATGGGTCACCGTGGTGTTCGTTTGGGAATTACTTATCCTGAAGTTTCTGAAATGCAAATCCGTGCCATTTTCGAGGCAACGCTTGAGTTGTTGAACGAAGGCAAACAGCCGCATCCAGAAATTATGGTTCCTGTAACTTGCGATGTTACTGAACTTGATTTTACCAAAAAAATAGCCGATGCAGTTTATGCTGAAGTTTGCGCTAAATTTGGTGTAAAATCAATCGAATACAAATATGGAACAATGATTGAGATTCCACGTGCTTGTTTATTGGCCAATAAAATGGCAAAAACAGCCGAATTCTTCTCATTTGGTACCAATGACTTAACCCAGATGACTTTTGGTTTTAGCCGCGATGATACAGGAGGTTTCATGAACGATTATTTGGATAACAAAATTTTGGCTGCTGATCCGTTCCAAACTATCGATCAGGATGGTGTTGGTCAGTTAATTGAAATGGCTGTTACCAAAGGCCGTGCAACTCGTAAAGACCTTAAAGTTGGTATTTGTGGCGAGCAAGGTGGCGACCCAGCTTCAGTTGAATTCTGCTTCAAAGCAGGTTTGACTTATGTAAGTTGTTCACCATTCCGTGTTCCAATTGCACGTTTGGCTGCTGCACAAGCCGCTATTAAAGCTGGTAAATAATTAATAGTTTAGATATTTTTAAGCCCGCTGGATTTTAGGATTCAGCGGGTTTTTTATTGTTTTAGTTTGGTAATGGATCCAAATTAACCGGACTATTCGTTTTGCGCATTTCATCAAAAGTTTGCAAGGTTTGAATATTTGATTTGAACTGTGAATTTTCTAAATCTAAGCTTATAAGCAGAAGTTTTATATATTTGATTTCTATTCCATTTGGTTTTTAAATAAAGTATGGTAGAAAACTTTTGTCTGAATTAATCTTTTATAATTTGATTTCACTAAACATAATTTGAAAACAACAATCTGAAAAATTTATTTTTGTATAATAATGGATGAAATTTTGCGACATTTAATGATTGTCCTTTTACCTTTGATACTGTCTAACATACTGCATATGCTGGTTGTGAAATATAATTTCTTGAGCATTTTGAATATTCCATTGTGGACAAATGGTTTTGGAGGAAACAAAACATGGAGAGGGCTTATATTTATACCAACTGTGAATACCATTATTTTGATAACGCTTAATTTCTGTTTTCATTTATCAATGATAAGTCCTGCTATTTTGGGATTTGCCTTAGGAATTGCATACATATTATTTGAGCTGCCAAATTCTTTTTTTAAGCGGAAAATGGGAATCAAATCTGGCGAACAACATCCAAAATTTAATTTTATATTTTCAATGATTGATAAAATGGACTCAGCTTTTGGTGTTGCATTAACATATCTATTATTAGGCTTTGTAAATTACAAGCTTGCCATAATCCTTTTTATAATCAATTGTTTAACACATATTACCCTTTCTCGATTATTAGTTATGATTAAAATTAAAAAGAGCTATTAACTTATGTCAAAAGAAAAAATTTACAATATTCCCAATCTCTTAAGTTTTTATAGATTAATTACTTTTCCATTAATTTTGTGGATGGTATATGCAGATGAAGAGAAGTTGTTTGCTATATTTTTGTGTATCAATTTGATAACAGATATATTGGATGGTTTAATTGCAAGAATATTCAATTTAAAAACCAAATTTGGTGCTCGACTTGATTCACTTGCTGACAATGGAACATATATTTTGGCTTTTTTAGGAATATATCATTTCAAAATGGAAGAGTTGTCAACAACTATATGGATGCTTTGGTTATTAGTAATAATGTTCATTTTAGGCACTTTATTCTCATTTCTGAAATTTAAAAAGTTTCCAAGTTTGCATTTGTATTCAACTAAAGTTGCCGGATATTTTCAGGGGATTTTCTTTTTTTTGTTGTTTGCGTGGAACTATTTTCCAGGTTTGTATTATTCTGCAATGATATTAGGCTTTTTAGCTTCCGTGGAGGAAATAGCAATTCTTTTGATTTTAAAGGAAATGAAATCCGATGCAAAAGGAATATTTTGGATATTAAATCAGTGAGACAATTATTTTAAAAGTCGAAGACGCATTAAAATTATTCAGTCAAACTGATCCCGAAAGCGTAGCTTGTAGGGATCTTGGGTCTTATTCCACGCTGCTTGCAGCGAAATATAAGAAAATTTTTCCACTTCATTACCTCATACTCTTGTGGCCAGTTAGTTTGTTTACTGGTCAGTTTACTTTTAAAAAACAGAATAATTTCAGGGATTTTGATAGCTGTATAGCTGGAAATTATGTACTTTTAATATCAGCTTTGAAAAGCCATAATTATAGTTTTATTTATTGGAATTATATGATTGCGATAGGAAATACACCATTAATAAAATTGGAACGGATATTTGAGCCAAATTGTGCCGTAATCTATCTTAAATAAGAAGGTTGAAAATTTCAAGCATATCAGAAAATTAATAATGTTTAGCAACTCTTGTTTCAAATATTTTTATGTCGATAATTATCTAATGAATTAAAAATAAGTAAGTTAATTAAAATATTTTGATAATTAAAAACAGTACAAACTAATCAATTTTTATTATGATACCACAAGAACTTCAAAAGAACCCACCGCGTGATATTCAATACACCGATGAATTATTTAGCAAAAACAGAAAAAAATCAAAAAGTATAATGTTAGGATCTCCATTGCTTATACCAATTGTTGGAATCTTATTTTGGTTAAAATTTGATGATCTTATTGCGGGTTTGATCTGGGGCGCAGGAATAACTCTTCTTGGCGTGCTAATTGGTTTTGCCTTGATGATGAATGCTAAAAAAGCGGTTAACTTATGCCAAAATGGCTTGGTAACAATTGGTACAGTCCAAAAATCTATGATTGCTGGAAATACCGGCAAATATACAACTGCCGATTCTGCCGGATATATTTTTATACATGTAATCTATAAAGAAAATTTAGGTCGTGAATTAAAAGGACAGGTAACATTTATTGGTGCAAAAAAGGAAATTGATCTAAAAGAAGGCGATCAGGTTCCTGTACTTTTCCTAAATGAAAAGCCTGAAACATTTATTCTATATTCCGAAACGTTAGGTATTTCAACCATTGGAAAAGCAAAATATATTTAGAGAAAGTGGAAGATCCATTGATTGACCAAAACAACAACAAAGCAAAACAAAGTACTGAAATACTCCAACGGTGCCCAACCTGCAAATCAACAAACATTTTTAAACTAGCTTCCTGGACTATAGGAGGTGAATATTTTGTTGAACTTAGATGCGAGAATTGCGGTAAAGAAGAAATGCTCGATGAACACCAACTCGAAGATTGGTATAGTTGAACTAAACCGAATAATCAAATTGTTTAGTCCTTATTTTGCGGAATTAATATCCCAAATAGATATATAGATTGTTTATGTAATTGACTTTAGCATTTGACAGTTCTTTTGTTGAACTTAAATCAATATGATAATCTGCATGCTGCACTTACACTAAGTTTATTTAAATTGGAGGTGCACAAAAATTTGATATACTCAAATCATTAAATTGTAAAAACTGAGCAGCTTTTAGTTGAATTCACTAAAAAAATACTAATTTTAATAAAGGAATGAAGTTATCGAATTGCTATTCACATCATTTCAAGAGTTGATTTAAGATTAGGAAATTTTAAAATTGAATTAAAAGTAAGGGCAAAATATGGATATCAAAAGATTTAAAAAGGAGCATAATGTTCCATGGATTTCAGAAAATGGAGAGTTTGACTATACTAAATATCCAATTGATCATCCAATAAAAGACGCATTTAGTTTTGTTGAGCAGAAATTTATAAGTGCTTGCAAGGTATTAGGGCATATGGCTCAAGAAAATAGAATAGATGCTGGCATATTTTTAATTGGGTTAATTGTTTATTACAAAGAAGATTTTGAACGACGCAATATATTGTTGGAAAGCATAAAATATTTTAAAAATAATTTATGCTCAACTTTTTTATTTGAGGAAATTATGAATGCAGATGCAAATTTTGAAAGCAAAAGTTATATAGATTCGATAATTGAAATATTGAGGCATTTTCCTCAGGAAATGGTAAAAGAAAAGTTCGTTGAGTTGTCGACGGATGAAAAATTTGATATTGAAATACGAAATAAATTTTTGAATATCATAGGAACTTTTGCAAACAGAAGCGTACCTAAAAATAAAAATGGTGAACTCAATTAAATCTTTCTTTGGTTTTGTAGTATTTCTTGTAATTGGAGCCGCATTCTTCGGGTTAATCTGGTTCGAAATTCATTATGGTGTGGCTGGAGGTAAATTCGGTGGTGTAGAAAAGAAGGATATGCCGGGCACATTTTGGTTCCTAATTGAAATGCAAACCTTAATGGGATTGGCTTCAATAGTAACTGCTCTAAAAGAATTATGGAAGCTTTTGCATGGGAAACATCATAAAGAAAAATATCCACCAGCAAACCTTATTGCAATATACTGGCTTTCGGCAAGTGTGCTTGTTGGATTGCTATGTATTTTGGCCATGTGGTCGGCAATTGAAATGCTTATCAATATGTATGGTTTACTTGAAGATTTAGAAATGCCTAAAAAAGCCATTTTTGGTTGCTTATTTTTAGGAGTTGTTCTTGTGCTTTGCTATTTAGTCTATACCCTATGGTTTAGTAGTTTAATAGATACATTAGTACCAAAAGCCAAAGCTTCGTTTCAACAGTTGTTAAAGAAAAGAAAGGTGTAGTCATTTCATTCTCCAATTCAGATAGTGATGTTTCATTTCTTCTTCCTCCCCACTGAAGATTCTTCATAAAATCAGCTCCAAGTAAATTGTATAACTCCACAATTTTGTGCACTTTACTTGTTTTAATACCAAGAAATTGAGCATATTCATCTGCCATTGCTGATGTAATTCTTATAAAGTGTGTATCTTTGAATTTACGGATTAAAAGCTTGCTAAGTGGTCTTTCATATTATGTAGATCATAGATGGCAAGTACATTTGGCTAGCCAAAGAAATGAAATGATTAATTCAGTTGATTGTAGAGAAAAATTATTATTAAATTTGTGTGGATAATAAAAACAGAAAAATATGACTGGCAAAAATGTTTTTGGTGAAAAATTAATCCCTTGCAGTACAAAGCCAATGACAGGCTATTACAGGGATGGTTGTTGCAACACAGGCGAAGATGATCCGGGAGTACATACGGTTTGCATTATTACAACCAAAGAATTTTTAGAATTTTCAAAAAGTGCCGGAAATGATCTAAGTACTCCAAAGCCTGAATGGGGTTTTCCAGGTTTGGTACCAGGCGATCGCTGGTGTCTATGTGCGCCGCGTTGGGTGGAGGCTTTAAAAGCCGGTTTTCCACCATTTGTAGTACTGGAGGCTACGCATGAAAAAACACTGGAATATATATCACTAAAAGAGCTGGTTAAGTATGCTTATGTAAACCTTGAGACAAAAATATAAGTGTCAATTTTTTAATTTATCAATAAAAATTCTGGCGTTGATTGTTCAAAGCCAGAAACTCAATAAATTACAATCCTTCCCAACCAGCAATTTCTAATTTTAGTATCGGGTCTTGCCCCTCGTAAAACCTGTTTTCGATATATTTACCATAGCGATTGCCTTCCCACATTATTGATGTTCCTCTGGTAAATTTAAAGCCTTGTTTTAACCATGTTCTGGGCAGATCGATATAATAGATGCCTTTAAAATCTTTTTTCAGTATATAATTTTTATCACCCGGATTCCATCCATTAAAACTTCCTGTTAAATAAATTAGCGCATTGACTGGAGTTTTCTGAGGTATTTTGGCAATTTCAATCCGTATCATTTCTTTTTTATCGGTCTGCAAATCACTCCAGGCTTTAACTTGAACTTTTAAAGTGTCGTCCCAATCATGTATAATTCTTGTTATATCTTTGTTCAGCTCTTGATTTTTCCAACTTCCACGGGTTATTTTATATTCTAAATCTCCTTTTCTTCGAATTAAATTTAATGTATATTTTCCTTTATCATCTTTTGTAAAGGCATAGTTGCTTGTATTGGTCCTCCATTGATTATAAGTACCTATAAGATATATGGTTTCACTGGCAGGAGTATTTTTTGGTACAGCATCAATTATTATGGTAATATAATTATCAAGTTTGGGTTTCAAGTCCTTCCAGTTTTCAATTGGCATATGTATCGTATCGACTTCGGAATAGTTGTAATCCTGGTTTTCAAGATTATTTCCTTTCTTGTCGGCTGCTTCTGATTCCCAGCTCCCACGGGTAACTTTAAATGAAAGACCGAATTCTTGCCGAGGAATGGAAATACTGTAAAGTCCTTTTTTATTTTTTCTGAAAATATAATTTCTATCATCGGGTACCCAATTGTTAAAATTACCAACCAAATAAATTTGACTCCCTTCGGGTGTGGTAGGTGGGATTTTGTCAAGTATAATTGTTACCGTATTGAGTGATGGCTCAGCTAAATCTTGCCAGTTTTCAACCTGAATAGAAATTTGATTGCCCTGTTTCAAATCAATCTTTCTGGTTTCCATTTCATTGCCAAATTTATCCGACTCCGATTTGGTAATATCTGCTCTTATAATCTTATATCTAAGTTCATTAAGCGGTGGATTTTGCTTTCTTTTAATAGTAACAATATAATTTGCTGATTTTGGATCTTTTTTAAGCCTGTATTGCGGATCGTTAGCCGGATTCCATGCATTAAAATTACCTGCAATTTTAAGTTCGTCATTTTTGGGTGTGTTTTTTGGTAGTTTGGTTACAATAATTGTAATTGAATCACAATCAAGAGGTTCTAAATCGGCCCAACTCTCAATTTTATCAGTAACTTTTTCCTGGTCAAAATCTTCAATTACCCGGTTATTGATATCGTTACCACACTTGTCGCGTTCAACACTTCGCCAATCGCCACGGGTAAATTTGTATTCGATATTTCCAAAACTTACCGGCAAAGTAATGTAATATCCTTTTACTGAATCGTAATTCATTATATATCGTGCATCACCGGGATCCCAATAATTAAAATTTCCTGAAATATAGATATTGGCTCCAGGAGGCGTATTTGCAGGTATTTTGTTAAGTTCGACAGTAATTTGCCGACAAGAACCAAAACCAATTAAAATACTTGTTATTACAAATAATTTGATAATATTTTTTTTCATCATGAGTTCTATTTAGTAATCTAGCTTTCCATCCAATTTAAAAAGTCTTGCACTTTAACCCTGCTTACCAGAATGGTTTCTTCCACAGTGGGCTTCAACTCAACTTTTAATCGGCTGTTAAAAAATTTATGGACTTTAAAAATTGATTTGATACCTACGTAATAAGTTCGGTTTAAGCGGAAAAACAATTTTGGATCTAAAAAATCTATCAGTTGGTTTAGGGAATAATCAATGATGAATTTTCCATTAGATTCTGTTACCAGAAATACAATATTGTCATCGGCAAAAAAATAAGCAATATCAACGGTGTTGATGTATTTAATCTGGTCGCCAACTTTTGCTATAAACCTTGATTTGTATGCCGCTTTTGGCTTTGCATACTGTAATATTTGTTCCAATTGGTTCAAACTTATATTGGAATCATTACCTGAATATTGTTTTCTGATTTCATCAAATTTAGTAAGAGCAGCCTCAAGTTGCAGAGGTTCAATTGGTTTTAGCAAATAATCAATGCTGTTTACTTTAAAGGCGCGAATAGCATACTCGTCAAAAGCCGTTGTAAAAATAACTGGAGCATTAATTTTTACTGATTTGAAAATTTCAAAACTCAAACCATCAGAAAGCTGGATATCCATAAACACCAGGTCCGGTTGTTCTTTTTCCTGAAACCATTCTATGCTTTCTTCAACAGAATCGATGCATTCAAGTATTTCTATTTCGCGCGGAATATTTGCCAGAAGTCTTTTTAGTTCCTGCTGTGCAAAAGGTTCATCCTCAATAATCAATACTTTGAGCTTATTTGATTGCATGCTGATCATGATTTTTGATTAAAGGTATTTTAACGATAAAATTTTCGCCAGTTTCATCCACAATAATTTCATTATCTGATAAATAGGAATATCTGCTTCGAATATTTTTTAAACCCATTCCTGAAGAATAAGGTTTGTCTGCTTTTTTTTGCAGGTTATTAGAAACGACCAGATAACCGTTTTCAGTAAAAATCTTTATTGTTAGATTCTTCTTTTTTGATATAATATTGTGTTTCACCGAATTTTCGATCAACAATTGAATAGTCATTGGCGCAATAAAGCAATCGAGTTTTGCATCATCTATTTTAAATTCAAAACTAATCATGTTTGCAAAACGCAGTTCAAAAAGATAAACGTAAGCTTTTAAAAACTCCAAATCATTACGCAAAACCACCAATTCATTTTCTTTGTTTTCAAGCACATAACGGTAAACCTTCGATAATTCCCTGATGTATTTTGAAGCAGTGTCCTGATTTTCGTAAATAAGTGATGATAATGTATTTAAGCTATTAAAAAGAAAATGTGGGTTAATTTGATTCATCAGTGTTTCGAATTTGAATTCGGCATTTTCTTTTTTAAAACGTTCCAGTTCAGCAAGAGAGAAGCGCCATTTGTTCAATAAAAAAAAGCCTAGTTCAAGCAAATTAAAACTTAAAATGATGAGCACGAAAATTACAAAACTTAAAATCTCAAAATTTAAAATATAAAAATTTGAATGATTAACAATAAAATTAAACCCATATTTAGCCGGAAAAAGAATGAAAATGCCGATTAGAAGTTCAATAGAAAGCTGTATCCAAAAGCGTTTTGCTGGAAATTTATCCCAACTGTAGTTTTTTTCTAACCTGTTATTTAATTGCCAAAAAATTTGAAAAATAAGTATTGAAAATGAAATCAGAATAAGGTAATCGAAAATATTGTTGAACAAAGTATGCTGGCGATATAGTATAGAAAGTATAACATCAACAGGAAACTTGAACAGCAAACCCGCTGTAAAACCTGTTATAATCCTTAGCCACTTATTATTTAACAGAGAATTGTATTGCATTGAACAAATATCATAAATTTTCTTAACAAATGGTGTTTTTTGTAACTTTGAATCAGAAAAAGGCAGCTAAAGTAACTGCCTTTTTCCTCTTAAACTAATACTAAAATCTGCCGAACTTAACCTTTATTCGAAAAATTATAGTTCCTGAACAACCATTCTGGTAATTCCTTCATCAGTTGATACCAACTCATTGGTTTTAAACACTTCCTTGGTGTATATGTTTTTTTGTTTTTTGTGCACTTCGAAAGTATATTTACCTTCTGGGAGTTTTGATAAATCGAATTTAGTGTAAACCTCTCCTTTTTTGAAAATGCGCGAATCAAATACTAATTCTCTATTTTCTGAGTATACCTTAAGTTCAAGATTTACCCTTTTTTCGCCTTCGAAACTACAAGCCCTAAGCACAACCAGATTGTCTTTGTTTACCCTGATATTAATCCATTTATAGGTTGGATCATTATCCATTGATCCTGTAATAACCGGCATCGCACTTGCAAATAGATTAAACGATGTGTAAATAACTAATGTTAATGCGATTAAAATTCCTTTTGTTTTCATAGTCGTTGTTTTTAAATATTTATGAACCAAAGATATGGCGCTATTCTCAGGTGCATAGCAATAAAACTGTGGACTTAAGGATTGGTTAAGTGAAATGAAGAATTGGGCGGGTGAAATGATTTCTTTATTTAAGATTTTGCCAAATTTATTTAAATAAAGAAGTGTTTTTTTTTGTTAAGCTGATGTGTGCGCAAAAATGGTCGGACTGTTCATTTTTGAACATTTGAATGTGTTAAAACCATTGCTAAAGATTTGATTTATAGCTTGTAATCATATGGTATGATTATTGGCACAATGAGATTGTTTATCCTAAAATATAAAATAGAAGCTTATGAATTTTAAAAACTTATTTTTTTGTATTGTTGTTATGATTTTGACTTTTGTCAACTCTAATGCACAGGAAGTTCTTCAATGGCGTGGAATTGATAGAAAAGGTGTTTATAATGAAAAAGGATTGTTGAAAGTTTGGCCTGAGTCTGGTCCAAATCTTTTATGGGAATATGATGATCTTGGCAACGGATATGGTTCTCCTGCAATTACTTCTAAAAACATTTTCATTCTCGGCGAAACGGATTCGGTCACTTATTTGTTTGCGTTTGAACTTTCGGGTAAATTGCTGTGGAAATCAAAAGTAGGCAAGGAGTGGACTTTGAATTATCCAGGTTCACATACAACTCCAACTGTGGTTGGCGATTTGGTTTATGTTACAACTGGATTTGGATCTTTAGCTTGTTTCGAAACCATGAACGGTAATTTAAAATGGTCGCTTGATTTGTTGAAGGATTTTCATGGACGCCTTCCCCGTTTTGGATATTCGGAATCTGCGTTGGTCGATGGCGACAATGTATTTTATTCGCCTGGTGGTAAGGATACAAATACAGTTTCATTAAACCGGTTTACGGGTAAAATCAATTGGATTTGTAAAGGAATGAGCGAAGAGCCTGCTTATTGTTCTCCTCTACTCATAACATTGCTACAGCGAAAAATATTGGTCACTTTTTCAATGCATTCTCTACTCGGAATTGATACAAAGGATGGCAAACTTTTATGGTCGCACAAACAAGTTGGCGAAGGCGATGTTCATGTAAACACACCATTATTTGAAGATGGTTACATTTATTATATTGCCGGCAATGGAAACGGATCGGTAAAATTGAAACTTTCGGATGATGGAACTTCAATCACAGAAGTGTGGAAGAACGCTTCTTGCGACAATATCATGGGAGCTTTTATTAAAGTTGGCAATTATATTTATTCTTCGGGATATGAAATTCGTAACTATAAAACTCTGGATGCTACTACAGGTCAGGTTGTTGATTCAACAAAATTTGACAGGGGAACCATTAATTATGCCGATGGATTGCTTTACCTTTATAATGAAAAAGGACAAGTTGGATTGTTTAAACCAAACGGGCCTAAGATGGATTTGATCAGTACGTTTAAAATTACGAAAGGAACAAAAGCACATTATGCCCATCCGGTAATCAACAAAGGGATTTTGTATATTCGGCGGGGAAATTCGCTGATGGCTTATAATATAAAAGCTTAACGCAGCTTCGCTGCAATTAAAAATTAGAACACAGATGACACGAATTTAACTGATTATCACTGATTTTTTTACATTCTATTCGAAAAGGTTTAATACATAAACCGAATTTTACGATGGAATAATATAAGAAACTGTTTAAATTTTATATTGAACCCACTTCGGGGTTCTAAACTTGTTGGCTTATTTTCCTCCGGTTTACACCGGAGGTTATTCATATTTAAGTCTTTCAGACTTGTGTATGATGAAAACCCTGAAAGGGTTTAATATGAATAACCATGGGTGTCAACCCATGGAAAATGAAGGACACTTGACAAAGTACTTGACAAATATTACAAAGCAACAGGTTTTGAAAAACTTTTAAAATCCAAAACAATCATTATGAGTGGCACCATCATTCGTGAAAATGCTATGCCATATAAGATTACAAAAATGCGGCCCGATAAATTCAGGTTGGATTTTGATATGCAGGATTTATCGGCACTCCAGGTTTTCAATGGAAAAGTGGCGTGGGCAACAGCTCCCTGGACAGGAAACACTGCACCACAGCAAATGCCCGAAGACCGAGCAAAAGATTTAAAAGCCCGTGCCGATTATGATGGTTTGCTCTACAATTGGAAATCCAAAGGCCATTTGGTTGAATTGGCAGGTGTTGATTCTGTTGAAGGAACCATGGTATACAAAATTAAACTGACCAGAAACGATGGAGCCATTGAATTTTACTACATCGACACTCAAAAGTTTATGCTCCAAAAACAATTGAGCTACTGTAAAATGCAAGGCAAAGATGTTGAAGTTGAAATATTTTACAGCGACTTTAAAAATGTGGATGGCATTGTGTTTCCATTTTTGCAAAAAACCAAAATGGGCGGCCAACTTTATTCCAACGTGGAATACGAAACCATTGAAATTGATAAGACTGTAGATGAAAAGATTTTTGAAATGCTAGATTAATTGATTCTTTTGATTCTTTAAAAATGGCCAGATAATCCACTTTTATGGCTAAATACTTTAACCAAGTATTTGCCTAAGACCATAACTTTGCATGATAATTTAAAATCAATTAGCATGTATTTATTGGGTTATGACATTGGCAGTTCATCTGTTAAAGCGAGTTTGATTGATGCTGGCACCGGAAAATTAATCAATTCAAGCAGTTATCCAAAGCAGGAAGCCACCATCCATGCACCCGCACAAGGATGGGCAGAACAAAACCCGGATGACTGGTGGAATTATCTAAAACATGCCACCAACGAATTACTTGCAACATCAGTAAATAAAAAGGAAATCAAAGCCATTGGCATTTCCTACCAAATGCACGGATTGGTTTTGGTAGATAAGAACCAGAAAGTTTTGCGCCCTTCCATTATCTGGTGCGATAGCCGCGCTGCATCATACGGAGAAAAAGCATTCAACGAAATTGGCAAAGAAAAATGTTTGGCTTCTTTGTTGAATTCACCAGGCAACTTTACAGCTTCAAAATTAAAATGGGTAAAAGAAAACGAACCCGAAATTTATAGTAAAATATATAAAATAATGCTTCCTGGCGATTATATTGCCATGCGCCTGACAGGCAATATTCAAACTACCGCTTCCGGTCTTTCCGAAGGAATTTTTTGGGACTTCAAACAAAATAAAATTGCCGATTTCTTACTTGATTATTACGGTTTTAAATCGGAATTTATTCCTGAAATTGTTCCAACTTTTTCTTTACAAGGCAAAATAAAACAAGAAATTGCTCTGGAATTAAGCCTGCCCCAAGGAATTGAAGTAACATACCGTGCTGGAGATCAACCCAATAATGCTTTTTCGTTGAATGTGCTGCAACCTGGCGAAATAGCTGCCACGGCTGGAACTTCAGGTGTAGTTTATGGCGTTAGCGATCAAGTTAAATATGATCCAAAATCAAGGGTAAATACTTTTTTGCATGTTAACAATCATGAAAATTCCAGACGAAATGGTATTCTTTTGTGCATCAATGGTGCAGGAATTTTAAACTCGTGGGTGCATAAAAATATGGCCAATGATATTGCTTACGACGAAATGAACATGGAAGCTAACAAGATAAGCCCGGGTTCTGATGGTTTATTTATTTTGCCATTCGGGAATGGAGTAGAACGTATTTTTGAAAACAAAGAAAAAGGTTGCTCAATCCATAACCTGCAATTTAATATTCATACCAAAGCCCATGTATACCGGGCTGCACAGGAAGGAATTGCATTTTCATTTTATTATGGAATGAAGATAATGGAAGAAATGGGGATGAAAATCAAAACAATCAAAGCCGGCAACGCAAATCTTTTTTTGAGCCCAATCTTTAGGGAAACGCTCGCTAACCTGAGTGGTGCAGAGATACAGCTTTTCAATACCGATGGTTCAATTGGTGCAGCAAGGGCAGCGGGAATCGGAGCAGGAATCTTTAAAAATGATCAGGAGGCTTTTATTGGGTTAACGCTTATTGGCGAAACAAAACCAGTAAAGGAATTATATGCAAATTATCAGGAATTATATACAAATTGGGAAAAACATCTTTAATCATTTAAAAAATAATAAATATGAGCAAACAATCTTATTTCCAAAACATTGGAAAAATAAAATTTGAAGGCCGCGAATCAAATAATCCATTGTCTTTCAAATGGTATAACGAAAATCAGCTGATAAATGGTAAATCGATGAAAGATCATTTGCGGTTTGCAATCGCCTACTGGCACAGCTTCTGCGGAAATGGTTCTGATCCTTTTGGCCCCGGAACTCAAATTTATCCTTTTGCAAACATCAGCGACCCGATAGAAAGGGCAAAAGCAAAAATGGATTATGCATTTGAATTTATATCCAAAATTGGTGCGCCATTTTATTGTTTTCACGATTTCGATTTGGTTGATGAGGCTTCAACAATAGAAGAATCCGAAAGCCGCTTGAAAGAAATAGTTGCCTACGCCAAACAAAAACAGGCTGAAACCGGTATCAAATTGCTTTGGGGAACAGCAAACGTGTTTTCAAACCCACGATACATGAACGGAGCATCTACCAACCCCGATTTTCATGCGTTGAGTTGTGCTGCAACCCAAGTTAAAAATGCCATTGATGCTACCATTGAATTGGGCGGCGAAAATTACGTTTTCTGGGGTGGCCGCGAAGGTTATATGTCGCTTTTAAATACCAACATGAAGCGCGAAAAGGAACATTTGGCCAAATTTTTAACCATGGCCAGGGATTATGCTCGTAAAAAAGGTTTCAAAGGAACTTTTTTGATTGAACCAAAACCTATGGAACCCACCAAGCACCAATATGATTTTGATACAGAAACAGTTATCGGATTTTTACGTCATAATAATTTAGACAAAGATTTTAAATTGAACATTGAAGTAAACCACGCTACTTTGGCCGGGCACACTTTCGAACATGAATTGCAATGCGCTGTTGATGCAGGTTTGCTTGGAAGCATTGATGCAAACCGTGGCGATGTTCAAAATGGTTGGGATACCGATCAATTCCCGTTGAGCATTTATGAAACTGTTGAAGCCATGCTTGTTATTTTGGGAAATGGCGGTTTTACAAGCGGTGGTATTAATTTTGATGCAAAAATTCGTAGAAATTCTACCGATGCCGAAGATATATTTATTGCCCATATTTCGGCCATGGATATTGTTGCCCGGGCTTTGGTAATTGCAAACGATATATTGACCAAATCCGAGCTTCCAAAATGGAAAAAAGACAGGTATAATTCTTTTGATTCAGGTAAAGGCGCCGAGTTCGAAAAAGGAAATCTCACACTTGAGGACCTTCGCGAATTTGCCATTGCCAATGGCGAACCAAAACGGACAAGCGGAAAACAGGAATTATATGAACAGGTAATCAATCAGTTCATTTAATTAAACACTTCGGCAGGCTCAGTGTCCAGCAAATAAAATCTGGACCTGGGACGTACCTTGAGCGAAGTCGAAAGGTTGTCGAAACGTTATCCAAACCTAAATTATAAATTTATAAATCTTCCAAACTATGTCATTTATTGATACTTCAACCAAAAACACCCCAGTGAACCTGTCGATTAAAGCTAATCCACGGTATATCATGGCATTGACCTTGGTAGCTACGCTTGGAGGCCTTTTATTCGGATATGATACCGCGGTAGTAAATGGCGCTGAAAAATCTCTAGTTGAGTTTTTCATTGCCAGAATAACTGATCCAGCCCAATATGAATATGCCCTTTCAGTAATCACTCAGTTCAGGATATTTGTTGCCATCGTCTTTTATATTGTTGCAATTGTACTTTTAAGTCAGATATTCAAGCTTATAGGTACAAAAAAAGGATTGATAATCAGCAGTATAACATTGGTCGTGTTAAGTTTTTTTATCTTCAATTATTTAAAAGGATCTATACCATTAATTGATGAAGCCGATAAGCTTAAAGATTTTGTCGATTCGATAAAAGGATTGGTAATTTCCAGTGCATTAATAGGTTGCATCATAGGTGGCGCTTCGGCAGGTTTTATTTCCAAATCATTGGGAAGAAAAAAAGGCTTGATTATTTCGGCTATTGCATTTACACTTTCCGCTGTTGGGGCATGGAAACCTGAAGCTTTGAATTTCTTTGGCGTACAGGATGTTTTTTCATTTGCCATTTATAGGATAATTGGTGGCATCGGTGTTGGAATTGCTTCGATGATTTCGCCTATGTATATTGCCGAAATTGCACCTGCCGGTATTCGAGGTAAACTCGTTTCGTGGAATCAATTTGCAATCATCTTTGGTATGTTGGTTATCTATTTTGTGAACTATTTTATTGCCAAATCCGGAAATGAACAATGGCTGGTTACGGAAGGCTGGAGGTGGATGTTTTTCAGTGGTGCCATACCGTCTGTAATATTCCTGGTTCTACTTTTCTTTGTTCCTGAAACGCCTCGTTTTTTGGTTCAAAATTCAAGGGAAAATGAAGCCATGGTTGTATTGAAAAAGATAGTTGGCGAAGAAAATGCACCCATTGTTTTAAAAGAAATCAAAGATACCTTGCACGAAAAAAGTGCTCCTTGGCTTTCATACGGTTTTTTTGTGATTTTTATTGGTATAATGTTGTCTGTTTTTCAACAATTCGTTGGCATCAACGTGGTGCTTTATTATGCCGGGAATATTTTTCGCAATATGGGTTCAAGCACCGATAGTTCACTTCTTCAAACCATCATTGTAGGCGCTATTAATTTGATTTTCACTGTAGTTGCCATATTCTCCGTTGATAGGTTTGGACGGAAACCATTGATGATAATTGGTGCTTTGGCAATGGCAGTCAGCATGTTTGCTTTGGGATTGTCGTTTTATACCCAGCATTTGGGATTAATGGCTTTGATTTTTATGCTTACCTACACCGCTGGTTTTGCAATGAGCTGGGGGCCTGTAACTTGGGTATTGCTTTCCGAAATATTCCCAAACAGCATCAGGGGCGCAATGTCAATAGCTGTTGCCGCACAATGGATTGCCAACTTGATTATTTCATGGACTTTTCCAGTTATGAACGATAATTTATGGCTCACCGAAAAATTCAACCATGGATTTTCGTACTGGATATATGGTTTTATGAGCATTCTGGCAGCCTGGTTTATTTGGAAACTTGTACCCGAAACCAAAGGCAAAACCCTCGAAGAAATGGAGAATCTTTGGAAAAAATAAGCATTGGTTGCTTTTCTACGAAATGTTGTTTATTCAATTTAATATTGATAAGTTTGAACAATCGATTCGCTTATGAATTGTTAAAGAATAGAGCAATTATTTTGTAGAAAAGCAATGATTGAAAAAGCACTTGGTATAAACTATTTTGATAAAGGGAAATTGCCAATTTCTATTTGCAAAGTGAACAAGAAGCTAGGTATCAGTCATGATTATGACCTTACTGAAACATTGCATTACCATGATTTCACCGAAATAATCATCATCATTAAAGGCAACAGTTCGCATCTTGTCGAAGGTAATGAATATTTTGTTTCAGCGGGCGATATTTTTGTGCTGCAAGGTTTTCAGTCACATGCTTTTAAAGATGCCAAAGATCTTGAAATTGTAAATGTAATGTTTGATACCAAGGCGGATTCAAAAATGCTTGATATTTCAACGTTTAAAACAATTCCAGGCTACAATGCACTTTTTATTCTGGAACCTCAATATCGTAAAAATCACCACTTTAATCATCTTCTACGCTTAAATCGAAGCGATTTGGCCAAGATTGAATTTGTGATAAACACCATGTTTTTGGAACAAAAATCAAAGGAGCTTGGATATGAAATTGTAATCAAAAACAAGCTCGAAGAGTTGATTGTGTACCTTTCAAGGGCATATTCGAATCTTAAATCGCGCGAAGCTATTTCGTTGATACGCATAGGTTCCGTGATTGAACATCTCGAAAATAATTTTTGCGATGAGAATAATTTGGATCAGTTGGCTGAAATGTCACATATGTCGCTCCGAAATTTTCAGCGCGTATTTAAAAAAGCCACAGGTCAATCGCCAATTGACTTTTTAATCCATATTCGTCTGCAAAAATCAAAATTTTTTCTACGGGAAACTGACTTTCAAATCACGGATATTGCCTATAAGTCGGGATTTAATGAATACAATTATTTCTCACGCAAATTTAAGAAATCAATGGGTGTTACTCCATTAAAGTATAGGATGAGATTTAAACCAGTTTAAAGATTCTAAAAACAATAAGAAATTCAAAAAGATCATCGAAATAGAAAAACATCAGTACTTACAAAGCAAGACTGATGTTTTTTATGAGAAACAGTAGCTGGGAAAAATTTTAAAATTGTTATTTGTCTGGATCGATAGCATCTTTAACCCAATTTATAGCAATTTCTGTTGCATTTTTTTTTTGCGAAGCATCTATATATCTTTCAGTTAAATAAATGCCGGATTGTACAGCAAGATTTTTGAATTGTTTACAAACTTCGGCACTATTTAAAATAACAGCAGATCTTTTCATTCCTTTATTTTTATACAATTTCTGCCCTTCAACCATAATAATCCTGGCTTCTGCACCTAGTGGTTTCAAATCTTTCATATCGATAATTACACCAAAAGAATTGCTTGTTTCTGTCATTAATTTACTTTCGGAATCATCGTGCCATTTTTGCATCTCTGCAGCTTCTATAAGTCCTGCGAAAGTTAAAATGTAACCAGATGGACGTCTCTCAATTTTATACATAATATGAATGAATTAATTATTGCTTACTCTTTTTTAGGTTTTCAGCATTCCCTTGCTATTAATTATAAATTTATGATGGTATTCCAGATTATTGGTAATGCTTATTTAGAATTAAAAATTTTCAAACTCATCAACTTTGGTGTCTTTATCATCCAAATTGATTGTCACAGTTGATTTTTTTTGAGGAACTACATTATTTTTTTGAATTTCTCCTTGTTTTTTTACATTCATAATCGTATTATAATCCATTTGTTCAATTTTAAAGAACATAATGGTATCTTTTAACACTTCAGCCTGGCTTGCAAGCTCTTCGCTGCTGCTGCTTAATTCTTCGGATGAGGCAGAGTTTTGTTGTGTTACAGTTGAAAGTTGATCAACCGCTTTGGCGATTTGTTGGGCTCCTAAATTTTGTTCTGCGCTCGATGCAGAAATCTCACCAACCAATTGAGCAGTTTTTTGGATATTTGGTATAATTTTACCCATTAATTCACCTGCATCCATAGTGAGCTGAAGGTTTAATTTTGAAAGTTCATTGATTTCTTTTGCTGCTGTTTGGCTTATTTCGGCAAGTTTACGAACTTCGGCAGCAACTACTGCAAAGCCTTTTCCGTGTTCCCCGGCTCGTGCTGCTTCAATGGCAGCATTAATGGCAAGGATATCTGTTTTTTCGGCAATTTCGTTAACAACCGTAATTTTATCGGCAATTTTTTTAATGGCTTCTACACTTTTTTGCGCAGCAGTAGCAACTTCCATAATCCCAATTGCACCTTCGCGCGAAATTCTTTCTGTTTGAAGTGCATTTTCGCTATTCTGCTCAATATTTGAAGTCATTTGTTCTATCGAAGCGGATACTTCTTCTGCTGATGCTGCCTGCTCTGTTGCCCCTTGTGCTATTTGCTGCGAACTTGTTGCTATTTGTGATGTTCCAACAGTTAAACTATTGGCACTTTCAATTACTACTGTTATAATTTCCTTTAATTTATCAATCATTTTATTAAAAGAATTACCGAGTAAGCCTATTTCGTCGTTTCGCAATATTGTAATTTTACCGGTCAAATCGCCCAGAGCAATTTTATTGGCAGATTCAACCAATTGATTAAGTGGCTTTGTTAAACGCCTAACCAGTATAAATATAATTAGGAGTCCAATAATGAGAAGAAAAATTCCTGTAATTACCGAATACATAATTGCGTCTTTGCCTTGTTTGATAATTTCGGAATAAGGTATTGTGATGCGTACTTGCCATGGTGTGTCTGTTTTTCCAAAACGAAACGATTTGGTGATTACCAGATTGTCGCCAATTACTTTGGTTTCAGATTTTCCGCGTTGGATTTTTTTTATCATTCCTTCAGCATTCTCAAATTCCAAATCCACAATACTTTTACCTACAGAATCGGCTAAAATTGTGCTTCCAACTATTTTCCCCTGGTTTGAAAAAATTTCGATGTTTGATTTGCCATCATAAATTTTCTTTTGAAGTGAAAGCAATTCATTTTGAACAAATCCTACTTCATAATCTACACCTGAAATACCTTGAAATTCTCCATTTATCATAATTGGTGAAACAATGGAAATCATGAGTACACTTCTATCTCCAACCGTGTAATAGTAAGGATCAATAATACATTCTTTTTTTGTCTTTTTGGGTTTTTGATAATAATCGCCCGTGCCTTCTGTTTCATAATCTGTTAAAGCATCCAATCTCAATTCATCGGCACTTTTTCTTGTCCAATAGGGAATGAAACGTCCGGTTTTATCGTAGCCTGCCTGGTTTATATAGTCTTTATCTTTTCCATCAAATGCATTTGGTTCCCAAAGTGTATAGGTTCCAAAAAAATCGGGATTACTTTTCAACGAAGTTGTAAGTATTTCGTTTACAGTATTTCGGTCAATTTTATTTTTTGTAACAATAAGATGATTGTTTTGAACCCGCATAACATCAAAAGTATAGTCAATATTTTTTGTAATATCGTTAATCAAATTTTCAGTTATTAAAGCCGAATTTTTGAGGGCTATTTCAGTTTCTTCATTAAGGCGCGACTTAGCATTGTAGCCAATAATAATTGACAAACAAACAACAAAGACTACTGCGGAAGAAAGAATGATCCGGGTTGAGAATGATTTTGCTTTCATATTCTTATCTTTTAAATGTTTAAAGATTGATTGTTACTTAAATTGATTTGTTGTATACTTGCCAAATCAGCAGCAGAAAAAACCTTTTGAATATCGAGTAAAAGAATAAAATGGTCGTTTCGGTAAATTGCTCCGGATATAAAGCGGTTATCGAAATTCAATCCCAATTCCGGAACCTGTTTTATTTCCTGATCTTTTATTTCAATTACATCCTTAACAGCATCGGCAGTAGCAGAAATCATGTTTTTTGTTCCATCACTATTTTGAATTTCAAACACAATAACCACATGTTTTTCATTATTATCAGCTATTGATAAGTTGAATTTTTGCCGGGTATCAATAACCGGTAGAATATCACCTCTGAAATTGATGATTCCCAAAATATGTGATGCTGTTTTAGGCACGGGCGTGATTTGTTGTTTTAGCAACACTTCAAGAACATTGGCTACGGGTACCGCAAACTTTTCATTTTCAAGTAAAAATGTTAAATAAGTTTCCATCTCTTTTATGTTTTAATTATTTTTTTCAACGTTGGCAAAAGCGTTCGCTTATGCAAAAAAGTTTGTTTATAAAAACATCTATACATTAACTTTGGCTCAACTAGAAGTTTTCAAATTCATTGTCTTTATCAGATAAATCAAGGTCTATGATTGACTTTTTACTTTTTACTTTTGTGATTATCGGCGTTTCAATTTGATTTCCTTTTGTTGATTCAATAAAGCTGCTCCTGTCGAGCTTGAAAAACATAATCGCTTCTTTGAGCACTTCTGCCTGGCTTGCTAATTCTTCGCTGCTGCTGCTCATTTCTTCTGATGAAGCGGAGTTTTGTTGTGTCACCGTTGATAGTTGGTCAATTGCTTTGGCTATTTGGGCAGAGCTTTGATTTTGTTCCGCGCTTGCTGCCGAAATTTCTTTAACCAATTGAGCGGTTTTTTGTATGTTGGGCATTATTTTGGCCATTATTATTCCAGCATCCTCAGTTAGCTGTAAATTAAGTTTTGAAAGTTCGTTAATTTCTTTGGCCGAAGTTTGGCTTATTTCAGCAAGTTTCCGGACTTCGGCAGCTACAACTGCAAAACCTTTTCCGTGTTCACCTGCACGGGCTGCTTCAATTGCTGCATTAATAGCCAGGATATCAGTTTTTTCTGCAATTTCATTTACTACTGTAATTTTTTCTGCAATTTTTCTTATTGCTTCAACACTTTTTTTAGCAGCTTCGGCTACTTCAAGTATACCAATTGCACCTTCCTGCGAAATTTTTTCAGTTTGAAGTGCATTGTCTGAATTTTGCTGGATGGTAGCAGCCATTTCTTCAATGGAGGCTGATACTTCTTCTGCCGATGCAGCTTGTTCACTGGCACCTTGTGCAATCTGTTGCGAACTAGTTGCAATTTGATTTGTTCCTGCAGTAAGGTTGTTGGTGCTTTCAATCACAATGCTGATAATTTCTTTTAATTTTCCGATCATTTGGTTGAAAGAATTGGCTACTAAACCTATCTCGTCGTTTCTTGTAATTTCAATTTTACCTGATAAATCTCCTTCTGCTATCAAATTGGCTTGCTCAACCAGGCGATTTAATGGTTTGGTTAATCGGTTAATCAGAAAATAAATGATAAACAAGCCGATGATTAATAGAATTATGCCAACAATAACGGAATAGATTATTGTTTTTCTGCCTTGTTTTGTAATTTCGGAATAAGGAACTGTTATGCGCACTTGCCAAGGTGTAGTTGTTTTTCCGAACAAAAAAGATTTGGTAATTACCAGGTTATCTCCAATTATTTTAGTTTCTGATTTTCCATGTTGAATCTTCATCAGCATTTCATCAGCATTTTCAAATTCTAAATCCTGAATGCTTTTACCAACTGAATCGGGCGAAATTGTGCTTGCTACTATTATGCCTGCGTTTGAAAAAATTTCTATCTGCGATTTGGCGTTAAAAATTTTAGATTGTAGAGTAGTGGCTTCATTTTGAATAAAAGTAACCGGATAGTCAACCCCTGTTACACCTTTAAATTCATTGTTAATTAAAATTGGTACAGTGCATGAAAGTATAAATACAGGTTCTTCGCCAACTTTAAAAGTATAAAAATATGGATTGGTAATATTTTCTTTTTTGGTTTGCCTTGGAATTAAATAACAATCACCGGTAACAGGTACCTCAAAATCTTGGTTGGCCACTAAATCGATCTCACCTTTATCTGTTCTTATAAAGAGAGGAATATATCTTCCGGAAGCGTCAGTTCCTTTCGTATTAACAAATTGCTTGTCGTTATTGTCGAAAGCATTGGGCTCCCACATGGTATAAGTATCGAGAAAATCGGGATTGTTTTTCAACATCGAAGTTAGGAACAGATTGATAGTGTTGCGATCAAGTGTTCCATATGACGATTCAATATTATCCGTCAAAACCCTCAATACATCGTATGTGTAATTGATTTTTACTTTAATATCGTTGCATAAATTATCTGTTATCAGTGTTGAATTGTTTAGTGTTATTTGTGTCACTTCGTCCATGCGCGATTTGGCATTGTACCCTATAATAACAGTTAAACTAACAAGCAAAACTAATGCTGTAAAAACGGTTATTCTGGTTTTGAATGAATTTGCTTTCATAATCATTGTTTTTAAATGTTAAAACGATTCATTTTTAATTAATTGATTTGATATTCACTTGCCAAATCAGAAGTTGAAATCTCATTTTCATTCAAATGGATGCAATTATCCATTTTTTGAAAAGTTTTGTATATGAACTGACGTTTAAAGTTTATTGATGGTAGAGTAATCCTTATCTTGTAATGATTTTTTATATCGTTTTTTTGCTTAACAGTATTGGATATTGTTGAAATCCAGTGTTTTTGCAAATCTTCAGGAACATATGTCATTCTTGCTTCGAAGAATTCCTTATCTTGTAATAATGTTAAATAAGGTTTCATTTTATTTATAGTTTATAGTTTATAATTGTTAATTGTCAATTGTTTTTTTAGTTTTTCAGTATCCAGAAGTAAAGCGATGCCACCATCGCCTAAAAGGCTTGCTCCCGATATAAATTCAATATCAGCAAATGTGCTTCCTATTGATTTTACAACTGCCTGATATTCACCAATAATTTCATCAACAACTACGGCAAAGCATTTCTCTTGTTTATTGATAACTATTAATTTTTGTTTTTCGGGTACCGGTGATGTATATCCAAACTCATCGCGTAGAGAAATAAATGGTATAAGTTCTTCAATGTAAGCAATTTGTTTGTTTTGTTTTGATTTTAAAAATTGAGTATTAACCAATTGACAGTTTTCTACTTCTTCGAGCGGTATTGCAAATTTGGAATTGTCGGATCTAACCAGCAAAGTATCGATAATTGAAATGGTTTGCTGCAATTTTAGTGTAAATGATGTTCCAAGGCCATTTTCGGAGTCAATTTGAATTTCGCCCCTTACATCCTGGATTTTTTTACGTACAATATCCATTCCCACTCCACGTCCGGATACCTGGGTAAGGCTTTCGGCAGTTGAAAAGCCCGGTAAAAAGATTAAGTCATAAACTTCTTTATCACTTAGTTGGGCGTTTTCCTTTATTATACCCATTCCAACTGCCTTATTGATAATTTTTTGTTTATCTATACCTTTACCATCATCGCTTATTTGCATAAAAATAAAGTTGCCCGATTTATAAGCAAATAATTTGATAATCCCTGTTTCAGGTTTGTTTACTTTTATTCGTTCTTCAGGTGATTCGATACCATGATCGATGCAATTTCTGATTAAATGCATGATGGGTTCATTGATATTATCGATAATGTTTTTATCCAATTCAATATCTTCGCCATGCGTTTCGAAATCCACTTTTTTGCCCAACGAATTTGATAAATCGCGAACAAGGCGGTTAAATCGCATGGTCAGTTCTTGGATTGATATTAGCCTTATGCTTAAAGCATTATCACGTAATAATTTGGAAAGTTTATCTACTTTTTGGGCGCATTCAAAAATTCTTTCTCTATTTTTTAAATCAATTGAAAGCAATAATTCTGATTTTGTAGTTACCAGCTCACTAACCAAAAACATCAAATGATCGAGTTTGGAAGAATCAACCATAATCCGGTTCGAGACATGTTTTTCTGTTTTAATCTGTTTTGGCTCGATATCCGCAAATTTAATATTTACATTTTCTTTATATTCGTTGATTTCTTCCGAGTGGTATTGAGGCAACTCATCAATTGCTTTTTTACGGTTGCCAAGTTCTCCTTCTTTAAAAATATCAAAGTCAGCAATAAGACGTATTTTGCAATAATCCATTACAAAAATGAGTTCATCTTCAATATCGTTTAATGTGTTTTCGGTCACTAAAAAGATGGTCCAAAACTTAAAATTATTGCTTTTATCAGGTTCCTGAATTCGGTAATATCCAAGCTTTAATAAATCTGAAAGTGTATATAAAATGTTTATGCCCCGTTTAATTATCTGATCGTTAGGAGTAAACATAATTTGCCAGGTTCTTATTTTTACTTCGTTATTCGATTGCTTTTTTTCTTGTTTTATCTGTAGGTTATTCCGGTCAGTATGTATCAGTATTAGAGCTATTTGTTCTTTGATTTTTTGATGCAAATTTTCATTTGCCGGGTCCGATAAAGTTTCATCAGCCAATAAGTTGCGCAAATGGTCTACCGAAGCCAGGGTTAAATTAAAAAGTTCGGTGGTAACTTTGAGTAAATTGTCGCGGACCAGGTCAAAAATACTTTCAAGATCGTGGGTTATATCAGCAATGTAATCAAAACCATACATTCCACTTGTGCCTTTTAGTGTGTGCATCACCCTGAAAATTCGCTCAATACACTGAGAATCATCAGGATTTTTCTCAAAGCTGATTAAATCATTATCCAGATTATTGAGTAAATCCTGGGCATCTTCGATATATTTATTCTTGAATTGCAGTAAGTCCATAATTTTCAATTTAAAAAATGTATGATTTATGCTAGAAATTGGAAATTGGAATTTTGTCTTTTGATCCTTGTTGTTTGAATTTTGATATTTATTTTTTGGATTTTGTTTTTCGAATTTTGTTATTTATCAACCAATAGCCTTTTTAATATATTCAACAAGCTGCTCGCTTTTAAAAGGTTTTCTAATCCAAAGAGTTACGCCGGCATCAAGAGCTGCTTTTTGAATCTCTTCTTTTGATTCGGTTGAGAGTACAAATATTGGAATATGTCTGTTTCCCATGATTGTTTTTGCCTGCAAAACAAATTGTAATCCGTTCATTTCCGGCATATTGTAATCGGTAATTATTAAATCAATATCATGGTTTGCTTTTAGAATTTCCAAGGCTTTTTTGCCAGATTCGGCTTTCAATGCATTGTAGCCCGCTCTTTCAATTGTAAAACCAGTTACAAAGAGCGTATTTACAAAATCATCTACTATCAAGATACTTTTTTTCATATTGTTAATTTTTAAAATTTCATACCTATGTTAAATTCACCCGGAAACCATAATTCGCCAGACATTACAGCTGTAATTGCAGGGTGAACTTCATCAAAAAAGTTGTATTTGAAAATACATCCTTTAAAACCTACTTCAATGAGTTTTAACAGATATGCTTTTTCAACATGATTGGTAACGGCAATAATTTTAGATTTTGGAAATTCCCAGAAATAATTTTTAGTTGCTTCAAAGCCATCAATCTGAGGCATTGATAAATCCATAAAAATAATATTGGGCAGCAAAGATTTTGGGAGGTTTAAAAATTCTTCACCATTACTGGCTTCTGCAATTACATCATATTTATATACATGAATCAGCAAGTCCTTTATGCTTTCTCTGAATTTTTGATTATCGTCAACCAATATAATTTTCAATTTTTCCATGTCCGTTGGCATTTAGTTTTGTATACCAAAATTACCATGATAAACTGACTTTTACTAGGTCAATTAGGGTGAAAAATGTAGGAAAAATGGTGGAATTTAAGTAGTACAAAAGGGTGATGATGGAAAGGAAAATAATGTAGGATATAATTGAGAGACAACGAAATTTGGAAGTAGAAAGAAAAGCACTTTTAGAAATGCAACACAGTCTGATTCAAAAACCGGAAAATCAGTTTGTTTGATTTGAATGGATCGGCTGGCGTAATAAACGGCTTATGAAATAAATTGTAATATTTTAAAACATGGTTATGAGAACACAACCATGGATAAACTGGAAACAACGTTAAGCATAAAATCAAATCTCAATTAATTTGTTTTTAATAGCATACATAACCAATGCGGGTGCATTGCTACAACCGGTTTTAGATAAAAGATTTGCTCTATGAGTGCGAACAGTTTCCTGGCTAAGGCATAGTTCTTCTGCAATTTTTTCGGCAGTTAAACCTTTGCAAATAAAGCCAAGAACTTCTATTTCGCGTTCGGTGAGTTTGGTCGAATTATCAGTCAGTGGTTTTTTATTTAACGAACTTATTACTTTTTGTAACAATTCATTCGAAAACCAACTTCCTCCTCCATCTATTTCGTAAATTGCTTGCTTTAGCTCATTAATTCCGGCATTTTTAACTACAAATCCTTTAACTCCAGCTTGTACCATTTGATAATAATACTTTTCGTCGCCAAAGGAGGACAACGTCAATATTTTGAGATTTGGATATTTTTCAAGTGCTTTTTGTGTAGCTTCAAAACCGTCCATTTCAGGCATTGCAATATCCATAATCACAATATCCGGAATAATTTTTTCCAACAAGGATAATAATTGTTTTCCATTACCTGCGGAACCCACTATTTTAAATCCTTGTTTGGTAAGCAATTCGACCAAACTTTCTCTGAAGATCTGATGATCATCTACAATGATTATTGTTGTCATATCTCAATTTGAATTTTAATTTTTGTACCCTCACCTGGTTTGCTCGATAATGTAAATATACCATTAATTGCCTCAATTCTGTACTTCATATTAAAAAGGCCTAATCCGGTAGTGCTAATTAGCGTTTGATTTGTATCAAAACCTATTCCGTTGTCATTATAGATAATTTCCAAGATATTTTTTTTGAGTTGTATTGAAATACCTATTTCACTGGCCTGGGCATGTTTTAATGTATTATTTATGCTTTCGGTCAGAACCCTATATAAAATAGTTTCTTTTTGTATCCCCAATTTTTTAAAGTAATTTTTTAAAATTTCATCATCTTCATTAAATTTTACTGCAAGGGTTTTTGAAAGCTTTGTATGCTCAATAAAATTTCTCAATGCTGCAACAAATCCAAAATTCTGCAAAATGTGTGGGCTTAGGTTATGCGAAATTTCCCTGGAGGTTTTGTGTGCTTCATCAAGCAATACCTGTGTTTTATTTAATAAATTTGGGATATCTTGTTTGTCCTCCGTTTGGGTAATCCATTGAAGGTACATTTTGGCGGCTGAAAGCAACGGGCCTAAACCGTCGTGTAATTCCTGGGCAAAACTTTTTCGCTCTCTTTCTTCAGGATAAAATAAAAACAAGAAGTATCAAATTATCAAATATTGATTCTAAAGTTACATATAATATTTAAATTTTCAAATTTAATAAAAGCGTCAGGCTTGATTAAAGGGTTAAACCATTGGGCTTTACAGAAGCTTCGTTATTGGAATTTGAGTGTTTATCCAAACTTCTCTTAGGATTTAGACCAAATAGTCAATGGTGTGAAAATTTATCAATTTGACTAATGGTTCAAGCATTCGCTTGAACAAGTGCATGATAACTCTGAATTCAGAAAATTTTAAAACTGTTCAAATTCAGAATCTTTATTCTCCTTATCGAATAAATCCAGAATTATACCTGGTTTTTTTGTTGATGTTGGAAAATTGGCTTTTTCTGGGAGCTTTATTTTCTCAGGTTTGTTAAAAATGTTTTCAACCTGATCGATTTTAAAAAACATAATTGCTTCTTTGAGCACTTCTGCCTGGCTTGCAAGTTCTTCGCTGCTGCTACTCATTTCTTCTGCTGCTGCTGAGTTTTGCTGCGTTACTTTTGAAAGTTGATCTATTGCTTTCGAAATTTGCTGAGAACCGGTATTTTGCTCAGTACTAGCCAGTGCAATTTCATTTACCAATTTTGCGGTTTTTTGAATTTTAGGAATTATTCCACTCATTAAAATTCCTGATTCATGAGTAAGTTCGAGAATATGACTTGAAAGATCATTTATTTCTTTGGCTGCGTCCTGGCTTATTTCTGCAAGTTTTCGCACTTCATCGGCAACTACTGCAAATCCTTTTCCATATTGGCCGGCACGGGCTGCCTCAATGGCTGCATTAAGAGCAAGTATATTTGTTTTCTGGGCAATTTCATCAATAATTGAAGTTTTATCCGCTATTTTATTTACGGCATCCAGGCTTTTTTTAGATGCATTTGAAATTTCCATGATACCATTTGCGCCTTCTTGCGAAAATTTTTCAGTTTGAATGGCATTTTCAGTGTTATGTTGTATCGTTGACACCATTTCTTCAATCGAAGCCGAAACTTCTTCTGACGAAGATGCCTGTTCATTTGCACCCTGCGCAATTTGCTGAGAACTTGCTGCTATTTGATTTGTACCGGATGTGAGATTATTAGCACTTTCGAGCACCGTGCTAATTATTTCTTTCAATTTCTCAATCATGGTGTTGAACGAATTGGCCAGTAATCCAATTTCATCGTTTTGCTGTACTTCAATTTTTCCTGTTAAATCTCCGGTTGTAATCCGCTTTGTTTGTTCAACCAAACGGTTTAGCGGTTCGGTTAACCTGGCAATCAGGAAGTAAATGATTGCCAATCCAATAATCAATAAAATCAAACCTACAATAACAGAATATATAACCGCTTCTGTGCTGCTTTTGGTTATTTCGGAATATGGAACAGTAAATCGGATCTGCCAAGGAGTATCAGTTTTTCCAAACAGGAATGATTTTGAAATTATTAGATTATCATCAATAATTGAAGTTTCGGAATTGCCTTGCTGGATATTTTTAAGCAATTCTTCTGCATTTTTATATCCTAATTCGATTATACTTTTTCCAATCGAATCTGGATGAACGGTGCTTGCTACAATTATACCTTTATTTGAAAATATCTCAATTTGCGATTGGCCGCTGAAGATTTTCGATTGTAAAGTTGTGGCTTCATTCTGCATAAAAGACATTCCATAATCGATACCTGTAATGCCTTGGAATTCTGAATTATATATTATTGGCACTACTACAGAAATCATCAGGATTATTTTATTCCCAACGGTTGTGCTATAAGGATCAATCATGCATTCTTTTTTTGTCCTTTCAGGAATCAGAAAATAATCACCCTCGCCTTCAGTAGTATATGCAGTCAATGGTTCCAAATGTATCTCAGAAGCCTCATTTCTGGCAAAATATGGAATATATCTTCCGGTCGAGTCATGGCCCGGCGTATTTTTAAACTCATTATCGAGATTGTCGAACGCATTTGGTTCCCATCCAACATAAGTTGCCAGAAATTCAGGGTTGTTTTTAAGCATCACCAGCAGCATATTGTTTATGGTTTGACGGTCAAGTTTACTTTTCGAAGTAATAATATCAACCGTAAAAACGCGCAATATATCAAATGAATAATCGATTTTTATTTTTAAATCTCCAGCCAGTTTTTCGGTTATCAGATTTGAATTTTCAATTGCATTTTTGGTTTCGCTCTTTATCCTTGAAAATGAATTATAAGAAACAACTAAAACTAGGATTATAAGAACAACAATTGCTGTAGATAGAATAATTTTGGTTTTGAATGAATTTGTTTTCATACTGAGCCGATGGTATAATTTAATAATTAGGTTTATAACCTTGTGGATAATTGGGCATTTTATCGCTTTTAAACTTAAAAAGTAGTATATAAATAATTTAAAAAAACTGTTTTAAAATTAATGATAAAATTGATAAAAGCAAATTTCGGATACTTGTGATTGTAAATCAGTTGGTTACATTTTTAAAATGAATAGCGTTGCACTTTTATTGATTACTGGAATTGCAGTCATTAATATAAATTAGTTAGAGAGAAATTGGATGCTTGCTTTGGTGAAAGTAGATAGCTCTTGAATTCAAAATTTTGATATCTTTACTTTGATATTCCTATAAAAACCAAACCAGTTATCAATCATGAGTAACTCCGATAAGTTCATTTTGTCATTAGACCAGGGAACAACAAGTTCCAGGGCAATTGTTTTTAACCATCGTGGGCAAATTGTTACCTCTGCTCAAAAACCATTCGAACAGTTTTTTCCTAAACCTGGTTGGGTAGAACACGATCCAAATGAAATATGGTCTACTCAAGCCGGTGTTGCTGCCGAAGCAATTGCAAAGGCGGGTTTAAATGGGAGGAATATTGCGGCAATAGGGATTACCAATCAAAGGGAAACTACGATTGTTTGGGACAGAAAAACAGGACAACCGATCTATAATGCAATTGTTTGGCAAGACAGGAGAACTTCTAAATTTTGTGATGATCTCAAAGCGAAAGGATATGCAGAAACCATCCGAAGCAAGACAGGGCTTGTAATTGATGCCTATTTTTCAGCCACAAAAATTAACTGGATTCTTGAAAATATTCCTGATGCCAGGCAAAAAGCCGAAAATGGAGAACTTTGCTTTGGAACGGTTGATAGCTGGCTTACCTGGAAATTTACCATGGGAAAGATCCATATCACAGATGTAACCAATGCCAGTAGAACTATGTTGTTCAATATTCATTCACTGGAGTGGGACAGAGAGCTACTTCAGATTTTTGATATCCCTGAAAATATGTTGCCTGAAGTAAAATCTTGCAGCGAGATATATAGCGAGACCGCTACCACCCTTTTTGCGACAAAAATTCCCATTTCAGGAATTGCTGGGGATCAACATGCTGCACTTTTTGGTCAACTTTGCACACAACCCGGAATGGCAAAAAACACCTATGGAACTGGTTGCTTTATGGTAATGAATACAGGCGAAAAACCAGTAGAATCAAAAAATAATTTGTTAACTACCATTGCATGGAAAATTGGCAACACCACCAATTATGCACTCGAAGGAAGTGTTTTTGTGGCTGGGGCTGCTATTCAATGGTTACGCGATGGAATAAACCTGATCTCATCTTCTGCCGATAGTGAATCTCTGGCAAATCAGGTAAAAGATAATGGAGGTGTTTATTTTGTTCCGGCATTAACTGGTTTGGGCGCTCCGCACTGGGATCAATATGCACGGGGCACAATCCTTGGCCTTACACGAGGAACCACTTCGGCACATATAACTCGTGCAGCGCTTGAATCAATTGCTTTCCAATCATTTGATGTTTTAAAAGCAATGGAATCTGATGCAGGAAAGCCTACCTTGGAACTTCGTGTAGATGGCGGTGCTGTAACCAACAATCTATTGATGCAATTTCAGGCTGATGTTTGCAATTGTAAAGTTGTAAGGCCACAAGTGCTTGAAACCACAGCTTTAGGTGCAGCTTATCTTGCGGGCTTAGCTGTTGGTTACTGGAAAAACCTGGACGACCTAAAGAACAACTGGTCTGTAGATCGCACTTTTATTCCCGAAATGCGCAAATTTGAGGTAGACAACTATTTAAAGATTTGGCATAAAGCAGTGGAAAGATCTAGAAATTGGATTGATGAATAAATAAAATTCTACTTGTAGTTAAATGATTCATTTTAAATGAAATAGGATGTTTAATTGCAAACAATTATAAAAATATATTTTTGAAAAAACGATCGGATTACTCCATCCCATCAAACCAATCTTTAAATTGTTTTACTTTTTCGCGGCTAACAATTATTTCTTCTTCAAAAGGAATGCTCAATGTTACTTTTAGCCTGCTGTTGGAATAAACCAGCGTATCTGCAATAAAGTTTATGTTCACTATAAAAGATCTGCCCAACCTGAAAAAATGTTCGGGATTGAGCATGTTTTCAAGTTCTTCCATTTTATAATCTACAATATATCTTTTTGAATTATTTGTAATTAGCGTTACATTTCGGCCTTCGGCATAAAATAAAACAATATTTTCGGTTTGTACCGAACGCAAATGTTCGCCAACTTTTACCATAAACCGTGGTTTATAATTTTGGTTCATGTTCGAAAAAATATTGCGCAAATGCTCCAAATCATTAGTCTTTGGCAAATTTTCCTTGAGCGAATCCAGCTTTTTTAAACTTTGAGCGAATTGTTCGTAGCTAATTGGTTTTAAAAGATAATCGATACTGTTTTGCTTAAACGCCTCAAGTGCGTATTGATTAAAAGCGGTGGTGAAGATGATTGGTTTTTTAATGTTTACCTGCTTAAATATCTCAAAACAAAGCCCATCGGTGAGCTGAACATCCATAAAAATAAGATCAGGCAAAGTGTTTGATGATTTGAACCATTCAACCGATCTGTTCACAGATTCGATAATTTCAAGGATTTCAATGTCCGGATCGTACAATTTTAAAAAGCCGGTTATTTTTTCCGACGCAGGTTTTTCGTCTTCAATGATTAGAACTTTCATATTAATTAATTTTTGTCCATTTCTTCATCATCCTCAATATTAGGAAGAAATATAGGAATTGTCAATGTAACCCATTCATTATCATTGTGAATATCGATTTTTCTTTTGGTGTAAAATTCAAAATTACCTGAAATTTTATTTATTTCATTTGCTTCCGAAAGTAATAATTTTTCGCGCCAACTATGTTTTAAAATTAGACTGTTATCCTTCAGGTTTATCGAAATTTTAAATTTATCAATTGGCGAAATGATATTGCATTTAAATACGGATAAAATAATTTTTTGCAGCCAAACCGGCATTATCAGTGATTCATTTTCATTTGGGTCCTCGTTAAATTCATATTCAATGGAACCAGAATGAATATAATTGAAAAGTTGAACCAGATTTTCCAAAACATTTCTTTCCTCATTTACCGTTATCAATTCGTTGAATTTGTTTTCCAGACGATAGCGGTAATGTAATGAAAGCTTGTTAATTATATCCGCTGCAATACGTTCGTCTTTATTGATATAAACCAGTAAAGATTCCATTGCGGCATATAAAACATCCGGATCTATATCGTTATGAACCGATTGAAGCAGGAAATCATTTTTTCTTTTAAATTCCGTTTCCTGTTCATATTGAATCGTGCTTTCTTCATTTAGGAATAAATAACTGAAAATAAACAGATTATATAATAATGCGGAAAAAACATAAAACAATTCAAAAACAGTTAATTCGGTAGAATATACCGAAAAACCTTCAACCATGGTAAAATAGAAATGAATGGCAATATAAACCAATAGAATTTCGGCAATAATGGTAGTAACAAGCTGACTAATAATGTATTTGGCAATTTTATTTGCAAAAGTCAGTTTGTTGGATAAAAACCATGAAATTTGGTGAAGCAATTCTGAAGTCAAATAACTTAGAATAACTGTGAACATCCACTCACTATTGAAAAAACTTTCAAATGCCGCATTAAAATTTTCAAAAACCAGCAATATCAAAATATAAAGCACGGAACCATACAATACCGGAAACAAAATGCGGAATAATCGGTTTTTAGGCAATTTTTGTGTCATATACTTTACTTCTGGTTTTTAATAATGGTATTTTCACCAAAAATTTGTCGGTTTTTTCTAAACGCACTTCTTTTTGAGTCAAATAGGAATATCGTGATTTAATGTTTTTTAAACCAATTTTTATTCGCTCAGTTTTTGTTTCATTTTCAATTTCAGTTTCGCCCAAATTTTTAGATTTTGGAGTTTCTGTTAAATTATTTTCCACAACCAGGTAATTTTTTTTGTCAGAATAAATTTTTATCACCAATAAATTCCCCGATTTTAAAGTGTTGTGTTTAATTGCATTTTCAACCAATATTTGCACGCTTAGCGGAGGCAAATACCATGTTTTTAAAGATTCGGAAACCTCAATTTCAATTTTTAGCATATTGGCAAACCTAATTTCCATCAAAAACAAATAGCTTTTAACAAATTCGAGTTCCTGATCAAGCGATATCAATACATTTCGGCTGTTATCCATGATAAATCTACAAGAATTGACAAAATTACGGATATATTTATCTGTCAGCTTTTTATCTGAAATCAATAAAGTTGAAATGGTATTCAAATTATTAAACAAATAATGCGGAGTTAATTGATTTTTAAGTGCCTGGATGTGTAAATCCATTTGCTCTCTTTTTGTCTTTTTTATTTTCAGCGAATTATTAAAAAAACTACCATAAGAATAAAGCGTTAGATGTAGCAGGTTGTATACAAAAAGTATAAATGTTAAAATAACAATAAGTTTGAGCAGCAGTTGAATTTCAACTTCAGTTAGTTGATAATTAAGATATTGATTGGCATTGCTTAGCTGAAATATCGCATTTGCAGCAAGTATGTTTATGGCCACAACAATAAAACTTGCTAAATATCCGATGGTAAACCTTGCCAACATAAATCGTTTCCACGGAATTAGTTTATTTAATTTTAAAAGTATAAAATCGCAGCAAAATCCGGTAATAATAGCTGTTGGAACAAAGAGGATGAGCAAATATATATTTAAGTAATTAAAACTTCCGGTTCTTGCAGTATCGTTGTATAAAAGATAAATGCCTATCAGATAGCCAATTGCCGCAAACATAACAACTGACAATGGAATTCTGTAGATTGAAGAATCCATTTTTACCTTGAACTCTTCTGGTTTTTTTATGTCCATGTGCTTGATGTGATAATTTTAAACAGGGTAGTGGATGAACTCAAAATATGAGGGATCAAAGCTATAAAAAATGACGCTGATTTTTATAAATAATATTAATTATTATAAAAATCAGCGTCTTAAATATAAACTAGAAGAATGAAAAGGTAAATTTGTTTTTAAATAATTATAGAATTGCTTTCATTACATTATCAAGTTCATAAGTGCTATTAATTGTTTTTGCTGTGTTAATATATTGTTCTTTTACTTTGTCTGATTTAGGCATTTTTGTTGAAGCATAAGTAAGTACACCTGATTTTTCAAAATCTGAATTTAATCGTTCTGCTGAGGTAAAAACCCGGATATAAAGTGCATCATCGGTGTTGTGTTTTTTAATTATCGATTTAAGAACACCTGCATGTTCAAAATCACTGTTTATTGAATTAATTGCTTCAAAATAAGCGTCAAGCGAAGTTGAAGAAATTTTAATATTGTCGGATGCATTACTTAGTAAATTGCCTTTTTCAAAATCTGAATTCATATTCCTAACACCATTAAACATCTCAGCCAAAGCATTTTCACTTGGAGATTTTGAGAGCATTAGCGCAAAATTTTTGGACTTTTCAAAATCTGAGTTGATATCATTTATAACTTTTATGGCCAGCAAAAAAGTGTTTTCAGAAAGTACTTGTTTTGTTATTAGGGCGTTGATGACATTTGATTTTTCGAAATCAGAATTAATGGTACTTGCAGAATGAAGGTAATTAATTTGCTGACTTTCGGTAAAATGATCAATATCCAAATTCTTGAGCACTTTTGCTTTTTCAAAATCCGACGATAGTGCCGAAACAGTAGTTAGATAAGCTTCAGTTAAAGAATTATTTGAAATATATAAACTGCTTACCAGGCTTAAAACATTTGATCTTTCAAAATCGGACGAAACTGTATTTGAAAGTGCAATTATTGCCAGTTTGTATTCGCTTTCAGTTAATTGTTCCTGGGTAATTAAAACTTTGTAATATTTAGCAGATATAAAGTCACTTTCAATCGATTTTATTTCATTTAAAATTCCGTTTATTCCATTATTTGCATAAATCCTTTTTACCCTGCCTTCGATGTCAATGCCAGTATTCCTGATAATTTCAGGAAGAATTTCCTCCATCCATTTACGGCCATTGGGTTCAAAATTTATAATACTCGAACCTTCTTTGTACTCGTAAACCAAAGTTCCAGATGAATTCGGATAAATGTTTAATTTTCTGGAATTTCCAAATGTTTTTTTCTCGATTTCCAAAAATCCACCTTCCGAAATAGATTTGATGCTTTTATCATCATCAGCAACCTTAATGTCGCCTTTAAAGTTGATGTTGAAATCGCCCGATAATCCATTAAAAATGTAACAATTTTTTAGTTTGAAAAAACTGTTCTGAGCTGAAACCGGATAAGGAAGAATAAAAAAGTTTACAATCAGGAAAACTGAAAAAAGGTGATATTTGAAAATGTTCTTCATGGTTTTTGATTTAGTATTTTAGTAGGAGCAAATGTAAATCAAGGCGCATTGCTTGGCAATCAATATAAAACCAACTGTAAAACCAATGTATTAAATTGTTGAAATAATGGAGTCAATTGAAATGAGTTCCATTCATTTTTTATTCTTATTGATAATTTAAAATGTAGGATGTTATTGAAAGAATTAGCTAGTAGCTTATATTCGAATTATTTTAAGCACAAGAGCACACTTGTTTTATCAATGATCTGCGTATAAAATACTCATATTGATAAAGTTTATTGAATGGTTTCTATGGAACAATTCTCAAATACCATATCTTTGTACCAAATTGAATTGAAACAATCAAATGCATAGGATTTCAAAATACCTTCTGACGGTTTCTTTGTTTTTTAGCATTTTCTCCTTTTCGGGATATGCCGAAAATTCCTATTCTTCAAGTGCGAGTAATCCGCAGACCGAATTATTTTTTGTTAATAAACAAAAAGCTTCGCACAGAATTGTTTCGTATAAAAAAGTTTCGGCAGATTGGATTAGTGCACAATTTTTCAGTTCATTTATTGATCAAAAGCAATGTGTAATCAATTTCAACAGACTGATTAAAGTTAAATTCGATTCTGTTTTAAAGCGTTCTAATTTATTTGAAATTGCCAATTGCTTTTTACAAATAAAAACAATTCCTCCAACTTCTGATGAGGATATTTTTACCGCTCTATTTGGATAATTTACTTTCCAACTTATCAATTCGATAAGAATCATTCCTTTATTTACATAATAAGCTGTTGCAATACGCATCAGCCAATCCTTTATTCTTATTAAATGAGAAATTTAAAAAAAATACTGAAAATCTCGGGCTTGATCATACTTATTGTCTTTGCATGCTTAGGAATTGGAATTGCTGGAGGAATTCCTATTTCTTCATCAAACAGAAAAGAAGATAAGCAAGAAATAAAAATTGAACTTTTAGATACGAAAGAAGATGCGGGAAGAATAAGCCAATTCGAAATTGAACCTTAACTTTAATCAAATGATTCAATTCAAAACTGGAATGATAATAGACATTAACCTTACTTGAATTTTTATATATTTGATGCCAGAATATGTTTTCTATTTGAATTTGTTTTTTACAAATCATTATAAAATGTTGTTTAGTTAGGGAAATATTTTATGATGGAAAAACGTTTCGACAAGCTCAACGATCAGTAACTAAAGGGTGGACACTGAGCTTGTCGAAGTGTTTTTTCCAAACTTAACGACATTGAATCATTATAAATCAAATCTTAAATCAAAAATATTTAATATGAAACAGTTTAAATTAACATTGCTTTTAATTAGCATTATTTTAGTAAGCAACTTAACCGCTTATGCACAAGCCATCAGCTCAAAAGAAATTGATGTGCTGGTTGAACGGACTTTAAAAACCTTCGATGTTCCTGGAATAGCTGTTTGTGTGGTTAAAGATGGTAAAGTGATTCATTCAAAAGGATATGGCGTTTCATCGCTCAATACAAAAAAGAAAGTGGATGGAAACACTTTGTTTGGAATAGCTTCTAACAGTAAAGCTTTTACAGCTGCGGCCATGGGCATTTTGGTTGATGAAGGCAAAGTTAATTGGAACGATAAAGTGATTGATTATATTCCTGAATTCAGAATGTACAATTCGTATGTTACCGAAGAATTTACCATCAAAGATTTGATGACTCACAGGAGCGGTTTAGGTCTTGGTGCAGGTGATTTGATGTTCTGGCCCGATTCGAATACTTTTACGCTTAAAGATATCATCTATAATCTGAGATATTTAAAACCTGTTTCGGCATTTAGGACCAAATTTGATTATGATAATTTACTTTTTATTGTTGCAGGCGAAATTATAGCAAGGGTTTCAGGCGTGTCATGGGAAGAATTTGTTGAAACCAGAATTATGAAACCTTTGCAAATGAACAATAGTGCAGCCAGTTACAAAAGATTAAAAGATTTTTCGAATGTGATTGATGCGCATGTGCCTATAAACGGTAAAATTCAGGTTGTTGGCCGCGATATATTGGACTATGGAAATGCAGCCGGAGGAATTTATTCAAGTATAAACGACTTGAGCAGATGGGTTATTTTGCAAATGAACCACGGAAAATATGGCGAAGGCCTTAAGCAACAAATATTTAGTACCGATGCAAGTGATGAAATGTGGACACCACAAACTATTCTTCCAATAAGAGGCACAAATTCATACAACACCCATTTTGGAGCATATGGTTTGGGCTGGTTTTTGAGCGATGTTAAGGGTTACAAACAAGCTTCGCATACCGGTGGGCTGACCGGAATTGTTACTCAGATTACTTTAATCCCGGAACTGCAATTGGGGATTATTGTATTGACTAATCAACAATCCGGTGCGGCATTTACATCAATTACCAATCAAATTAAGGATAGTTATTTGGGTGTAAAAGGTATTGACAGAATAAAAGAAAACAGCGACAGGATGAACACTTCCAATACCGATGCTGAAAAAATAGTTACCGATGTTTGGAATAAAGTTTCAGAACAGCAAAAAAATCCAACAGTTCTCGATTTGAACCAATTTGTTGGCACTTATCATGATAATTGGTTGGGAAACGTTACTATAAAACTTGAAAACGGGAAACTTATTTTTAATTCCATCCGATCTCCACGCCTTTCTGGTGAAATGTTTTATTATAAAGGAAATACATTTGTAGTAAAATGGAACGACCGGAGTTTCGACGCCGATGCTTTTGTAATGTTTGGACTGGATTATGAAGGAAAACCATCATCCATAAAAATGAAAGCATTTTCGCCGTTAACGGATTTTAGTTACGATTTTCAGGATTTGGATTTCGTAAAAGTAGAATAATAGTTACATAGTATATAAATAAGCACTTTTGTATTTTCTAGAAAAATTATTAATTTCAAGGATGAAAAGAATAATATTTTTGGAGAAAAAATAATTTGTTATTTATGAAAGATTTATCTGTAAAGCATAAACTTTATGCCCTGATAGGAATTATTACATTATTTTTTGTATTTGTTGGGATAAATACGTTCGTTTCCTTGAACAAGATTAACCGTTTGCACGATGGGCTTATTGCTGCTAAGGATATTGAATCGACAAGTTTTGAAATGGGTAAAGCAGAAAAAGACTTCATTATGCGCGAATCGATTAATCCCATATTTTTCGAACAAGGTAAAAGTAAATATGTTACTGCATTTGATAGTTTATATTTGTTAGTCCAAACACATATTGATGAGGTTGAAACTAACAGCTATATTGACGATCAGCGTATTAAAGCCAATTTAATATCAATAAAAGATCACCTTAAAAAGTACACAGAAGCTTTTCATAATTTAACCGATAAGGTAAAGCAAAAAGGATTTAAGGATTTTGGACTTGAGGGTTCATTCCGAAAGGCTGTTCATAAACTTAGCGACAATTTAAAAGGCAATTCGGAAATTGAAATATTGAGATTGAGAAAAGATGAAAAAGATTTTCTACTTCGTAAAGAATCCACATATGTTGATGCAGTAAATGCACGGATTACCACTTTAAAAGCAACTGTTGGAGCTAACGATGTTCAAAACCAGACATTAATAGATGAATATAAAAAGGAATTCAATGATTTGGTAAATTTAATGATAGAAATTGGAGTTACTGAAAATGATGGTATCATTGGTGCAATGAGATCTGAAGTTAAACAATCAGATCCGATTATAGACGAGACTCATACCTTGATTAGCCAGATTGTTGATTCAGGCACAAATCAGGCAAAATTTTTAATGACATTGTTGTTAATCATCGGTCTGGTTGTAGCCATAATCCTGGCATTATACATTATTCATGATATTAACGTTAATCTTGGGGGCGATACCAAAGAAGTAATGGATATTGCCGCAAATATTTCATCAGGGAATCTGGCATTTAATATTGAAACATTTGCAAACCGGACAGGAACATTGCAATCCTTGTATCAGATGACAATCAAGTTAATAGTAACGGTAGCAAATATTATAACCGGAGCCGATAATATTGCATCGGCAAGTGAGCAAATGAATGGTACTTCACAATTACTATCGCAAGGTGCAAATGAACAGGCATCTTCTGTTGAAGAAGTTTCGGCAACCATGGAACAAATGACTTCGAACATTGAACAAAATAGTTTAAATGCAATTCAAACAGAAAAAATTTCAATTGAAACATATAAGGCGCTGAAGGAAGTTACTATGCAATCATCTGAAGCTGTTCAAGCAAACAGAACAATTGCCGATAAAATAAAGATTATTAATGATATTGCATTTCAAACCAATATATTGGCTCTAAATGCGGCTGTTGAAGCTGCCAGGGCTGGTGAGCAAGGAAAAGGATTTGCAGTTGTAGCAGCCGAGGTTCGTAAACTTGCCGAAAGAAGCAAGGTTGCGGCCGATGAAATTGTTTCATTATCTAAAAAAAGTTTGGTTTTAGCAGAAATGGTTGGTAAAAAAATGGAGGAAATTATGCCAGAAATTGGAAAAACAACTTCAATGGTGCAGGATATTTCAGCAAGCAGCTCCGAACAATCAAATGGTGCAAACCAGGTAAACAGTGCAATACAGCAACTCAATAATGTAACCCAACAAAATGCATCGGCCAGCGAGGAACTTTCGTCAAGTGCAGAACTGTTGGCAAATCAGGCAATTCATTTAAAAGAAATGATCGAATTTTTTTAAATTTAATGCTACATTGAAAATGGACAAAGTATCCAATCCTTATGTAAAACTGTTTTCAACCCTAAAATTGTGGTAAAGTGATAATAATATTATATCGAAATAGTACAACCGTGAATAATTTCTAGAGCTGATGATGAGAAGTTGGGACATTTTCCTTTAGTTGTATTTATTGCTATAGAAAATAAATTATCCATTCGAAGCAGAAAACTGAAGTATTGCAATTATTCAAATCTTAAAATAATTATTGGGGGCGATATATCTTCCGTTTCGGTAAATATGTTGAATTGATTAATTAATTTTTCAATATCTATCCCCAAGTATACACTTTGTTGGGTAAGGATCTTAGGCAGTGATTTGTCGTATAATCTTTTAAAGCCGTTCTTGTTTAATTGACTTTTTTTCAACAAAGCCACCGAAAGTTGTATAATTCCCTGGATGAAAATGCCTTCAGGAGATGTTTTGCCAATTTTTAACCAGATTTTTTCCAATACTTCGTGTACTTCCCAGTAGTATCCATGGTTGAAAAGGTCAATTGCATATAAGTATGTTTTTGATTGTTTCCAGGTTTGATCTGAAAATCTGGTGATCGATTCAGGTATTTCAGGAATATGAATTTGATCCTTAAGTTTGTTTGGATGTTCTCCCTTTCCTGGAATATAGCGGTATAAGGGCAAATTTAAATTTGTATAGCGCAGAATATTAGTCATTTAGAAAATTTTATTTGTATTCGCGTTCCATTGGTATGCTTCCCGAAAGTAAAAAAAATTCTATTGTAAGTGAAACGTTTATTTTGGTTTGAAATCTCAAAAATTTCCAAAAACAAGCCAAAAACACTGTATTTTTTGCTACCTTTGCAACAAATAAAGTCTGATTGTTTTCATTAATCCCTGAATGAAATGAATCATTGTTATATCACTCTCATCAAAGGCTACCGACGCCTGTTTAATTGTTTGATGTTCTACAATTAGATCATTTTTTTTATAATTCACAACTTTATCCAATTCGATATTTCTGTTTCTTTTTTTTTCGGATACAGTTATTGATAATTCCCTCGTAATAAACATTTAATAATGATAAATTCATGTTTGAAAAAGTAAAATTACATACCGAAGCTCCCGAAAGAAAAGCAACCGCCGAAGGAAACTTCTATACGGCTAAAGTTGGCAATATTGGGCCGGGAATGAATGAACGTATCCAGAAGTTGCGTAAATTAAGCGTTGAAACCGAACCGAGTTTATCAATAGAACGGGCTTTGCACGAAACTACATTTTATAAAGAGAATTATGGCAAATATTCAATTCCTGTTTTAAGAGCCTTAAACTTCCTTGATCATTGCCACAAGAAAACCATTTACTTGGGCGCAGGGGAATTAATTGTAGGTGAAAGAGGCCCTTCGCCCAAAGCTGTGCCCACTTTCCCAGAACTTACCTGCCACACTGTTGAAGATTTTAATGTTTTAAACACAAGGGATATGCAAAGGTACACAATCAGCCAAGCCGATATTGATACTTATGCTAAAGAAGTTATTCCGTATTGGGAAGGTAAAACCCAGAGAGAGAGGATTTTCAGTCATGTGCCAAAAGAATGGAAAGCTGCATATGAAGCCGGTTTATTCACCGAATTTATGGAACAACGTGCTCCTGGACATACAGCACTTGATGGTAAAATTTATCGAAAAGGCATGTTGGATTATAAAAAAGAAATTGCCGAAAATATTGCCAACCTAGATTTTCTGAATGATCCGGAAGCAACAGATAAATTGGAAGAATGGAAAGCCATGGATATTTCGTGCGATGCAGTAATTGTATTTGCTGAACGACATGCTGATTTAGCAGATGAATTGGCAAAAAATGAAACAAATCCGGAAAGGATTGCCGAATTAGAAAGAATTGCCGAAGTTTGCCGTTGGGTTCCTGCAAATGCGCCCCGTAATTTATGGGAAGCCATTCAAATGTATTGGTTTGTCCACCTGGGAACCATCACCGAGTTGAATGGTTGGGATGCTATGAATCCGGGACACTTCGATCAACATTTAACACCATTCTACAATAAGGAGATTGCTGAAGAAACATTAACTAGAGATCAGGCAAAAGAATTGATTTCGTGTTTTTGTATTAAAGTAAATAATCATCCGGCACCTCCAAAAGTAGGTATTACGGCCAAAGAAAGCGGCACTTATAATGATTTCACCAATATTAACCTTGGAGGTGTAAAAAGCGATGGAAGCGATGGTACCAGTGAAGTTTCATATATCATGCTTGAAGTAATTGAAGAACTACATGTTTTGCAGCCGGGCAATTCTGTGCATATCAGTGCAAAAACACCCGATAAATTTCTGAATGCGGCAGCCCATGTAATACGTCAGGGCCATGGTTATCCTTCGGTATTTAATCCTGATATTTATATTCTTGAAATGCTTCGCCAGGGAAAATCATTGCAGGATGCACGCGAAGGTGGATGCAGTGGCTGTATTGAAGTTGGTGCTTTTGGAAAAGAAGCTTATCTGTTGACCGGATATTTGAATGTTCCTAAAATATTGGAAATTACGCTCAATAATGGCATTGATCCGGTTACAGGCTTGGTTGCAGGCATTGAAACTGGAGACCCTAAAAACTTCACAAATTTTGAAGAACTTTATGGTGCATTTATCAGGCAATTGAATTTTGTGGTGGATCAAAAAATAAAAGTGAGTAATTACATTGATAGGATGTTTGCCAAATATGCACCAGCGCCTTTCCTTTCGGTGGTTATTGAAGATTGTGTAAGTAGAGGAAAAGATTATTACGATGGCGGGCCACGCTATAATACAAGCTACATTCAATGTACAGGGCTTGGAACAGTTACCGATAGTTTTTGTGCAATTAAAAAGCATGTTTTTGAAAACGGAACATTTAGCATGGACAAGATTTTAAATGCAGTATCAAAAAACTTTGAAGGCGATGAATTTATGCGTCAAACCATAATCAACAAAACACCTTTTTTCGGAAACGACGATGATTATGCAGATTCTATAGCAGTGCGTGTTTACAATGATTTATTAAAAGCTATCGATGGAAAACCAAACATTAAAAAAGGTGGGAAATATCATTTGAATATGCTTTCGACTACATGCCATGTTTATTTTGGAAAAGTGATGGGAGCTACTCCAAACGGGCGATTGGCAGGTAAATCTATATCTGATGGAACATCACCTTCGCACGGTGCAGATACGCATGGACCATCATCGGTTATTAAATCATTGACAAAATTCGATCATGTTCAATCGGGGGGAACCTTGCTCAATCAACGTTTCCTTCCAAGTTTGATGAGAAGGGAAGAAGATATTAAAAAACTGGGCCAACTAATCAGAAGCTATTTTACACTTGGTGGGCATCATATCCAGTTTAATGTTGTTGATACGGCTACTTTGCTTGCTGCCCAGGCTTGTCCCGAAGATTATAAAGATTTGTTGGTAAGAATGGCGGGTTATAGTGATTATTTCAATGATATGAATGCGGATTTGCAGCAGGAGGTGATAGAGCGGACAGAGAATGATACCTTTTAATAAGTTTCTGCAAGAAAACACCAATTTCATCGTTATGCTTGTCAGAAAAATGCTCATTTACGAAAAGTAAACTACGCTTTTTCTGACTTCACAAGCCTCGAACTTGGTATTTTCTTATCAGAAACTTAGTTTTTTGAAAACGCACATGAACTTATCTTAGCAATGACAGAGTTCTTCAAATTTAGATTTAGTTTCTTCAAATTTTCACTTTCTAAATATAATAATGCTGGCAAGGGTTTAATAAATTAAAAATATTGATGAAATCTGGTTTAATATTCGATATAAAACGATATGCAATTAATGATGGGCCGGGAATACGTGTGGTAATATTTTTTAAAGGATGTAACCTACACTGTGCCTGGTGCCATAATCCGGAAAGTATTTCGCCTAAAATCGAAAAAATGTATTCGCGTGCAAAATGCATGCTGTGTGGCGAATGTGCAGCCGTTTGTCCTGAAAAAGCCATTACACATAGTTCAGAAGGCATTATTACCAATCCGGATCTGTGTAAACTATGCGGAAAGTGCGCAGAAGTTTGTCCTACAAAAGCAACCGAAATGTCTGGGTATATGCAAAATGTGGATGAAATTTTGGCTATTATCGAAAAAGAGCGGATGTTTTTTGATCAATCGGGTGGGGGTGTAACTTTTTCTGGTGGCGAACCAATATTGCATTCCGAAATGTTGATTGAATTGCTGGACGAGTGTGGAAAAAGAGGAATCCACAGGGCAGTTGATACGGCAGGCTTCATTAAAACCGAAACACTATTGGAAGTTGCCAAAAGAACAGATCTATTTCTATTCGATTTAAAGATGATTAATTCCAAAAATCATAAAAAATGGACCAACACTTCCAATGAAAAAATATTGGACAATCTTAAATTATTGGCCGAAACTGGTGCAAATATATTTATTCGTATTCCAATCATTGCAGGAGTGAATGATGATGATGAAAATATTGAAAAAACAGCGGAATTTGTGGCAAACCTGGCAGGAGAAAAAAAACCAGTAAATCTGATTCCTTATCATAATATTGCACAAACAAAATATCAAAAATTGGGCAAAGCTGATGATTTTAAGAGGATGAATGAGCCATCAAAAGAAGATTTGGCTGCTATGATTGAGAAATTTAAGAGTTATGGTATTGAGGCCAGTATAGGTGGATAGTTTGTTTGATGGCGAGGGTTTTTGATATTCAACGTCGAATTTTAAAGAAATTCAACAATATTTCAGACGAAAAAACATATCATTATCAATTAACAACTAGCAGGCGAAGAATAATTCACATATTAAATAAGCTATGCAAATTGATTTATAAATTGAAAAATTTGCAGAAAGGTCATTAGAAATGAATTCCCCCTTGGAGTAGAGGGTTAAGGGGATTGATCATTTGAATACCTTTCAATATTTTTCAAAATCATCTGAATTTTCACCTTCTTTTGACATATCCAATGTAAATGATTTTGCTTTTACTTTTTCATAAGTTTGTGTTATTTTAAGTGTATTTTCATGAACAATTGGTTTTTCGATTATTGGAGTATCTTCCTCCTTTTCAAAGCCATAAGTGCTATTTTCAACACCCAACTTAAAGTAATCAACCAACTCTTTTAATTTTTCTGCCTGATTGCTCAATTCTTCGGTACTGCTTGCAAGTTCTTCTGCTGTCGATGCATTTTGCTGGGTTATATCATTCAATTGTTGAACTGCATTGTTAACTTGGTTTGCACCATTATTTTGCTCAAGGCTTGCACTTGCAATTTCCTGAATCAATTTTGTCGATTTCTCAATCTCGGGTAAGGTTTTATTTAGCAAATTTCCTGCACCTTCGGCATATTTAAGGCTATTCTTGGCCAATGCTGCAATTTCGTCGGCTGCAAATTTACTTCGCTCCGCAAGCTTACGCACTTCCGATGCCACAACGGCAAAACCTTTTCCTTGAACACCAGCCCTGGCAGCTTCAACAGCAGCATTTAGTGCTAGGATGTTGGTCTGGAATGCTATGTCGTTGATAATTTGAATTTTGCCCGAAATTATTTTACTGGCTTCAACCGATTTTGCCGAAAACTCGCTTACTTCTTTAATCCCTTTCTGCGCAATTACTGATATTTTTTCAGCTTCTTGCGCATTCATTGTGTTTTGGGCTATATTGGATACCATTTCTTCCATGGTAGCCGAAACTTCCTCAACCGAAGAGGCTTGTTCGGTTGAACCTTGTGAAAGTTGCTGGGTGGATGCACTAATCTGTAGTGTAGCAGCAGCCAATAAATCGGATCCTGTTCTAATATTGGTCACAATTTTTTTCAAACGAAATATCATATCTCTCAAAGCATCTGCAAATTGGCCTATTTCGTCTTTTTGATCAATTTCAATAGTTGCTGTTAAATCCCCAATTGCAACTGTTTTAGCAAAATCAACCCCTTTGAAAATTGGAATACTGATTGTGTTTGCAATATACCATATGAAGCCCATTATAATTAAAATTGCCAATATTCCTAAGCCAATAACCAGCATAGCTAAACTGCCCAGCTGCGACAATATAACATCTTTAGGGACATATGCAGATACATACCATGATGTTCCTGTTTCTCCAATTTTGATTGGTGCCCCTGCTACAATATATTCTTTTCCATCTGTTTTGGATGTCATTTCTGTAATTATACTTTGGCTGTTTTTTATACCATCAAGATAAATTTCGTTATCAGTAATTTCTGTAATTTTTTTATTCAAATTCTCTTTTTCTTTTGATGCGATTACAACACCCGATTGTGAAATGAGATTGATGAATCCATGTTCATAGAAAGATATTTCGCTGTATTTTTTTATGATTTCTGAAATTGACAAGTCAATATCGGCAATACCAACAAATTTGTCATTAACTTTAATTGGAACAGCCAATGAGGTCATTAAAACAGATTTGTCTTCAATTTTGTATTCGTAAGGTTCTAAAAATATTTCTTTACCGGTTCTTTTTGGTATAATATAATAATCGCCAATACCTTCCTCTTCGTATTGAACAAGTGGTTCCATAAGTCCTTGTCCATTTCCTTTGGTCCAGTATGGAATAAACCTTCCGGTATTATCATGTCCGGGAGTTCCTTTATAGATTGAATCCATACCATCAAAGGCATTGGGTTCAAAACATACACAAATTCCTAAATATTCAGGGCTCTGCAATATGTGGTTTTTTAACATGGCATTGACTTGTTGACGAGTTAGCTTGGTAGTAGATGAACTTAATTCGCCTCCAATTAATTTTGCCAGGCTTCGTGTTTCGTGCAAAGGACCTTCGAAATAAGCTGCTGCTTCCACACCCCACTTATCAGCTATGTTTTTGGCAATTTGTTCAGCGTCATCTTTTGCAAGCTTAGTAGTTCTAACTTCAATTACTATAATAATCAAAGAAATTGCCAGTGCAATAGTAACAGAAATTGTCCCAAAAAGTTTCGTCCTTAAATTTAAGTCTTTGTATCTCATTGTATTTCATATTTATCAGAAGCTAAGTTACTAAATAAAAACCCAAATCGAACATCGCAATCTTGCTTTATTCTAAATGGTCATTAAATCTCAATTACAATAATGATTCAGTTCGTTTTTACAAATAAAAAACACTATTCTTTACAATTCAATAATTATCAAAAGCAAATTATTCTCAATTTTTAAGCTTGATGCAGAGAATTATAAGTTTACAAAGCATTTACAGAAAGTACATCATAACAATCAATTATTAGAATTTGATTGATTATCTGCCATTGTACAAACAATTTATTTTTCGATTCTATATTGCTGTTATATAATGGTTTATTTCGTAAATTTGGTAATATGATCCGGTAGAATAAATATTTAAAATTTCAAGGGCTTAAATAAAAGCCCAGCCATTAATGACTTTGCTAAATTTTGCAATTAATAATTCCTTACATGATTCAAAAAGATTATATATTGAGAATGCTTGAAATGCTTGCCGAAATGCTGGCTTCCATATTGAATTATATCAAAAAAGGCGAATTTGAAAAAGCATACACAGCACTTGAAAATGCCTACCAAACATTATTGAAGGAAGATTCGTTTTTTTTCCAAAACATTCCTATCGAAAAATTGACGGATGAACTTATTCAAGAACATCATTATACAAACAGCCATTTGGAAATATTATCAGAGCTGTTTTATGCCGAAGCTGAATTGCAGTTTGCAAAAGGCAATAAAAATGAGAGCCTTGTATTGTATCTTAAATCATCCATTTTGTTTGAATTTTTAGAAAAGGCAACCAAATTATTCTCGACAGAGAGGCAGGCTAAGAAGAAATCAATATATAAGCGGATTGCTGAAATTAAGGGAAATAAAGGTTGATATTTTAATATAATAATTTGAAGGTGAATTTGTGAGAGGGACATGTATTGTTGTTTTTAACTGTTAAAGTAACTTCATGTTAAAAAAAGAAAATCATGAATAAACTATTGGTTTCAATTCTTATAGCCACAATATTTTCTGCTACAAACCTAAATATTTCTGCACAGATTAAGCTAAAGCCTATTTTAAGCGAAGATGATCTCAGATTTAACAGACTGGACACAAAAGCTGGACTTTCATCAAATCTTCCAACATGTATGGTGGAGGATTGGCAGGGTTTTGTCTGGATAGGTACTGAATTTGGATTAAACCGCTATGATGGATATTCCTTTAAATGGTTTAGACCAAAAATAGACGATACCATTTCCATAGCAAACGATAGAATAAGAGATATTTTCCTCGATAAGGACGGAACAATATGGGCTTGCACCAATAAAGGATTCAGCAAATTTAATGCTGCAAGCGAAACCTTTACAAATTACCTTCCAAATAGAAAAGATCCTGGTAGCGAAGATAATCAAATCTGGAGCCTTAAGCAGGATAGCAAAGGTATTTTGTGGGTATTTGCCAATAGTGGTCTTTTTTTATTTAACCCAAAAACAAAGCAATTCACAGATTGTAAAAAAGATAGTCTCAATACATGGAGTGAATTCGCTGAATTTTTTAAAAATTATTATTTCAGGAATAATTTTTATGAAGATAAAAATGGAGATATCTGGCTTGCTACCTGGGGTAAAGGATTAATGAAATACGATCATGCCCGGGCTTCATTTATTAGCTATAAAGTAAATACTTTAGATTCCAACAGCATCAGAGACAATTACATATTATCAATTAAACCTGACAAAAATGGAAATTTATGGATTATATATTCACGCGAGGATGTAATAAGCATATTAACGAATCCCGAAAAAGGAATATTCAGGCATTACTATTATTCTAAAAACAAAGCAGGAAGCCCAATTCAACGCCCTTACAATGGTTTTATTGATAATTCAGGTGATTTTTGGATTACTGGTCACAGAGGAATATCAAAATACAATTATAAAAGTTATGATTTTACAACCTACGATTTCAACTTTACATTTTCTTTCTGGACAGTGAATTATAATGAGGGAAAATTCTGGATGCTTACAGACCCTGATAGAAAAATAGCCGTTTTTAATTCCAATACCCATTCCCTTAATCTTTACAGGCAAAATCAGGCTAGACCTTACAGTTTGCTTAATTTTCAAGTCAGATTCGCATATAGTGGTAAAAACAGTGGAATATCATTTATTGATTATGGGGGAGGAGTGAGTATGCTTTCAGCATTTGGAAATGCTTTTGATTCTTTTGATTCACAATTTGGTGATAATTATACGCCACTGCGCAATTTAGTACTTTGTTTTAGTCAGGACAAGGAAAATATATGGATTGGTGCTGCATCAGGTTTATACAGGATGAAAACAGATACTTCCGGATTAAAGCATTTTGAAAAGTTCTATTTAAAAGATAAACATGTAAATGCCGGTGATAATTTCATTAATGTCCTGTATTTAGATAAAAAACGGTTTTTATGGATAGGTACGGCATCAGGGCTATATAAATTTGACACAAAAAAAGGCCATGTTGTTCAATCATTTGAAAACAATCCTGAAAATTCTAAAAGTATTGGCCCTGCCCAGGTCACTAAAATTTACGAGGATTCGCAGGGATTTTTATGGGTTCTTACCCAATATGGCCTTAATTTTTTAAACCTGCAAACCAATGAGTTTTTACGATTGAAATGCAATAGCAACGATTCAATCATTCCAAAGGACATCATGAATTTATATTTTGCTGTGGATAAAGATGGCGCTGTTTGGGCAGGCGATTATGGTTTGGGCGTTTTCAAATATGAATTCCCTAAAGCTTCTTCAACCAGTAAGATGGAAGAGATTATTATAAATAAAAAATATAAGGTAACAAACTATAAACATGAACCGAATAATCCATACAGCCTGGCCTGTAACGAAGTAATTAATCTATACAAAGATATGCAGGATAGGATATGGATAGGTACCAATCTGGGATTGAATTTGTATGTTCCTGAAATAGATGGTTTTTTATTGATTGATGAAAATCAGGGCCTTGCAGATCATACCATAAATGAAATAATCGATGATGAACAGGGAAATCTTTGGGTGAGCAACAGGAAAGGAATTTCGAAGCTGACTTTTACAAAAACCTATTCGAAAGGAACAAAATCAATCAAAGGCAGTGATTTAAAAGTGATTGTAAAAAACTTTGATAAAAATGATGGATTTCAAGGGAGTGATGAACTTGGTATTTGTTTCAGGTCAAAAGAAGGTGAATTGTATTTTGGAGGTTCTTATGGTTTCAACATTATCAGGCCCTGGCTAATTATGGAAAATACAAATCCTCCACCAGTTTTAATCACTGCTTTTTATAAATTCCACAATAGGGTTTTTGTTGAAAAACCAATTTATGAAACAAAAGAAATCGTTTTGGATTATAAAGAAAATGTTTTTTCTTTTGATTTTGTTGCACTCAACTATAAAAATGCGTTTAAAAACCAGTATGCTTACATGCTTCAAAACCATGACAAAGAATGGATTAATTGTGGTACAGAACGTTCAGCTAAATATTCCGGATTACCCCCGGGAAAATATGTTTTTAGGGTTAAAGCATGCGATAATGATGGTGTGTGGAATGATACCGGTGCTTCAATAAAAGTAACCATTAATCCTCCTTTCTGGCAAATATGGTGGTTTAGAATAAGCGTATCTATGATAATCTTACTAGCAATTGCTGCATTCATTCGATGGAGAATTAGCAAAATTAAAGTCGAGAAAGAAAAGCTTGAGCAAAAAGTGGAAGAGCGTACCCATCAGCTAAACCAGACCAATGAAGAATTAAAGGTAACAATAGATGTGGTTAACAACCAAAAAGAAGAGATTAATTCAACCCTCGAACACCTGAAACTCACCCAGGCCGAATTGATCCAGTCTGAAAAAATGGCTTCACTGGGTCAACTGATTGCCGGAATTGCACATGAAATCAATACGCCGCTTGGCGCGATAAATGCTTCAATTAACACCATTACTGATAGTACAAAGCAAAGTATCAAATTATTGCCCGACCTTGTTAAATCTTTATCTGATAAAGAACTGAAATTGTTTATGGAACTGGTAAACCGAAGCGCAAAAAATAACAATTCATTATCATCGAAAGAAGAACGCGAAGTCCGCAGAAAAATAACAAGCCAGTTAGAAGAAAAAGGCATTGCTGAAGCCGATGATTTTGCTGATATACTGGTTGATATGGGAATTTATGATGGATTTGAAAGCTATTTGCCTTTATTAAAACCCCTTACAATGAAGGCCGCCTATCACCTGTCGATGCAGATAAAAAACAGCAAAAACATAAAAATGGCTGTCGACAGGGCTTCAAAAGTAGTTTTTGCACTTAAAAACTACGCGCGCTATGGCAATGAACAGGCCATGGTTGAAACTAATATTGTTGATGGTTTGGAAACGGTTTTAACGCTTTATCAAAACCAGTTAAAGCATGGAATTAACCTGCATAAAGAATATGAAGAAGTTCCGGCAATTCTTTGCTACCCCGATGAACTGAACCAGGTTTGGACAAATCTGATACACAATGCCATACAAGCGATGGATGGAAAAGGTGAATTAATTATTTCCGTATTAAAAAACCCCAAAGGTTTTCAAAACCTTTGGGGTTTGGAAGTGCGCATAAGTGATACAGGAAAGGGAATCCTAGCTGAAATAAAGGATAGAATCTTCGATGCCTTTTTCACTACCAAACCGGCCGGCGAAGGCAGTGGATTAGGATTATACATTGTAAAACAGATTATAGATAAGCATAAAGGAACAATTTCTTTTGAAAGTGAGGTGGGGAAAGGGACTACATTTATTGTGGAATTGCCTATGAATAATTAAATATATGTTTGACTATTGTATAATGCAAAATATGACTAAATTTGTATTATTAATAATACAATATTATGAACAGCCTGATAGAGAAATCAATACGAAAGATAAGCGAAACAAATTATTTGTATAGTAGGTTTTTATTGGATAAAATAGACTGGAACCACCGTTTAATTTCCATTATGGGTTCGAGGGGTGTCGGAAAAACTACCCTTCTGTTGCAACATCTAAAAAATTTGAATAAGCAAAATCATGAAATACTTTTTATCAGTTTAGACGATATCTATTTTTCGAACAACCTCCTGGTGGAGCTGGCTGCAGATTTTGTTAAGAACGGAGGCATATTGTTGGCACTAGACGAAGTGCATAAATACCCCAATTGGTCCAAAGAAATAAAGAATATCTATGATGATTACAAAGATTTGCAAATTATTTTTACCGGTTCTTCGATACTGGAAATTCAAAAAGGAGATGCAGATTTAAGCAGGCGTTCGGTAGATTACGTTCTGCCTACCTTATCATTTCGTGAATTTCTATTGTTTGAAGACGGGTTTGAATTTCCGGTTTATTCAATCATTGATATTCTTGATAATCATGCTGAAATTGCAAAAGAAATCAATCAAAAAATTAAACCAATATTCTATTATCAAAAATATATAAAAACCGGAGCTTATCCATTTTATTTAGAAGCTAAAAACGATTACTCAAACCAATTGTTAAAGACAATCAATTTATTGTTGGAAACAGATTTAATTTCGGTATTAAATATCGATTACAGTCATATTCTGAAGCTTAAAAAATTATTGCTCTTAATAGCTGAAAGTGTGCCTTTTAAACCAAATATTTCCGAATTGAGCTCAAAGGTTGCCATTACAAGGGATTCTGTAATGAAATATTTTGATTATCTGCAAAAAGCTAATCTAATATATATGCTTGGTGCCGCCAATAAAGGATTCAGAAGATTTGAAAAACCGGAAAAAATTTATTTGAACAATACCAACCAACTATTTGCAATTAGCAATACAGAGCCTAATTCAGGAACAATACGCGAAACATTTTTCCTGCAGCACCTAAATTATTCAAATACGGTGAATTATTCGCCAAATGGGGATTTTTTGGTTAACAACAAATTTATATTCGAAATAGGAGGCAAAAACAAATCTTACAATCAAATAAAGGATTTACCAGATTCATTTATAGCAGCAGATGATTTGGAATACGGATATGGAAACAAAATTCCACTTTGGTTATTTGGATTTTTATATTGAAGGATAATGGATTAGGTTGCATATTGTTAAACAGATTTTAGATAAACATAAAGGAACCATTAGTTTTAAAAGTGAAGTGGGTAAAGGAACAACGGTTAATGTAGAATTACAATTAGAGCAATGAATATCTAAAATTCGCTGAATCACAAAAACTTTCTTAATTTTATACCTACTCAAAAATTATATATAGATTAATTAGAAATTTGACAATTGAAATTTACATTTATCTTACCTAATGATTGCTATATATAAATTTGCCTAATTTAGTTTTGCCTTAAACATTCATCTCTATTGACAAATGAAAAAACTTGAACGATTTTTTGGGATTTTAGCTGCAATTTTACTGATTATTGGCAGTGTTCTTAAATATTATAGCTTTGATGGTGCTGTTATAGCATTTCTTATAAGCATAATTTCTTTTAACTTGTTTTATTTACCTATTCAGTTAATAAGCGATTGGAGAATCTACAAAAAAATTTGGGGAAAGATTTATATTCTAGTGCGATTTATCTTGTTGTTTTTTGGTTTCAGCGCTCACTTTTTTAAAATGATGCATTGGCCTGGTGCTGATATTTTTATAAACACAACTTATATTCTTTTTATCGTTTTGCTGGTTTTGTATTTTATTAAGCGTAAAAAAGAAAAAATCTATGAATCAGTACTCATAAACGATATCGTAGTTACCATTTTCGTTCTGGTGAATTTTGGATGGATGGCATTAAATATGGTAAATCCAGGTGTTGTCAATTCTTTTGCTATACAGGAAGAAAATTACAGGACAATTAACAGCGGCCTAAAGGCAGCAAACAATTCCATTTACGAAACCACCTTTAAATTATCTGGCAAGTACGTAAATAGCTCTGTAATAAAATCATTGACTAGAACAAAAGAAGCAAGCGATTCTTTGCATAATTATATTAAAGAATTTAGATACAGGTTATTGGAAGCAACTACCAATTGGGACCGAAAAAAAATAGACAGCAGCGGATTTTTCAGATTACCTGATAAGGAAAGTTATAGTGAAGCAACTAAGCTTCTATTAGGCGACGATCCATTTAGTAATCCTGTTAAAACACCTTATTGTGCTTTGGAATTAAAGGAGCAAATAAACAAATATGTCGATAATATTAAATATATTCTTGCTCTTGAAAATCTAACCGTTTCGAATATTGGAATCGGACTCGAAACCAAAACTCATAATCCACGATACAACTGGGAAGAAAAATATTTTGCCGACATAGTTTTAATCAACATACTTTCAAATCTGGCATATTTCGAAAACATGGCTTATCTAACTGAAAATACATGTATCAATGCATTGATAAACAAATTGAATTCTGACCAGGAAAAAATTGTTATTCATGAATTATCGCAAAAGGAGGCCATAAAAGCTATAGGTGAAAATGAAAAGGAATTATCTGACCTGCGTCAGAAGGAGGAAATAAATGATTTGATTATGGCAAAAACGAAAAATGAACTTCGTGAGCAGCAAAGTTATATTTTTTTTGTGACCATTGGCGTAGTTTTTATTTTGGTTTTGCTCATTATCACCACAAGAGCTTATATATTAAAGCAAAAAGACAATAAGCTGCTTATAAAAAGCCAGGATGAGATAAACGAACATAAAAAAAACATTGAACTTAAAAATCATGAATTAATTCAAAAGCAGGAAGAAATTTTGGCACAAAACGAAATATTGCAGCAAAGTAAAGAAGAACTCACAGCACAAAAAGAAGAACTCCATTCCACTCTTGAACACCTAAAACTGACCCAGGCTGAATTAATCCAATCAGAAAAAATGGCTTCGCTTGGTCAATTAATTGCTGGAATTGCTCATGAAATAAACACTCCGCTTGGCGCGATAAATGCTTCTGTCAACACAATAACTGATAGCACACAGCATACTATTAAGTTATTGCCCGAACTGGTAAAATCATTATCAGATATTGAGCTTAAATTATTTATGGAACTAATAAACAGAAGTTCTGTAAGTAATAATATTATGACATCAAAGGAAGAGCGTGAATTCCGTAGAAAAATAGCCAGCCAGCTTGAAGAAAAAGGAATTGCCGAAGCCGATGATTTTGCCGATATACTGGTAGATATGGGTATTTATAATGAAATTGAAGAATATCATTCATTATTTAAACCGCAAACAATGCATGCCTTGTACCATCTTTCCATGTTGATAAAAAACAGCAAGAATATTAAAATGGCTGTAGATCGTGCTGCAAAAGTGGTGTTTGCACTAAAAAATTACGCCCGTTATGGGAATGAACAAAGTATGGTGGCAGCTAATATTGTGGATGGTTTGGAAACCGTATTAATCCTTTATCAGAACCAATTAAAGCATGGGATTATACTGCACAAAGAATTTCAAGAAATACCGCAAATTTTATGTTATCCCGATGAATTAAACCAGGTTTGGACTAATTTGATACACAATGCAATTCAGGCAATGGATGGGAAGGGCGATTTATCGATACACGTAGAGATGCACGGCCGTGCATCTCTACGTGTATCGATAACCGACACTGGCAAAGGAATCCCACCTGAAATAAAAGATCGCATTTTCGATGCCTTTTTCACCACCAAACCTGCAGGCGAAGGTAGTGGGCTGGGTTTGTATATTGTAAAACAGATTGTTGATAAGCATAATGGAACAATTACTTTTGAAAGCGAAATGGGTAAAGGTACCAGTTTTACAGTGGAATTGCCTGTTGAAAAAGCAGAATTGAATTAAAATTTGTAATGCGAATTAAGGGTTGAGTTTCTTTTAGTTTATGGAAATCTTAGTGCTTCTTAGTGCTTTAGTGACTTAGTGGCAAAAAAAGTAAGTTGCCACCAAGACTCAAAGACACAAAGAATCACAAAAATATTATTTCAAATTACTTGTTATCAGTAATATAGTTATACATTAAATTTACTTGATTGAACTATTAATTCGCATTTGTAGTTAACAATTATATTTATGACAAAAAAAGTCATTATCTGCATCGACGATGAAAAAGTAATATTAACATCGTTGAAAAGCCAGCTGAAAAAATGCTTTGGCAATGAATTTACATACGAAACTGCCGAAAATGCTCAGGAAGGCTTTGAATTGGTTGAAGAGCACATTAAAATGGGCAATAAAATTGTGGTTATTATTTCGGATTGGTTAATGCCCGAAATGAAAGGTGATGAGTTTTTCATACAAATCAATAAAACATATCCAAAGATTATTAAAATTCTATTGACCGGGCAAGCTGATAATAAGGCTATTGAAAGAGCATATAATGATGCGGATATTTATGGTTGTATTCCAAAACCATGGAACGAGGATGATTTGAAAAATATCATTGATAGTGCTTTAAATAAACTGAGTGAGTAGTGAAGAAGAGCCTTGAGTGCGCTAGAGTTTGGAGCATCTAAAGTTGAATTAAATTAAACAAAATCAGTGAGATGAAAAAATCAATTATACTTTGTGTAGACGATGAAAAAGTGGTGCTGACCAGTCTTAAAGCACAACTGAAAAGGCATTTTGGAGATGAGTATCTTATTGAAACTGCCGAAAACGGGAATGATGCGTTTGATTTTGTAATTGAAACCATGGAACAGGGAAATGAGATGCCCGTTATTGTATCTGACCATATCATGCCTGGAATGAAAGGCGATGAATTATTAATAAATGTACATGGAAAACTACCCAGAACATTGAGTATTATGCTTACAGGGCAGGCCGATGCAGAAGCGGTTGGTAATGCATTGAACAAGGCTAAACTTTACCGCTATATTTCAAAACCCTGGGATGAAACAGATTTGAAAATGACCATTTCCGAAGCTTTGCGAAGATATTTTCAGGATAAAAAAATAGAGGAGCAAAATATAGAATTAGAAAAATTGGTTCTTGAACTCAAGCAATATAACGAAACCCTGGAAGAAAAAGTAAAAGAACGGACTGCACAAATTACCGAACAAAATGAGGAAATAACAGTACAACGTGATTTGTTGGCCAAACAAAAGGAATACATTACCGATAGCATAGTATATGCTAGTCGAATTCAGCAAGCCTTGCTACCTTCCATTGAAGTGCTTGAAAATAATTTTCCAAATCATTTTATTTTGTTCAAACCACGCGATATTCTTAGTGGCGATTTTTATTGGTTTAAACAAATCGACAATTCTATTTATATTGCAGTTGCCGATTGTACCGGACATGGAGTTCCGGGTGCATTCATGGGCACCTTGGGTATTTCACTTTTAAATGAAATCTTAAACCATAACGAGTTGAAAGAGCCCGAAATGATTTTAGAGGAACTACGAATGAGAATCAAAAATAGTTTGCATCAAAACAGAACCCAGGACGGAATGGATCTGGCTTTATGCCTGATTAATCTCCAAACCACAGCAGTTCAGTTTTCAGGAGCCAATATTCCGTTATATTTGGTACGTAATGGCGAACTAATCGAATACAAAGGTGATAGAATGCCGGTTGGTGTTTATCCAAAAGATGATCAAAGTTTTACAGGTCATGATTTTCAAATGAATAAAGGTGACACTTTTTATATTTTTTCGGATGGTTACTTTTCGCAATTTGGCGGTGAAAAAGCTTTCAAATATTCCGCAAAACGATTTCAGGATTCAATATTAAGCATTCAGGACCATAATATGGAAACCCAAAAACAGATTTTGGAACAAACGCTTATGGAATGGCAAGGCAAGCACGATCAGGTAGATGATATACTGGTGATTGGAATAAGGATAAATTAAAGATTATAAGGTTAACGATTAAGATTAAAGATAAAAGTAAAAAGACAAAAGTCCCAAGCATTGCATGAAAAACAAAAAGTTTATACGATGAATGATGTAATTACACAATATCCTAAAATGAAAATAAAATTAACTGTCATTTTCTCACTTTTATTCATGTTCCATGTTTCAGCACAAAAAAAGCAAGTTTGGGTTGATTCTGATTCAGGCAACGAAATGGACGATTTATACGCGATAACTTGTTTACTGTTGGATACAACTGTTGATTTGGTTGGAGTTAGTTCTGCGCATTTCAATAATCCTGATCTTTTAACTAAAAAAGATTGGAATTCTTATCCCACAAAAAAAATTAATACAGTAAAAATCAGTCAGCAATTGAATGAGAAGTTGCTCAAATTGACACATAAAGAATATATTCCGCATCCCATCGGTGCCAAGCAAATGATTGGTTGTGCATGGGGTGGACAAGAACCTGTTCCGTCACCGGCTTCGGCCATGATTATTGAAAAAGCACAAAAAATAAAACCTGGCGAAAAATTGGATGTGATTGTTATTGGAGCTTCGAGTAATATTTCGAGTGCTTTGTTGGCTGATTCAACAATAAAATCTAAAATACATATCTATTTATTGGGTGCTCAATTTGATGTTGCTAAAAATGTTTGGAATAAAAATGAATTCAATGTGCGGAACGATCTCAATTCGTTTGATTATCTTTTAAATTTGGATGGGCTAGAATTAACAATTATGCCAGCAAATATTACTTATGACCTTCAATTAACGCGCAAAATCGCCAAAGAAAATCTTGAAAACAGAAATGAATTGTTCCAATTTCTTTATAGCCGTTCGAACCTGGTTGGAGCAAAGGAAACCTGGGTAATGTGGGACCTTGCTTTGATCGAAGCTTATCTTCACCCGAATTTAGCATCACAACAAACAGTAAAAACACCTCAGGAAAATAAGCAACGTAACATTTCTGCTTACACTTCAATTGATCATCAAAAAATGGAAGAGGTTTTTTTGAGCAGGATTCTATCATTTAAAATTAAGTGAATCAGGTACATTTCAAGTGCTTGAAAATTGATTTCGGAAATTCCGATTTTTTAGTTCAGTATTTTCATTAATCGTGGCAAAGTTTTACCTTGCAGCACAAATTCAACAACAGCAAATCATGGACGGAACAAAACGGAGCGATATTAAAGTAGGCATTGAAGTAGCCATTGTACTAAAGAAAGATCAGCGCAGCGGCACATTAACAGAAGGTACAGTTGCAAAAATATTAACCAGCAGCCCAACACATCATCATGGTATTAAAGTGATGTTAACAACAGGTGAGGTAGGCAGGGTTAAGAAAATTTTATAAGAGGAATAGGGGAATAGTTATATATACTGTTCACGGTTTGAAGTTTAAAGTTTACAGTTTCGATTAAAATATAAACTCCCAAAACGCTAAAACTTAAACACATAATCAACATATGGAAAGCCAAATGTTGTGCCTTCAAAAGTTGGTATTGCCATTGCAAGATCAAATGAATTTCTTTCGCCCATCAATCGGAAACCAAAGGATATTATAGAACCATATCTACTTTCGTAAGTATCGGTTCCAGTATAGGAATCGTAAGTATATTGTTCTGTAGCAAAAATCCAGTTTTCGGTAATTAGCGATAATTTTGGTGCAACCCTTACAGCTCCATTTATCGAAAACATTGGTTTTTTTGCATATTTCCATTTATAATCGCTTGTTTGGGTTTGCGAATTATAAGTTTCTGCCTTTGAAAATCCCCAGCCTGCATTAAGCGTAAAATTGTATTCTTTAGAACCCAAAGTAATTGAACCATATCCAACTCCCAATCCAAAGTGCATATCGGGTATGAATGATGCGGCAACCAATAATCCACCACCTAAATAAACATTTTTAGCTACTTTATATCCAAATTTTGGAGTAAGAAAAAATAGAACCGGAATGACGATACCACCACCCATTGAAAAATGATCGGTAACTCCAACCTGCACGCTATTAGCCAAAACATAAGCATTTTGATAATATCCTTCACCTCTTTCAAGCTGAATTGCAGATGGTGCAAAAAAATACCTGGTTGGATGCGGATTTGGGAAAAAGTATTTCCCATTTACAAATTGTTCCTTTTCTGCCAGTTTAATATCCCTTATTTTGGTATTTGGAATAGTTAAAACGCCTAAACTCTCTGTTTTAAGATTTAATTCCGTTTCGTTTTGAGAAATAATCTGTCCAATAAACTTTTTTCCATCATTGGTTGTTAAAATACAATATTGATCACCCGATAGACGAACCAGTTTAACAATCTTCTTTACCGGAATATTAACTTTTCCAATAGTAATATCATTAAAAATAATTTCGTTATTTTTATTTTCAAGTATTTTACCCGAAAGCTCAGTGTTATCGTTGAGCTTAATTAAATAAGTGGAGGTTGTATCATTAATTGAAGGTATGATATTAGGGTCTTGTGCTTTTGCTATGAAACAAAACGCTATTGTAAGAATTAGAAATATGGTTTTCATGGTGTTGTTCTTTAGTTTACAAAGATTTACAAATTTTTACTCAATAATACCAGATTCAGCAAAAAGATACTCTTTATTTTACATGGAATAGAGCAAATTTTAGGTGAATATTACCTTCTATTTGAACAAATCATTTATTTCTCCGCAATAACCAGCATTTCAAAACTGTCAGTAGTCAACTTGTCGTTTCTGCTAAAAGCACCTAAATTAGCACCATAAATATCAATGTTTTTTAGGCCAAGCGACTTCAATAGCCACGTAATCTCAGATGGTACATAATATCTTTCATTGCAATGAAGTTTTTTCGTATGTCCCGAATCGTCAACAATCGTAGTTATATTGTGATCCCTGAAAGTCATGATATCAAAAGTATTTTTATGCATACTCGCATTGCTTTCTTTTTTTTCGGCTGCATGGTAATCTTTCACCGAATGATATAATGGGTACAAACCATTTAAAGTTGTAAATATCAACTTACCATTGCTTTTTAAAGCCCTTGCTGCATTTTGCAGAATTTGATAATTCATTTCATCGGTTTCCATAAGTGGAAAAGCGCCTTCGCAAATCATAATTGCCAAATCAAATTCATCTGAAAATGGCAAGTAGCGGGCATCTTGTTTTTGAAAATCAATGGAAAGATGCAATTTTTTTGCTTTTTCTCTTGCATGATCTAATTGCGATTCTGACAAATCAATCCCTGTAAGTTTAAACCATCTTTTTGCCAATTCGATACAATGGCGGCCTGTTCCACAGCCAATGTCCAGAATTCGTGATCCTTTGTTGAAATTTAGTTCCCTTTCGATAAAATTACATTCACCTACCGTACCTTGTGTAAAACTTTCATTGTCGTATTGCAATGCATAATTTTCGAATAATGTTTCGTACCAATGTTTCATAAGTCTATATTTTAATTATTTACGGTAAATTTTATTGGTTTATATCCATTTCAGCAATCACTGAATCAGGATCTTCCACTTTTGTTTTATCAGTATAATCGAGTTCCAGATCAATAGTGGTTTTCTCAACATTGGGCTTGATGGTGACGAAATAAGCAATGATTAAAGCAGCCATTGCAAGAAATATAAAATCACCGGTTAAAAAATAGACTATAATTGCAAAGAAAGATGGGAATTCCAATAAAGCCCATCTCACAATACAAGTTGTGCGATAATCAGACATTTTTTCTATTAAGTTAACCTTGCTTTTTGTAACTGATAATCTATTTTTAAATGCTACAAGGCTTCCATAAATTCCACCAACTACAAAAAGTGGAACTATAAAAACAAATATATCCCTTAAACTACTGTTTTCTTGGTTTACAGCGCCGCTTAGGGTTAGATATAATGTAACAGCAGCAAAGAAAATTTGACCGGAAAGTAGGCCGAAATACAGTATGTTCAATATTCTGAAATACTCTTTAGATGTGATTTGTTTTGTAGCCATTTTAATTATTTAATGTGTTGTGAGTATCGATATATCTTTTTTCAGTCTGATTAGCAAATATAACAAACTTCTTGAAGGTATTGAAATGATCTGAAACTATGTTTTAAATTATAGTTATATCTTAAAAATATTTGGTTTAATTAATTGAATTTAATGTTTTAATTTGGTAAATTTACGGTAAGAACGTCAGTAAATAATTCACATACTGTTTAATCGCTAATTATTCTGTTTTAAAAGAATCATTTAATTCTGCAACAATGGAAATGACAGCTATTGAAGTATTTGGAATTTTAATGTACTCTCCGGTAACCGTATTTACAGACTTAATAGTATCAGCGGTTTGTTTTTATTCATTTTACAGGCTACACCGGATAAAGAATGCTGAAAAGGTAATTCTGTTTTTTAAATTTTACTTTCTAATCATGGGGTTTGCAACCATGCTTGGGAGGGGTGTTGGGTCATGGTTTTATCCATTCAATAGCATTTGCATGGAAATTGCCCGGCTGGGTTTCGAGCATGTTGGCCATCATGTTAATTGAAAGGGCAGCCATTGAACATACCCGAACAATTCTTAAACCTAAGTTGGTTAAGGGTTTATATATTCTAAATATTGTTGAGCTATTGATATTTATGAGTCTTACTTTTTATTATCTTGATTTTTTTTATGTTGAGTTTCATTCAGGTTATGGGCTAATGTTTGTGGTTCTTTCGTTGCAAGCTATTTTATATTTTAAAACTAAAAATGAAGCAAGCAAAACCCTTTTATATGCCGTTGGTTTTGCTGCAATAGCTGCACTGTTTTTCATGACCAAAATTGAAATGTTTAAATGGTTTAGATATATTGATGTAAGTCATATTTTTATGTCAATTAGTGCGTATTATTTTTTGCAAGGTGCATTAAAAATTAACAGACAAATTGCACAGCAAAAATTAACAGTTTCTAATGTTTAAATCAGTGAGACAATTATTTTAAAAGTCGAAGACGCATTAAAATTATTCAGTCGAACTGATCCCGAAAGCGTAGCTTGTAGGGGATCTTGGGTCTTATTCCCTGCAGCTTGTAGCGAAATTTAAGAAAATCTTTTCATTTCAATACCTGGCCTGCTTGTGGCTAGGTATTTTATTCAGATCAAATAATTCTTGAAAATCATTTGAAATCAGGGTACAAAACTTGAAGTGGTATTTCCTGTATATCCACCAATTCTATCGAATTTCCATTTTTTGGCATCGGCTTCATCTTTTATCAGCCAGGCAATTTGGTGCATAGTGCCTTCAAATTCTGTATCCATAGCATCCATGTAAATGGGATACAACAAAGCAAAGTCTGGACTTAAAACAAGCGATTTTTCTTTACAAAATGACAAAATTCTGGTAATACTTTCTGGTATATCCTGACAATTTTCAAGATTGTGAACCGAATTTTTCCCTGTGCCAAGTTCAACCGTAAAAGGTGGCCTGGTTGATGGGTGGGCATTGAATAATGCATAATAAACAGTTTTATTTTCCATAGTTGTAAATTTTATTAGCGGTTAATAAATATTTATTCTATCAACATGTAAAAATTTGTTCATTATAAATTTAATAATAATTTGTCTATTTCTATTATTCATGAGAATAATTCTAATGAAAAGTCCATTTTATACCCAATGTTGGCATAAATTCAAAATCTCCATCGAAAGTGAAAAAGTTTTTACTAATTTCCAGCTCGCTTCCAACAGAGAATGTTTTATTCAGGTTGAACCATAATTGTGGTTCTGATAAAAAGCCCAATCGCTTGCCTTCTCTTTCACCAAGATCGTTATAATCGTCCATTGACCAAAGATCTACAAAACCTGAAAATGTAACTTTCCCTTTAAAGAAATTGGCAAACCAAACTCCGGTTATCTGCATATCTGCTGATTTTTCATATCTTTCGGCTCTGTAAAAAGCACTAGCTGTACAATTAAAATTAGCAAAATGTATCGGGAAGTTAACTCCCGCTAACCAAGCTGCTGGGATAAACATTCCATCATTAAATCCAAATTCCAATTTCACAAATTTAACTTTTGGGATATTAAATGTGCGGTAGATTTCCCAATAGGCAAATGACATACCCGATTCTGCATCGTAATCCATATCAACAAATAGAAAGGTTGAGCCAAGGGTGTCTACTTTAAACATTTCAAGCGTTGAAGTAATATAGCCCCTGTCCATATTTTTAGTTCCATCGTCGGCTTTTCCAAAATCGTAGTGGAGTTGCAAGTTTTGGCTAAACAATTTTAAAGTTAGGAAACATAAAATTCCCACAAAAATAATTTTATTCTTCATAAAAGGATATTTTAGGATATTATTTTATGCACAAATCAATTTTTGAAGCGATAATTAAATTATAATTTTCAAGATTGACATTAAAGATAACACTCAAAATATAAACTTTAAAGTTTAAAAAACGATATACTTTCTTTCAAATTTTCAGCTTGTTCTTTAAATAATTCGGCACTTGCAGCCATTTGCTCCGCAGTGGAAGCATTTTGTTGTGCAACATGATTTAACTGTTGTATTGCGTTATTTACCTGCTCTGCCCCCGATATTTGTTCAATACTCGACATTACAATATTTTGAACAAGCATGGATGTTTTTTTTATTTCAGGAAAAGTTTTTAGCATCAAATCTTTGGCTTTATTAGTTACTTCAACACTTTGACGTGACAAATGATTTATTTCATCCGCAGCTATTTTACTTCTTTCGGCTAATTTTCGTACTTCAGCAGCCACAACGGCAAAGCCTTTCCCTTTATCACCTGCTCTGGCTGCTTCTACCGCAGCATTTAATGCCAGCAAGTTGGTTTGAAAAGCAATATCGTTAATAATACCTATTTTATTGGCAATTGATGTAATAGCTTGTAGGCTCTGTTCAGAGGAATTGCCTAATTCCACTACACTTTTTGATGCAAAACCGGATATTTTTTCTGTTTCTTTAGCATTTTCGGTATTTTGTTGTATGTTGGCTACCATTTCTTCCATCGATGCCGATACTTCTTCAATATTTGATGCTTGCTCATTTGCTCCTTCCGATAATTGGTGCGATCCGCTGCTAATTATTCTGCTGGCCGAAATGATTGAGTTTGCACCTATCAGAATTTGTTGAACAATATTGGTTGTAGTTTCCTGCATTTGTTTTAAAGCAATTAATATTTGTCCAACTTCATCAAACCTGTCTGTTTCAATTTTTGTATCTAAATGTCCGTTTGAAATGCTTTTTATTACCTCAACAATTTTGTTAAATGGATTGATAAGGCTTTTGTTTATTATTGATATTGAAACGAGTATAATAATGATAGTTATGACAATTCCCACAAAAATGTTTTTAATAAAAATAGCTTTGGGCTGTTCTGTAATTTCATCTTTCGAAACCTCCACTATTATGTAATACTTAAATTCTGGAATATATCTGGTAATTACTATGAATTCTTCGTTTTTGGCATTGGTATAAGAATATGTTTTTTCAGGATTTTTTAACAATTCTTTGGCCACTTCCTTAATGCCATCAATTGAAAATATGCTTTTACCGATTTCTTGCCCACGGCCAGTATTTATTAATTCTTTGTTTTTATGGATTTTAATTCCTCCTTTTTCATCAACCATCATAATATTTCCTTTTTTGCCATATTGCTTGGTTAAAACGAAATTTACAATTTTCATCATGTCGAGTCCTACACTTGCTACGCCTAGGAAATTATTATCATTGTCAATGATTTTATAGTTAACCCACAAACGTACTTTACTGCTACCGTAATCATCATCAACATTGAACTCTCTGTTATTTGGAGAGTTTCTAAAAATAAAATACCAGGGATCCGTTTTTTCGTCCATCTTACGCAAAAAACCTTCGTTTGAATAATAATTTAAACTATTGTTCGAAACAATGGTTACAAATAATCCATACCGTTTGTTTATTAGCTTTAAAAAAGAATTCAGGGGTTCATTATCGGCTTCATCTTCTTTCAACCATTTCATTAAAAAAGTGTTGTTGCAAATCACATCACTTACCATAATTTCTTTCCAAAGCTGTGATTGTATGGAATTGTAAATATTATCCATATAAACAGGAAGTTCCTGTTGTGTAATTCTATTTACTAAACCTTTTTGCGAAGTAAAATAATTGGAGATATTCATTCCTGCAAAAGCTAACAAAAGTATCGTAGCAATAAATAGTATTACTTTTACCTTTATGCTTAAATGGTTCAAGTTTTTCATAATTAATGAGTTGGATTGTCTCAAAGATAAAAAAAAATGCGACTAATAAAAGGTTTGATTTTAAATTATCTAAATCTGAGCCAGCACAAAAACCATTATAGGTTCATTTCCACTTTGCCATATTTACAAAGGCGTTTTGATAAACCATAGATAGGAATTTAAGTAATTGCAATTATGCTAAATCATTGAAGCAAAGGGGCTAAGATAACTGCATCAGGTTTTAGGTGATATGAGTTTTCGGGCACATTCAATTTTATGCGGCTGGTGCTTGTGTTACCAATCCATCCAATAATACTGTCTACCCACATGGAACAAGATGAAACAGTGGGATGCATTCCATCTTTTTGTCGGTTGAATTTTAAATTTTTTGAAACAAAAAACTTCCGATTACTTAGTTTTCCAAGCAAATAATCGTTTATTCCTTTATCTTTTTTCCAATTTGGAGGGCCAACCCAAATCCATTTTACAACAGAAAGCTTGTCTACAATCTTATCAACAAAAGCACCTCTGGTTTTTTCAAAATCTCTGATAAACAATTCATTGGATCCGAGCACAAAAAAAACATAAGATATATTTTCTTTCTTTATAAAATAATTCAAGGTATCGCATTGGGCAAACCATTCGGTATTGCCACTCACCCAAGTTACTGTAAATAATTTATGGCCATTATGTTGGCAATAGTCCTTCAGGCGATACCTGAGCCATTTCGACATCGAATCGCCAATAAGCAATATTCGCTGCAAGGTTGTGTCGGTTCTGTAATATGGAAGTTTATCCTGCCGGATATAAATCTGCGATTTTTCGGAAATTAGATTCTGTCCAACCAGTGAATGAGAATCTGGAAAATTATTTGATATTTTACTTGTTTGATTGGTGGTTTTTATTATCGTTTTTTTATTCGTACAAGCTATGAATAGCGGAATTGCAATGAACAGAATAAGAATTTGGGTAATTGTTTTGAACATGAAATATGGAGGGATTAATAACTTTATTTTAAATTTTTTTGTCAGCTCTACTTTACTAAGTTTAAAGTAATTGAATTTTAAGATATTGCTACCGTACCGAAAAGTTTTAAAAATTACCACTTAGAAACATAGTTAAAAAGGCATACAGGCACTTACTTTTAGAAAGGCGAATTAGAAAAATATGTTCATATATTGAATCTCTAAAAATCCAGATATAGAAAATTTGGATTATTAGAGATATCATGCAATAGTTTAAAGAATTAGTTAACTGCTTTAAAACTTGATAAAATATACTCTGCTGCCGCATAATTTACATCATAAGTTTTTTCATCGTACCAAAATGTGCAAGTCACTTTAAAATTTGTTGAATTTTCAGGATTAAGATAGCCACCTAGAGCATAAACCAGTACATTACCGTCTTGAGTGCCAGTTCCAACAACTTTATGCCCAGTAAAACCATCTAAAGTTATCGCACCTTGATCTACAATGGTTTTGTCAGTGGCGTTCATGGCATCAAAAGCTGCTTGTGCAATATCAGCAGGCTCATTAATTTCGGCGTCTGCCCACGGATAAATTTCCATTGTAAAATTAGCGCCATTGGCAACGAATCCTTCTGCATCATTTTGAGTTACTTTAAAGCCCTTAGGAACTTTAAAAGAAATTCCATACTGGCTATAAGTTAATGTGAGCCACTGTGCGTTTACTGTTTGCGCAAATCCTGCACTTAAAAATAAAGCAATCATTAAAATAAAACTTACTTTTTTCATAATTGATAATTTAATAGTTAATAAAACATGAATTAGTATTTATTTTTTCTCTATTGAAAGTATTTGATTGCAAGGTTCACCTTCTGCATTCATTCCACTTGCCCCACCATTGGGTTTTTCGATGTATTTGATAATAAATGTTGAACCTATCAATTCTTTGTTTCCCCCAATGCCTTCTTTAATAAGGAATTCAAAATTCAATTTCGGTTCTTCCGGATTTGTATAATTTCTAAAAAACTCAATTTTGCTGCCGTCTTCTTTTTCGAATGTTAGTGTTGCTTCACCTTCAAGCGAACCTGCATCTAAAAATTTTGCGGTTACAGTTTTTGTACCATCATCGTTTTCAGTAGAGCTGGATATACCACAGCTAATAATTATCATTGCTGCAAAAATGCAAGCTATTTTCACTAGAAATGTTTTTTCCATATGTGGATTTTAAGTTGAAAAGATTGTTGTAAAAACTTATTTGTTAATATGTAACTGCTTGTTTATATCTTCTAAAACAGGATGCATTGTAGCTTTTTTATAATCATCAATAGCTACTTTTCACCCTTTTACACCTGAATTAAAATCTGCAACCAGTATTTTATGCATCACAGTTTAATTATTGCCTGGTTTCAAATAGTCAAAGCCTTAGGCTGCAAGCTGCATTCAAATACTTTTATCATTGCAAAGCAATTATTTTACTGATTTCGTATATTTTTCACCATTAATAATCAGTGTTTTTCCTTCGAACCTATATTCCAGAACAGCATTTGTTCCCAGTTTATTAAACAGCCAAATTCTTCCATCTCTCAAATCATAGGTATTATAACCACCACCATCGGGAATTGTCTGCCCCGAGGTTATCATTACTTTGCTGTAAGTCCAGTCGGCTTTGAAAATTACTTTGTTGGTGATGTTTACCTTTACATTTCCCTGTTGCATGTTAATAGTATTTATCCAGATACCCACAATACCGGCTTTTACGTTGGATTTGTCGGTTGCTTTGTCGTATTTTTTAGCAGGATTAGCACCTTTTGAGATAAGAAGATCAGCAGATCTAGTGCGTCCAAAGCGCTGTGCCCAATACAAAGCAGTAAATCCTTCTTTATCTTGTGTTTCCAGTTTAGCACCTTTCTCTAACAATAGGGTCAACATTTCAGTATATGAACTGTAATTATCCCCTTGGGCATTTGCAGCTCCGGCAGCATGCATCAAGGCGGTTTTACCCCATTTGTCTTGCAAATTTACATCTGCACCTTTGCTTAGCAATAATTTTGCAGCGTCGGTAAAACTTCCAATCACAGGCATTAAAAATGACACCTTTAACAATCCACCTTTTACTGCATACATCAAAGCAGTTTCGCCATTGTTATTTTGAATATCAAGCTTTGCACCTTTATCGATAAGTATTTTTGTTGGAGACATTTTTTGAACAGCACCCATCAATGGAGTAATACCATTGTTGTCCTGGGCATCCACATCTGCACCTTTTTCTAAAAGCAAGTTTAGTATTTTATCGCAATCCTTTTCTTTTATATCGGCTCCCATATAGTTGAAAACGGCTTTGTGCAAAGGAGTGTAATTCATTTTATTTTTAGCATTGACTTTGGCACCACGGCTAACAAGCAGTTGTACCATTTCTGGCATCGAAGTTTCCATAAGCGGAGTATATCCGGCATACTCATCATTGCCATCAACATTTGCGCCCTCATCGAGCAGGTATTTGGCCATTTCGAGCTGATTCGAACTCACTGCCCAATGCAGGGCAACACGTATCACTTCGTCTTTTAATCCCAGGTTTGTGGCTTTTGCCAGAATTAATTTGGCGCATTCAATGTTTCCATGTATTGCAGCATTATCGAGTGCATTTGGTGTAAAGTTATACTTTGCATTTTGTCTGATCACGATATTTGCTCCTTTATCAAGCAAAAGCTTTACAACTTCGGGATATTTTGCTGCGGCAAGCATTAATGCTGTTTCGCCACCAATGTTTTGAAGATCGATTTTTGCTCCTTTGTCTATTAGGATTTTTGCTATTTCGGTATTGTGCACAGCATCCATCAAAGCAGTGTTTCCGAGCCTGTTCTGGATATCAAGCTTGGCTCCTTTGTTTATAAGTAACTTTGCCGATTCAGTATGAGTAAAACCATCTTGTCCGATAGCAATCATAAGCGCAGTATTTCCGCCAGTCTCGTGAGGTTTTCCGTCCCATTCAAGCCACTCATCTTGTAAATCAATCAAAGCGCCTTTGTCGAGTATCATGGTTACTAATTCAGGAAATGCAACGGCATCCATCAATGCGGTGAATTTCCATGAAACTTCGGGCTGCACATATATGTTCCATTCATTAAGTTTAATTCCTTTGGCATTAATCAGCAATTTGGGTATTTCAGAATATTCTCCATTTCGGTTATATTCGTGCAATTCGCTTCCCAACCAGGTCATCTTGCCATCTTTTTTGTTGGGGTCAGCACCACTGGCAAGCTCTGCCTGTACTTTTTCTAACCTTGCCTTTTGCGCAAGATCCTCTTTTTGCTCTTTCTTTGTTTTTTTCTGGGCACTAAGCTCACTGCCGCCAATTAACATAAAAAGGGCAATGAGCACCATTAGATTTGTAAATAATGATTTTTTCATTTTCAATTTTTTAATTTAAAATTGTTTATAAAGTTATCGAACTTCGGATTTGGCGTTTGAATTATAGAAATTTTAAAGAATGAGATTTCGTGAAAGGATTATCCTTGCAGACAGCGCTTGCAAGCAAGTATTCTTTCCTGGCTCAAAACTTAAACACAAAGCTAAATTTGTTTTAGGATGATAAGGAAAAATGCAATGAGACAAAAAGTAGACAATTGGAAAATAATTTCGATAGATATTTATATATGACTGTAGATAAGTTGATTAATAATTTGATGAAGTTGAATTTATCAAATTAAAACTTTGAAAAATTGTAATTTTTGTTAAAACAGTGTGATGAAATTTCCGCAAAAGGCAAAAACTTTTATATCAATCTATTCAACAAAAAAATGCAGCAAGCATAAATGCCTGCTGCAAAATTATCTATCTAAGTTTTCAAATAGTTTTCGATATTTTTTTATAATTCCTATTCCTCCAAAGATTCAGAACCTCTTTTTCCAGAATTTGGTTTCACGCTTGAGCCTTTTTCTAATTCCGACATTTTGGTAGCTACTGCCAGGCTTGGTTTATAAATAAATATATTAGTTGGTCCAACTGCGGTTACGCTGAAAAATGTTCCAAATTTTCCTTCAACTTCATACATAAAGCCCTGTGAACCCATTCCAATTATTTTACCCCATTTCGAAACAACTTTCACCAGTGCACCATTGCTTTCGTACAATTTGAGGGAAATGTTCTGTTTTTGGCCGTTATTCTTTACATCATCAACCAACGAATTTACACCATTTGAATTATCAACTTCTGCAACAAACATCAAATATCTACCTGTACCCCAATCTATGGCTGCTCCACTTGCATCAAAAGGTGCTTTTAGTCCCGATAATTTCCATTCTCTTCCAACCATTGGAAGTGCAGGTGAACGTTGAACATCCCAAACAGTGTATTTAGAATATTTAGTTGCAAAAAAAGAAGGAGTTACGATAACTTTTACTACTTCTGAACCTTTTACTACATTCAGACCTTTTGTTAATTCTGACAATTTGTTAACCGCTGCCTGGGTCGGTTTATATTTGACAACAGTGGATGGAGTCACTTTAGCTACCGAGAAAAATGTGCCAAATCTTCCTTCAACTTCGTACATAAATCCTTCGGGACCTATTCCATATATTTTACCCCATTTTGATACAACTTTAACCAGTGTACCATTGCTTTCGTAGAGTTTAAGTGAAACATTAAGTTTTGTGCCGTTGTTATTTATATCGTCAATTAATGAATTTACACCATTTGTATTATCAACTTCGGCAACCAGCATTACATATCTGCCTACTGCCCAATCTACGTTAGCTCCACTTGCATCTAAAGATCCTTTTAATCCAGACAATGTCCATTCTTGTCCGGCAATAGGGTATGCAGGTGAGCGTTGAACATCCCATACATTTTCCTTTGTGTATTTGTTAGAAAAAAATGGAGATTCTGAAATACTGTTTGCTTTTTCTAAACTTCTTGTTAAATCCGAACTATTTATTAATTCAGATAATTTGGATATTACCGCCAGGCTTGGTTTATATTTGATTACGGTAGATGATGGTACGGCTGCTACCGAGAAAAAAGTTCCGTAAAATCCTTGTTCTTCATACAGAAATCCTTTATCGCCTATTCCGGCTATTTTTCCCCATTTCGATAAAATCTTAACAAGTGTACCGTTGCTTTCGAAGAGTTGGAGTGAAACATTGTATTTTGCACCACTTTTATTTACATCATCAACCAATGAATTGGCATTGTTGGTATTGTCAATTTCGGCAACTAGCATCAAATATCTGTCTTGGCCCCAATCAATAGCTCCTCCATTTGCATCAAAAGCTCCTTTTAATCCAGATAATGTCCAATCTTGTGCTGCAATAGGGTAGGCTGGCGAACGTTGAACATCCCAGACTTTATCTTTTCTATATTTGGCCTTAAAAAAGGTTGTTTCATTTATATCGCTCACCACCTGGGATTTTGCAATTAATGCAGAAATTGCTAAAAAGGAAAAAACAAATAAAAATTTTACTGATTTCATATTAAAATTTATTAGTTAAACAATCGGATAAAAAGAACTCAATTATATCGTGGATTTTAAAATTATACAACCTAAAACCATGTGTACAATTTTAAATATATTTTATGTTGAAATTGTGAAAATGCAATGAGACAAAAAGTGGACAATTCGAAAATAATTCTGTTGGGTAGTTTTAACTTTCAGATAATAAGATGATTAATTATTTTAATTGAGATTAAACAGATAATCAAAATTTTGCCCATAAATCTAGTGATAGCTATGAAAAAAAATTGAGTTATTTGAATAACCATGGGTTATGCTTAGGTTTATCAAGCAATCACCCACGGTTATTCATATTTAAACACTTTTGGCAATGGATTTCAAATCTGTGCTTACATTAATTGAAAAAATATAAGATTAGCCAGTTTCATTCTCCTACTTGTGCTTTCCTCCAAACATTATTGAGCTTCTGATTTTCATGTATTATGCCCGGTTTTTTGCATTTTACATAAGTTATATTAAAATTCAATAATGCATTGTTTAATTTGCTGGTATGTTTGCGAAACTACCTACCTTCTTTCTTATTTTGGATTAATTCTGTCTGTTTGGTTACATCGGCCAAACGTGGTTTATAGGTGATTGTACTAGAAGGATTTACATCAGTTGTAGAGAAAAATGTTCCATACTTTCCTTCTACTTCATAAACAAAACCTTTGTCGCCCATTCCTTTTATATTACCCCATTTTGATATAACTTTTACTAATGTTCCATTGCTTTCATAGAGTCTGAGTGAAAGATTAAATCTTGCATTGTTTTTATAAATATCATATACAAATGTATTTGCAATCTTATTTGAATTTTCAGCTGATGCAACAATCATCAAATACCTGCCTGTACCCCAATCTATGTTCACTCCACTTGCATCTAAAGCACATTTAAGGCCAGATAATGTCCAATCTTGCCCTGCAACTGGGTTCGCTGGCGAGCGCTGAACATCCCAAGCTTGATTTTTTGTATATTTGGCTTTAAAAAATGGAGATATCGAAACCACTTTTTCCACTTCCATATTTTTTGTACCTTCTGAGGCTTTTTCTACGTTCAAACTTTTTGTTAAATCCGAGGCATTTATCAATTCCGACAATTTGGTTACTGCTGCTAATGTTGGTTTATATTTGATTACTGTAGTTGCATTTACTACTGCTACGAAGAAAAATGTACCAAATCTTCCTTCTTCTTCATACATAAAGCCTTTTTCACCAATTCCAGCTATTTTTCCCCATTTTGAAACAACTTTTACTAATGTTCCATTACTTTCGTAAAGTTTGAGGGAAACATTATGTTTTGAACCATTGTTATTTATATCATCGATTAATGAATTTGCACTGTTGGCATTATCAACTTCAGGTACAAGCATCAAATATCTGTCTTGACCCCAATCTAAAGAAGCTCCACTGTTGTCCAATGCACCTTTTAAGCCTGATAAGGTCCAATCTTGACCTGCAATAGGGTAAGCTGGTGAGCGTTGAACATCCCAAACATTTTCTTTTCTATATTTGGTACTAAAAAATGGACCATCTGAAATACCTGTTGCAACTTCCAAACTTTTCGTTAAATCCGAAGTATTCACTAATTCCGACAATTTTGTTATAGTACCCAATGTTGGCTTATAACTGATTATAGTTGAAGAAGGCACAGCAGCAACCGAGAAAAAAGTTCCATAATATCCTTGTTCTTCATACATAAAACCTTTTTCACCAATGCCTGCTATTTTCCCCCATTTCGATACGACTTTCACAAGTGCACCGTTGCTCTCAAACAATTGAAGAGAAACGCTGTATTTTACCGCACTTTTATTCACATCATCAACTAATGAATTGGCACCGTTGGTGTTGTCAACTTCTGCAACAAGCATCAAATACCTATCTTGTCCCCAATCAATGGTGCCTCCATTTGCATCATAAGCAGCCATTAATCCGGATAATGTCCAGTTTTGCCCGGCAATTGGGAAAGCAGGTGAACGCTTAACATCCCAGACTTTATCTTTTCTATATTTGGCCTTAAAAAAGGTTGTTTCATTTATATCGCTCACCACCTGGGATTTTGCAATTAATGCAGAAATTGCCAAAAAGGCAAAAACAAATAAAAATTTTACAGATTTCATATTTAAAATATTAGTGAAAAAAAGATTTAGAAATTTTTTATGGTAACATTTGCATTTGTGCATAATAAAACCAGATCACAATTTTAAATATATTTTTAATCGAAGCAGTAAAAAAGCAGTGAGACAAAAAGTGGACAATTGGAAAATAATTTCGGAATGCGGTTTTCTGTACTTATTTATGTGATGGTTGTAATTATGAGATATTGAAACTGTGCAAATTTGGCAATTCGGTTTAAATGTTTTGTAAAAAAGCAACCAGATTAGTTTCTCTTCCTATTTCGAGCTTTTGGCGTAACCTCAAACGTGCTTTTTTTAGTGCATCTTCCGATTGAAAAGTGATTTGCGCCATGTCTTTACTGCTCATATTAAGTTTTAAAAAAGCACAAATTTTTCGCTCATTGGCTGTAAGTGTTGGGAATTGAGCATTCAGTTTTTCATAAAAAGAACTGTGTACTTTTTCAAATAAAATTTCAAATTCGTCCCAGTTCGAATTGTACGATAATCGCTTATAATCCGAAACAAGTGTGTTTATTTTTTGTTTGCCTGTAGGATTCGTATTTTTTTCAATTTCCATTAATCGATCAATAGTTTGCGAATCACGTTCAGCGTTCTGAATTAATTTTAAGGTAGCAGCGGTTATCGATTTTTGGTTGGTTTCAAGTTCGTGGTTAATCTTATCTAGCTCAATGGTAAGTAATTTCTGTTTGGTATCATTGAATTCTTCCAATTGTTTTTCGATATATATTTTTTCAGTAATATCTCTATAGACTGAACCAAATAAATAATGTGTCCCTAAATCAATTGGAAAATTTATGCACTGAATGTTTCTAACAGAGTTATCTGATAAAAGAATTTCATCGTCAATAAAGCGATTGAATAAATCAGGTGTTTCGAAAGTAACAATCCCATTTATTATTTTTTCAATTGCTCCTTTGTTTTTGAGATGCAATGGTGCCAATTGGTACTGAATATCAGCAAGTTTTTTGTTTATTGTTTCATTTGCAGACAATCCGGTTATTTTTTCAGCGCCTGAATTCCAAATGATAATTTTTCCTTCAATATCAATTATTACCAAAGCATCGCTGATTTGCTCAATTATTTTGCTTAATTTTTTTTCGGATTCTTTCAGTTCCTGTTCAATTTTTTTGCGCTCATTAATATCACGGATATTAGCTACTATCGCTTTTATTGCTGGATGATCAAGAAAATTCTGTGCTGCTGCTTCAAACCAAACATAACCTTTTTCCTTGTGTCTATGCCTATATTGGATAATATCGGTAGTGTTTTTGTTTGCTAACACCCTATCCCAATGCTTCTGCACAATTTCTATATCTTCTGGATAAATCACATCTTCAACAGCACCTAATAGCTCTTCAACATCATATCCGGTAAGTTTTTTAGCTACATCACTGATAAAAAACTGTTCTCCTTTATCATTTACCAATACAAAAATATCGTTCGAATTTTTAATCAATAATTTTAATTTTTCTTCACTCTTTTCAACCAGGCTTTTTGTAAAATAAAGTTGTTCATTCGATTGTTTTAATTCTTCGTTTACAGCCAGATATTCTGCATTTAATTCTTCTATTTCGTGTTTTTGTTCAATGAGAACAATATTGGTTTTTCGCTTAATGCGGTAGGAACGATACACAAAGACCGCTAGTAAAAACATCAAAACAAAACCACCAATTAACGAAAAGATTAACGTCTTCTGCTTTTGTTTTTCAGCAGTATAAATTGCATCCTTTTTCTGAAGATCTAGCTCGGCTGCTTGTTTTTCTTTTTCGTATTTAAATGTGAATTCAAGTTCGGCGATTTTCTTTATGTTTTTTTCGCTAAAAATGCTGTCGTTTAATTCTTTATAAATTTTATGATGCTGGTATGCGTTTTTATAATCGCTGGTTGCGGCGTATATTTCAGAAAGTTGAAAATGGATATCTTTGAGGTTGCTCAGCATTTTCAAATCATTTGCAATTTCTAAACTTTTTAGTGTATAACTCATTGCATCTCCATATTTTTTTTGGAGTAAATAAATTTTGCCAATTTTATAAAATATACTGCATGTTGTGCCTTTTTTACCAATTTCTTCAGCTATTTTCATCGACTTCTGATAATATTCAAGCGCTTTGGTGGCATTTTTTTGTTTAAGATAGAAATCTCCTATTCTATTCGAAGTCGTTAATATTGAAGAAGTTTCAGATAACTCTTCCTGTATTTTCAATGCTTTCTGTAAATATTCAAGCGCTTGTGGATTGTTCATGGAGATGAATAGATTTCCAATACGCTCATAACAGGAAGAAATCTCATGTTTATCCTTAATTTCTTCAGCTAATTTTAATGCTTTTTGAAGGTAAATAAGTGCGTTTTGATAATCTGACTGCGATGAATATAGCTTGCTAATGGTGTAAAAGGTACCGATAATTATGATTTTATCGGTCAGTTTTTCCCTAAATGTGATTGATTTCTGATAACACTCAAGTGCTTCGGGCTTGTTTCCCATTCTTTCATATACCGCTCCTAAATTATTTAGGATTACTGAGCATAAATATTTATCATTCAGTTCTTCCGAAAGCTTGATTGCTTTTTTATCAGTTTCGATTGCTTTTGTATAATTGCCTTGTTTAAAATGAGTTATGGATAAATTTTGCAAATATTTAACGGTTTCTGACTTATTGTGTATTTCCTCCGAAATAATTATTGCTTTATTATAGCAATCAATAGATTGTGCTATTTTATTTTGCGCATTATAAATCACTCCATAAGCATTCCAGCATTTTGCAATTCCGGTTTTATATTTTGCAGTTTCTGCTAATTTCATTGACTTTTGGTAATAATCAAGAGCAAGCGATTCATCAGTTTTATGATAATACATGCCAATTAACCATAAACTTTCGGCTTTTCCTTTTAAAAACTTTAATTTGTCCGATAATTCACCGGATTGAGTTGCGTAATTTATAGTTTTCTTACTTTCATGTTCAAAAACGACATAAGCAATTTCATTCAGTAAATTTACTTTAATAGTATCGTCAGTTTTATAGGTTTTTAAAAGATTTTCAAGACTATCTACTTTTGCACTCTGTGCATTAGCAAATCCATCTATAAAAATCGACAAGACTAAAACCAATAGTAGTTTATGTTTATTCATCAATTATTTCCTTGCGATTTATGCTTCCAACATTATCAGGCAAAATTATATGAATTTATGGAAAAGCATTAACTTTTGTGATACTATTGATGAGTAGGGTTAAAAGGATATTATTTTGTTTATTGTTTACCTTTTTGAAAAAATCAAATAAATCAAAATCAATTAACTAATGGAATAATTGAAATATTAGTTCCTGTTTTTGTAAAGAAGAAATATAAAATTGCTTAATAGGTTTAAACCAAAGAAGCCTTAGTCTTTGAATTGCAAACAATTATAGATTAACTACATTAATAGAGATTAACTAATTCAGAAAATAAGCAAAACTGAATTATGTGCTTTTAAAACAAATTCTAATGATTTTGGACTTATTTATCATTACATAAAGGCAAAGTAAATTTAAAATCACTGCCTTTTCCTAATTCACTTTCTACCCAAATTTTTCCACCATGTTTTTCAATTAATTCTTTGCAAATAACTAATCCTAAGCCAGTTCCTTTTTCATTTGCAGTTCCTTCGGTTGTAATTTTTTGTGTGATATCAAATAATTGAATTAATTTTTCAGGTTCAATGCCTACTCCATTGTCCGAAACTGTGATTAGTGCATTTTTCTGGTTCAACTCAGCATAAACACTAATATTGCCGTTAGGTTTAGTGAATTTTATTCCATTTGAAATTAGATTTCTAAGTATGGTATTTACCATGTTTTTGTCCGCAAAAATATTTATTTCACCCGATGGAAAATGATTGATGTTAATGTTTTTATTATTTATAGTTAAATTCAAAGTATCTATTGCTTCATTACAGATGTTTGTAAAATTCAGTTTTTGTGGTTCATAAGCAAGTTTGCCTGCTTGCGATCTGGCCCACAATAAAATGTCTTCCAATAAATTAAACGTATTTTGTGCCGAGCTATTAATAATATTTATCTGTTTTTCAATTTTATCAATATCATATTTGCGAATATTTTTTGTTAATAAACCCAAAAAACCAAGAATTGAATTAAATGGACTTTTTAAATCGTGCCCAAGTATGGATATAAACCGATCTTTGTCCTCATTTAAATTTAACAATTCCATATTTTGTTGCTGAATTTTTAGCTCAGCTTGTTTGCGTTCAGTTATATCAAAAAAAGATACAATGTGGTTCCCTTCAAAAGAGTTTGAAAACGAAGTTCCGCTTACCAGTACTGTTTTATTTTCGCCATTTTTGCATTTGATCATTACTTCCATCGGTCTGAAATTGACTCCAGTCTGTTTTGATATTTCTGATTCAGTGTTCCATTCATCTGCAACTTTTATTCGATATTCCGGGTCTGGATAAGCTTTTGGCCACCAATGTCCAAGCGTAGGGATATCTTCTAACGTATATCCGAAAGTTTGGATAAAAGCCAGATTCAGAAACGTAATCTTTTGATTTTCATCATTTAACGCCATTGGAGCGGGAGATACGTTTAAAATCGTCCGAAATCTGATTTCACTTTTCTTTATATCTTCAATTATTTGTTTACGTTCGGTTATATCACGGGCTGCTGCATAAAGATAATGAGTACCATTGAGCATAATTCCTGTGCTATTGATTTCTACATCAATGATTGTGTTATCTTTTCTTCGATGACGAGTTTCAAATACTGCCGGATGCAACATTAAATCTCTGACTTTTTCAATCAATTCATTACCAGGCCATTGTAAATCCCAATCCGAAACATTGAGTTGCTTCATTTCTGCGGATGCATAACCTAGCATTTTACAAAAAGCTTCATTTACTTCAACTATGTTTCCTTGATTATCCAATACATGAATGCCGTCACTCGCTGTCTGTAGCAAAGTTTGGTTTTGGAGAGACAATTCGCTAAGCTCTTTTTCCGCTATTTTCCGTTCCGAGATATCACGCGAAACCCCAAAGACTTCAATGGTACCGTCTTTTGTATACTGATACTTGGTTACTGTCTCAATCCATTTATAACTCCCATCTTTACAAGTTTGTTGAAGCTCGTCAACATGAATTTTTTGATTGCCATTTTGAAAATCACTAAAACGGATTGGGATATCATTTAAAACTTTTTGAGCTGATTCTGGTGATAATGATTCGTTTATATCTTGCGCCAAAGCTTCTTCAACTGTGAATCCGCGCAATTGTTTGACTGACGGACTAATGAAAGTAAATTTTCCAAGATTAATATTTAATATCCAAATTACATCAGCAATGTTTTCAGCTAAAAAACGATATTTTTCCTCACTTTCTTTTAATGCTTCTTCAGCTTTCTTTCTTTCAGTTATATCATTAATTATTATGCTTGTTCTTTTTATTCCTTTTGAATCAATAAATATATTTGTTGTGATTTCAGCAGGAAAAACAGTGCCATCTTTTCTTACAAACGAAAGTTCACCTTTAAATTTGCCTGTATGTTTTCTTTCTTCAAGTGCATGTTCTAATCGTGGGTCGTTTATATTTGCTATGCCATTTCTTCCGAGGTTTTGAAATTCGCCAAGGCTAAAACCAAAAATTTTGCATGCTTCGGGATTTGCAAAATTAATAGCTCCATCAGGTTCTGTAAATAAAATTGCATTGCTTGTGTTTTCAATTATGAGTCTAAATTTTTCTTCGCTTTCAAGCAGTGCTTCTTCAACTCGTTTTCGATCTGTTATGTCCTGAATGGTTCCAAAAACCGTGTTATTAAATGCATTAAATTCGGCCAAGGTATGAATATCTATAATTTTACCGTCAGATTCTCTTTTTATTTTAAATTCGTGGTCATAATGTGCACCAAAAGTAATTAATTCGTTTAATGCTTTATCCAGCATAGGCCTATATTGTGGAAGGGCCATCCTCTGTACCTGGGCAAGCAGGTTTTCGTTTTTGTCAAAGCCATAAATTTTGCTTGCACCGTTGGATGAGGTCATTAACTTTTGATCCAAATAGAGTTGCCAGCTTCCAAATTTTCCTATTTCCTCTGCTTTTCTAAGGTTTTCCTCGCTTTTTTTTAGTTCTTCTTCAATACTTTTACGTTCCGTAATATCATCAATTATTGAAAAAAGAAGCGGTTGATTTTTGTATTTAATCAATGTTGAATGAACTTCTACCTGCCTTATTTCACCATTGGAAATCCGATGTGGAAAGACAAATAGATTTTGTTCTGATTTAATTGCTTTTTTTCTCTCTATTTCAATTTGTTCATGACTTAGTGTATTGATTTGATTAATATTCATTTCTCTTAACTGATCAATCGAATATTTGTAAAAATTTACTGCTGATTTGTTTGCATCTATTATCTTTCCGGTATTTGGGTGCATTAATAACATAATAGATTTATGTTCTTGAAACATGAGCTTAAATAAAAGCTCGTTTTCCTGCTGAACTTCATCAAGCTTAATTTTATCGATAATATCAATTACAATTCCGGTAACTATTAAAGGTTTGCCGGTTGAATCCCTGCGAGTGACTTTACCTATATCGTGGAAACTTTTATAGGCTCCTGAATTTGTTCTAATCCTGTAGTAAACATCATAATTTTCAGCCTTTCCTGAAATATGATCACGCATTTCCTGCATGGTTTTATCATGGTCGTCGGGGTGGACCAAATCCATAAAATCTTTGTAGTGATGAAATTTATCAGGTGAATATCCGAGTATTTCAGCTTTGCGGTTGCTGAATTTTACATTGCCAGTTAAAATATCCATTTCCCACCATGCAAAATTGGCGGAAAGCATGATAAGTTCAAATTGTTCTTTGTAAGAAGATAAATCTGCTTCAACTTCTTTGTGTTCAACAATTTTTTTTTGGTGAATTACTTTCAGTCTTTCAATTTCTTTTTTTGCTTCACTCAGCTCAAGTAAAAGTTCTTCTTTGGATTTATCAATTTCTTTCATACACTATATCTGTATCTTTCTGATTAGGTACTACTTAAATCAAATATAAACATTTCTATGAATTGAAATAGCATTCTGCAAAATTTAAACCGTTATATCTTGCTTAAAATTATATTTATCTATTGGTTTATCCAAATGATTTTAATGCTTTTATCGGTATTTACGAAAAGCTGATATTCAGCTCCGGAAAAAGAAACTCGAATGCTTTTTAATGGACTGATTTGTTATCTTCCAAATGTTCAAAAAAATAAAATTGGCTGGGAACCGATGTTTGGTGGAGGCCGGATGGCAGTGTTTTTTTTCTAACCTGTTTGACATAAAAACAAACCGTTTGGATGATTAACTAATTCTTTAATAATCTAAATTGAATTTTGGGGTGATATTGCTTTACTTTTTCTTTTTGCGTAAGTTTTTGTGCTTGGATAAGAGCCAAAAAGTAAAGAGTCTGTGTCATTACTGTTTCAGTTTATCTATGTAGCGATATCAATTTTTATTTAAAGATTTTCATCTTTTTCTGCATGGCTATATGATAAGCCAGATTTGGAATAAATAACATCCACCATCCAAAAAGAAAAGCGATTATTAGATGTCCGTTTAATGTGACATTTGTTCTGGTAAGTAAAAAATATTCAGGAGTTTCGTCTTTAAGTTTCCAATAATGTTCCATATAAAACCAAACTTCTCTTAGCGCATCATTTCTGGTTTTATCTTCCATTACTTTTATAATTGGAACCTGATTAGTTAAAACAAGTTCAGCGGTTTGATGTTCAGCTTCCATCGTATTTATTCAAAGATTTACGTTTGATACGAATTTAATACGTTCTTCTAAGTAATAATTTTTTATAGGCCTAACATTCAATTTGTTGGCGATAATTATTTTGCTGGTAAGTGGTTTTGAAATATATGCGAAAAAAATTTAAGAAAGAACGATCTTTACAGATCGTCCTTTCTATTGTTGATTTTCTTTAAATAATCTTTTATTGCTTTTTAATCACTTGCCAAACCTGTTGATCTGCATTTGACTTTAATTGAATCAAATAAGTTCCATCGGGTAAAGTACCAAGATCAATGATTTGTTCTGAACCGGATGTATTTGATTTGACTGTTTTAACAACATTGCCCAATCCATTAATTACAGAGATTTCTGAATTAATTAATTTTTCAGGAATTGTAACAGAAAGTATACCTGTAGTTGGGTTTGGATAAGGATTTTTCATTTTAGATGAAATTTCAAAAATACCGGTACCTAACAAGTTTACGTTTTCAATTACGTCAGTGTTAGAAATTGTAACGTTTCCAGTGGCTTGATCAAATCCGGTTTTGTTAACCGTATAAGCATAAGTTCCAGGAATTTTACCTGCAAAACTTGCTACACCAGAAGCATCCGTAAGAACCGAAGTGCCATCAAGAAGAACAGTGGCACCTTCAACGGCTACACTTCCTTTTTTAACATTGAAAGTAACACCATAAACAATCAGGTCAAGATTTACATTTTTTGTCACATCCTGATCAACTACTGTAACAATTCCAGTAACATCGGTATAACCGGCTTTGCTAACTGTAAAATTATAAGTTCCTGCATTTTTATCTGGGAAATTTATCTGACCAGCAGCGTCGGTTGAAAGAGAAGTACCATCGAAAGTAATGTTTGCAGCTGAAATTGGATTAGTTCCATCTGTAACTGCAAAATTTACAATATAACTTGGTTGAAGAAGTGTTACCACTTCAACCACATCAACAGTATTTACTGAAAGCGGAATATCCACCACATCAATATAGTCTGCTTTGGTAATTGAGTAAGTATATTCGGCCTGAGGAACGCGGTAATAAACTGCTGCACCCGAAACATCGGTATTTACAGTAACTCCATTAAATGTTACTGCAGCACCTTCAATTGCATTGTCGGCTTTATCTTTTGTATAAATTTCAACCTTGCGGCCATCTTGGACATCAATTCCAACGAATTCTATTGTATTGGTCGAAACTGTAACACTACCGTTGTAGATAGCTTTGGTTATATCTTCAGGTGTTGCAACCCAGCTATGTGTACCAATTGCACAATTAATTAAAATCCCACCCATCATTGGATCAAAACTATAATCAACACCATCAAAGGTAATTGTAGTTGATCCATAGTATGACATCATTCCAGCAGAAACTGCAAAATAAACGCCAGGTGATGAAAGATAACTATTAACAGACAAATTGTTATCGGTAGCAAGATATTCTTCGGTGCTGGTAAATGGAAGATCAATACTGCCTGTTTCCTGACCATAAGATCCACCACCGACAATTGTATAATCATATGAAGTTACACTTGGCCCAACATTGCTAAAAGTAGCGTTACCATCGATATCAGATATTATATCATTTCCATTAAAAGTAACTGTGGCACCTTGAATAGGACTGTATGTATTGGAATCTAAAATCTTGAATGCAACAGTATAAACCGGTGTCATATAAATAGTTGAACTCATGTTGGAATTTACATCGGCAATATCCAATGTGGCATCGGCAAAACCTGCTTTTGTATTTACAATATGAACCGCTGAATTCATTGGCACACCAAAAACAACCATTCCATTTGCATCGGTAGTTTTTGTAATACCATTGAGCGTAATTGAATTATTGGCCAGACCAACAGCTCCTGAAGGGCCGTTAATCACCTGAATAGTTAAATCATATCCACCAGTCAATGTAATATCCTTGGCAATGTTGGCATCCGCTATTATAATTGAATTGGAATTATCGACAAATCCTGATTTGGAAACAACTATTGGGTAAGTTCCATTAACTATTTTTAGGATATGAATATAGCCTAAAGCATCAGTCATATAATCCTTATTGTCAACCACAACCATAGCATTTGAAATTGGATAACTTGCAGAATTAAGTACTCTTAGGTTTGCTTCATAAGATCTGGTTGAAAAAGAAATTGCAGGAACAACAACATCAGCTTTATAAACATTGAATGCACCTGTGATATCGATATATCCAATGGCTGAAGCAGTATATTCAATATTGTCATAATTTTTAAACAATCCAGTAAAAGTAACTTGTCCAGTTGCATTGGTAACTCTATCTTCATTGTTAATTCTGATAATCGCTCCTTCAATGGGATTGGTTCCATCGTTGATAGTAAATGAAGCACTGAACTTTTTATTCATGTATACCCATTCTTCATCATTTGCTCCATTTATGGTAACTTTTGCCGAGTAATCAAAATATCCGGGATAACTGACAGTACAAGTATAATCGCCATTTGCTACAACTGGAATTGTTGCAACTCCCAGTGCATCTGTTGTATACGACATATTATCGCAAATAATTGTAGCACCTTGAAATTCTACACCATTGTGGGTATCATAAACATTCAGCTTAATTGTATTTGTAATTGGTTGTAATGTAATAACTTGGGTTGATGTTGCAGTACCATGCACAAATTCGCCTTTTGCTTTTGCTATGATATTACCTAAGCCGTCTTTCTGATAAACTGTATATGCATAGGTTCCGGGAACTCTGCTATTATACAGGGCCAAACCCGAAGCATCCGTGTGGTTCAATGAATCATCAAGGGTTACAAAAGCGCCTTCAATTGGATTGCTTTGAGCATCAAGGGTATAAAATTCAATATTAAAACCAGGCACAAAATTTATGCTTATTGATGTATTTTTATTTGAGGCCAATTCTACTTTTCCACGCGCCGGGGCATATGTACCGGGATAGACCGCGTAATAAGTATGAATTCCGGGAGTAGCATTATTTATTGTACATGACCACTGTTGGGTATTGTACTCAATATGGCTTACTCCATCCATGTAAAATTTACTTAAAAATGCCATCGAAGGATTGTAATTGATTACAATGTTTGGTTTTGTAAACATGAAATAATTATCATCGATATTGATTCTGTTAGACGTACTTGGGGTATAATTTGCGCCAAAAAAAGTAACCGCAGCACTTGTAGCTTTCACGCTATCAATAATATCGGCATATCCATCTTTCATAATTGCAAAAGTACGGTACAGATTACTTGGAGCAACATTATATACCCAGGCATAGCCATTTACATCGGTTATATAGGTTTTGCCCTCAAATAATATTGTGGCACCTGATATAGAAACAGAGTTTTGATCTCTGGTCCTAAACCTGATGGAGTAAATTGGAGTTAAAGTAAGGGTTAAAACATTGTTTGCTGGAGTAACCCCATCTACAGTAATTGTTCCGGCTTCATCAACAAATGCATATCGTTTATTGGTGTAATTGAATTGCCCGGCAGGCAAACCAAAAATAACTTGTCCACTGGCATTTGTTCTTTTGGTAATACCGTTAACCGTTACGGAATCGTTCAGCAAATTTGTTGTTCCTTTTTTAACAGTAAAAGTAAAATTATATCCAGCAGATAAAGTAATATTCTGCACATTGTTACTTCCTGAAACAGTTAATGTTCCTGCTTTATCGGAATATCCCGGAGCAGTAATTAGGTATGTATAAGTCCCTTCAATTTTCTTTAAAAATGAATAGGTTCCTGAAGCAGTAGTTGTACCTGTACCCGCTGTTACATAATTACCGTATAATGTGATGGTAGCCCCTGAAACCGGAGCTGCAGCTTCATTGAGTACAGTAAAATCAATATTGTAAGCACTTTTCAATTTAATTGGTGCTATGGTGATTGGGTCGCTTGTAAAAGCTGTAGCTGGAAGAGTTGCTGTTGAATCGGCATAACCTGTTGCAGTAACCGTATAATTAACAGCTCCCCTTTGTTTTGTAAAGGAAGTCAAACCCCCGGCATCAGTCAATTTTGCTACGGATGCAGGCGTACCAGTACAAGTAAGCGATGCTCCTGCAAGTGGAGTACTCGATTGATCGGTAACCGCAAAATTAAGCGTGTACAGCCACATGGCAGCAATAGTTTTAGTCGACATATTACCGCTTGGCGCAAAAGCAATGGATTGCGTAGTTACCGGTATTGCAGAATATCCGGTTAATTGCGATGCGTTAGGTGTAATTGTAATTGTATAATTGACTGTAGTACTTCTGGTAACCGGTAAAGTAACAAATCCATTTGCATCGGTTACAAGGGTTGTGTTGATTGCGGGCGAAGCACAAGTAAAAACGATATCAATGCCCGAAAGTGGAGTCCCTGTAGTTGCAACATCTTTAGTAAGTTGTACCACTAAATTGGTATTTGTCAATCCGATATACTTATAAACATTGTATGGTGATACAGAAGCTGCCGAAATGTTTTGAGTTCCGGTTTTTGTATTATGTCCTGCCAAAGTGATGGTTTCAGTAAGCGGTACAGCAACACCTACAGGTTTTTGTATAGTAAACGATACAGCTCCAGACGAGTTAACAGTTCCTGTTTGTGCAGGATTACAATACGTTGTATTAAAAATAGTTACTGTGGCTCCTTCTGCGGGTAATGCAGCTGGATAAGCTTCACGGGTTACATTATAGGTAACTGTAAAGTCTTGTGCAAATGCTAATTTTATCAATAGCAACAATAGAATTAAGAGTGTAAATCTTTTCATAATATTATAGATTAAGTTAAAGAAATTACTTCAGTGCACACCTGAATAATGTGCACTGAAGGGGATAATAAGTTGTATTTTTTAATTCTTAATAATTTTTGATGTTTTGGAAATATTATTACCCGATACTCTGATCATATAAACACCTTTAGGTAAGTCACTTAGATCCATAGGATATGATGGAGAATTTTTGTAAATAACCTGTTGTTTCACAACCATACCCATTTCATTGATAACAGAAACCCCTATCTCATTATTTGAATGAATGAAATTTTCAGGAATATTCATATACAGGATATCTGAAGTAGGATTTGGGTAAAGATTGAGTTCCTGATTGGTTTTAAGTCCTTCAAACCCAGTAGTTGCGCTTGTGCTAACTTTAACCTGCACAACATTGATAGCTGTTTCGCCAAATGCATCGGTGGCAACAAAAGTGATAAATGTTTGGCCTACGGCTAAAGGCATTATTAAATAATCGGTGCCAGAGTTAAATAAGTTGACTGTTCCGGAGTTGTCTACAACTGCTGAAATGGATTGAATATCATTGTCAGGGTCGGAGAAAACATCATTTGGATAAACCATAACATAATCACCTGTTGTACTCAATTTTAAAGTATCAATGGCAAGTGCAACCGGCGGACGGTTTACATTTTTTACATTAATCGAAACAATGATATTTTCCTTGTTTCCATAGGTATCTGTTGAAGTAATACCGAATTTATTATCACCCTGACAAGTATAATCGGGTTTATATTGCAGATTAACAGTTTTAACAATTGGAACGAATCCAAAGCCCTTGTTTTCAATTCTCTTAGTAACTGAAATAATTTGAAGTAAAGGATTGACACTGTCCAAGGCTACTGTAAAATCATCGCCCTCAATATCTGTTGCTTTTAGTGTAAAATTGAGTGTGGCATTTTCAGTAACTGCTAATTTATCAGATGGATCGAAAACCGGGCCTCTGTTTTTTCTCAAATGCAAAACCACATCTTTCACCGGATTTTTAATATCATTTGAACTTATCTTTAGTTTGGCAAAATTATCTCCATTTTTAGCATTTGTAGCATCAAAGTCAATGAGCAAGTTATCGGAATTTGTTGGTGCAATAGAACTACTGTCGGCTGACGAGAGTATTACCCATGGTGTTGATGACGCAGTTTCTTCAGCTGCCCTGACGAACCATCCAATTGTACTAAATTGGGCATATTCCGATAAATCATACCATGTACCATCGCCTGAACCAAAAACATATCGGTTAGGAATTTTATTTACTACAGTTGCACATCCTTGCGGATAAGTTACCGCCGATTCGTAAACAAATACAACATAAAACTTCTCATTGGGGAAAAATTGAATATTCTGGCTCAGCTTGTAAGTTAATAAACTGCCAACCTGATCAGAGCTTGTTACTGAATGGTCAAATAATTCGGAGCTCAATAATTTACAATTATTAATATTGGCATCGCCTCCATAAATCTCAACACCAACCCTTGAATTTAACCAATCTCCCGGTGCATACCAGGTTTGTACATGAGTAAGATTAAATCCACTAGATGGAGCAGTAAATCCAGTTCCAACATAAAATACCCTTGAACCGCCATATCCCATAAAAGTGGTTGGTACAGTAGCGGTATCGTACGAAAGAAGCTGATTAAATGTAGCCTGCACCGAAGATTTTAGTGAATTACCGGAGCCCAGTATATTAAGAGTCTTTATTTCAGGCAATATAGTTGCAGAATTAGCACTTTTCTTTGGAGCAGTACTTTTGTTAACTGAAGTAGTAGCAACAGTTGTATCCCTTGTATAATCGATGTTTAGCTTATAATTTAAAGGATACCCCCCAGCATTTTTCAAGTTAAGTGTATGCGTAGTTTTAAATACCGATGTTTGAGCATAATAAGTAATCGTATCCTGGCTTGTTTCAGCAATTGCAGGATTATAAATCCGAGCGATAATTGGAATGCTTTGATCCGGAACAGCCAACGTAGTTGTGAGATGAAGAATGTCAGATAAATTGACAGGAACAGTTGGTGTAATCGTTGCCCTAAATTTCATTGCCGATTTAGCTACCACTGTCTGTGGGAATAAACCCGAAGCACTCGCCAAGTTCCATATCCAATAATCGCCTGATTTGGTGTAGACTTCAACTTTAATTGACGAAGCTAAACTTTGGGATATTCCTGTAATGATAAAGTTAGCGGTACCTGTATTTTTAATCTCAAACTCCTTAGTGATAGTAGGAACTTTTGAATCAATCATTACATCGCCAAAAGCAATTGAATCGGGTTTTGAAATTTCAGGTGTTCCAGAAACAATTATTTTCACGGGAAGTTTCTTTGTAAGTGCCAAAGGATCATTTGTTAAAAACTGAACGCTATCGGCAAATGTACCGGCAACCAAATCTTTGGCTGTAAGATCCATAATAAAATCTTTGGAATCGTTTGGCGCAATAGAATATGTCCTTACCGGATAAAGCTCAATGGACATATTTGAGTTTACAAAAGTTTGATTGTTTGATATTTCAACTCCATCTGTACCATCAATGTTTTCAATACCAATTTCGCCTTTATCGGTAACTGTGTTAGAGGTATTTGCTGGCATTACGTATTGGAACTTGATATTTCCATTTTTATATAAAATAGCCTGATACGAAATTGGATCGCCCATAGTAAAGGCTGAGTTAAAATCCCTATATTCAATAATTACACGGTCTTCCTCCAGTTTATAATATACGCCAACCAGTGGATACATAACCACCCAATCCGGACCACCGAACAAAAACAACGGTGCAATGTAATTATTGGGAATTCCTTTCAATGGAATTCCTTTTACTGAAAAGTAATAATTATATTCATCCTGACCTTTGGTAAATGTCAGAATACCATTGGCGCCAATATAAAGCGTATCATATTCATTCTCATAGAATTTGAATGAAAAAGGTAATTTTATACCCGAGGTCCATTCAGGACCAGCCCATGAATCAAGGCCTGTAACTTTAGTTCCACCATTGTTGGCTATTTCGACCCAATCATATATTGGGCCACCAAAATCTTTGCTCGATTTCCATTTGTAGTTATAAGCAAATTCGTTGGCCGAAGTTGTGGTTTCTTTTATTGATGCCCATTCGTTGTTTACAGGAGCTACGTTCAAGTTTACTGCCCCTGAATTTTTGATTTTAAAAGCCTGGCTCGTACTGTTGCCTGCTGTTATAAACTTGGTGATGCTTGTAAGTGCCGCACCGGCGCTGGTTTGAAGCTCAATAACAGGCCCTTGGATAACTTCGCCCGAAAGAGCTATTGTAATAATTTGCCCGTTTGCTGTTGTAAGTCTTAATACATCATTTTTAAGGCCAATGCTTCCGGTTTTCATGGCAATGATATATGTCAATTGACGATTTGGTTTCAAAATTTCAGGAATGTTCCCCTTTATTGTATAAAAACCATTGTCGAAAGTAGCAGATATTACGTTATCAATCGCTTTTCCATCATTTGATAAGATAAAGGAATTTTCTTTGATACCACCTTTAAATGTAGTCCCAAAATTAAATTCGGATGTGTCTGATGTAACATTTGATACACCTCCGCTAGTAATTGTAAAATCTACCGCATGAAAGGAAGGATTGTGGATGGGATCGTTAGAAACAACAACCAGATTCTCTCTATACGACAATAAATTTAAACTGTCGGTTTTAATGGTATATTTTATTTTTGCTGAATCGCCCGGCAACACGGTTCCGAATGTGTTAGATAGATTAGAAAACAAACCCAATCCAGGATTAAAAATATTGACTGCCGAATGAGCCTGGTATCTTGTATTAACAATCCAATTATTGTATTTCTTCCATTCGCGCCCCGTAATAAGTATTCCATCGTCATTGGTTCGATCTTCCATGGCCACTAGCGACCATTTCCATAAATCGGGATATGAATTTTGCTTATAATAAAAGTTTATATCACCATTGTCGTGCAGAACAATTTGAAAGGTAATGGATGCCCTAATCTGGGTATAATTCTCGCCATCCTCGGTTACCCATATATTTCCATCCCAATATGGCGCATCCTCGTATTGAACAATGAACTTATCGGCTTCTTTTCTATAATAGACTTTACCAAAACCAGCCTCGTAAAACTGCATTGGCGTACCCAGTGCTGAAATATATTTAGTGGGGTTGGTATAATTATCGTACATCGCCGGATTTGCCGACCAAATTGCTCCATCAACCTGAAATGCCACTAGCCCATATTTTGAGATATGTATTGAGTTTTCGTATTTACCATAATAAGGAAAAACGAAGCCCATATCAATCTTGGTGCTATAAATGTTGGTCATTGTATTACCTTTAAATTGGTCCGTAATATCAATACCGGTGCTTACAATATCATTCCAAACATATGTAGTTCCAATGGTATCAACCTGAAAAGTGTAACCAAATTTCTGGATTTTGGCAGGTTTGGTTTCCATATTGGAACCATCGGCATAGGCAGGCAAGAAATAATCCAATGGATATTTTCCTGTATTTTTGACATAAATGCTGTTTACAATACTATCGCCAAGTGCAAGATTGTTAAATGTGGATGTTGGCGGGTTAAGTTTCACAATCGGAGGCTCAACTGCTGAACCAAAAAGCTGGAATTGATAATTGTGCCCATTGGCATCCAAAAGCGTAACATAACTATAAATATTGCCTGCTGTATTTGGTGTAAAACGGAATGTAAGTTCCTCGCTTGCACCTGATTCAAAAACGGTATTTATCCCTCCAATATAAGTAAATTGAGGATTGGATATGTTGCAATAAGGGCTTAAAAAGTTGAATCTTCCCAAACCTGTATTTTTAACCGTAACTTTAACATCTTTGCTTGTACCAATCATTACGCCTCCAAAATCAACCCGGTTGAGTGATTCTATTTTTGGAAGGTGGCCAGTAACAGTTACATTGATTGGCAAGCGCAACATTGGTTTGCCTGTTTCGTTGGTATTTACAACCAAGCTGCTCTTGTAACTGCCATTGATCATCTTTGTAGCATCAACTTTGGCCGAAATGTAATTGTATTGGTTGCTTGCAATTACTCCCGAGTCGGGTGAAAGAACTATGAAATCATTAACATTTTGTTTGAGCGACATTGCAAAAACTGCCCAAACTACTCGGTTGTCATCGTATACATCCTCGAACAATTTCCAAGTTTTGCCTACGTTGGTACTGTAGTAGCAATTTTTCGACATTTCGGATCCGAGCTCCAATCCTCCGCCAAGGGGATATTTGTTACCTGCAGGAATATGGTAAACAACCCAGAAATAACTGCCTTTTGGGAAAAATATCTGTTCATTTAATGTAACACCCATATATCCATTAGGTTTTGGTGCCTTAACTTCCTGTGCCAATAACAATTTTGCATCGGCAATATCGTAACCTTCATACACCTCAACAATTACAGGGCCTTTTGCTGTATCCAACTGCAAATATGCCTCGGTAAATGTAAAATTGAAACCTTCCTCTTCATTTACATAAAACCTTGTGGCAGATGAATTGGGTAAATTAATATTTGATTCGCCAAATACTTTTAGGCTTACCCATTCATTTACATATCCTTTATCAACAACCGTGTCGTGCTGAATACTGTTTAATATCGAAGGTTCAACGGTATTGGAAAGAATATTGTAAGTTGGACTATATGAATTTGGAGAAGTTGGATATTGCAAATTGGGTCTTTTGCTTAATGGCGTAATTGTCTTTACTCGAGATAAAACATCCCATTTTAGCATCCCTTCGCCGGTATTAATAAGTTTTACGCTATCGCCTCCAAGTGGATTTTGCGCTACATTTATTACAATATCCAATGCCGATTTTGCGGCATCGAAAGATGTAACCGGACCACTGTTGGTTGTTCCGATTATCTGGTTAGAAAAATCGGAAACATTACCCCAACGGTCAATTCCCCTAACTGAAAAATAGTACTTGGTTACCGACTGTAAATCGGTTATTTCATAAGATTGCGTTTCACCAACATTTTTGATATTACTCAAGTTCAAAATTTTTGCCTGAGCAATGGTTGCGGCATTAATTTCAACTTTCGAATAGATAATTTCAAAACTCAATGGTGCAACGTCATCCTCATCGGCAGGAACCGACCAGGTTATTGTAGCAAAATCCTGTGCCATCCCTGTAAAAGCCAAATCGGTTATTGAATTGGGTGCAATTTTATTGTCTTTTTTCAATGCCAGGGCTGCATCTATATATCCGGAACCCAGCTTGCCTGTTAATTGAATATTTCCAGGTATTCCGTATAAATATCGTACTCCTGTTAAAAGATGTGTTTTAAGCATTTCATTTGTAAAATCTGGTCCGCCAAATTGTGATACAACTAAACCTGCAATTCCTGATACATGAGGACAAGCCATTGATGTTCCATCAAGGTATCCATATCCGTTTGCATTTAAGGTGCTCATAATTCCATTTGAATATCCGGCAGGTGCATTTAACTCAGCATCCATCATGGCATCTCCACCCGGAGCTGAAATATCTGTCCATGTTCCATAATTTGAGTAGCTTGCCCTGGTTGATATGCTGTTTAACGCATCTACTCCGATAACATTCTGATAGGCTCCTGGATACATCATCAATTCGGTATTGCTGTTACCCGAGGCAAATATTACAACTCCACCTTTCATTGGGCTGCCCGGATAATTTCCAGCTTCAGCTATAAAATAATCGATACCTACGTTCACTGCATCATCGTAAGTTCCAGGTGTTTGGTATCCCCAGCTATTCTGAGAAATTACAGCTCCCATATCGGCTGCATAAACATATGCACCTGGTATATCAGCTGCCCGCGGACCTCCTAAAATCTGGCAAGACATAATCCTTACACCATCTCCAATACCAGAACCACCTGCAACACCACATACACCAATTCCATTGTCATTTTGGGCAGCAATCGTGCCTGCCACATGTGTTCCATGATAATCAATATTTAAATTGCCAGTATTATCGGCAAAATTAACTCCATAAATATCATCCTTAAATCCGTTTCCATCATCATCAACGCCTTTTACTCCGTTTAATTCAGCCTCGTTTACCCACATCATATTGTGTAAATCCTCGTGTTTGTAATCAACGCCCTGATCCATTATTGCAATTACAACATTTGGCGTTCCATGGGTAGTACTCCAACCATTGAACAGGTTTATGTCAGCACCAATTGTTCCACCTGATTGACCGTAATTGTTGTAGTGCCATTGCTTTTTAAGATAAGGATCATTAAATGGCATCACAGAAGTACGTGTATCGGTCAAAGTAGATTTTGATACATAATGAGGTTTTCCGCTTCCGTCAATTAGTTCAGGCATGTGTACAACCTCTGCTTTATCAACCACATCAAGTCCTTTATATATTTCAACCAGATCGTCACTTGATGATTTGGTGGTATTTGTATAGGTAACTTCATACCACAAATGAAGGCCATGTTTCATGTGCCTTTCCTCAAATTTTGGAGAATAGGGAAACACCCTTTTGATACTTGTTACTGTATATTTCGCACTTAATTGATCCAGCGATTTTATGCCTGTTACAACAATGCCGCTTTTAGTTCTGGTTTCAAGCCCATAAATCGAAGTAATTATCTCCGGCTTCACTTTTATTCTTATTGTACCTTGCAGAACGCCACTTTTGTATACTTGCGAATAGGTATTAAAATGGCTAAACATTGCAAGAATTAAAATCAATAAAACAAACTTAATTGATTGAATAGATTTTTTTTTCATGGAATTTAGTTTAATTATTTCTTGAGATTTTTTTTTGTATTGAATGATGCTTTATTTAGATTATCAAGAATTTTTTTTAAAGCTTGATTTTCTTCTTCTCTTTGATTGATCTTTAATAATATTAATTGATCCGTATTTTCAATAGTTGGTTCGCCTTCTAAATCTTGGTTGTAAGGCAATTCGCTGTTCTCTTCTTTATCGTTATTTATGTTCATGGCCTTCATTTTATAATGGATACAATGATATCTTTAATCTAAGTCGAATTAGAATTTTTGTCCTGATTAAAACTGGTACATTTGGAAAATTGACCTGATGAAAACTAGTACAACTAAAAAAAATGCCTGAGCATTTCCCCTACACGGAAGTGTTAATAAGTTGGTTAATAACCAAATAAGTTAAAGTGTATGTTTTAATAGAAAATGGCAGGTTTTGGATTGAAATGAAAAAGCAAAACGCTTAAATTGAAAGTTCGGAAAAAAAATGGAAGGCAATTCAATAATAAATCTATTGCAAAAATGAACCACTTCAAATTTTTTTATCGGCGATTAAAAAATGTGGGGCACTTTTGCTTTTTTAACTCACCGTTTAGGTAATTAAATCTGTAACAAAAAGTTTACGAGATTAACTTCCTGGTTGGTAATTCCTAATTTTTTCCTTAAACGGTATCTTGCGGTTTCGAGTGTATTGATGCTTTGTCCGGTAATTGTGGCAATTTCTTTGGTTGTCATATTCAGTCTTAGAAAGGCGGCCAGTTTAATTTCGGAAGGCGAAAGATCCGGAAATTTTGTTTGCAGGGTATTGTAAAACTCCTGGTGTACATTTTGAAAACGTATTTCAAAATCATTCCATACATCATTGTCAGCAATGGATTGAAGATCGTAAATTATTTTTTGGATAGGCTCTTTGTTTTCGGGTTTAAGTTTTTCTTTCAGGTTTATTAACCTGGTTGAAATACTATTGATCAGTTCATTCTTTTTTAAAAGGTAAATAACATTGGTTGTCAATTCCTTATTTTTGATGAGCATTGCCTCCTCAAGTTTTTCCTTTTCTGCTTTTATGTGCCTGCTTCGGCTGCGCGCCAGGAAAAAAAGCAAAGCAAAGATGATGATAATCAAGCTAAGTGCCGAAAAAATGATGATATACATATATTTTACCATTTGGGCTTTAGCCTCTTTTTCTTTTTCAGATTTTTCATAATCAAACTGCATCTGTAGCCTTGTCATTTCCTGAATATTGTTTTCATTCATCAGGCTATCGCTCAGTGCTTTGAATTTTTCATGATATTCGAGCGCCTCAACAAATTTTCCTTGTTTTTTATATATTTGATAAAGCAATTGGGCTGCGTTTTGATTGGTAAGTGGTTCCTTCAGTTCCATCCCCATTTCGAGCGATTTTTTTACAAAACTTTCGGATTCTTCAATCTGGCCTTTCTCATAAAAGTGGTTGCCAAGATTGAAGTATGATTTTGCAATTCCAGATTTATCGTTAACCGTTTCGCGGGCTTTGAGCGATTTTGTTAAATATATGTATGCTTCGTCAAAGTTTTTTCTTTGATTTTCAAGTTTTCCAAGATTGTTGCAGATAGTACCAATATTTAGATAATCTTTTTTTTGATCGGCTAAGGCCAAGCCTTTCAAATAATACTCTTCGGCAATGTCCAATTTATTTTTCGAAAGGTAAATATTCCCGATATTGTTGTAAAGACCTTGAATCTGATTTATTTGTGTTTTGTTTTCAACACTTTTATTGTAAATATTCAGTGCATCAAAATAATATTTGAGCGCATTGTCAAATTTTTCAATTCTGTCCTGAATAATTCCAAGATGAGTGGTTGCAATAAATTCTTCGTTTATAAAATTATTTTTCTGTGCTATTTGCAAGCTTGCCAAAAAATTGCTCTGGGCTTTTTCATAATTACCAATGAATATAAGAGCATTACCCATTTTTAAATGCGAACGGGCTTTGCCCAAATCATAGTCAATTTGTTTTGATAATTCAAGTGCCTGTTCGGCAAATTTCAATGATTTAAGTAAATCGATCCGACTGTGAGCAACAGAAAGATCAAGTAGTATTCTAATTTTGATGGTATCCTCTTTTGTGTTATTTAATACTATTTGCAAACTATCTATTTTTACCTGATTTTGGGCAATTAGATTTTGCAGGGACAGGATAAATAATGTTGTTAAAATCAGCAATCGGAACTTCATTGAGCAATTAATTTTTTCAAAATTAAGAAATAATAAATCCTCTACTATTTAAATGTTTTAATTTTTTTAAAAATTGACTTCCTTTATTTATTTTGTAATGTTTTGTGTAGAATATTGTATTGATAAAATTTTTTGATTTTTCTTCCCAATTAAAAGGAACAACTCAAGTTTTTATTTCTTTTTCACCGAGCTAGACGATAATGGAGGCTAATAAGAGTTTTTAAAATTGGCAAATGATTCAAAAATCTGGTTGTAAATGATTTGCTACTGTAATTGTTGAATATTCTATATTTTAGATCCTTTATTTATCAAAATACTTCATCACTTTTTGTTTCAACTCATTGCCGTTTATTGGTTTTGCTACATAATCATCGAAAACATTTTCGCGATATTTATATTTGTACTGTTCTAAAGTATAAGCTGATTGAGCAATAATTATCACATCAGGTCTAAATTCTTTTATCTGTTTAGCAGCTGTATTTCCATCCAATAGTGGCATTTTAATATCCATTAAAATCAAATCGATATTTGGATTTGATTTGCAAATTTCAACAGTTTCTTTGCCGTCTTTGGCGCGTATTAAATGCACATCAGGTTCCTTTAGCAATTCTTCAATTAAAAAATAGTTATACTCCTCATCTTCTGCAATTAAAATGGTTTTAAAACCAGTATTTTGTGTTGTAACTGAAGTTGTGTTGTCCATTTCAAGGCAAGAATTGTAAGGTATAGTAAAATAAAATGTTGAACCATTTTCGAATTCAGATTCTACCCAAATTTTACCATCAAGTAATTCCACAAATCCTTTTGAAATAGATAATCCTAAACCATTTCCTCCGTATTTTCTGGTCATACCGGTTTCTACCTGCACAAAACGTTCAAATATTTGAGACTGCATTTCGGATTTAATGCCTATCCCAGTGTCTTTTACATAAAATTGTATTGATTGTAGAGACTCACGGCCGTGCGTTTCTACAGGCGAATCCGATACAATTGTGTAACCAAATTCCACAAATCCTTTATGCGTAAATTTGATGGCATTGCCAATTAAATTCGATAAAATTTGAATTAATTTGGTTTTATCTGTAAAAATTTCAGCTTGCTTGTCGGTTAGTTGTTGTTTTGCAAAAAAAGAAATCTGTTGGTTTTGTGCCTGTGTTTTAAATATATCATGTAAATTTGATATAATGTGGTTTATGTTGGTTGGTTCGGATGTTATTCTTTCCTGTTTTGTTTCCAAAGCAGATATTGTTAAAATATCATCAACAATTGACTGTAGTTGTCTGGAACTGTCGATGATGTATGATGTGAATCTTTGTCGTTTTTCAACTGATAAATCAGGATTATTGATCATTTGAGAAAAACCATTTATTGAATTCATTGGAGTTCGCACTTCATGCGACATGTTTAACAAAAATGCAGTTTTTAAGCTATCGCTTTCTTCGGCTTTTTCTTTAGCAAAATTGAGCTCTTCGTTTGTTTGCTTAAGTTCTTCGTTAAGCGCCTCGTATTCGTCATTTTTTGTCAGTAAAATTTTTTCGTTATCCTCAGCTTTTTCTTTGGCTTTTATTAATTCTTGTTCCGCTTTTTTGCGTTCAGTTATATCCTGAAAAGAACAAATGGCTAATTCTTTTTCAAAGTAACATGATATTTCGATGGTTTTAATTTCTCCATTTTTGCAGGTTGCAAAAAACTCTCTTTCCGGAGTTGGCGCATCATTTTGAATCGCAAATTCCATCAATTTGTTCCATTCTTCTTTTACTTGATTTCTATATTCTTCATCAGGATAGGCTAAAATGAACCAATTTTCAATGGTTGGCAAATCATGGGTTGTATATCCATATGATTTAATAAATTGCTTATTGATAAAAACTATCTCGCCATTGTGTTTAGCTACAGAAATAGGTACTGGAGTAAATTCTATCGATTTCCTGAAATTTTCCTCACTTGTATTTAATTGTATTTGTATACTAAATTGGTTTTCACTGTAACGAAGCAGGATTTGTGCCACAATAAATCCGCTGGTTATAATTACAAGCAATGCCAAAGAAATGTGTTCGGGTTGTAATATATTTACACCTCTGAGCAATGATTTGCCCAATCCAACATAAACCAGCCAAACACAAATTGAAATGGCAATTGTAAAAATAAAAATCTGGCTATTTGCCTTCATATTTGGGTAGACCGGCAATCTCAATAATTTACAAACCACTGGCAGTTTCAATAAAGTTTGCGCAATAAATACAAAAGCAATAAGATTGATACTGTCTTTAAAGAAAAATCCAAGAAGAATATCCAAATCCAGCGCATTTATTGTTTGATTGACCCAAAATGGAGGATTAAAGGAAAGCATAATGTTGAAAATAAATCTAATATAAATGCCGAATATAAAAACACAAACTGCAAGAGCTGAAAAGATGCGTAAATTCTTAGATTTAATTTTTTTTTCTATAGATGGTTCGTTGATCAATCCTAAAATTGCAAAAAATGAAGTATAACATAAAGCCGTTGTTAAATTGGACCAACCGTCATCGGGCCAAAGCAAAAAGGGGAACAATGCGCCTCCGGATAAACCGGCTACTATTCCAAAGCGATATCCAAAAGCCAATGAAGCCAGCAATGGAAAAATGATTGACCAGGGTAAATCGATACTTATATTATCCCAATTAATTGTAATTCCATATGGTGAAAAAAATAAGCCAAAAAGTCCAAATAATATTGATATCAATAACTTACGACTTGTAATTACATTTCTTCCGATATTTGAAATACTGATGTTCATTTTGAGTTTTATTCAGCTTATACGATTTCAATGGTAAAGTTGCAAATTTATTGGTGTTTTTTATATAGCACTCACATTATTTATCAAAATATTTCATTACTTTTTGCTTTAATTCAATTTCGTTTATTGGTTTTTCAGTATAATCATCGAAAACGTTTTCGTGATATTTTTCTCTATATTGCTCGAATGTATATGCCGATTGTGCTATTATTTTCAAATCAGGGCGGAATTCTTTTATCTTTTTTGCAGCAACATTTCCATCCATTATTGGCATTTTGATGTCCATTAAAATCAAGTCAATGTTTGGATTTGATTTACAAATTTCAACTGTTTCCTGCCCGTTTTTGGCATGAATTAAACGCAAATTCATGTCAATTAATAATTCTTCGATAAAAAGATAATTATTCTCCTCATCTTCAGCAACTAAAACGGTTTTTAATTGGGCGTTTTTTGTTGTTGAAATTGTATTATCTAATTTCAGGCAAGGATTATATGGTATGGTAAAATAAAATGATGAGCCATTTTCCGGTTCAGATTCTACCCAAATTCTACCGCCGAGTAATTCTACAAATCCTTTTGAAATAGAAAGTCCCAAACCATTACCGCCAAATAGTCTGGTATAACCGGTTTCTACTTGAACAAAGCGTTCGAATATTTGTGTTTGCATTTCGGGATTAATACCTATTCCTGAATCCTTTACGTAAAATTGTATTGATTGTAGAGACTCACGGCCGTGTTTCTCTGCAATTAATTCGTAACCAAATTCAACAAAACCATTCTGCGTAAATTTGATTGCATTGCCAATTAAATTTGATAATATTTGAATTGTTTTCGTTTTATCTGTAAATATTTCTGATTGATTGTCGGTCAATTGTGGTTTTGCAAAAAGTGAAATTTGTTTACTTTCTGCCTGTAATTTAAATATAGTATGTAACTCGGATAAGATGAAGTTCAGATTCACAGGCTCAAGTATTATTTTTTCCTGTTTTGTTTCTAAGGTAGAAATTGTTAAAATATCATCAACAATAGATTGTAATTGTTTGGAACTATTGATAATTATGGATGAAAATTTCTTGCGTTTTTCATCAGATAAATCCGGTTTAATAAGCATTTGAGTAAAACCATTGATTGAATTCATTGGTGTTCGAATTTCATGCGACATATTTAGCAAAAATGCAGTTTTTAAGCTGTCGCTTTCTTCGGCTTTTTCTTTAGCATAATTGAGCTCTTCGTTTGTTTGTTTAAGTTCTTCGTTAAGTGCTTCGTATTCTTCATTTTTAATTAGTAAAACTTTTTCATTTTTTTCGGCTTTTTCTTTGGCTGCAATGATTTCAGCTTCTGCTTTTTTACGAGCTGTAATATCTGAGAAGAAAATTGTAATTCCCTCCTTTGATGGATAAATCCGGTTAACAAACCAGCGATCCCAGTGCACATAATAATCTTCGAAAAAAATTGGTTGTTGCGTTTCCATTGCACGAACGTAGGCATTGGCAAACGGGGTATTGCGTGCTTCGGGATATTCAATCCAATAGTTTTTACCAGTCAAATCATCAGGTTTGCGGCTCAATAAATCTCCCCCATGTGTGTTAACGTAGTTGTAGTTGAAATCTGCATCAAAAGCCACAATTCCATCACTTACCCGTTCCATTATTGAGTTCAGCAACTCTTTGGCTTTAAACTCTTCATCGCGAGCCGTTATAACTTGTACCAGAAGTTCTTCCCTTTCGCGTTCTGCAATTTTTTGTTGGGTAATGTCAATTTCGATTCCATCCCAATATATTAAACCATTATATAGCCTTGGGCTCGAAATTAGCTGGACCCATCTGGTATTTCCATTTGGGCCAATGGATCGCATTTCTGTTTTGAAAACAGACATTTTGTTAAGCGCCTGGATCTCTTCTTTTTGCACTCTGGCAATATCTTCATGATGAATCCTTCCATAAATCAAATCTGCATTTGCAATGGCTTCTTCTGCGGTGCAGCCAAAAAATTTGCTAATCGTATCACTTATATATGTAAATCTTCTTTGATTTTCATCCAGAATAACAACTTGATAAATCATACAGTTATCAAGATTGTTGGCGATCAATCGGATGTATTTTTCATTTTCTTGAGCTTTTTCCTTGGCATTCCTGTATTCCTTGTTAAGCGCTGTAAGTTCTTCGTTTTGTTCTTTAAGTAACTCGTCACTTTTTTTTAATTCTTGTTGAGATATTTCCTGCTCTATTGATTTTTCTAATAATTCTTTTATATTCTGTGTAAACAATTTATAGAATTGGCCAATGGAATAAATAACAATTAACATTATGAACGTCAAAGTGAAAATAAGATTTAGCCAAGTGGTTAAATTGTGATTGTATACATTGAAATCAATATCTGTTTGAATAATTTTAAAGCTTTGAATAACAGTAATTAAATATAATCCTGTTATTGAAATTATAAAATAAACAAAACCTGTACGTTTACCAAAAATTAAAGTACTTAGCGTTATTGGTACAAGATAACTTGAACCGCCAGCTGATATTCCAAACTTCAAAGAACTTGTAAAACAAAGGATTAAAAATAATGTGCAGATGCAATGGGTTTTTATTTCAACACTTAAAATTGAGCGATATATATAAATCAAAATAGCAGCAAAGGCTAAAATAAAATGCAGAAAATAAATCCAATTCCATCCAATTTCTATAATTCTTGAAACAGAAATTATTAATGCTGGGAAAATGAAAATCATGAGACCTATTAAACCTTTGTCAATAAGCTTGTTGCGTACATTTTGAATTTGTTCTTCCATAAATTGTATCTATTGTCTTTATTGGATAATTTAATGCAGAATGTACACTATTATTTACCTGAATCAATATATTTCATCAATTTTTGTTTTAGTATTTCTTCATCTATTGGTTTTGTAATATAATCATCAAAAACATTAATAAACTGCTCTTTTTCATTTTCAAGTGCATAAGCTGTTTGTACAATAATCGGTAAATCTGGTCTGAGCAATTTGATCTGCTTTGCTGCCTGGTGGCCATCCATGATTGGCATTTTTATATCCATAAGGATTAAATCAATTGCTGAGTTGTCTCTGCAAAATTGTAGCGCTTGCAGACCATTCGCCGCATATAAAATTTTAAGATCCTCTTCACCTAGTAATTCAAGCAAATATTGATAATTACTGTATTCATCTTCAGCTATTAAGATTGTATTTGCCGAATATTGCTTTTTATTGATTGCATTTTGATGGTGGTCCATAATTAGTTTCTTTATTGGAATTGAAATAGTAAAAGCGGATCCTTTATTTAATTCAGATTTTAAAGAAATAGATCCATTCAATAATTCTAAGTATCCTTTTATTATTGATAATCCCAGCCCATTTCCACCGAAATTTCGGGTAATACCTGTTTCAATCTGTCTAAATGGTTCAAAAATTATTTTTTGCATTTCACTTGAAATTCCAATGCCGGTATCGGAAACCGAAATTTGGACAGAGGTTAAATCCTGCGAATCTATAATAATGCAACTGATTTCTATTGAACCTTTTAGCGTAAATTTTATGGCATTATCTATTAAATGAATAATTATTCGTTCTAATTTATCCTTATCCGAAACTATAAAATATTGGTTTAACGGAATGTCAAATTTTAATAACAATTCAATATTCTTTTCTTTAGCTTTAGCTTTAAAACTGTCTGTAATTTTGGTGATAAACAGAATTACATCAAATTCATAGAACTTTACTTTAATTTGGTTGGCTTGTATTTGCGAAATTTCGATTACATCGGTTATAATTCCTATTAATTTTTCGCTATTTGATAAAATTGTGTCCGAAAACCTGCTTAGCTTTTCCTGTGATTGATTTGGTTTTGTGATGAGTTTTGAAAATCCAACAATTGAGTTTAAAGGTGTTCTAACTTCATGCGACATATTTTGTAAAAATGTAGATTTTAAAAGGTCGCTTTCTTCAGCCTTTTCCTTTGCATTATAAAGTTCAACATTGGCTTCTCTTAGTTCTTCGTTTATTACTTCGTACTCTTCGTTTTTTGATTGTAGTTGGCTACTGATTTCTTCGGCTTTTTCTTTTGCAATTTTAAGATTGTAGATAAGGCTAATTCGCTCCGAAATTTTCCAAACACTATCCATTAACAAGGTTAATTGACGTATATCTGAATTGTTGTAATCAGTTAATTTGTTTGCAACACCAGCAACTGCAACAATTTTATTCTGAAAAATTACTGGAATAGTAAGGAATTTTAATAATTTAACATGACCAACAGGTATTCCTTTTTTTAATGGATCTTCAGCTTGATAATCGTTCATAACAATAGGCTTTCTTTGCCTTACTGCTTCACCCCAACAACCAGTTTTATCCAAGTCATATACAGATTGTGCATTTACAACAGCACATTCTTTCATCACTTCTTTGGACCATGAGTTAAGAATGAATTGTTTTTTAATTTCATCATAAAAATAAATATATCCTATTTGGCTATGAGTCAGTTCTATCGATTCACTCAATGCAAAATCCAGTAATTCCTGGATTGAATTGGTTTGAAATTGAGAAATTTTTAATAAACTCTCCAGACGTTGATTATTTAATACTATTTCTTCTTTCTGTTCTTTGATATAAACTTCGCTTTCTTCTGCTTTTTCTTTGGCAATATATAATTCTTCGTTTATTTGTTTGTATTCTTCATTTTGAGCGGCTATCTCATCATTTTTTTCTTTAAGTAGATATTCTATTCGCTTTCGCTCACTTACGTCAGTGGTAATTGTAAGAAGGCAATTCCGATTGTTAAAAATAATTCTTTCTCCATTTACTATTCCATAAACAATTTTTCCGGTTTTTGTTTTAAAAGGGATTTCCAAATTTTCAATTTTCCCATTTTCTATCAATGTTTTGGTAAGTAAATTTCTATTTTCTATACTTATCCAGCCAATTTCTGTTGATTTTTTCCCAATAACTTCCTTACGGGTAAATCCTGAAAATGAAAGTGCAAAGTCATTAACATCTAAATATATACCGGTTTCTAAATCGGTGATGCTAATTAATACAGGAGATCTTTCAAAAATTTTCGAATATTTTTCTTTACTTTCAATCAATGCATTCTCAATTTCTTTAAGTTGAGTAATATCATGGCCGAGCACAATGATATCTTTTAGTTCACCTTTTTCATTAAAATCCAGGAACATAATTTATGTTGAGGAATCTCTTTCCTTCAGATAAATCAAAGGTATTTATATATGATGAAGCTCTTCCTTGCTGCACTTCATGGATATGACTCATTGCAAACTCTGCATTTGGTTTGCCAATCACATCATGAATTTGAGCATTGATAATATCTTCCGATTTTTTATTAAAACTTTTTGAATATTTTAAATTTGCAAATTTGTAGCGTAGTGTTGAAATATCAATAGCTGCTACATAAGCCGGCATATTATTGGTAATATTCCGAAGCAATGTTGCACTTTCTTCTGCTTTTTCTTTGGCATTTATAAGTTCTTGTTCTGCTTGTTTGCGCTCAGTAATGTCTTTATCTGCTCCTCTGTAACCTGTTACTTTTCCAGTATCATCAAATATTGGAAACCCGTTTGTTAATAAGCAAACTTTATGTCCGTCTTTATGGATATTCCAATTTTCCAAATCAATAATTGAACTCTTCTTTTCTACAAGTGAAATGTAAATTTCTTTGATTCGAACTCCTTCTTCTCGTGGCATTAGATCGAAAGGTGTTTTTCCAATAATTTCATTAGCTGTGTAGCCTAAAATTTTTTCAATCCTATCGGAACAATAACAATATTTTCCAAACTTGTCTATTTCCCAAATCCAATCGGAAGTGCTATGGATTATAGATAAATTGCGCTCTTCGCTTAGTTGTAATGCTTTGTTTATAGCTATTTCCTTTAGATTTTTAATACCAATCCCTGCTATAATCTCAATAAATCCTTTTATAAAATCGAGATAGTGATGAAGTTTTTCCTTTGTCCAAATTGGAACTCTTTCTACCGCATTCAAATATTCTTTTTCATCGAAACCGTATTTTGTAGCTTGCTTTTTAAAAAATTCCATATCAGGTTTTTCAAGAAAGAACTGACCGGTAAAAAAGTTCCCCAAATGTTTTCCGTCAATAATAATTGGAGTGGCATTATCAATCAAACCATGCGGGCATTGATAGCTTACTGCCGGATTTGCTTCATGAAGGTGTTCTGCAATATATTGATCACTTTTAATGCATTCTTTTTCGCAATCAGGATGTTTTCTGTGAAATTTTGTGCAGATATCTTGCCATGCCACAGCGGTGAGAATATTCCCTTCATTATCAATAATAGCTGATGGGAATGAATAAATTAAATTCAATTTATCCTGCAAATTTTGGAATAAAGACATGTCAATTAAATCTCTTAATTTATATTCCATACTTTTTTATTTAAAATGCTCTATTTTTAATTTGATTTAAATATTATTTTTTCAATTATAAATATTAGGGAGCGTAAACTTGAAATCACTTCCTTTTCCAACCTCACTTTCAACCCAAATTTTACCACCGTGCTTTTCTATAAATTCTTTGCAAAGCATTAACCCAAAACCTGTTCCGCTTTCTTTTGCCGTGCCTTTGGTGGTAAATTGTTGGGCCAGGTTCCAAAGTTTCATTTGGTTTTCTTTTTCAATTCCAACACCATTGTCCGAAACTGTAATTGTTGCTTCATCATCATTTCTGTTAGCCAAAATAACAACCGAACCATTTTCATGGGTAAACTTGATTGCATTTGCTACTAAATTTCTCAAAATGGTTTTAAACATATTTATATCAACAAACAATATTATTTTTTCAGTTTCAACAAAATTTAGTTTTATCTTTTTAACATTTGCCTGAAAGGACATTGCTGTTATTATTTCCGCACAAATCTCATGAAAATTAATTTTTTTGGGTTCAAATGGTAATTTTCCTGATTGCGATTTTGTCCATATTAATAAGTCTTCAAATAGATTGTACGTTTGATGGGTTACGGTATTAATAGCTGCTAAATATTTTCCGAGTTCATTTGTTTCAATCGAATGAAGATTATTCATCAACATATCCGAAAAGCCGATAAGTGCATTAAACGGATTTTGTAAATCATGGGCAAGGATTGATATAAATGTATCTTTATCGGTATTTAATTGAAGTAATTGTTTTTCGCTTTCTTTTAAAACTTGTTCGGTATGTTTTCGTTCAGTTATATCGGTAATAAAAGCGATAAATAATCCATTGTTCAATGGAAGGTAAGAGGTTTCAATCTCAACTGGGAAAATGGTTTTGTTTTTTCTTTTATGGGTTGTTTCAAAGCGGTCATGACCATTTTGAATAATATTTTTTATATGCAATTCTACTTCTTCTGCGTTTTCGGATATTTCAAGATCAGAAATATACATTTCTCTTAATTCATTTTTGGAATAACCGCTATACTCGCAATAGGCAGGATTTACATCAATAATTTTACCTGAATTGTCAAGAAGGCAAAATCCTTTTGATGTTGTTTCAATTATTTTACCGTATTTTTCTTCACTGTGTTTTAGCGCCTGTTCTGCTTTTTTTTGCTCGGAAATATCCCGCCACGATGAAATTGAATACAAAATTTTTTGGTTTTCGTCTCTTACCGCTTCTGTATTTATACTTACGTATATTTTTGAACCGTCTTTTCGTTTAATAATTAGTTCTTTATTTTTTACTTTTCCGGTTTCGACAAATTGTTGGAATGTTTTTTTAATTTCATCCAAGCTGTCTTCATGATACATTCCAAATACAGATTTTCCGATCACTTCTTCTTTGGCATAACCTAAATTTTTCAACAGTGTTTGGTTACAAGTCAATATTGTTGCATCAACCGGCGAAACCGAAATATACATGTCCGGAGAATTATCATAAAGGATTCTAAATTTATTTTCGTTTTCTTCTGCTCTTAATCTTTTAATGGTGTAATGTTTATGGATAAACCTAATAATAAAAAATATCAGCAAAGAAGAGTAAATTAAAGTCAATAAACTGTCGATCCAACGGTCAGTTTCAGTTGGGAAGCTGATGATTAAATCAGGCCTGAAGTATTGAATAAGATTGATGAAAATATTTGTGGATAAAAATAGAACGAGAATATAAGGTTTTGTTTTATCGGAAACAGTTATCAATGCAAGAATTAGTATAACAAAAGCAGGCAATATGTTTGCTCCGTTTATTCCGCCATTAAAAACCCAAACTGTTGAAATTCCCAAAATTGCAACAATGTTGACTGGTAAAATAAAAGGTTCGATTATTTTTTTAGCCCTGATATAATATAACAGGATTAACAGCATGCCCGACAACAAAAGAGGAATTAAAACAGCAACTAATGATGTTGAAAGGATTAAATTGATAATTGAACCTAAAATACAAATCACTAAGCCAATGGCTATTGATGATATGAAAAGTTTATTTTCTAAAGAGAAATTTTCATCATCGGCGATTAAATACCTAAATACTTTTTTAATTCTTGAGTTAATCATTTGTCATTCTGCTGTATTTTTTAATTTGATCAAAGTAAAACTAATGTTTTTGGTTTTGCGATTTACAACACTTAAATAGGCATCTTAAAATCTTATATAGCTTAACCAAGTTTGTCCCTGTAAAGGTAAATATAACAAAATTCTTTGATTGGTGAAAATTAATAGTAGGAGTGGAGGATTGGCTTCTCAAATGAATATTGTTGGATATTAATGAACTTTATAATTCACTTGAAATAAATCAAAAAAATGCAATAACTGGTAATTTAATATTATTCTTATATGTTTAGAAGTTAGCTGTTTTCATTGGTACAAAACTGCTATTTTATTTATCCAAATAAAGGCAGAACTACCCTGAATTGAGTATTACAAGCACTGCAAGTAATTATATTGTTCCAGTTTTGGGGCAGTTCATTTTCGAATCCACAATTTAGGCAATTGGCTGTTTTCTTTAAAATATTCTGATGTCGGCAATGCCTGCAAATACATACCAATGCACCTTTGGGAACTAATAATTCTGATTTACAATCTTCACAAATAATTTGGTATCGCTGAGGTTCTTCGATATCAGCATATTCTTGTTTTAAATCATATTTTTCTAAAAAATCATCCGCCTCTTTATCTTCCAAATATGGAATCCAGGTTTGAGCAATTTGCGACAGCTTCATTTTCAATTGAAATTTTTCGGGAAGTAATTCGTTCATTATTTTGTAGGCAGGATTATCATACACAATTCTAAATCCTTGCTCCTGAAGCTCCAGATATGCCTGCATCATTAATAAAAAAGAAATGTAGTTGACAAAATTTTTATTCCCTTTTTGATAATAAACAAGGCTTTGATATGCCTTATTGTAGTTATCTGATCTTTGGCTTGAAGAATTCGACATTGCTTCAACTGCCATATCTGCGGCAGCTTTTATAAACAATTTGTACTTTTCTCCTTTTGGAACACTTGGAGGTAAATATTCAGGGTAGTGGATGTAATAGAAATCCCAATAATTGTATTGTTCTTGCCAGTAGGCTTCTTTGTTTTTTTGTTTTAAATATTTGGCCGAATTTGTCTCAAAATTCCGCTTCATTTCCAGATATTTATTGGTATGTTCGGCAGAATGGTTCCAAACCTGCAAACCTGCTGCATAATCCACGTCTATCATAAACCCGCAATAATCGCAAACAATATATGGATTTTCGTAATGATTAACTTTGGGAGCCCCGCAATGATAGCAAGTAAATTTTTTAATTCGCATATCAATATTTTTGCTATAATTTATTAAAAGTCTAACAAAATCTATCAATAATTAAAAAGTTTTAGGAACAGCCATATACGCAATAATAAAAATTTTAGTGGTTGTATTTGGAGTTTGTCTTAATTTTTTGATCATCAATCCATTATTGTATGATAAAATCTCCTGCATCTCAGTTTCACCATAGGCCGAAGTCACCATCATATTTTTAGTTCCCACTTTTTTAACTTCAATTAATTTTTCCGCCTCGTTTTCGGTAAAAGTGGTGGTAAATACTTTTATGGACGCATCTTTGTATCTATCCAACTTCATTTCGTAACCGATTCCTTGGGGTGTATATCTTTTAAAGCTAAATTCATTATTGGCATAATTCCCTTCACGTTCATTCAAATCTTTTCCAAAATCAGTTCGATAATCTTTTTCATAAATATAATAGCTCGAAATTTCGTACCAGTCATACTTGAGTAAAGTATCTTTAAAATTTATTGGCAGTTGTGATGCTTTTGCATTGATGAGTTGAGCTTCGGTGGGAACCACGGGGGTAACCAGTGCTTTTAAGTTTTCGTAATATCCGCTTTTGGGTTGTGTGGGATAAAGCACTTGAGCGGTTAAATGTAGTGTACAAAACACCATGATTACAGGTAATAATATCACTTTCTTCATATTAAATATTATCTAATTTTTATAAAGATAATAAATTTTAATATGATAACTTGGTAACTGTTAATACTCACAAATAAAATTCGGAGACTATTTTATTTTTTCAGTATTGATTTATTCGTTCAGCCAGTTCACCATATCTGTAAGCATTTCATTATTTATTCCATGTCCTGCTGGATACTCAGTGTAAGTGGGGCTGATATTGAGTGTTTTTAAATAGGTTACACTTCCACGGGCATCCGCTATGTTTAAAGTTTGATCGTTTGTTCCATGCGAAATAAAGACTTTCAAATGTTGCAATTTTTCATTGGAAGCAATAAGTGGTTTGACTTCCTCTAAAAGCCGTCCACTCATAATAACTATTCCTTTAATCAGATCGGGCCTGGTAAGCGCAACGGAATATGACATTATTGCGCCCTGGCTGAATCCACTCAGGTAAACCTGTTGGTCATCAAACAAAAGTTGTTGTTTTAGTTCATTTATAAATTGAATGATGATTTTTCTGGATTTTTCCTCTTGTGCTGAATTTATAATCGGTTTTCCGGTTGAGAAATCGACCTGATACCAGGCATAGCTTCCCTCACCAATTGTAATTGGCGCTCTTGCTGAAACAACAAGAAATTTACCAGGCAGTCGGTTGGCAAATGAAAATAGATCTTCTTCATGGCTTCCTACTCCGTGCAGTAGAATAATTACCGGAGGTTTATCTGATTTTTCCTTTGGTTCTCTTACCAGATATTTTAGAGATATTGCTGTATCCTTTGCCATTGTCATTTTATTATTTTTCAATTATTGCGAATCAATTTTTACAGATGTCATTGTCAGCGAGCCTGCAACAGCTTTGTCGTTAAACAAACTCACTTTTTCATGTTCTTCTTTTAATGCCAAAGCATATAACAGAGGCAGAAAATGTTCAGGTGTTGGAATGGCTAATTCAAATGCTTTACCCTGCGATTTAAAATTGATAAGTGCCTGATGATCATTTGAGAGAATGAACTTTTTCATTTTTTCGTTGGCTTCGATAGCCCAGTCAAAACCAAAATCACTGTCCAGTTTATCCCAGGCTACCATCCTCAAATTGTGGACCATGTTACCACTTCCAATAATCAGTACACCTTTTTTGCGAAGCGATGAAAGTTCTTTTGCCAACTCATAATGATATTTTGGTGTTTGGTAATAATCCAAACTTAGTTGAATTACAGGTACATCAGCATTTGGATAAAGATGTTTAATTACGCTCCAGGCACCATGATCAAGCCCCCATTTATCATCAAGCCCAACTTCTGTTTTTTTGATAAGCGATTTGGATTCTTTTGCCAACTCCGGACTTCCCGGCGCAGGATATTGCACATCAAACAATGCTTTTGGAAAGCCGCCAAAGTCGTGGATTGTCATCGGTTTTTCCATTGCAGTAACAAAGGTTCCTCTTGTTTCCCAATGAGCCGAAACACATAAAATTGCATTTGGTTTAGGAATTGTTTTGCCAATATTTCTGAACCCGGTTACAAATTCATTTTCTTCAATGGCATTCATCGGGCTTCCATGCCCAAGGAACAATACTGGCATTGGTTCAGAATTGTTAAATAGTTCTGAAGTTTTATTAAGTTCATTTATTTTCATTGCTGTTCCTGCAAAAGGTAAAATTAATAATGATTTTAAAAAATGTTTTCTGTCCATTGTTGATTATGGAGTATTTTGACCTCAAAGGCTTCGAAAACCTGTGAGGTCAATAAAATTCAATTACAGTTTTTTGTGCGTACCATCGCAAAATGGCGCATTAGCTGTTTTTTTGCATCCACACAAATAGGCTTTGCCGGTTTCTGTTGCTTCGAAAAGCAATGGTTTAAACTCGGTTCCTTTATGAGAACCATCGCAAAATGGTTGGTTTTTACTTTGGCCACAAGCACACCAATGATACTTTTTGCCGGCTTCTAAATCAACGGCATACGGAGCTTTTTGAGCAATTATAGGTTCCATAATCTTCTTTTTAAATATTAATAATTAATGATAAATTTCTTTTGGTTTATTAAATCGACATGGGAATTTCCATGAGCAAAAACTCCACATCACTATCAGCTTTTATCGAAATAGTTTCAGTATCCCAAATTCCAAATCCATCGCGTTTATTTAATGGTTGTTCATTGATAGTTACATCACCGCTTAAAATAAAAACATAAACTCCATTCCAATTTGCCTTTACTTTGTAATCAACACCAAATCCTTTATCAAATTTACCGAGATGAAACCATGCATTCTGATGTATCCAAACTCCTTCATCAGCTGCACTTGGCGAAAGAATTTGTTGAAGCTTATTATGTCGGTCAGCCAAATTTAAAGTAATTTGGTCGTAGCGGGGTTTCACATTTTTCACATTTGGGAAAATCCATATTTGAAGAAACTTAACCGGCTTGTCTTTGCTCTTGTTGTATTCGCTGTGCCTTATTCCAGTGCCGGCACTCATCACTTGGATATCTCCATGTTTTATAACTGATACATTTCCCATGCTGTCCTTGTGTTCCAGATCGCCTTCTAGCGGAATGGAAATGATTTCCATATTATCATGAGGATGCGTTCCAAAACCCATTCCAGCTTCAACTGTGTCGTCATTAAGCACTCGTAATGCACCAAAGTGAATTCGTTCAGCATTGTAATAATCTGCAAAACTAAATGTATGCCTGCTGTGCAACCATCCGTGATTTGCGTCACCTCTGGTCTCTGCTTTATGAAGAATTGTCTTTGCCATAATCAAGGTATTTTAATTGTTTTTGATGATGCAAAGTAACAACCAATACATGAGCTGATGGTTACTGATTTCGGAAAAAGAGTTGTAATTTTAGGAAGTGAGTCTTTTCATTTCCTCACGGAATTCTGTGGGTGTTTGTCCCGATTTCTTTTTGAAAACGTTCGAGAAATAAGCTTTTTCGTTATATCCCAGTTCAAAACCAATTTCCGAAATTGTTTTTTCGGAATTTATCAGCAGGTTTTTGGCTTCGATAAGTTTTCGGGTTTCAATGATTTCCGAAACACTTTTCTGTAAAATATTATGACAGATTAAATTCAGGTTTCTGGCTGACATAAATAATTTTTCTGCATAATATTCAACACCTTCAGCTCTGTGAAAGTTTTCTTCCAATATTTTTAAAAAGTTTTTGAAAGTAATGTTTTGCGTTTTCTGAATTCCAATTTCATCTATTTCGGTTTTCTTGCGCTCCGATTCGATCATTGCAAACAATGCACTTAACAAATGGCGAACTACTGAATAGTCGGGAGTGGTCTGTTGGGTTTCGTAAAACATCATTTGGCTTAAAATAACCATACGATTAAAGCATTCGCCTTTTTGCATCTTGATGGTGGCATGATCATGATAATAGGAGTATAATTGAAATGTAGTTTCGGGAATAAACTCGCTTTTAAATTTTATCAACCAAATTTTACAGTTTGCATTATTTTGTCTGGGAATTACACGGTGTACTTTCCCTTTTGTAACGAAACTTACCAATGGCGCATCAAAGTATGTTGTTTTGAAATCGATAAAATGTTCCAGCGTTCCTTCCATGCAAATAATTAACTCTTCAAAATCGTGTAAATGCGGATCTTCAGGTGAATCAGCAAGTTTTTTCACTTCTTCTTCAGTTAATAGATATATTTCGAAAGGTTGATTCATGGATGCTAAGATACTAAATTCTCTTGTATCTTTTATCTCATTGTAAAATCTCATTAAATCATCGTATCATTAGTAATCCTTAAATGTTTGTCTTAATTTGCCCATATTCTGCTCTCTTCTCAAGGCGTTTGTCTATTTTATCTTCCAGTTCCCTTTTATCTTCCTATCTATCATTGGCAGATATAGAACTCTCAAGGCTGGACATAAACACCTGGTTCCTATTTTCTCTTTAAATGTGTTGCATGTTTAATGACTTTCAACACCAATAAACCAATTACAAAATAACTCTATATCAGATTCAATTACAACAACTTACAAAAAAAGCCACCCTCGGGCAGCTTTCAAAAATATCATCAAATAAATTCATAATCTACCACCCCAACAAATAAGCAAAAATCAATGGTGCCACAATGGTAGCATCCGATTCAATTACAAATTTGGGTGATGAAACGTGCAATTTTCCCCAAGTGATTTTTTCGTTTGGCACTGCGCCAGAGTATGAACCGTAACTTGTTGTAGAATCGCTAATCTGGCAGAAATACGACCAAACTGGAACGCCAGGCAATTGTAAATCCTGATGAATCATTGGAACTACGCAAATTGGAAAATCACCGGCTATTCCACCGCCAATTTGGAAAAATCCAACACCGTTTGTACCTGCGTTTTTTTGATACCAATCGGCAAGGAAAATCATATATTCAATACCGGTTTTTAATATTCCGGGATGAATCAATTCTTCGATGCAATGTCCGGCAAAAAAGTTACCACAAGTGGAATCTTCCCAACCTGGAACAATAATCGGCAAATTTCTTTCGGCGGCAGCTAATAGCCATGAGTTTTTTGGATCTATCTGGTATTCCAATTTTCCGCTCAACAATATTTTATAAAAAAACTGGTGTGGAAAATATCTTTCACCTTTGTTTTTTGCATCTACCCAAGCTTCAACCAAATGGTCTTCGATTCGGCGCATGGCTTCTTCTTCGGGAATACAAGTATCCGTAACACGGTTGAAATGGTTTTTCAACAATTCTTCTTCGTCCTGTGGCGACAAATCGCGGTAATGTGGAACCCTTTTGTAAAAATCGTGGGCTACCAAATTAAACACGTCTTCTTCCAAATTGGCACCGGTACAAGTAATTATGTCCACCTTGCCTTGACGGATCATTTCGGCAAGCGAAATACCAAGCTCTGCAGTACTCATAGCACCGGCTAAGGTGATCATCATTTTATTTCCAAGCACCAATTGTTGCTCGTAAGCCTGGGCAGCGTCAACCAAAGTTGCTGCATTAAAATGTTTGTAGTGTTTCTGAATAAACTCGGAAACGGGTCCTTTTTTGTTCATTTGTTATTTTTTAATAATATTATACTTATCATTCCCCCTGCCCCCTTTTCTAAGGGGGAATTGTTTCTATTGAGGGTTTTGGTTCTTTAAAACTTTAACAGTTTTGAATATTTCAGAACTTTAGACACTCAAAACTATGCTCGACTATTCATTGTTATACAAGTTTATTCTTCCATTATTCTGATATCTAAATCCATTTGTTCGTGTAAAATCCTTGTGATTTCCACTTCGTCTTTTTCAATTTTTCTATAAAAGATGATATGTCTACCTACTTTAAATCCTAATAAATTAATGGCAATTCCCGTATAATTTTTGCCTAGTTCCGGATTCTTGGCAACTTCTTTACAATTTTCAATTAGCATTTGGTAGTAATTGTCTGCTTGATTTTCAGACCATTTGTAATAGGAATAATTCCATATTTGTGATAAATCTTCAACTGCTTTTTTAGTAAATTTATAATTAGCCATTCATTTTCATGTTAGCTTTTAATTTTTCTAAATGGAAATCTGGATTAAAATCAAGAGCAATTCCACTCTCAATTCCTACTTGAACAGCTTTTCTTAACGCAATTATTCTATTTTCTTCTTCTTCTAAAAGTCTTAAACCTGCTCTGACAACTTCACTTACATTTTTATATCGCCCTTCTGATATTCTGCTTTTAATGAAATTATCAAAATAGTTTCCCAATGATATTGAAGTGTTTCTATTCATAATTCTTATATTTTTACTCAAAGTTACCAAAAATTGGTACAAATGCCAAAATGTTTAGTCTTTATAATCCCACACAACTAAATTATATCGCTACCCGATTTTTTGATATTCCTATATCCCAAAATCTGCAACATTTCACCAACTGTTTGTTCGCTTCGGAAAACATAATCAATGGTATTGCCTTTTTCGTCGCGATCAATGATAACATGCTTTGGCGATGGAATTAAACAATGCTTGATTCCTCCATAACCACTAATGGCATCCTGATAAGCGCCGGTATGGAAGAATCCCAGATACAATGGTTCCTTGTCCGTTTTTTCGTACTTGGGCAACAACACTTGTTGGTTTAAATCTTCCGAGTTGTAATAATCGGAATGGTCGCAGCTAATTCCACCAATATTTACACGGGTATATTCATTTCCCCATTTATTGATTGGCAAAAGAATGAACTTTTCGTGGATTGACCATGAATCCGGAATGGTGTTCATCAAACTATTATCGATGATGTACCAAAGCTCGGCATCATTTTGTTGCTTTTGATCGAGCACGCTAAAAATATTGGCGCCACTCTCCCCAACTGTATATTTGCCAAATTCTGTAAAAATATGGGGCTCGTCTACTTTGTCTTTTCGGCAAGTGTCCTTGATATTTTTAACAATTTCGCCAATCATGTATTCATAATCATACTCAAAACCCAAGTGGTTACGGATTGGAAAACCGCCACCAAGATTAAGGCTATCCAAACTTGGACAAATCTTTTTCAATTCAACAAATACCTGAAGCGCTTTTTTAAACTCGCCCCAATAATAGAAACTGTCCTTAATACCGGAATCAACAAAAAAGTGAAGCATTTTTAACTGTACTTTTTCATTGTCGGCAATGCGCTGTTTATAAAAATCAAGAATTTCATTCGGCCTGATTCCCAATCTGGAAGTATAGTAAGCCGATTGTGGTTCCTCGGCAATTGCCATCCTAATCCCGATTTTTACTTTACCGTCACGCAAGTATTTTTCGATATAATTCAATTCCTCTTTACTATCCAAAACGATAATTGAATTCTTGAAGCCTTTCTTTTGAAAACGTATTATTTTACGGATGTATTCGATGGTTTTATATCCATTGTGGATGATAAAACGCGATTTGTTCAACTCCCCTTTTTGGTTCAATTTTTCAATCAAATCCAAATCGAAACTCGAAGAAGTTTCAAGGTGCACATTTTGCTTTAGAGCCTCCTTTACCACATGGTGAAAGTGGGAGCACTTGGTGCAATAACAAAAATAATATCCCCCCTTGTAATCATTTGCCTTTATGGCCTTATTGAAAAGGTTTTTTGCTTTTTTGATTTGGGAACTTATCCGGGGAAGATATATCAACCTGAACGGTGTACCATATTTTTTTATCAGGTAGTTGATTGATACTCCGTGAAAGGTCAAATAACCCTCACGTAAATCAAAACCTTCCTGCGGAAAATAGTAACTCTGTTCAATTAAGTCGAAATAGGTATTCTTCATAAGGCAAAATAGATTCCAAATATGTTAAATTTGCAAATCTAGTAACAAAATTGTTTACTTGATTTTTATTTGGTTTTTATTTTGGTTTTTATCATAAAAATATAATGTATATTGCTTAATATCTATTAATTACAACACATATAACTATTGGCCATATAACCCATTAAGATTTCATCAAAAACTGTTTTATAACATATAAATATAACTGGCTTCCATTTTGAATCATTAATTCGACTTTTCAAAATTCCGAATGATTTATTCGGGATAAATTTCCTTATCTTTGTATAAGTGCCAAACAAAATTCAAGTTGAACAGGCTAATCATTTATTTAACAAGACCATGGAACTGACTATAAGTATAAAAGAACAAACAAAGCTGGCGTTCATTATTCAGCTTTTAAAAGAGTTCGAATATGTTGAAATTCTTGATATCAAAGAGGATGAAACTGCAATTTCACTTGAGCATCAGCAATTATTAGAACAGCGATTAATGCGAATAGAACAAGGTGAAACTACATTTAAAAGCTGGAATCTGATAAAGAAAAAATATGAAAAAAAAGCAATTTAAAATTGAATTATCTGATGAAGCTGAAAACGATTTCGATAAATCGTACCAATTTTATGCCAATGAAAATGAGAAAATTGCTGATAGTTTCTACAAGCAAATAAACAATGGCTTTGAAAAGATAAGCCAAAACCCGCTTGCCAATTCCAAAGTTTATAAGGAAATCAGAAAACATGTTACAAAAAAGTTTTCATTTGTAATCTATTACCAGTTAAAGGATTTGATAGTGCAGGTAATTGCCATATTTCATACAAGCAGAAATCCGAGTATTTGGCAAGAAAGATCAAATAAAAAGGAAGTTTAAATTCAGTATGATTGCTTAATTGAGGCGGACCATTGTTCTATCCACACAAGATATTAAAGATTAAATGTTTACAATGACAAAATAAACCATTGATTACAATAAAAATGTATAAAAATATCCCAATCCTAATCATCCTTTTGCTTGCTATTGGCTGCACACAAAAAGAAATCAAAAATGCCGCTTTTTATTATTGGAAAACGGAATATCATTTCGACAAACAAGATCAGCAACTTGCAGATAAACTTGGAGTAAGTAAGTTTTACATCCGGTACTTTGATGTGGACTGGAGTGCTACCCGAAAAGAAGCCATTCCGGTTGCACCGATTTCAATTCCTTGGGAAGATAAAATCCCGGAGTATTTTGTGCCTTGTGTTTTTATCACCAATACGGTTATGCTCAAAAGCTCACCTTTACAATTAGATTCTTTGGCCATTAGAATGAAAAAGAAAATGGACGCTTTGACTCAGGACATTTTTCAAATACGCGAATATGCTTATGAAGATCAGCCTGACTCAATTAAATCCAAAATAAAGAATGAATGGCCCGAAATTCAGATTGATTGCGATTGGACACCAACTTCAAAAGCCAATTATTTCTATTTCCTAAAGAAATTTAAAGAAGTCTTTCCTGATAAAAAAATATCAGTAACGTTGAGGCTGTGGCAATTTAAATATCAGGATAAAGCAGGAATTCCTCCGGTTGACAAAGTGATGCTGATGTGCTACAGCATTGGAAACCCCAAAGAATACAATATTGAAAACTCATTGGCCACTTATAAGGATATTGCGGCTTATATCAAAGATCAAAAATATAGTTTACCTGTCGATATAGCCTTACCCATCTTTAATTGGGGAGTAATGTTCAGAAATAAGAAATTCAAAGGTATCATTGGAGATGTGGATGCGGGCTCAATTGCCAACGACACATTGCGTTATGCGCACATTGATGCAAACCGGTATTCATTTAAGTATGATACGGTTGCAGGAAATACATACATTCGCTATGGCGATGAACTTAGGCTCGAAAGCCTTGATCCGGATGATATGGATGATTTGATCAAGCTAATTCGGAAATCGGAATTTTACAACGAAAAATCTACGATTGCATTTTTTTCGTGGGATACAACTTATATTCAACATTATGGAAAAGAAACTATTAAAAATTATTATAGGCTTTTTAATTAGCGCACAGCTTTCGGGTTTTAAGTCAGTGGCTTGTGGTTGGTACGAATACGACGATACTTACCGGATTTCCATGTTTAGGGCCGAAATACCTGAGCTTTTCGTTTTCAGGCCATTTTACTATACGCCAGATCTGTGGAATACTTCATATCCCGAACTTGCAAATACCGATTGGGAAAAAAATTGCAGGGAATGGCAATCCGATTTAAGCAAGAACGTTGAACTGCGGGATATTTACACTATTTTATATAAAATTAATCCGGATGTTTTTTTTCTGGCTTATGACGATGGAAAATTGAAGGAATTCTTTGAGGGAAATACTTTTATCGAATTTCTTCTGTTGCCAAATAACAAGGAATGGCTTGATTATTTGGTGTTTGCCAAACAAAATGAATTCAACAACCAATTTATTGACGATCCTTGGGGCGATTCTTATTATTCCGAAACGGGAAGCATAAGCTACGATTTAATTCCAACCGCTGAGAAACTCGTTAACGAAGTGAAAAATGAAAAGTTGCGCAATCGGTATGCTTATCAATTAATCAGACTCTACAGACAAACCGGCGAAAATCAGGAATGTATTGCTACTTACGATAAATATTTTTCCAAAGTAGACGAGACATCGGTTTTAAGAAACTGGGCATTGCTGCACAAAGCAGAAGCACTAAACGCACTGGGAAAAAAGATAGAAGCCAATTATCTGTATAGCCTTGTTTTTAACCAATGCGACGAGAAAAAAAGAAGGACCTACCAGTTTTTCAGCAAAAGTTTAATCAATCAAACCCTTATTTTGGCAAAAAACAAAGAAGAAATTGCAGGAATTTGGGCTCTTTCAGCATTGCAAAATCCTGGGCCTGCTTTGACTGAAATGAAAAAAGTATTTGAAAACGATCCCAACCATTCAGCCATTCCTATTCTGGTCATGCGTGAAGTAAATAAACTTGAAGATTGGCTTTTTACTCCGGAACTCACCAGTCACTCGCCATCGCTAAAAGATGAAGAACATCAAGGAGAATGGGAAGAAGATTATGCAATAATCAAGGAAAAAAACAAAAAGAAAGACCTCGAATACTTGAATGAATTAAACAGTTTTTTGTCAGATATTAAAAGCAAGGCAAATCCCAATTTAATTGATTATTTAAATCTTGCTCAAGCCCATTTGTACTTGATTGCAAGAGAAAACAAAAAAGCATTGGAATTGTTCAACCTAATTGGAAATAAAGCTAATTCGACTATTCAATTACAAAAAAACACCGAATTGGTTTTATATTATAGTTTTGAAAATGAAATAGTAAAAGATGATGTAAAAGAAATGCTGGCCAAAACATTGAGCGAATTGGAAAAGCTTGGTGCAAAAAACCCAACTTATCTTAAACAAATCCATTCTCTTTGCGAGGTGGTTAGCCGGGCGTTTAACAGAAATGGCGATATTGCAACCGCTGGATTGCTAAAAACAAGAGCAGAGGATTTTAAAAATGATTTTGAACAAAGCAAAAAAGAAGAATATTGGTCGTACGGCGACAGAGGATATTACTGGCAAATTGCATATTACGATCGGTTTGCAAGCATTCAGGATATTGATAAATTATTGATTCTATTTGCAAAAAAAAATAAAAACAATTTCGAAAAATTCCTTTGCAACCAGGAACTGCCCACAAAAAACGCATTGCTCGATTTAAAGGGAACACTTGCCTTGCGTATAGGCGATTTTAAAACAGCGAATGAAGCTTTTTCATCAATGCCTCACGATTATTGGGAAAAGAATTACGAATACAAATCCTTTTTACGGCACAATCCTTTTATAGCACCAAACTTACCAGTTGACACAAACTATGTTTTTAACAAAGCTGATTTGTTAAAGCAAATTGTAAATTTGATGGACGAAGCAAACCGAAAATCTGAAAAGAAAGCTGCCAACTTTATTAAAATTGGTCAATTTTTATACAATTCTTCCTATTGGGGCAATTCGTGGATGATGATGAGTTATAGCTGGACTTCCATTCCGCAATATCAAAGCACCGCCTATGGTTATTACGATGTACTTTTTGGCAACATGAACGACAATGCCCGCAATTATATGGACAATTATTACTATTGCAAGTTGGCGCTTAACTATTTCCAAGAAGCTGAAAAGAACACCAAAGACAAGGAATTGCTTGCCATGATTACGTTTATGAAACATTGCTGCTCATACGACGATTATTTGTGGCAGGAAATGAAACGTGGCTGGGATGAAAAACCTGGTGTTTACACTCCTTTGTACATCAAAGATCTATATACAAAATACAACAAAACCAATACTTTTGAGCAAGTTCATTGTGCTTTGATGGATGATTATGCGATGGGATTGGGATTGTATTAAATAGAATTCGAATTTAACGAATGAAACGGATTTTCAAAGATTTTATTTAAAGACAATTTTAGCATCGGAGCTTTAAGGCAATAAAATATAATTTTATAAACCCTCCAAATATTGATTTTAGAAATTTAAATTAAGTTTGAGAAAAGGACCTTATTTTTTGTATATTTGTTTGATCTCTATTCATTTAATCTAAACTAATTCTAATTATGAAATCGCACAAAGGAAAATTATTATTGGTAACAATTGTTATTATTGCATTGTTTGTTTCGAACCCCGACATCAATAAACACCGCGAAAAAATTGTAGAAAAATTTAAACAGGAAAATCCAATTTCAGGCTTTTTGGGTGCGGGCGAATTGGTAAAAGAGATTGTTGCTTATGATAATTATTATTTGTTTTCGTATGGTAAAATTTCTGCAACAAATGAATCGGTAAGCTTTGGTATTGCTGGTTTTGTAATAGTTTATAAAAGTCTAGACTTGTTAAAATACAAAGAAATGCTGCCAAAAGAAATCAACATAAATTGAATCGGATAAATTATCTCCACAAGAAGAAAAGTGCACTTTAGTGTAGCAATTATATTGTCCATTGGTTTGTCTAAGATCTAAATTACAGAGCCAATAAATACAGCTTTTATTGCTATATTTGCAAGGAAAAACATTAAAACTTTAAAAAATGGTGATACTTTATTTAATTGTTGGTCTGCTGGCACTGATATTAATAGCAGGTCTTGTAATGAAAAAAGATTTTGGTTTGGTTCGTGAAATAACCATTGATAAACCCAAACAATCTGTTTTTGATTATTTAAAATTGCTTAAAAATCAGGATAATTTTAGCGTTTGGGCAGGCAAAGATCCAGCCATGAAAAAAGAATACAAAGGCATTGATGGAACCGTTGGATTTGTTTCGGCATGGGAAAGCAGTATGAAGGATGTTGGAGCAGGAGAACAGGAAATTTTGAAAATAGTTGAAGGAGAAAGGCTTGAGTTTGAACTCCGTTTTTTAAAACCAATGAAAGCAACCAACTATGCATTTATGACAACCGAATCCATTTCCGATAATCAAACCAAAGTTGCTTGGGGATTTAGTGGAAAAATGGCTTATCCCATGAACCTGATGCTGCTTTTTATGAATATGGATAAAATGATTGGTAAAGATTTTGAAAACGGGCTGGCTAAATTGAAAACCATTCTGGAAAATAATGGATAGAAAATCCATTAATAAGGCAGATTCCAGCATTAAGCAAATAAAAAAAATCAGGACCAAAATCCTGATTTTTGTTTTAATGCTGAATTAATCAGCTTATGGTGCCGACATAAAAAAATCCAAGACTTAATTCAATTTCTTTTCAAAAAAGCTTACCCCAACCAATGAAATGGCAATTAAAACGCCACCTGCAACCAATCGCAAAGTAATCGCTTCGCTTAAAAAAGTAACACCAAAAAGAATGGCGAACAAAATTCGACCCGATGAAACAATACTGCCAGATTTTGCAGTTATAAATTTGTAACCATAGGTTAAGAATACTTGCCCACCAACTCCCAAAAGTGCAGCAATAAAAATATTTACTGCTACCATTCCTTTTGGAACTACCCAAAAAGGCAACATCACCAAAAAATTCAATACGAATCCAATAGACATTAAGTAAAATATGATCAACGTTGTACTGTCTTGCTTACGCGCCATACGCAATGAAATTACAGAAAACGCACCCACAATACCTGATAAAAGTCCAAGTACATCGCCCGGATTTATTTTTTGAAAGTTCGGATGAATAATCAGATAAATCCCAACCATGCTCAGTGCCAGAAAAATATAAAATCGCTTTGGAGATTTTTCGTGATTAATAAATGGCGCAACAAGAAAAATAAAAACCGGATAGGTCATATTCAGCATATTGGCATTGGTAACTGTGGTGAATTGAACCGCTGAAAAAAATATAATTACGGCAACCGTGTTTAAAATCCCACGCCAAATTACCAATGAAACATTATTTGGCCGCATTGGTGTTTTCTCCTTGTAAACTAGCGCTGTTGCAATCAACAAGCCCAGTGCAAAGCGAAAAAAAGTAGCTTCAACACCTGTAACCGAAGAATCGTTGGTGACAAATTTTGTAAAAACGGTGGCCAGGGCAAAACAAAACTCAGCAGCCAATATTAGAATAATTCCTTTTGACATTATATTTAGTTTTGAAAGCCGCAAAAGTAAAAACAATTAACATTAAGTTGTGCGTTTCAAAATAGGCTTAATTGAAAATAAAATAAGGCAGGTTAATTAAAATCTATCTGAAGGTTGCGCTTTTTATTAATGGTAGGATTATAATATCATCAAAAAAAGAAACTGTCTAAAAAGTGTTTTCTGTACGTTGAGCCTGCCGAAACGATTATTGATAATCAACAACTTATATACTTCGATAAACTCAGTACATCGCATTTCTGGCTTCGACAAGCTCAGCCTCTAAAGCTCAATGTCCATCACTTTCAGGACTTTTTATACAGACTCTTTCTTTTTACTAAACAGATTCACCATAATTATTCAATCACAATTTGTTTGGTAATTACTTTATTGTTCATTTCGATTTTCAATTGATAAATACCTTTTTCTTTGCGCCTTAAATCAATTGACTTTTTCAATCCGTTGGTTACATTTTTATAGCCATACATGGCAACAACTTGTCCTGACATTGAATAAACCGTAATAGACAAGTTTGTCAATTTTTTAGTTTTAACTTCAAACTCAAAAAGGCCATCGTTCGGGTTTGGATAAATTACTATTGATTCCTTATTTTCGACAGGTTCAATTGCATTTAAATTGTCAACTGTAACGGTATAATCCTCTACTTCACCATCAAAACCAGATGAGCACGAACCAGGATCAGCATTCCATTCTGCAGAGACCCTCATCCTGGTGTTGCCTAATAAAGCATCCGCCGGAATAGTTATACCGAGTGGACATAAGCTTGTGACATTATTTGGTTTGTTTGTAACATCACCCAGATCATAAGTTTCACCATTATCAGAAAAATCCATATTCTGATTCCAGTCAATCCAGGCACGCGCATGTACAGTATAGTTGCCTCCAGTGTTAACTTTTACATTCAAATTGTACGTTTTTCCTTTCGATAAATTTGTAGCAATTGAAGTATAGTCAATATATGCAGCTGGTTTTGGTGAGGTAGTATACGTATTATTATTTATAGTGTTAAAATTAACTAAAGTAACACTAGTTGGATAATCTGTATTTCCTGCCGACAAACAATAAGGAGGAGTTCCTGTTGTTTTAGCTTTTGCTTTATATCCTACAGTTGTATAGCAATTCCCTGCTGTAAAATATTCATAAAATGCATAATGATAATCCGTTCCTGGAGCTAAACCTGTAATTGAGGTTGAGGTGCCGGTTCCATTGTAAACCACATAATTGCCAAAACCAATCTGTGATCCACTGCCGAAAGTTGCGTTTGCAGTATATGAAGCTCCAGATTCGGGCACCATATCAACAACACTTCCTTGTTTTGCAACAATTAATATTCCATCTCCATTACCGCGTGACCAATCGATGGTCATATCGTTATCATTTAAAGTGGGAGAAGAAAAATTGGAAGCTTCAATAGTAGGCGGAATACAAGGATCCGTAAAATTAAAAGATGCTATTTTTGTTCCTTTTTTTGAATCGGAAAGCATGTATTGGTTCGTAAACCAAAAATTGGTGTAATTTGAAGGATCGATTGACATTTCGGAATAATCTCCCCACCTATTTGATCCAGACTGGGAGATAGAGCCATTAACAATTGTTTTTTCGGGAATATCAAGCGTGCTGTTTGCAGCAATATTTGAAGAAATTGATTGACCAGCAACACGTATTCCGGGATCCAATGTGGAACTTGAAATTGAATATCCTATGGCAATTTCACCGTTTTTATTCATCGAAATACTACCCATCCATCTGGAATGTGCATCGGGCGAATAGGTATTTTGCTGGCGTACAGACCAATCTCCAGTGGTTTTTCTTAGTTCGTACCATCTAATACCGGCACGGTCTGTATTGTTTACATCAACTGTATGGCAAGCCATAATTGTTTGATATCCTGGAAAGTTTATATATTGAGCCCGGAACATCAATATTTGCGGTATCCCATCTAACTTTTGTGTATTAGGTTGCATAATATTATCCCAACCAGAGCCGAAATTGCTGTCGAATGGTAAAACATCTATTTGTTGCGCCCTTTTAAAAGTTGAATTAGCAGGAGTAGTCCAATTGACAGCACATTCATAAAGCCAAAGTTGATCTGTTCCGCCACCAATCGCATCATCGTTCACCGTCATAAATAAACCTGGACTACCCGGTGCTGCTTGAGCATAATCATTATCGAGAGGCAAAAGACAATGAAAGCCATCAATGGTAGTTGGCTTATTTGGATTGGCAAAACCTACAAATTTGGGGTTTGCGTTGCCCAATAACATAGCTGCCTTTTCAAAAACATATACATCGCAATCAGTTGATGATGTGGTGGTATTGGTAGCCATATAATATCCATCCTGCCAAATCCCGAATTTCATGTAGTCTGGTGCACCGTTCATTTTAAACGAGTATGAATCCCATTGCCCAGTAGGATCGCTGGTTTGAGAGATTGAAATTAGCATATAATTAAGATCAATCTCAAATTCAGACATTAACCATCTTTGTTCAATCTCATCATACAAAACAATTGGATCGCCATCATTTCCACCTCCGCCAGGTAATCCACCTGTAGGCCCCGGAAAAAAATTACTCAGAGGACCATTTTTTAATAATGCACCTGTTACTTTATCATAAATTGCATAGGTTGAATTTACCGTCTGGAAATAATGATTTGGACCAACTGTTCCATTACAATCTGGTGGATATGAATTAGTTGTAAGACCTTCAAAACTTTTTAATAATTGAGCTACAGATTTAGTTGGCCCTCGGAAAGTATGCCAGGCTGGATCGTCGCCTTTTGGCAAGGCGATATCCACAAATGGATATGACCTTTCTTTTAACTTTGGATTTCGTTCAATTTCCGATTCAATGATAGCTGTTTTTGCTGATTTTGTTGGAGTAATTACAACGTGGCCTGCAGCTACTCCAGTAACATTTGGATTAACCACCACCTGTGCATTCACAATTACGTAATTAATTGATAATGTCAATATCAAATTGAAGCCAATAATTAATTTATAATTCATACTTTAAAGTTTCAAACCAGAATAAAATTAGGAAAACACAAAGTTAAACTAATGCAATCAAAATAAATATTGTCTATCTGATGCGCTAGATATTCTTTTGATAAAGAAATTGAAAGAAAAACAATTGTTGAACCTAAGAATTCACTATTAATGAACCAATAAGAACTACAATAACCAATAAAATTAATTTATGATCAATTTGACCATTAATTTTTGGAAAAGGATAACATCCAAATTTTAAAAAAAGATTGAATGCTTTTATTTAGAACCATTTTATAAGAATTTGAAATTAAAAGCTTAAATAATCTTAGGAAGATGATATTTGCAAGGCGAAAAATCAATAAACTAGAGATTTTCTGATATTAAATTTTAGCAAAAGTGTAATGCTTGAGTTCAAAATACATGTATCTTTCGGGTTTGAAATACAAGTATATCAACATCAAACAATAATAAATGAAACACAATTTCTGTATGGTAATCCTTGCTGCCAGAATTAAAAAAGTACTAACTGTAGGTTTACTTTTTGTTTTTATTCCATTCAACATTTCAAAGGCACAGTTACCATGGCCTTCTGAAACATGGAATGCAGCAGTAAACTTAACTTCAACCATGGATATTAATGGCCTTACAGATTTAAGCGGTTTGCACTGGAACCCAACTTTAAACAGATTATTTTTAGTACAAGGAAGCGGTGTATTGCGGGTTCTTGAATTAAACACGGTCAACAACACTTTTTCGCAAATCGGTAATTTACCAATAATTGGCGATCCAGAAGATATTACACAGGTAAATTACAGTTTAAATGAGTTTTATACAATAGACGAGAGCAATTACAAGATTATAAAATACAACTACACTACAAATCTTTCAGCACTTTGGGAGGTAAAAAGCTGGAATTTATTAAACCCACCTTCGCCAATGACCAATACCGGAAAGACAGGTCCGGAAGGAATCGCCTTTGTTCCAGACGGTTTTTTAAGCGCGGCGGGTTTTATCAGCCAGTCTACCGGAAAATTATATACCTCCACAAAAGGAATGGGTGGATTGCTATTTATTGCACATCAGGATTTAGGCTATATCTGGGTTTTTGATGTTAATCCCAATGTAAATGATGATTTTGCCTATGTTGGAAAATATAAAACCAACAGAGACGAGAGTTGCGATTTGGAGTTCGATCGTTCAACTGGTTTATTATACATACTTCATAATATTGGGGTTAACTATTTAGAAGTTAATGATTTAAAATCAAGCACAATAGGCTTAGACAGAAAATTAAATATTATAAATGAATATACTATTGCAAATCCTGTGGGAAATACAAATATTGAAGGCTTTGCAATAAAACCTAAATGTACAAACACAGGCAATATAAGCGTTTGGCTTTGCCGCGATGTTGAAAGTATTGAAAGTATTGACTATCAAACGGATTGTATCAGGGAGTACAATCCTTTTACTGCTGATGGTGATTGTGTGTTTAATTCAGTCAGCCCTATTTTTATGAACAGTAATCAACAAATTAATTTATACCCCAACCCTTCAAACCAGCAGATTACGATATCACTTGCAGAAAAAGAATTAAAGAATGCCACCATCAAAATCATTGATGCCAAGGGGCAAATGCAAATTGAAAAGAAAAATATTACCGGTGAAAATTACATTTTAGATGTTTCAAACCTGAGGAATGGATTTTATTTGATTGAAATTAGTCAGGAATATTCAACTTCAACAACAAAATGGTTGAAAAACTAATCAGATCGATAAAGTTCTGCATCAAATTTCAGATCGAAATTTTATACAAACAAGTTTTTTAAATTAGCATAAACCTCAAAACATTTGTATCTTAGCTTTTTAGCTCATTATCAGGCATACTAAAAAGACTAACATGAAGCCAACACTCGAAATTATTTATAAGATTTTTAAAGGAAACCTGGAATACCTGAAAAATCACGACGAAAACTATTTTATACCGTTTAAGGATTCCCAAAACCCAAGAATTGCATTGTTGACATGCAGCGATGCCAGGGTTCAAACCAGTATTTTTGGAATTGATTCCATGAACGAAATTTTTGTTGCCCGCGATATTGGAAATCAGATAATGCCCGTTTTTGGATCAATAGATTATGCCATTTATAACCTTAAAACCCCTATTCTGCTAATAATGGGACATTCGCATTGCGGAGCTATTAAAGCAGTTTTCTCCAATTACGAAGATCAACCATTCGACATCATAAGAGAACTTGATCATCTTTCAATTCCTATCAGGCACATTAAACACCGCAAGCACCAATTTGATGAGGAGTGGCTTCGGATTACCGAGCTCAATGTAGATTATCAGGTTAAACTGGCGATTAAAAAATACCACGAGTTGATCGAAAACAATGAGCTGCTTGTAATTGGAATTATAGATGATTTTGCCAATGTTTATCAAATGGGCGAAGGTCGTCTAATTATTATCAACGTAAATGGAACAACCGACCCTGAAAAAAACAGAAACAAACCTGTTTTTGAAAATTTTGATCCTGAACTAAAAAACCAAATATTTAAAAGGGCACATATTCATAAAAATGAAGGATTATAATCAAAATAAATTTCGGACTGATATCTTACTTGAAAATTCAAATGTGATATTAAGGCCAATGAAAATAACAGATTTGGATAACTTTTGGAGCCTTACACAGGATGAATCGATGTGGATTTATTTTACCCAGAATTTGTCAATAAAAAGCGAACTCGAAAATTGGGTAAAAGATGCCCTGGATCAATTTAATAAAGATATCAGGCTTCCATTTACAATTACAGACAAAGAATCTGGTTCTATAGCCGGCTCAACGAGTTTAATTAATTATTCCGAAAGGGATAAGCGGGTTGAAATTGGTTCAACATGGATTTCAAAAGCATTTCAGGGAAAAGGTATAAACCAGCTTTCAAAAAAACTTTTGATCAATCATTGTTTTGAAAAATTAGGAATAGAAAGGCTTGAGTTTAAAACAGATGTGTTAAACAAGGCCGCACGCGGTGGCTTAATTAAAGCCGGACTTTTTGAGGAAGGTATTTTAAGAAGCCACACTTTAATGACAAACAACAGGCGCAGGGATACAATTTATTACAGCATTTTGAGAAAGGAATGGGAATTGAAATTATAACATTTATGAATTCGAAGCCTATTATTTATTACTTTTGAAAAAATAAATCAATGATATGAAGTGGAAATTGATACTGTTTTTATGCTTTTTCCCTTTGCAATTTATATCTGCACAGGATCAGTTAAAAATTGACAGCTTAAAGATAAAACTGAACAATTCAAAAGAAGACACTACTAAAATTAGATTATTACTTGAACTTTCGAATTGCTATAGCCAGACAAATTTACTCGAAGCACTTGCACAAGCCGAAAAATCATTAAAAATTTCCACTAAAATTGGGAATAAAATGCTTGAAGTTCATTCCCTTTTGGCCATTGGCAATAACTTAATATTTTTGGGCAATTATGATCAGGCTATGAATAAATTTCTCACCAGCTTAAAAATTGCAGAAGAAAATAAATTTGAAACTGAAGAATTAATTTCACTATCACACCTTGGAATAATACAGGACAGGCTTCAACAATTTGATAAAGCCCTGGATTATTACTTTAAAGCATTAAATATCTATAATAACTCCAATGAGCAAGGCAAACTGCATAAAGATATCAAAACCATTCAAAGTTTATACAATAATATCGGGAACATCTATTCGTCAAGTAATGACTTTAATACGGCAGAAAAATACTATTTTAAAGGATTGACACTTTCCGAAGAAAAGAAAGATTATATCAACATCGGAGTAATTTGCAATAATCTTGGCAAACTTGAAATTCAACGAAAAAATTTCGAAAAAGCATACAGCTATCTAATCAAATCGCTTGAAGCCAGACAAAAAATCAATGATAAATCGGGTGTTGCAAAATCTTATATTTTCCTGGGAAACTATTACCAAAACATCAATCAGCCTGAGAAGGCAATTGAATTTGCAAAAAAAGCATTTGATATTGGAACCGAAATGCAGGAAATGCTTACCATTAAAAATTCGTCCATGATGCTGTACGAAAACTATGAACATTTGAACCAGCCTGTTAATGCACTAAAATACCATATACTTTATATGCAAGCAAGCGATAGTTTGATTAACGATAATAAAATCGAAGAAATTACAAGGCTTCAATTACAATATGATTATGACAAACAAGAAAAAGAAATAGAAATCAAACAGCAACAAATCAGATATACTTACATCATCGTTTTATCCTCACTTATCTTAGCCATCATTATTCTTGGATTACTTTTTATACTGTCGCGGATCAGAAACAAAGGAATTAAGCTTGAAAAGGAAAGATTGGAAGAGGATATGATCATTAAAAACAAAGAGCTAACTACCAATGTGATATACCTGATGCAAAAAAATGAATTGATCGACAATATCACTTCGAGGCTTTTAAAATTAAAGGGAAAACTGAAAGACGAGAACAAAGAACCTGTCCAAAAAATTATATACGACCTCCAATCTTTAACCAATAACGATGCATGGAATGAGTTTGAGATGCGTTTTCAAAATGTTCATGAACAATTCTATCAAAACCTTCAGAAAAAATTCCCGGATTTGACCCCAACAGAAATAAAAATAGCCGCTTTTTTAAGGCTGAATATGACTTCTAAAGAAGTTGCTTCTATTACCGGTCAAAGCATAAATAGTGTAGAAACTGCCCGATACCGACTCAGAAAAAAATTAGGTATTAACAACCAGGAAGTTAACCTAGTTAATTTTTTACTTAATATTTAACACTATCAATCATATTTAGTTTGAGCTTAACGTTTATTTTGTTTATAAATATCCGGAATTTGAACTTGATAAATTTTACATTCCTTCGTTTATAAACAATAAAGATCGTTCAATTTCCTTCAATTATTCAACCTTTTATTAACCAACTTATTAACATAGTCCTGTAGGGGTTTTGTTCAGGTATTTTTTTCCATTTGTAGTAAAAATTCTCAGGTTGTTTTAAAAATTGTAGAAGTAATTCATAGTTGAATTTTTCAAATTCCCAATCAGTTAATCGTATCATTGTTGGCGATTAAAAATTAATGTTATGAAAAAAAACAATGACAATAAAAAGTCCGAAAATCGGGATGATACACCCGATGAAAAAATTTATGAAGTTTTGGGCGAAACAGATGATGAAATTATTCTACAGATTAACAAAAGGAAAGATGAAAATCAAGCTTTAAAAAAATTGCTTGAAAATTTAAATTCCAATATTTCCAAGAGTAAAACGAAAAAAAATGTCTAACAATTAAATGTAACTAAATGAAAAAAAACTTTACTCAATTATTGAAGTTTATTTTATTGGTGATTATTCTAACAGGATTTGGTCATTTGTATTCCTATTCGCAGGAATATAAAAACGGAATCCAACAAGGAACAATCCGTATAAAAATAAAACCAACGCTTGCTGAAAATATGAACATCAGCAAATCAAAAACTACCGGAATTATCTCAACCGGAATCAAGGCACTGGACAGATTAAATACAGTCTATTCAGTGACTGATATGAAACGGGTATTCCGCTATTCGCCCAAATTTGAAGAAAAACACAAAAAATACGGGCTTAATCTCTGGTACGAAATTACCGTAAACCCCGAAACGTCTCCTTTGGATGTTGTAAAGGAATATGGGCGATTGCAGGAAATAGATAAATCGGAACCTATACTTGAAAGAGTTCTGATCGACGGAACTAAAAAGCCTGTGTATCTTTCAAAATCTACAAAAGGAACTGCCGGCGAATATTTTAACGATCCCTATTTATCGCGCCAGTGGCACTATAACAATACAGGCCAATCAGGTGGAACTCCCGGTTCTGATATCAATCTTTACAAAGCATGGGACATTACCAAAGGTTCAAAAAATGTAATTGTATCAATTCACGATCAAGGTGTTGATGTTGACCACGAAGATTTAAAAGATGCGATGTGGATCAATGAAACCGAACTAAATGGAGTTGCGGGAGTTGATGATGATGGAAATGGTTACAAAGATGATATCTATGGCTTCAACTTTGCCAAAAACATGGGAACTATTGATGCAATGCCCCATGGAACGCACGTTTCAGGAACAATTGGTGCAGTTAACAACAATGGAATCGGCGTTTGCGGTATAGCTGGTGGTTCGGGAACCGGAAATGGTGTGCGCATTATGTCTTGCCAGATTTTAGGTGGAACAGGCGACGGTAATATTGCTGATTCTTATGTGTATGCCGCAGATATGGGTTCACTTATTTCGCAAAACAGTTGGGGCTATTCTTCTCCTGAATTTTACGAGCAGGCAGTCTTGGATGCCATTGACTATTTCATAGCCGAAGCTGGAAATTTTCCAGGCAGCCTAATGAAAGGCGGGGTTGTATTTTTTGCTGCAGGTAACAGTTCATGGGATTATCCAAGTTATCCGGGATATTACCAAAGCTGTATTTCGGTTTCAGCGCTTAATGCATCTTCACATCTCACCGTATATTCAAATTATGGAACATGGGTTGATATTGCTGCACCAGGTGGTCAATCTGAAGACGATGCCAACATAGATCCAAATTCTCCATTTAGAAATGGGGTATTGAGCACACTTGATAATGATTCTTACGGTTTTATGGATGGAACTTCTATGGCTTGCCCACATATTTCAGGTGTTGCAGCCCTTATTGTTTCTAAATTTGGAGGCACTGGTTTCACAAATGCCGAACTTAAAAACAGGCTCTTAACAGGTACAAGATATATCGATGATATTCCTGAAAATGTTCCGTATGCCGGTAAAATGGGTTCGGGAGAAGCGGATGCTTTGCTTGCCCTTGCTACAAACAATAACATAGCTCCAAATAAAATCAATGATTTAACCTTAACTGGTATTGCACAGGATTTTGCAAACTTAAATTGGACAGTTCCTTCAGATAATGACGATATTAAACCTGTGGGATTTGAAATTTTATATTCAACCCAGGAGATTACTTTGGCTACTTTGTCATCGGCAAAGTCAATGATTATAAATTCGAGGATGGAACCCGGAGTGCAAACTTCCATTGAAATCCCTTATCTAAAACCACTTACAAAATACTATTTTTCTGTAAGGGCATTTGATCGCTGGGGCAACAAAGCAGAATTATCAAATGCAATAAACGGCACTACCAATGCAGGGCCCGATGCACAAATCGACCCCAATATTTCGTCGCTTGATTTGATGATTGATGCTTCAATTGATCCAAACCAAAGTCAGTCATTCAATCTTTTGAACAATGGCGAAGGGCTTTTAAAATGGGATGCTACTACACATCACCAGTATGCTTATCCGTCAAGTTTAAAGCAAGTTAATTTTCCAAAAATTCAACCATCGCATGTTTCAAATGGTAAAAACATTGTTGCGTCAACAGCAAAAGAGGCTAGTCGCCCTGTTTCATTGTCAATTGACAATCCGGCAAACGGTGAAATGTATTATCTTAATCCAAATTCATGGAATTTATGGATAATTGGAGAAACAGATACCACTTATACCAATTCAGAGGCAACCCGATTTATGGTAACCGATGCAAATGGATTTAACCTGACAAATGTTGCTGCATATTTAGTGCACAAAGAAAATACAGGCCCAATTATTCTTGAAGTGTATGAAGGCGAACAAATTGCAGATGCTAAAATTGTCTATAAACAGGAAGTTTCGTATAGCTCGGATTATGGATATACCCCAATTTCACTTGATGAACAACTGTTTTTTGAACAAGGCAAGTATTTCTGGATAGTTTTCCATGTACCTGCCATGAATAAATATCCACTCGGTGCAGGTTTGGAAACCAATAAAGACGATTCCAAGAACTGCTACTACAGTTCGGATCTTGGTAAAACATGGAACAGTTTTGAGGATGTTTATTATGATAATCAACTAGTTTGGGCTGTTTATGCGCTAAGTCAATACCAAAATATTGATAAATATATAGTGCTTTCGCCTGAGAATGGAAGCGTAACATCAAACAGTTCAACAAGTATAGATGCTTCTGTTGATGCCACAAATATGGTAAATGGTGACTATCATTCTAAAATTGTAATCAACACCAACGAAACCGAAGAACCTTTGTTGGGTCTACCTGTTAATCTTACTATTTCGGGACACAAGCCTGTGATAAATTCCAGCAAAAGAATTGATGCAGGTGGCGTTTTGGTGGGTAGTGAAAAAACCTTTGAAGTTAAATTGCAAAACACCGGACTTGGCAGTTTCCATTTTGCTGATTATGGATACGATCCAAACTGGAACCAAATTTTCTTCGAATCAAACAATCCTCAATTTACATATGTTTCTGGCTTGAATTCGTTTTTTGAAGCCAAATCGGAACAAACCGTTAAATTTAAGTTCAAACCAACTATTAAAGGAAACAGCACTGCTGCCATCAACATAAAAGATGATAAAGGAAATACCTATTCATTTGAGTTGTTTGGCTATGGAATTGATCCTCCGGTTATGGTTATTGCACCATCTACGGCAACTTATAACGGCTTAGCAATTGGTCAAACAATTTCCGGCCAGTTTAACATCAACAACACAGGAAATTACTCATTGGATTACTTTGTTCCTGCATTTGCCGATGGTTCAAACATGGCAGAAATACCTTCAAATGTTCACAAATTTGGATACACAAAAGCCAGTAATCCTGCAGGGATTAATCCGGCCCCGGTTTATAACTGGACTGATATTTCAACTACAGGAACAGATATTACTTCAAACCTGAATGATGCTTTTTCTGAAAGGTTTACTCAAGTTGATTTGGGTTTCGAATTTCCATTTTTTGGTAAAAATGAATCTTCGGTTTATGTTTCAAGATATAGTACTTTAAGTTTTGATACTGAAGGATATATCTGGAGTATGAATCCAATACGTTCAAAATGGGAAGGTCTGCCTGACAGGATTATTTCTGTTACCGGATTTCAAACTTCGGTTGAAACAAGCGGTCATATTTATTATAAGCGGTTCCCTGATAAATTTATAGTTCAGTGGGAAAATGTACCAATATCAGGAACAGGAACAGGAACTTACCAGGCTGTTTTGCGCGATAATGGTGATATCAATATCTATATTAAAGATTTAACACCAGAAAGTTGGGCTACCATGGAAACTATTGCATCATCTTCATACATTGGAATTGAAGACCAGACTAAAAATGATGCTCTGCTTATCCACGACTTTACTACACCTGATAATGCTGTGATCAGCAATGGAACAGCTATTGAATTTATAAACCCGGGCCAGGGATTATTCACAACACTGACTCACCCATCAGGCACAGTTCCTGCAGGTGGTTCGGTTACTTTGGAATATACCATAAATACCGATAATCTTTATGTTGCCAATTATGCAGAAAAACTGGTTGTTATTTCGAATGATCCAATACACAATCCAGGCCTTCATACTGCAAATTTCAATATTACAAGCGGAGGTGCTCCAAATATTATTCAAAGCGCTACAGATCTGAACTTTGGACAAGTATTCCAAAACGACGTAAAAGCCGAGAACTTTTTTATCGGAAATACAGGAAAAGCTCCAGCAACAATTGTTAGTGCAAGCTTTGCAAACGGTAATTATATCATCAATGGCACATTCCCACAAGTTTTAAAACCGGGAAGATCGCTTTTCTACGATGTTAATATCAAAACTGCAAATAAAGGCATTTTGAATGATGTGCTAACTTTAACCACCAACGAACCAAAGACTTATAAAATCAACCTTTCAGGTGAAATAACCGATGCTCCGAAATTAAGCACAAATATTACGGACATTACTGAAACTTTGGCATCAGGCGATTCAAAAACAGTAAGTTTAATTGTAAATAACCCAGGAAGCCACGATTTGGATTTTGCCCCGGTTGGCAATTCTTGGATGGATGTATCGGAAAAAACAGGAGTCAAACAAGTATCCGAAATTCCGGCATACACTTATCAATTCAAAAGTAGCAAAGATGAAAGTGGTCCTGCTTTCAATTGGGTTGAAATTACTGCACCTGAAAATAAAGTAACAGTTGGTGAACTCTGGAATGGCGAAAATCCATGGTCAGCAAAAATCGATCTTCCTTTTACTTTCAATTTCTATGGCAACGAATATAATTATTTATACGTTGGTTATAATGGGCTTATCAGTTTTACTCCCGATCAGGCATTAAATCCTTTTGGTGGTTCGTCAATTCCGAATATCGAGGTACCAAATAACTTTATTGCAGCCTTGTATGGTTTTATCGGTTCTTCGTGGATTGTTGATTATCCAAATACTGGTTATTATTTCCATGCAGACAGTGAAAAAGCAGTTATAGAATTTGCCGATTTCAACACTGGATTTTCAATGTCTGGCCCAATGTCAATTGAAATTATTATAAACAAAAATGGAAATATTAAATTCCAGTACAAATTACATGATGCTTCCGATGCTGACGTAATTACACCTTTTGGTGTAATAGGTGTTGAAAATATTGATGGGACTGATGGATTACAAATAGCCGACCATAACTATACCTATAGAAATGAATTGGCTTATGAGTTATATCCAGCTAAAAAATACACTGTTCCTGCAGGACAAAGCAAGGAATTCAATGTAAATATCAGTGCAAAAGAACTTTTCGCGGATCAATATACCGATGAATTGAAATTGATTAATAACGCACCACTTTCGCAAGGTTTTTCTATTCCTGTAAATTTAACTGTTACTGGATCTGCCAATATTATTGCTCCTGCTTCAGTAGATTTGGGCGATGTTTTGGTTGTTGAAACCCCCGAAAGCTGGGTTTCACCTTTCAAAAGCTACGAAAAAGAATTTGTAATAGAAAACTCAGGATCTGCCAAAGCAGAAATCCTCCAGTTCGATGTGTCAAACATGGCTTCATCTACTGTTTACGCCTACATGCTTGGAACAGATTGGTTTGGTAACCCTATTTGGGATTGGATTCAAGTGAGCAATTTACCTGCTATGGATTGGAGTACCGGGCAGCCAATACCACTTTATTTACAACCAAAATCGGCAATGAAATACAAAGTGGCCATTGCACCTACTTCGCAGAATGAAATTTCTGATAAGCTATCGGTTATAACAGACAAGGGCACATACGAAATTGCGCTGACTGCCAATGCATTTATGCCTCCGGTTATCAATCTTAATTCCGATACCATTAAGGTTTTTGCCCAAACAACAAGTGCCAACGAATCAAAAACACTCGTGCTCGATAATACGGCCGGTGGATATGAGCTTCAATATGGTTTGAATATCGATTATAAACGTACTTCTCAAAAAAGCAGTTCGGTAGTTTCAAATAATTTGAAAACCAGTGCAGATGCACCGAAATTACTGGCTGTTAAAAACGAAGGACCTATCAATAAAACCAAAAGCTTAAAAGATTCGTATAACAGGCAACTTTCTTATGAATCTGAAACGGTTCCAACATCAAATTTGGGATACGGTGGTTCGTCTGCTTTTTATACATCTACTGCATTTCAGGCACCAGCCGATGGTTTTAACTTAACCGATGTGCAAACCTGGTATGCTCCCGGACAGTGGTTAAATTCGAAAATAAAAGTGCAGATTTATTCCGGTGGCGGCGATATTTACAGTGCAAAACTTGTACATACCCAAACCTACGATTATAACATCACAGATCCAAATACTGGAGGAGAGCTTTTGACCATCCATCTGGACAAGAACATTATTTTGTATCCCAACGAAAAATTCTTTGTTACATTTGGATATGAATCTGGAGCTATTTATCCACAAGGTGTTGTTACCATGCCTAATAAAGTAAGAGATCGCTATTTATATAGCAACGGAAATGGCTCATGGAGTGACATTATCGATGCAGGAACAGGTTTAGATTTATTCGGCTGGATGGTAAGGGCGCTCGAAGGCACTTATCAAAGTGCAGTTTGGGTTTCTTTGTCATCATTAGCAAATGACACTATCGATGCCGGCACAACAGGTGATGTAATGCTTAATTTCAATGCTGCTTATGCCAAACCAGGCGACAATTTGGCCAATTTGACAGTCAATTCAAATGATCCGGTTAGTCCTAAAAAAGTAGTTACATTGCTTCTACACTTGAATAAAGGACCGGAATTTAGTGTTGAAAAAACCGCTTATTCAGTAAATGAAAATGGAATATTGACTTTTGATGTACTTGGAAATGATGTTGAAGCTGATAATTTTACCATGAGCTTTAAGTCCAAACCAGCTTTTGTAACTGGAACATTTTCATCAAAAACAATGTCAATAACCTGTGCGCCAACTTATAACGATGCAGGTGTTGATACCATTACCATTGAAGCAACTGATGTGCTCGGCAACAAAAGTGAAGCATCTGTAGTGCTTACTGTCAAAAACGTAAACAGGGCTCCAATAGTAGTTAACCCAATCGGTAACCGAGGAATTGATCCGTCAGAAATGCCTCAGTATAAACTTTCTGATGTAATAGCAGATCCCGACGGTGAAAGCCTGGTTTATGCCATTACTTCCAGCAACGAATCTGTTGTAAATATATTCCAGTCACCCGATGGAGTTATTTTTACAGCCCAAGGAACCGGAACTACTACAATTACAATTACAGGTACCGATGCGGCCGGTTTATCGGCCACCCATTCATTTACTATTTCTGTTTGGGTAACCGGAATTGATGATGTTTTGGCCGATAATATCAAGTTCTATCCAAATCCTACAAAAGGGGCAGTAAATTTATTGTTGCCACAGAATTTGAAGGAAGGTTCAACAATCAGGATTACCAATTTGATTGGTCTGGTGCTTTACGAACAAAAACTCGAAAAGAAAACCAGCCAGCTTTTATTGGATATTTCAGGTTTTGCCGATGGTATTTACTTAATAAAAGTTGAAAATCAAGGTATTGAAAAAACCTTGAATGTAATTAAAAACTAGATTCCTCTTTTAATTGTTGAAGCCCCGAAGCGAAAGTTTCGGGGCTTTTTTTTTATTTTGGTATACAGTTCAGCTTTTATTCACTTCAACTGCAACTTTTTCCTAACAATCAACACTTCATCATTCGAAAATTCCATCCACGCAAAATCATACACATAGTAATAAACTTTTCCCTGACTGTTGGTTTGAAAATGAGTATGGTATTTAAAATTGAATTTTTTATTGTCTAAAGTTACCCTTTCAATTTTCATTTCCGTTTTATATTTCCCTACAATTTCGAGCAAAATTGATCGGTTACGATGGAGTATTTTATCTATTTGTTCCACAGCTAGATTTGTTACCCTTCTTAAGTTTGTATGGTAATAGTTTTTACAAGCTACGGAACAGAATTTTTTATCACTCCTACCCGAAAATTTTGTTTTACAGATGATACATTTTTGCATATTTAAGCTATTTATTATCAGTTTAATATATTTATTCGTTTGCAACGGTTAAGATACGACTATCTTTCAAATTCATGTATATCCCAATGGATATTATCTTTATTTTTATAAAAAAAAAGTATGGATATAGCTTTCGATACATCAACAGCGCTTTCTATAAGCCAATTGAATTCTAATGCATGTAATCGCCTGCCAACGAAAAAACCTTTATTGCTCAAAATTTCAATTGACAAGAAAAACAAGCGTATCTATGTAATCCATACTGCCAGCATGCTGATTTGGAAAGAACTAAAAACAATTCCAAAAGCATGGTGGCAAAAAGATAAAAAGCAGTGGATATTTGCCGGAAACAATGATAACTTCCTTGCTATTAAGCAAATTGCCAAAAAATACAACTTTGATGTTTCAATGGAATTCCAAAAATCAATTGACGAAAAAGAAACAAATCCCTTAGCAAGAATGTATATTGAAACCATGCAAATGAGAAAAAACAGCATCAATACGATAGAGGCATATCTTCCGCATTTTAAAAAATATTTGGAGCATTTTAAAAATGCTGATATAGAGAACCTTGGATATAAGGAAATTGCTTGGTATATTGAAAACGAACTTAGGTTTAACGAAAGCGATACTAATAGTCGACATCTTATTTGTGCAATAAAGTACTATTACGAGATTATGCTTGGACGTGAAAAGATGGTATTTTACCTTCGTGAATTAAGAAACATAAAGAATATCAGTTTTATTTTGCCAGTTGATAAACTATTGTCGCTGTTAGTTTCTGTTGATGATTCTAGAGATAAAATCATGCTTTTATTTAAATTTAGTTTCGGAATAAGCGAAAGCAAACTAGCTATGCTAAGTCTTTCAGCATTAAAAGAATGGCTTACTACTGTCATTTTTACTAAATATCCAGACCAAAAGCTTCAGATAATAAATATAATAAAAGCCTATTATCATAAATATAAACCAACTGAATACCTTTTTGAAAAAAGAAGTGCAACTGTGTTTTCCACTTCCGAAATTGGTGGAATGATGCGAGCAGCAATCAAAAAAAATGAATTTACAACTCCGTACAAAATCATTTTACACCAGCTATTGGCAAGTGCAGGTTTTAAACCTAAAACAGAAAAGTGCTATTGCAATTCGCTGCTTCAATTTTTAAAAGCGTTTGATTATAGAAATTTTGATGATATTAGCAATGAAGAAATCCGAACTTTTTTACATAAGTTTAGCAAAGATGCAAATATTTCGGTAAGCACTATCAATCAATATATTAATGCATTAAAATTTTATTATTTAGATGTTTTAAAACGCGATATTCCATTTCAAATCATTTATCGCCCCAAAGCACCAAAAATGCTTCCAAAAGTTCTTGCACCAGAGCAAATTGCTACAATTATAAACAGCATTGGCAACATAAAGCATAAGTGTATCATAGCTTTGGAATATTCTGCGGGACTGAGGATAGGAGAGGTTCTTGATTTAAAAGTAAACCAGTTAAACTATAAAAAAGGAGAGATTCTCATATTTGCCCAAAAGGGTCAAAAAGAAAGGATTAGTTTATTGGCAGAAAATTTAAAAGTCTGGTTGAAAGAATATATAGAAAAATACCAGCCGAAGAATTATTTATTTGAAGGGGCTACAGGTGGGCGCTATAGCCAAACCAGTGTTGGAAATATATTAAAGGCAGCACTTTTAAATGCAGGAATTGAAATAAAAGCTACCAACCATTGGCTGCGCCATTCATTTGCAACCGATTTGCTGGAACATGGAACAGATATTCGGTATATACAAGATCTATTGGGACATGCAAGCATTAAAACCACTTTACGATATACCCATGTGTCAGATAATAAAAGGCGATCGATACAAAGCCCACTGGATCGGATTAGTTTAAAAAAAACAATCAAATAAGAAAATTAAATTGATTTACCGTTTAAAGTATGTATAATTATTATAAATTTACAAATAGGAAAACAACAACAATTAATATTAAAACATTGATATATAAAGCTTTAATATATGTTAGTTGTAGTCCATAATAGAACGATAGTCGCCATTGCGACTATTGAAACGTTTGGCGGTAATGCAAGTATTTGCGTCATAACATAAATTAAAAAAACTAATGATATGAAAAAAAAATTAATGTTGACAGATAACAGATTAAGTCTGATAAAGGACATAATCATTCGATTATCTATTGTATTTTTTTTAGGATTTGTAATAGTGAGTTGCAAAAAGGATAGCAACGATGTTCCCAATAATAAATATACTGTATATACTGCGGGTTTTATTTGGAATAACGGCAACTTTCCATGTTATTGGAAAGGGACTTCAAGAACTGACTTGCCGGGAGGGATAGGAGCCTTTACAACTTCAATATTCGTTTCGGACGGCATTGTATATACTGCCGGATATTATATTAATAGCAAAGGCAGACAAGCTCCCTGTTACTGGAAGGGTATAGAAAAGATTAATCTTTCCTGCGACAGCACCTATGATGCCTATACAACATCTATTTTCGTTTCTAATGGTAATGTATATACAGCAGGACATTATATGTCAGGAAATAATGGCTTGGCCTGTTATTGGGTAAATTTGGTCAGAAAGGAACTAGAGGACAACAGTGTTAGTGGAAAATTCGTTAGTTCAATATATGTGGTTGACACAACAGTTTATTTGGGTGGTTATCGGTCGGGGCAACTTTATTATAAAATTCCCTGCTATTGGATTGGCAATAGAAGAACTGATTTATCAATTGATAATTCGAATAATGGGAAAGTCAGTTCAATATATATATCAAATGGAACGTTTTATACTTGTGGGTCTTATGGAGACAATGGGCAAACCATACCATGTTATTGGGTAGGTTCGGTAAAAACGGATTTGGAAACAGTTCCATCTGGGAATGCAAAATCTATTTGTGTTGAGGGAGGAATTATTTACACTTTTGGATTTTATTCCTCTAATGGGCGATGTTATTGGAAAGGTACTTCAAGAACTATTTTAAATAACTATGGAGAATCATTTTATTTAAAAGATGGAACAGTTTTTTCAGCAGGAAGTTATTATAAAACTAATCCAAACGATCCGATTGATGCTTTTTATGTACCATGTTACTGGATAGGAAATACCAAGGTAGACCTTCCTATAATTACTGATCATAATCATAACTCAACTACTTCTATATTTGTTGAGTAGGTTTATGATAAATATGAACAAAAGTACTACCGCCAACAACAGCTCATACGCAATGCGGGTTTCAGAGGTTTTGCAAGTTCAGTTCCCGCTGGCAAGTTTTGTCTCGGTTGATACAGACGTAGCCACGCAATCCCGCACTGCGCATAGCTGCGACCGTTATGTGCCACTGGCGAAAAAACTGAATGCGCTAATTTGCTGGAATTCTACGAAATAAGAATTACAAAGAAAGTAATTGAAAACCAGTATATTGGCGGATACTAAAACAAAAAAAACAAAACAGGAATCGGTTTTTCAG
>JANYKN010000118.1 GCA_025361565.1 Bacteroidota bacterium | reverse complement strand
TAGTGTTCGGCGCAAGATTGGTGCCTGTTTGCTGGTGTTTTATTTGATACCACAACATCTTTATCTGTTGAATTACTACCAATGATTATGAGAAAATCCAGTCTTCATCCGGTTTATGAGCGCTTGTAATAAATGAACCCTATAGATCAAAGAAAAAACCAACCGAAATGCCGGCGCTGTTTAAAGTTTACCAGATTTTCTCACTTCAAAGTCTCAAAGAACCCCTTTATATAAATTTTTAGCGCTGCACACTAACGCCCGGCCGGCAGCCGCCAGTGCGGGGTTTACTTGGTTAATGTTTTCTTTTCCTCTGTCGTTTTCAGGTTTGTTTAACGCCTACACCCGGAAACCGCCCGCATTGCTGGCTGCCGGCTTGTTAGCGGGTGTTAATCTAAACTTTCATGTTTTACATAATGAATCCACTGGTTTTCTAAGGTGGTTTCAGGCAAACCGTAAATTGCTTCAATATTCTTCGGATCTTTAATCAGCAATACTAATTTAGTAGTACCATAAGTAACTACTAGGAATTCAACAATAGAAACAGAAAGTCCATAACCATTAATTTTGCCAAAGTCCATAGCTGATGCATTATTAAGTTGAGACCATGTTGGTGGCACCTTTTCAAACATACTCGATTCAACAGATTTTCGAATTTGATCGTTAATCTGACCTGCTTCGTATTGTGCATATCCTTCGTTAAGCCATGTGGGCAATTCGGTAACGACTTTATCCCCAATTGCATAATACACAGCTATGTGTACAAATTCATGGATTACCACCTGCATTAGAGAGCCGTAAGTATGAATACTTCCCGGGTTCAATGGTGATACCATCAATAATTCATCCCCAATACAGGAACCTACAACCCAGTCAGGTGCATTAGGATAATTTATTGCGATATGAAAGGAACCAAGATCAGGATAAACTTTCACTTTAATCTTTTTCTTGATTTGGATTTCTAAACGATTCGTGATTCTGCCGTAATTGTTCTCCAGAATTGTTGAAAGAGAGTCTAAAACTTTAATGTCACCATTGGTTGAATAGAAAGCGAAATGTTGACTTTCTTGCGTTAAACTCAAGGAATCAGCATTTTGTCCAAGTAAAGTTGGTATCGTAATAAAAACAAACAAGACTACTGTAAATATATCCCAAACTCTATGCTTTATTTTCATTCTAAAAGATGTTTATTCATGAGTTTTACTTTTTTTTCACTGCCTTATTACTTTTTTTTGCATTAATACCCGCTAACGCGTTGCCTGTAAAACCATGTGCCGTTGTAACCTTCCCAAAGCAGAAACACCTTATCAGCATTGGTTTTACAGGCTTGTTATGCACAGATATAAAGACTTTTATTCGATTTGTTATTATAATTTAAAGCAATGCCAAATTCAATACAGTGACCAGTATTCCCAATGTAATTAAAACAATACCAATGTATTTCATAACAGTAATGCTTCTCATTAATCCCCATTTATTAGACGTTTCTGGAGTTGCAAAAGGATATTTTCTGATGACAATTCCTAAAATAAATGTTGGAATGCTAAATCCCAGGAAAAGAATTTGTTTTTCCTTAAAAACAAAAGCAAGCAATGGAAATATGATAAAGGCTAATATCACGATCAAAATCAAGTACAGAAATCGTTTTACATTTTTATTCACATAGATTGAAAATTCATCTATTGCATTTTTACATGATTCACTGCAATAATAAAAAAGTGCATTTTCTTGACGGGACCCCACCCAAGTTCTTAAAGTCATTTGGTTTTCAGCATCATCCTTATTACAATATGAGCATTTTGGCATACTTTCTATATTTATTTCTGAGTAATCGTAGTATATAGGACCGGTTTTTTATTTTTATTTGTGCATAACGGTCGGCATGCAAAAGCTGCAAAGGGAAAAACAGGAGTAAATGAACATACTGTCATTGTAGCTTTTTGCATGCTTGTTAGTGTTCGGCGCAAGATTGGTGCCTGTTTGCTGGTGTTTTATTTGATACCACAACATC
>JANYKN010000107.1 GCA_025361565.1 Bacteroidota bacterium | reverse complement strand
CGTTATAAGCAATCCAGATCTAAAAGTGCTACGTATAAACTGAAAGGAAAAATGAGGCAATAAAAATGACAGAACTCTTCATTTTTAATGACAAAATTGAAAGCTTTTTCCAATTGCTTGGTGAAAAGGAGAACGACATTTCTTATAGTGTAGGTTATGCCTTTGCTAATTGCCGCCAATTTCTACAAAACTTTTTGAAACTTATTAAAGTAACGACTCATTTTGAACCTTACAAAATTAAAATAAGACTTCAAGCAAACGAAAAAGACAAGGGATTTACCGATTTTGAAATTATTCAGGAAGGTGAATTTCATTTTATAATTGAAGCAAAACGAGGTTGGTATTTCCCTACAAAATTGCAACTTGATAAATATGCATCTCGTCCATCTTTTATAAACTCGACCGCAAAAGACAGACGAATTTTTGTATTCAATGAAAGCATTCCTGCTTATACTGAAACCCATTTTGGAATAAAAAAAATTAACTCTTTTCCAGTTGAAGTTATTTCTTGGCAGGAAATTCAACATTTAGCAAATACATCTAAAAAAGCAGGACGTGACAGCGAAAACCGACTTTTAAAGGAACTAAATATTTATTTAAATCAAATTAGTACTATGCAACCAAAAGACAGTAATTGGGTTTATGTAGTTTCTCTTGGTTCGGATACTCCTGACAAATGGAAAATTAACTGGAAAGATATCGTAAATAAAAAAGGAAAATACTTTCATCCAGTTGGTGGCGGAAAAGGTGGTTGGCCATCAGAACCACCAAACTACATTGCATTTCGCTATGATGGTAAACTACAATCAATCCATCATATTGAAGAATATGAAGTTTTTACAGACCCATCTTTACACTTTCCTGAAATTCCTACATGTGATTGGGAAAATCATTACTTGTACCATTTAGGTGCAGCAATTAAGCCAAATCACGAAGTGAAATCAGGTGAAAAAATAATTCGAAGTATGAGAGTTTGGGCCATGATTGACTTACTTTTAACGTCATCTACAATTCAGGAAGCAAGGGACAAATCAGATCAACGATAATATGAAACTGGACAATAAAAAAAAAGAAAATGCTTATAACATTTTGTAGCCGGTCATTTGCCCTTGAACCGGTTTCGCGTCGCGAAACCGCCGTACAAGGGCAAACGACGGCTACAAGTTGCCGTTATCGGTTATTTGACACACATAAAAGTTCCGTTAAATTCTTAAGCTAACGAGTGAATAAATTGAGCGAATTTAGTTAAAATGACAAGTGATTGAAATTTAATGCAATAATTCTAAATAACTTTGACGTTAGTCAATATTCCCCACATCAGAGAAACCGATTAATTTCTCAAGCTAACGACAAATGAGGGAAGAAAAAATGAGCAAAAAATGAAAAAATTTAAAAACTATAAACAATTGATAATCAACAACAAAATTTGACGTTAGTCACAATTTAAGAAATATATTGCAAATACATTAATATTTAATTCTTTATGTTTAATTTTATGTAGAATTAAAAAATATTTTTTAATGAAAATTTTATCATGAGTATATAGGTTATTGTTTGTTTGATAGCATTTGCTAAATATTGAATTTTATATTTTAAATAATTAATATCCAGAGAAGAAAAATGGAAAAATAAATATTCTTACAGGTTTAATTTAACTTAAAATTTAATTCTATGAAAAAAGCAATTTTGTTTTATAAGACGATTTTTATTACAAGTCTATTCCTAATTTCTTGTAATAAATCAAATGAAATTTCAGATCCTTTTCTGAACTTAAACTCTCCTAATGGTACTTCGATTGCAAAATCAGTTGATGAATTAAAATCTATATTGACACCATCAATTAATAAAAAATTTAATTCAGATGTAGATTTTAAAATAACTAAAATATCTTTTTTGGAAGTAAATAAAGGTGCAGTTGCTGATATTGAATATTCAACAACTTCTGGTTTTAATTCAAATGTTGTCCTAATGAAAGAGTGTGATACTCAATTTTTATGTTCAGCTAAGAATGTTGAAGGATTAATTACAAATGAGAAAGCACTTAAATCTGCCGCTTTAGTAACATTTTCATGTTCTGGTGAATCATGTTGCAAGGTTCATGCAAGGTTAAACCCTAGCGGGACAATAAATTATGACTGTTCATGTGCTAATTGTACAATGCAAGTTCAATTTTAAATTTTAACCCTCATTAAAATTAAATTATGAAAAAGATTTTAATTTCAGCTATTATCCTTATCTCGATTTTAGGCATAATAGTAATTTCATGTAGTAAATCTCCAGATGAAGTGTTGCCCGAAAACATGTCTTTAGTTTCTCCTAGTGGAGTAAAAATTGCATCATCAATGGATGAATTAAAAAGCGTATTAGATGATATTATCTTTGATAAGTTTGCTTATGAAGTTAAGTATGATATTACTAAAATTGAATATTTAAATTCTACAAAAGGTTTTTTTGCAATTATTAGTTTTATAACAACTTCTGGTGACCAATCAAATGTGATTTATTGTAGAGAATTTCCAAATAAAATCAACTATGATAAATCAAATGTTAAATATTTATCTTCACTAAAAAGTGTACAAGGATATTCTTTTTCTTGCAGTGGGCCTGATTGCTGCAAAGTTCATGCAGTAAGCCATCCTGATGGAACAGTTGATATCGATTGTAGTTGCTCTGGCTGCACCATGTCTATTAATGCTAATTAATTTTACCATTTCCTGTAAGAATATTTATATTTTAAAGAAAGTAAAAAAAAGAATTCATAAAAAAATCAAAAAATAAAGTTACATCTGAGAAAAAACCGATAACACGCTATATACGGTCATTTGCAAGCCTTGCCGCAGGCGCAACACAAGGCTTGCAAACGCCGCATATAGCTATCCGTTATGCAGCATGGGTGAAAAAAAAGGCTAACGCGAGAAAATAACGAAAATAGAACCAACGCAGTTTTGACGGGCGTGAGCCGCATCCGGGAAATTGCGTTAAGAAACTGCAAAGAAAAAGGCGTTAAAAAAAAATTGACGTTGCCGGT
>JANYKN010000103.1 GCA_025361565.1 Bacteroidota bacterium | reverse complement strand
TGACGAGTACCATTTTAGGTACAACAGACGGTCAAAAATGGATACGATCTTCGATTCGCTCATAAATAAAATGGTTTATAATAATCCTATACGTTTACAATCAATAAATTAACACGGGCGGCCTAAACGCCTATACCAATTACTTTATTTGACTGTATACATTCAAGTAAATTTAATCTTAGATTTTCATTGTTTATTGTCCGGTTAAATTTTTCTTGTGCATACTCTTTTGCTCTTTTTCCTATTAAATAGCGCTCTGATTCACTACTCAGAATTTGCAATAATTTATTCCTTTTTGATTCATTCGAATCCTGATCTGTTAATACTATACCGATATTGTTTTCAGCTATTAATTTTATTGAGGCTACTTCACTTGGGCCATAACATAAAATACATTTCCCTGCAGCAAGATATTCAGGTATTTTTGTGGAAATGGATAAACTGGTGAGCCTTCTGTACTTTATATCTAAACTTTCAACATGAACAAGAATGTCTGAATTCTGCAAAATTTTATTAATATCATTACCATAAACCTTACCACAGAAGTGTAAAGGTGATTCATTTAAGCTGTTTGCGATAGATTCTGAAACATCAGCTAAGGAATAAATATTTAATACAATTTTCTTGGGAATATTAACTTGAAGTTCTCGTAAAAGTTTACCTAACTCTATAATTGATTTAGACCTGTTTAAATGTAATCCTCCTAAATATGAGAGCACAATATTTTGCGAATTTATATTTCCCTTTTTTATTGAATGGTCAACTAAATCTACACCCGTTCTAACTACAACTACTTCTTTCCCATATACTTTATAGTATTCCGATGCCATTAAGTCACCAATGGCAATAAGTTTTTTTGCGTGGTTTAAATTTCTATCATGAAAATACTTCACTCTTTTAAATTGAAGTCGGTTTATAATACTTCCATAATTAGCATTAAGAACATAATCATCTCCATAATATAGGCATAAAGGTATGTATAGGTGTTTTGAAATCCAATAGGCAATATTGGCAGAGAATGCACAATTTCCAACACCCCAAAAAACAATTTGTGGATCGAAATTTATTAGCCAATCCTTTAAGCTTTGAGTTTTCCACATATTTGAGGACCACAAAAAATCGCGTAATATTTTTACAAGAATATTTCCGTTTAGGCGTTTTGCAAATGTTAAGAAACGATTCTCTTGAATAACATTTGTTTCTATATTAATTTCTTCACTGATTTGAAATGGATGACCGCCGATATTTGGATGTTTCAACCGAAAAAATGCTTTCAGAATGTCCATATCGGTTATGCGGAAATATTTTTTGCATATATTAGATTCAGGGACCTCATCTATGAAATATAATTGTGCAATTGATTCGGTATCCCATCCCTGAAACAATGTATTTAAAGTTTTACCATTGTTTTTATGTAAATTAAAGGCATTGTGTGTTACTATTAATACTTTGGGATATTTATTTGTTCTTGAGTTCAAAATGCTTTAGTAGTTTTTGGTGAAAATCTATAATATTCAGTAACGTGATTGGATTTTAATTTGGGGAATACATTAGGAATCTGAATTTAAAAGATTATTCTATTGTTTTTAGTCAATCAAGGATTGAAACTTTAAAATTGTTACTTTAACCTTTTGACTAATAATGAAATAAAATTTAGAAATTTATCTCGAATATTGTTCTCGATTTATAACAGAAGACAACGCATCTAAATAACCTTTACCATATTTCAAATCCGGTTCAATATAATTCCCTTCGCCCCATTCATTCCATGATTTAAGAAATAATATTTGGTGCTCAGGCTCTTTGTTTTTTATTAAATCAATAGCTGCTTCGACATGTTTTTTGAATCTGGAAGGAGTAGAATTCACATAAATATTTTCAACTTTACCACTACGGGGGCTTCTGTCATATTGAGGATAAATTGTTGGATATACATTTTCCCAGGAATCTTCAGGAACAAAAAAATGTTTTATAACATCTTTATAATCGATCTTATTAAGAGAATGAACTCCAAGTTTTGACAGAGCAAGTTTCAGTGTAAAAAAAAATTTCCCTTGATGAAAAACTTCAGCTCTCCTTTTACCGAAAGAATTTACAGCATCAAAACCCAAATTTAAAACATAATTAAATATCTTGCTACTTTCATTTAAATCAGGTGTTTTCCATCGTTTTTGTTCTCCTATAGTTGTTGTAGAAACAGAATGAGCTATGCCAACAAAATGAATTCCTGCCAACCCATTTTGGATTGCCAACCCACGCCAAATTTTTATAAAGTTTGAAATGTCAGTAAATTGGAGAACATCATAAATAACAAACATAGGTTTGCCATCCACACAAATATATCTTTTATCTTTAAATGCATCCAAAACAGCATAAAAATGACTCACATAATCTTGTTCTCCAAGATATTTCTGTTCTATTAAAACAGAATCTTTCGTCATAATTGAAGATTTCTGCCAGGTTTTACTTGTCCATGTGTGATTAGCCCAACATAAACAAAAGGGGAAATCCGGGGCCCCTGTCTGTAATACTTCCTTGAATGGGCGCTCCAATAATTGTTTCCCGTCACCAAACCAATAATGGTAATAACAAAAGCCTTCGATACCAGCTTCTTGTGCCATTTTAGCCTGGGCTTCTCTAACTTCTGGCATTCGCAAATCATAAAACCCCAAATCCGCAGGAATTCTGGGTTGATAATGATCAATGAACAAAGGTTTTGCTTTAGCCACGTTTGTCCATTCTGTAAAACCTTTTCCCCACCAGACATCGTTTTCGGGTATTGGATGAAATTGAGGTAAATATAAAGCAATAATTCTTGGTTTAATCATTTTTTATTTATTGTAAAATTTAAATAGCGATTCACGTGCATTATCTTCTTTTTTAGTTAAAATTGAGGAATACGGATAAAATCTGCTGTAATAATGAGTTCTTTTGTCTGTTTCAATTTTTGTGAAAAGATTATTATAGCATGGAATAGCCCAATAAGCAAAGTATATACAAAATATTACTAACGATAAAGGTAAAAATGCATGAGTCTTTTTAAACCGCTGAAAACTAGTCCCCAATAATTCTGACAAAAATATCGATAAAAATATCGAAACATAATAGACATACCTATATCCTAACGGTACAATCTGAAATAAGATGAAAAGCAATAAATATAAGATGAAAAATGGTTCCAAAACCGATCTCGTAGAAAACACTTTTTTCAACACGTATGCAATACCAAATGTCATTATAACTAAGCCAAACATAAATATATAATTCAAGACAGATCTATTGACCGTCTCCAAAAATTTTGATGTCGCATATAAATCCAATTTGGAAGACAACATTAGCAAATTGGTGGTTAATGAAGATAATTTGTAAAAATTTATTTGCATCCAAAGTCCAATGCACATAACAATGACTATTGAAAAATACGTGGACACTTTATCTATTCGAAGATTTAAAACAAATGGGAGTATGAAGAAAACTATCGCTGAACTATGAAATAAACATGCGATAGTATATAATAAGTAAAATTTTAAATATTTTTTATCTAACAAATTTGGAATAGACAATAGTAGTATGCAACTTGCAATTGTTTGTCTCATTTGCTCGCAATTAAGAACGAAATAATCTCCGAGAAAATAGATTAGAATGGCAATATACCAATAATTGGAATACTTTTTTATAAACCAAAATATAACTGCGTTTACAAACAATGCATGTATTATCTGTATCCAAAACCAATTTTTACCGAACGTTTTGATAAGAGAACAAAAAAATACCCATAATACATCAGTATCAAAATCATTTTTTGTTAAATGGCCAATTGTGTGATAATTATTAAAAAAAGATTCATACGTAATTGTGTCCGTACCAATCCTATATCTTAACCCAGCTAATAAAGCCACTATGATGTATAAAATAAAGTACCATTCCTTTTTCCCTTTACTATTGCTCAATAAATCAAACTTAATTATCAAGAAGACAATTAAAAGCGTAACTAAGAAATAACTCATTTATAAATTTATAAGATTATATTAATACAGCTTAGAATTGAACAATACTTGAAGTGACATAGTATAACACTTGATAAAATTCATTCTATTTGATTTATAATTATCGCAGAAATTGCGTCTTCTGTACAATCTTTTTAATTATAAAATAAGGAATAAATTCCAGAAAGAACCTAATTTTACTAATAAAATTTAAACTTGAATACACAATATGAATGGAATTATAATCCAATTCATTTTTGAAATAACCCGGCATACAACTTAACAACCAAAATTCAGTTTGTCTGCCTGCAGGTAATTTCGCCTTAAAAAATAATTGCTTGTCTTTTTTATTTTTTAAATATTTACTGGAACCTATCCACCATTGTGCCGCACTAGTATTTGAATAACTTTGTGACCCGACAGCCGCTAAAACAATGGGATTTAATGAAATATAAATATGCTTATTTTCATTAAATAAAGATATCAAGAATGGCAAATGTGAATATTCGTTACATATATTTTTATATCCTTCGTACAAATACGGCATAAAAGAGGATGCTTTAATTATATTACACGGCATAAAAGAAGATAGCGCGAAATAATTATATCCTTTTTGAATAACATCTCTGACGCTAATAATATCTCCGTTGCAAGGACGTTTCATATTAGGGAAGGAACCGATTTGTATTAAATCAAAATCACTATAAATTATATTTTCAATAACATCATCACATTGGGTAAAATCAAAGTCATCATCATCATGCAGTACCCAAATATATTTTGTTGTACAATATTCAAATGAACGAAGGATATTTCCGCTACCACCAATATTAAATTTATTAGTTACAATTTTAATATCAGGGGAAAGATTGACATATTTATTAAACACTTCAATTGTATTATCAGTTGAAGCATTATTCATTACGGTTATAGTACAATTTTTAAATGGACTCTTTAATAATTCTCCTAAAGTATAATCAAATGTGAGGCTGCGATTATATGTCATTAGAAAAATAGAAAGTCTGTTTTCCAACGGGACTATTTTATTTTGATCCATACAATATTAAATATTATTGTGCCATTGTTTTCTTTTCTTCTTAAAAACTAGAAAAACCCAGCAACAAGCGATAGTTTGTAAAAAAGCAAACCCAATTGTCAAACCGACAACACCATAAAACTTAGAAAGTGTAAAAGCGGAGATAGCGCATAAAACACCCATTATTAGAGAATTAAGCAACAACGGTTCTCGTTTATGGCAACGCAAATATACTGCCCATGCATTTACAGGTATTATTAAAAACAAAGAATAAACTATTAAAATCAGTGGGATTTTTGTTAAGAAACGAATTCCGATTTCCAATCCAATTATTGTAATATTATATGTTTGAAGCGATACAATAATAATTACTAATAATGCCGAAAGGCTTCCGCCGATTAACAATACCCTTTTTAATGTATTAAAAAACAATGTATCCAACAACGAATATTCTTTTTGTGCTATTAATGATGAAAATCTTGGAACCTTGGTGTTTAACCAACTAAGCGTTAAAGAATTTATTCCACCAATAGCAGTCAAAGTCATACCCATACGACCTGCTATTTCCGCCCCATCAGAAGCGAACAAAACAGGATTGAATAGTTGAAAAATAAAATATCCACTTATCCAGCTCAATGCAATTTTCCACTGGTATGGAAAGATTTCGCTATGATAATCAACTTTATGAGTACCTGCATTTTTCCAGATATTTTTAAGTATTATAGCAAAAGGAGATTTTAATATAATAATTCCAATTACTATAACACTAATAATAGAGTAAGCCCCTGATACAAATAATTTTGAGCCCATTGCAAGTCCACCCCAAATAACAATTGGAAAAATAAATTGCTGAACCAGTCGTAACTGCGCTACTTCTTTTACTTTGCCTAATCCTTCCAAAAAAGCAGTCACAGGAGCGAGTAAAAAATTTAAAATCGTTCCGATGGCCAATAAGATCCAAGGTAATTTCCAAATGATGTCCTGAAGTTTTACTTCATATTTACTAAAAAAGATGAAACCAACTATAAATAATGCAGCCAGCAAAATTATGGCTAATACGAGGTACCATTTAACACAAAGGTGCAATAAAGAAGATAATCTGGATTTATATAATTCTCCTCCGGTAAGTTCGTAACTTTCATTAAAATTCAAATGAGATGCCTCATGCGCTACAAATTGTGTGATAATTGTATTGAGACCGAGTTCAAAAAAAATTTGAATTGCAACAATGCTTCCAAAAGTAAAATAATACCCTTGCTCGTCAGGAGAAAGATATTTTGTTATAAAAAAAATTGTAAATAGAGCGGTACTTATTTGCAAACTTCTACCTAGTAGAGTATAAAATATTGCTCCATCTATGCCGAGCTTATTAAATATAAACAGAAAGCTATTTTTCATCGATTAGAAAATATTATCTTTATTTAAAGATAAATTTGCTAATTCCCTAAGAAAAGATTGATCCCCAGCAATAGAATAGAACCTATCATCAATTGCGATCCGTCGTATTTTTGGATAATTTTCAATTTCACCAATATTGAATAAATCATTAAGAATCTCAATTACAGCCGATCCAACACCGCAACTTTTTTGATGTTCTTCAAGAACAATTAATTCGTTATGCCTCGTGACAATATCTTTTAATTGCTCCTTGTTTATAGGTTTAATAAAAGGTAATGTATAAATATTCCAACGTAATTTTTTCTCATTAACGTAATTAATTGCATAATCCGCTATCGAGCCAGTAACTAATATGGCTGTATCCGAATTATCCTGTTCTTTGTATTTGATAATATCTCCAATCGAAATTCTTAAATTTTTAGATCTATGAATTATTTTTTCTCCTGCTTTCCCTAATCGTAAATACATAGGCCCATTATAATTGACAGAAATAGAGGTAATAGCTTTTGCCTCTATCGGATCCGAAGGAGAGCAAACGACCATATTAGGTATTGTTCGTAACATACCTATATCTTCTGTCGCATGATGTGAAGGTCCTAAGGCTCCATAAGCATAACCGCCACCTACCGCCACTATTTTAACATTCAGGTTATGATAGCAGATGTCGTATCTGATTTGTTCCATACAACGTAATGTGGGGAAATTGCCAATGGAGTAGATATAAACACAATATCCTTCCATCGCCAGACCTGCTGCAATTCCTGCCATATTTTGTTCTGCAATGCCAACATTGAGATACCTTTCCGGAAACAGTTTGGCAAAAGGTTCAACAACGCTAAATCCTAAGTCTCCTACCAACAAAAAAATATTTTCGTTGCCTTTAGCTTCCTCTATTAATTGATTGATAAATGCTGTTCTCATTATAGTTTCTTATAAATAAATCATGTTAGCTGTAATTCAATATTTTTCTTATTAATCACAGATTTTCTAATCAGTTTTCTTAATCAGCCATTATTGAACCCGAATTAATGATTCATTTAAAAGATAGATTTTGCCTTCAAATTTTAGATCTTTTAGCTGTTGGATAATTTCATCTTTATAAGCTAAGGCCGTTAATAAAATGGTATCCACTGGATGACTTTTCAATATTTGAGGCGAATAGATTGGTAAATGTAAAATAGGAGTGAAAAGATTCTGTTTATGTGTATCAGTGTCGATTACAAAACTAATTCCCTTAATTTGAGCAACAGCCATAGTAGAAATTCCTTTTCCTCCAGCACCCCATATTGCAATTTCTCTATTATTTTCTTTTTCATGTTTGACTAAAGTATAGATCTGGTCTACTATGCTGGATATATATTTTTGCATGTCAATTGTTTGATTTCCTTTGTTTCTGACATATGCAATAATATATTCCTCATTCATGCCATCAAAAACATCAATTACTTCAAATTGATTTAACTCCAAGGCGAGTTTCAAAGTGGATTTTGAAAAGTAGTTTAAGTGATCGGGAAAAAAATCGAAAAATCTTTTATCTTTTAACGCTTTTTCTAAACTAGGTACTTCAATTAAACCAACTGAATCAATTTTTATTGACTTTTTGATCCCTTGTAAAAAATCATGTATTTCTGGAACATGTTCCAAGACTTGTCGAGTAACAAAGGCGTCATATATTCCATCTGGAACAGGAGTTGATTCAGTAACATAACCAGAAAAAACAGTATGTCCTTTTTTTAACGCCTCATTTCGAAATTTAGAAGAAGGTTCAATTCCAACTACTATAGTTTCAGCTTCTAATAGTTTTTCTAAATAACTGCCATCTCCACATCCAACATCAACTACTAGTTTATCCTTTAAATTAAATTTTTTCACAAAGGAAAATGCCTGTTCCTTTTGATAATCATTCATTTGTTTAGAAAAAGATGTAGCCATTAAATAATCATTGTAAAAATCATCATCTAATGTTTGATTCAATTGAACAAATCCACATCTACTACATTTATATACATTAAGATCAACTGGTTTAACCAATCCTAATTCTTCCATCTTAAGCATTCTTGATATATTTCCGGATGCATTATGAATTTCAAAAAACAAGTTTAATTTATCGTTGTGACATAATCTGCAGTAATTGTATATTTTGTTTTTCATTTTTATTAAAAATATCTAATGGTGTACAAAATTAATTCCTTCTTAAAATTTCGCGATAATTCATAAATCAATCCACTTCAGTCAATTCAGCTCTGATCAATAGGATGAACCTTATTCAATTGAGCAATTGCGGATTCAAGTTCTTTTTCGTTAGGTGACTTGTAATGCCATAAAAGTTGATTTTCCATAAAATCAATTCCTTTCCCTTTTATAGTATGTGCAATAATTACTTTGGGCTTTGCATTTCTTCCAGAAGTTATTAGGGAATTATAAATGGCTTCATGATCGTGTCCATCAATTTCAACTGCTTCCCAATTAAATGCTTCAAATTTACTTTTCAGCGGTTCCAAAGATAATACATCATCAACATTCCCTAAACTTTGAATTTTATTGTAATCAACGATTAATGTTAAATTATCTAATTTGTGGTGAGGTGCAAATAAAATGGCCTCCCAATTTGATCCTTCATCTAGTTCACCATCACTAACCAAAACAAAAGTTCTAAAATAATTTTGTTTTCTTTTTGATGCCAATGCTATTCCACAACCAACACTTAAAGCGTGTCCCAAACTACCGGTTGATAATTCGATCCCGGGAATATTATGACTTGCATGAGTTGTAAATTTGCTCCCATTTTTTGAATAAGTGTCTAAAAGTTCTACTTCAAAAAAATCTTTGAGTGCAAGGACTGCATATAAAGCACTGCATGCATGACCTTTTGAAAGCAGAAAACGATCTCGTTTTGGGTTTGTAGGTTCCTGAGGGAATAGCGTTAAAACTCTTTCATATAAGACAGCTAAAATGTCAGCAATAGATAAGGCTCCCCCAATATGCGATGCGTTTGCATTATGATTCATAATTAGCGCATGCCTACGTATTTCTGCCGCTAACAATATTGAATTTTTCATTCTTTATTTTTAAGAAAATTAATAGTTTTAATTAAAGCGTCCTCTATCTTTGTTTTTGGTCGCCAGTCAAGGTGGGTTGTTAATTTTTTGATATTAGCAGACATATACATTACTTGATCTGGTCTATACTGTATCGCACCATAGTTAATCGTTGAATTAGAAGATGTTAGAGTTCTAATTTTTTCAATTAATTGTTTTATCTTAATAGGTTGACCTGACCCTAAATTTGCAATTCCAATACCATTAGCATTCATTAGTTTTAAAAGCATATCCGAAATATCGTCAATAAATAAGTAATCCCACAACTGCTCTCCTTTTGTAACATTTATCGTATTATTTTGTAACATCTCTTTAATCAAATAGGGTATCAGCCACTCATGGTTATCGTCCGGTCCAAATACGGAAAATAGTCTTAACCATGAGTGTCCAATATTGTATGCACGGCATAATTCCTCTGATATTTTCGAACACAATAACTTTGATTTTCCATACAGCGTTGTTGGTGTGCATGTGTCATTTTCAAATATTTCCTTATTTAAGTCACCATATTCTGCTTGAGAACCAATCCCAATCCAATGTTTTGCATTTATTTTTTTTGCAAAAACAATCGATGAAATAATTAGGGGGATATTTACCGAAAGTTGTTCTGGAATATTTCTGTCAGATCCAAAAACACCATACCAAGAGAATTCAAAAAAAATAGGATTCTTTACTTCGAAACTTTGAGAATTAATTTCAGAAATTGATTTTTCATAGCGATAGATTTTTATCGCTGGACAATTTTCACAAAAAGAAATTTTAGATGTTGCCCTTGCAATAATATATATCTGTATTTTCTTTGAAATAAGTAGTTTAATAAAGTTCTTCCCCAAAAAACTTGAAGCTCCATGAATAATAATGTCATTCATTATTAAATTGTTTTGTGAGTATTTTGATATTAAAATAATATTTTAATCAAAGTATTGATTGATTTGTTTTAAAGTGACTCTTCGTGCATTTTCACCTTTTAAATATGATTTATTCCAGTCGACAATAGTATAAATTGTGGTCTCGATGTTCCATTTTGGGAACCAATCCAATTCTGCTTTGGCTTTGGAGCAATCGAGTTTCAGGTAATTGGCTTCGTGCGGTTGCGGATGGGTATCGATTTTGAAAGATGCTCCTTCTCCCCAAAGCTTGCATATGGTATCGGTGATCCATTCCACATTGCGGGCATCCCGGTCATCTGGACCAAAGTTCCATGCCTCTGAATATTTTGCGCCTTCTGTAAATAGTTTTGCAGCCAATGAAAGATATCCGGTTAAAGGTTCCAATACATGTTGCCAGGGACGGATCGCATAGGGACTACGAATCCGAACTTCTTCTCCATTAGAAATGGCACGGATAAAGTCAGGAATTAGGCGATCATCGGCCCAATCGCCACCACCAATAACATTACCTGCGCGGGCAGATGCCAAAGCAACTCCATGTTGCGAATATTCTTTTGGATTAAAATAAGAATTACGGTATGATGAAGTAATCAATTCGGAGCAACCTTTGCTATTGGAATAGGGATCGTATCCACCTATTGGTTCGTTTTCGCGATAACCCCAATGCCATTCCCGGTTTTCGTAGCATTTATCGGTTGTTACATTTACAATCGCTTTAACAATTTTGGTATGGCGACAAGCTTCCAACAAATGAACCGTTCCCATAACGTTTATGAAATAGGTTTCAACTGGATTCTTGTATGATTCTCTCACCAATGGTTGAGCGGCCATGTGAATGACAATTTCAGGCTGAACTTCCAGCATGACTTTTAGAAGATAGTCGTAATTCCTGATATCGCCAATGTATGAAGTAATTAGTTCTTCAATCTTTGCTTCTTTAAACAAACTTGGATTGGTTGGTGGTTCAAGGGCATAGCCATACACATCAGCCCCCAGTCTCTTTAGGAGCAAGCAAAGCCATGAACCTTTAAAGCCTGTATGGCCGGTAATCAGAACTTTTCTGTTATTATATAACCCATTAAATAGCTTGTTCATGATAAAAAATTCACGAATTATTAGGCATTTCAAAAATTACCAACGAATCCAAGGTGCGGTGTTTGAATCAATCATCTCTTCAAGTTGAAATTTATCCCTTTGTGTGTCCATTGGTTTCCAGAAACCATGATGCTTATAAGTGTATAGTTGTTCTTCCTTTGCAAGTTTCTCAAGTGGTTCCCGTTCAAAAGTGGTAATATCTCCACCAGTAATGTAATCGAAGACTTCAGGTTGACAAACAAAAAAGCCAGCATTGATCCATGCTCCATCACCTTTTGGCTTTTCCAGAAAAGAGGTTACCTTTTCAGTTTCGTCAATTTGCAGTGATCCAAAGCGACCTTCTGGTTGAACTGCAGTCATAGTAATTGCTTTGCCATGCTGCTGATGAAATTGGATTAGTTTATGAATATCAACGTCTCCGACACCATCGCCATAGGTAAGCATAAATGGTTCTTTTCCAACGTAGTCTTTTACTTTTTTAATACGACCACCGGTCATGGTTTCCAAACCTGTATCCACCAGGGTAACTTTCCATGGTTCGGCGTTATTTTTATGGTATTCGATGGCATTGTTCACCATATCAATAGTCATATCGGCCATGTGCCGGTAATAGTTGGCGAAATATGATTTGATCATATATCCTTTGTATCCGCAGAGGATCACAAAATCGTTGTATCCATAGGAAGAATAGATTTTCATGATGTGCCAAAGGATTGGTTTTCCTCCTATTTCAACCATCGGTTTTGGTTTCAGTGTAGTTTCTTCGGAAAGGCGTGAACCAAGTCCACCGGCAAGGATAAGAACTTTCATAATATGCGAATTTTACGAATTAAGACGAATTACACGAATTGTTGTCGGATTGTTAAAAGTTACCCGCTAGTGCGGATTTGCAATCTGCATTTCTTGACTGTGGATCTGTGATTCGTATTAGTTAATCTTTGAAATTTGTACCTCTTCATTTCACATCGAATTACACGAATTGAAAACGAATTTCACGAACTGGGCGGATGATTTGATGAAGCTTATTGACCTTCTTTTCATCCACGGCACGGATTACAAATCAGCGCCAACTGGGATATTAAGATTCTGCTTTCCAATTAAATACCAATTATTGCTTTAGGAGTAGATTAAGATCATCTGTTACTGTTCAGATGTAAAAGTATAATTTAGTCGAACAGGGTGAAAATTTCGGGCTATAATTCAGCTATCCTTGACTGAATATTATTGGGTTTGCATCTATTGCCAATTGTAGGGCGTCGAGCGTGTTATAGCCATGTTTTCTGACTGTAGAGATATATGAACGGATTCTGCAAAATATCTCAGCACCACTCTTTGTTCGAAAGCAACCAGATATTTTCTGCTTTAATTTCACCATTCTTAAATCACGCTCAGCCATGTTATTATCAAAAGGTACGGCTGGGTTGATGATGAATTTCAAGATTTGATTTTTCCTCGCGGAGAAGGTTTCCA
>JANYKN010000098.1 GCA_025361565.1 Bacteroidota bacterium | reverse complement strand
TATTAACATACTGACTGACAAAAGAATAAAACACGGCTGCATAACATTTTGTAGCCGGTCATTTGCCCTTGAATCGGTTTCGCGTCGCGAAACCTCTGTACAAGGGCAAACGACGGCTACAAGTTACCGTTAAGCGCAAATTGAAAAAATCATTCCCGACCATTTGATAAAAAGATTAATTTTGGAATTGAATTAATGGATGAATATTATATCAATGAAATACAAAAGTGAATTTATTGGAGAGACTCTTGGAACATTTGTTTTAGTTTTATTTGGATGTGGTTCTGTAGCTGTTTCGGTATTATTCGGAGCTTATCAAGGGATTATGCAGATTGCCTTGGCTTGGGGAATAGGCGTTACACTTGCAATTTATTTGACCCGTCATATTTCGTGTGCCCATCTTAATCCTGCTGTCAGTATATCAATGGTTATAGGTAAACGGATGCCCGTGCAAATGCTACCAACCTACGTTTTAGGGCAATTTCTAGGGGCTTTCTTGGCAGGTCTGATAATATATGTGCTTTTTGCATCTTCAATAAGCAATTATGAAAACGTTCATGGAATAGTTAGAGGAACGGCTGAATCGATTAATACTGCAAAGATGTTTGGCGAGTTTTATACAATCTCTGGAAATTCTGCTATTGTTTCGATGCCACTAGCTATGGGTGCAGAAGCATTTGGAACTTTCATTTTACTATTATTGATTTTTGCCCTGACTGAAGGATGTAATGTAGGTCGCCCAGATGATGCACTTGCACCGCTATTCATCGGGCTGACTGTAACATCTATTATATGTTTAATAGCACCATTAACTCAGGCAGGGCTTAACCCAGCTCGTGATTTTGGCCCACGTATGGTATCATGGATTTTTGGGTGGGGAAAAGCCGCTTTTCCTGACCAATCAGGTGGTTTTTTCTTTGTATATATTTTAGCTCCAATAATTGGTGGTGCAATTGCATCCATATTTTTCATTAAAGTGCTTGAACCTGCAATGAAAAATGCAACAGGGGATTGCAGTTGCAAAGTTGATAATTCTAAAAAGTGTAGAAATGATGAATAAAACAAGACTTATTATGGTTGGCGGTTTTCTTGGAGCAGGGAAAACTACTTTGTTATATGAAACAACCAAGATTTTAATGAAAGATGGGAAAAGAATAGGCTTAATAACTAATGACCAAGCTTCTGAATTAGTTGATACAGCATTATTATTACAAACCAATGCAAAAGTTGCAGAAGTAAGCGGGAGTTGCTTTTGCTGTAATTTCAACGGATTTATTGAATCAATTAAACAAGTGGGTGCCGAGTCACAAGCAGATATTATTATTGCAGAACCAGTTGGCAGTTGTACTGATTTATCTGCAACAATTATGCAACCATTAAAAGAACAGTTAAATAAAGACCTGATTATTTCACCTCTCACTGTATTAGCCGACCCATTAAGACTTGCGGATATTTTGGATGGAAGAACAGCTGGATTGCACCCGAGTGCAGCATATATTTTTCAAAAACAACTGGAAGAAAGTGATGTAATTCTAATTTCAAAAACAGACCTGCTTGAAAATGACGAATTAGAATTTCTAAAAGAAAAAGTAAAACTGCATTATCCTGATTCGCAAGTTCTGACAGTAAGTTCTAAAACAGGTGAAGGGATTACAGAATGGTTGAAATTAATTACATCTGGCAAAAAAACAGGACAAAAAATTGTAGAGGTAGATTATGATACTTATGCAGAGGGCGAGGCTGTTCTAGGTTGGCTAAATTCCTCTGTAAATCTAAAAGGAAATCAGGTAAATTGGGATGAAGTCGTGAATAATTTCCTAAAAGAACTAAGTCAGCAAATTGATACATTGAAAATAGGTGTCGGTCATATTAAGATAATACTTGAAAATGGAGCTAAATATGTAATTGGCAATATCACAGGAACATCAGAAACATTATCGATTCGTGGAACAGCTGGAATTTCGGGAGAGGCTCAAATAATTATTAATGCACGAGTTGGAGTTAGTCCAGAGACTCTTGATGAATTGGTAAAAGAGATTCTCGAAAAAGTCACTAAAGACAAGATCAAGATTAAAATAGATGCTTGGAAATGTTTAAGTCCAGGTTATCCAAATCCAACATTTCGGTATGCCGAAGTAATTGATAATGGATAAAATAAAAACAATCATTGCCTATTACTCTATATATTTTGAATAGTTACAAGTACTGCAAACGCTGTAAATAGATCTCAATCTTTACACATATCGCAAATAAACGATGTCAATATTCCAAAAATCCGTAATAAACAAATACTTAAAAAACCTCGACAACGACAAGGTAATCAAAGCATTTGAACAATTTAAACAGTTTTACGGAGACAAACTTCGTTTATCTGACATTGTGCACCTTAAAGAAGAAAACTATCAGGAAGGATTTTTGAGGGAAATTTTTGTCCAGTCTTTGGGCTATACAATCAGGCCTGACTTAAACTACAATTTGACAACCGAATATAAAAACCAAACTGACAGCAAAAAAGCAGACGGCGCAATTATCCAAAATAATTCGGCCATTGGCGTAATTGAGTTAAAATCAGCAAAAACATTCAATCTTGAAAATATTAAAAATCAAGCATTTAATTACAAACACAATCAACCAGATTGTAGATATGTAATTACTTCAAATTTTCATTATTTGCGCTTCTACATTGACAATTCAACAGAATATGAGGAATTTGACTTATTTGAATTTAAAGAACAAGATTTTAAATTATTCTATTTAATTCTCTCACAAGAAAGTATTTTCAACGATATACCGTTGAAAATGAAAGAAGAAACAAAGTATCACGAAGAAAATATTTCAGACAAATTTTATAAAGATTACAAAGCATTTAAAGACCAGATATTTGAAAATCTTGTAAAAAACAATACCCAATACGACAAATTAACCTTATTCAAAAAATCACAAAAATTACTCGACCGTTTTCTGTTTGTCTATTTTGGTGAAGATTGTGGGCTTTGTCCACCAAATTCGATCCAAATAATTATAGATCAATGGAAAACACTAAAAGACAATGATGCTTATGTTCCACTTTACAGTCGTTTCCAAAAACTATTCGGGTACTTAGACAAAGGCCACATTGGTAAAACTTTTGAATTTCCAGCTTTTAACGGTGGACTATTTCAACCCGATGAATTGTTAGACAGTGACAAAACCATAATTGACGATAAAATACTTTTAGAAAACACCCCAAAACTATCTGCATATGATTTCAATACAGATATTGATGTAAATATTTTAGGGCATATTTTTGAACATTCATTAAACGAAATTGAAGAAATTTCAGCCGAACTAAAAGGCGAAGCGGTAGAAAAATCAAAAACAAAACGCAAAAAGGACGGGGTTTTTTATACACCAAAATACATTACAACTTACATTGTTGAAAACACAATTGGAAAGCTGTGTAAAAACAAACAAGAAGAATTAGAAATATCAGAAATTGAAATTATCGAAACCTACTACAAAAACGGTAAAATAACCAAACAAGGAAAAGATTTATATATCAAATTTCAAGAATATAAAAATTGGTTGTTGACTTTAAAAATACTTGACCCTGCCTGCGGCAGCGGTGCATTTTTAAATTCAGCATTGGATTTTTTAATCAAAGAACACAAGCAAATTGATGATTTAATCAGCGATTTGACAGGCGATAAATTAAGAATGTTCGACACCGATAAAAACATATTAGAAAACAATATTTTCGGTGTAGACATTAACGAGGAAAGCGTAGAAATTGCAAAATTATCTTTGTGGTTGCGGACTGCTAAAAAAGACCGTAAATTGTCAAATTTAAACGATAATATTAAGTGTGGTAATTCGCTAATTGACAATCCTGAAATTGCTGGAGAAAAAGCCTTTAATTGGTTTACTGAATTCCCACAAATCTTTAAAAATCTTCCATTAGAACAAACGCAACAAAATAGATCTGAGAAAAAAACTGACTATATAAAATTAATAAAAGAACACTCTGAAAAAGCGCATGAGCTTGCAAAGTCAGTTATACAGCATACTGAAAAAGTCAAAGAATATGTTGAAAAAGCAAATTTTGTTAATGAACCTCAAGTTGAGTATAAAATAAGTAATTCTGGATTTGACATTATTCTCGGCAATCCACCATATGTAGATATAAAAGCACTTGATCCTAAAATTGTAAAAGAATTGTTTAATTCATATCAAACTGCTGAAAATCGCATAAATCTTTATTCCCTTTTTATAGAGAAAGCTTACAAATTATTGAAAAACAATGGAATACTTTCTTTTATTAATCCAAATTCTATATTAACAAACTCATCATATTTTAAAATTAGGACTTTGTTAATCAACGATCTTTCAAAAATTATTAAACTACCAGACGATGTTTTTCCAGATGCAAAAGTTGAAACTATAATTTTTCAAGTTCAAAAAAACTCAAATAGTGATTATACAGAAACAATTCTTTACAAACGAAATGAAAAAATCACTTTTGTTGATAATAATTTAATTGTCAATCAATTAAAAAGTGTTTGGAAATCTGATGTAAATATAAACTTTAACATTTATTCAACTGATATAAGCAGTAAAATAATTGAAAAGTGTGAAAAAGATAGTATCCAACTTTCCGAAATAGCTGATTTTACTTTGGGGATTACACCATATGATAAATATAGAGGTCATTCAAAGGAAACAATTGAAAATAGATTATTTCACAGCACAACAAAACTTGATGATACTTATAAGCCATTAATAACAGGGGAAAACATAATCAGGTACTACTTAAAACCTGACATAAAGGAATATATAAAATATGGAGATTGGCTTGGAGCAATGCGTGAAGAACGTTTTTTCACTGAACCACGCATATTAATTCGTCAAATTGTTTCAGGTAATCCGCCGAGAATATTTGCTTGCTATACTGAAAAATCATTATATTTTACTCAGATCGGTTTTGGTATTATTCCAAAGCAAGATTCAATAAATATAAAATTTTTGTTGGCAGTTATAAATTCAAAACTTCTGAATTATTATCATAAATTCAAATTTCTCGATCAAGAAAAGGAATTGTTTCAAAAAATACTTATTGCAAATTGCAAACAATTTCCGATAAAAGTTTCAGAAACCCAAATTCAAATTGCCAACTTGGTTGATGAAATTATTTTATTAAACGAGAAATTAAACAATATTGCGATTAAATTTCCAAGCCGTCTTATATCAAATTTTGAAAAGATTAAAATCACAAATATTATTACATCATTCTATCTTTATGATTTTATGACAGTTATTAATGAATTAAAGAAACAGAAAATCGCATTAAGTTTAAAAGATCAAGACACTTGGGAAGATTATTTTAAAGATAGTACGGAAGACATAAACGGCATTATTTATAAAATTAAACAATTAGATAAAGAAATTGATAATCAGGTATATAATCTATATTGTTTGACAAAAGAAGAAATTGTTTTCGTAGAAGAAACAAGCTGATTTAGCGTTTTTAAAGGCATTTGGTGTTTGCACTTTTGTTTTTTGCATTGTACTAATTTTTAACCATTTGTGCTAATTATCAAAAAACAAAAAAGCAAACGATTTTTATAATTTTTTTTGCCCTTAAAAACACTAAACTGAAAATTTGTACATTGAGGAAAAAAAAAGAAAACAATAAAGCGGCGGCTGCGCCGCCGTCATATTGTTAATAATGTGTAGATTTATAATAATTTTAATTGTGAACTGATTTTGAATTAAATTAGTTTGCGGATTAATAACTAAAATAATGATAATCATGCGCTTAACACTCGTTAGCCGTCCATGCCGCAAGGAAGCAGCGGAGCAGAACTGAAAACTCAGTTAAATTTGCGACACGTCGGCTACCGGTAAACGTTAGCGGTAATAATAACAAAGACAAACATTAAATGCTCGACAAACAAGACGATATAAGATCAATAGTTTACACAGTAACTGAAATTCTGAAAGCCGACAAACTTGACGAATTGACAGAACTACTTTCCAATGCCCAAATTACAATCGAACAGACTGGTTATGACAATTGGAATGGAGGAATTTATTTTTACACTATCTACCTTACCATTGACATTGAGACTTTTGTTAGAATACGAGACAGAGTGCAAAATATTGAAACTTCACTTCTTGAGAAATTTAGTATTGCCACCCGACATGTAGACAATGAAGAAATTTCAAGTATTTTAATTGTTCCAAAAGCACAAGCCAAAATTAATTGGTCAAAACTTTCTGGTATCACAACTCAGACCAAGTTAATTAAAGACGTAAACTATTTGAAAAATGTAATGATTTCTGTGTCAACTGGTGGACAAAGAATTCAAGATGTAAATGAAGAGTACAAAGCAACATATAACATTGTTGACAAAGCACTTCAGAAATTAAGTTTCAAAAACACAAATCCTTTCCGTGACCTTTGGGAGTGGTATAGTAAATGGAGTTCTTCTTTTTCTCACTACAGAGAAAGACGTGAATTCATTGGTGAAATGTACAACACATTGTTACAATCACTAGAAGAAAATGAACAGCCTGAATTAATAAGTGTGACTGTTGACTTGACCGATTGGGAAAGAATTGAGCGTTCTATAAATGAACTAAGATTAAGACAGACCGAAGCAAAATCAGAAGAGCAGTTTCAGGTTGTAGGACTATTGAGTAGGGAGACAATTATCACTTTGGCTCAAGTTGTTTTCGATAAAGAGAAACATCCCATTCTCGACGGAACTGCAATAAGCAAAACGGATGCAAAAAGAATGTTGGAGGCATATATTGCTGTTGAATTGGGTGGATCCTCAAATGAAACAGTAAGAAGGTATGCAAGGGCAACATTAGACTTGGCAAATGAGTTAACACATAAAAGGACTGCAACAAAAAAAGATGCTTCACTATGTGCGACAGCTACAATTTCGATAATCAATTTAATCGGAGCAATTGAAGGACGAATATAAAATAATACCGCTAACATTTTGTAGCCGATCATTTGCCCTTGAATCGGTTTCGCGGCGCGAAACCTCTGTACAAGGGCAAACGGCGGTTACACATGTACGTTGTGTGGCATTAAAAAAGGCATTTTTAAAGGTTCTAAGCAAAATTGATTGATTTAAAAGTGGCATTATGACCATATAAGTTCAAAAAAGGTTCATTGAATTAATAGGACACGACTTAATTTGTGAAACTATCGAAAATATTTTATTAACAAGTGACGCATTTTTAAAGACAAGTGCATTTGTTTTAATTTAAAGCGTTATGATTATTCCAAAAAAAGACTTATTTTTACATTGAAACGGAATTGTTTGAAAAACTAACGACTGAATTTTAAAATTAGCCGACTTTGTTGATAAATATTCGATAAACAATATATAAAAAAACCAACTTGACAATGCTAACATTCAACTTCACAAGGATTTTTAAGTCACGAGGGATTGAGAAACCTTTCAGCTATCTTGTAAAACTGGGCTATTCGGACAATTTTGCCACACGGGTAGTAAATAACAGGATAGAGCGATTAAATTTAAAGGATATTGAAAAGTTATGTGAACATTTTCAATGCACACCGAATGATTTGTTGGAATGGATTCCTTCGAGCCAGGACTTGAATAATGAAACCCATCCTTTGGCATCGATTAAGCGGAGCAATAAAGTCGTCGAGTTGACTAAGATTTTAAACTCTGTTCCATTGGACAAGCTCAATGATATTGAAACGATGATAAACAAAGAAATAAAAAATACGCCACACAACATTGTGTAGACCGGTCATTTGCCCTTGAATCGGTTTCGCGGGCGCGAAACCTCTGTACAAGGGCAAACCTCGGCTACACATGTACGTTATAGGCTAATGAAAAAAATACAGCACGTCCAGGCCTCGGTGAGCGGTTCACGTTTATGATTAAGTTTTTAATAAAAAAATAAAATATCAGTAATATATAGACTGTCAGGTTCTTTGGAATAGTTTTCAGTTTTCTTGACTTTTTTCTGACTTTTCTGAAAAAAAACAATACAGGAAACGGCGAAAAAGTTGTTTGAAATGCAGTAAATATTGGGAATGTTTCGTACATTGTCTTGCAATACTTGGCTTTTCAGACTATTTTGAGCTTCGGGACTTTTCGATTCGTTCTGAATACAAATACGAGAAAAAAGCTCGCCCAAAAGGCATTTAATCGTTTTTCGCCTGGAGGACGACTGAGCCTATAACAGTGTTTAGCCGGCCATGCCGCATGAATCGGTTGTTTGGAATTTTAAAAAGAGTAAAAGCTTGCGGCACAGGCGGCTACACATGTTCGTT
>JANYKN010000095.1 GCA_025361565.1 Bacteroidota bacterium | reverse complement strand
TAAACACATAGGCATATAGAAAAAAAATCAAAATAAGAACCTTTTTTTCTAATACGCTTTTTAAAAACAATTGCCTGTAAGCATTTTTAAACTATGTGCCTATGTGGTAATTGTTTAAATTTTTCGTTGCAGTTGCACCATCTTAAAATTCAATTAATTTAAACCTGGTAAAATATAATTGTTTCATTATTATAATTAAAGAAATAGGAATTTTTAAAGCATGGATCACACAATCTGTAGTTTATGTCAAGACATTGATGATAATAATTATTATCCTCATGATCATGATGAAATCTATTCTCCTTTTTTCAAGAAAATGATACCAATCGGTGTAAAACCGGGTGACAAGGATTATCATGCCCATTTTTTAAAATGTCCACAATGTGGTACCTATTATTCCTATGAAAATTGGCAGCAAGGAATAGGCAATATTGGCGAATTTGATCAAATAGATAGGTTTACAGATATTGAAAACGAAATTATCAAACCAATATTGGAAGCTGATAATGGAAAATACCTAATAAAGCATATTGAGGGAGGGATTGAACATGGAAATGGAATAATTGCCGAAAAAACACAAATTGCTTTTGAATGTGTTATGAATATATTGCCTTTTCCAGAAACTTTTCCTGTTATCAGGCACTTTTTGTCCTATTCCAAAACTTGGAGTACAATCAATGGAAAGCCTATTATGCAAGGCCGATATTGGGCATGCTATTGCTTGAGATATTTGATAAGGACAGGTAAAGCATTGCCATCACCCGAAGTTGATGAGGCAATTCAGGACTGTTTCAAGCTTAAAATTGAGTATGAAAATGGATGGAAAGATCCTTCTGATATGCCTATTTTGTAGAATTTATATCATTCAATTAAATTGAATTGCTGCCTTTCGAATCATCTAGGATACCAGTCTTCAATTTCATAATCGTCGGCTAAATGTTGGTGGCCACAATCCCTGCAATTCATATCCGTAAATTCATACATGCTGTTTTCGCCCTCGTAAACATTGGTCGATTTGCATTTTGGGCAGCGCCTCACAGTTCCGTCGGATAAATAGGAGCAACTCATGGTCCTAAGTAATTTATCGTATGCTTCATCAACAATCATTTCGTAGGCCTTGTAGGCCTTGTCAAGAAAATCGGCAGCCACAGTGCCATCAACACATTTTGAACGAAGCAATTTGATGGTTTCACCCATTACCTCATGTGGTTCTGTTTTTCTTAGCTTATCGAAATATGCCAACATGCTGTTTTGGTATGTTTCAATTGTTCCGGAATCGCCAGAGTTCATCAATCCAAGTAATTCCAGAAGTATTGGCATGGATTCTTTTGAATTTTCCAATGCAGCAACTTGTTTATATAACCAAGATTTGTCATCCATATTATCATTCTATTGGGAATAAACAAAGTTATTGCAAAAATGTATTATATATGAAAAAAGGCCATCGGCAATTGAAAAAAGTTGAATCCTTTTCAATATTTTGGATTTATGATGCCTTTTGGTAATTAAGCGACTAAACTTTAAATATGTCTAAAGAATAATTTGAACTGAAACAATCAACTTTGAAATCAATTCCAGAAAAAAGTAGTTCGTCCAAGTATCCTAGTTGATATAACTATGCAGAAAGCAGAAGCCCTATCTGTTTTTAGCTTACCTAATATCGAAGCTTTGATAAAAATGTATACCGAAACCATAAAGTAAAGTATGGAATACAAAAAACGTGTGTTGAATCCATAAAGTAAAGTATAGAATACAAAAAACGTGTACTGAATCCATAAAGTAAAGTATGGAATACAAAAAGCATGTACGGAATGGTAAAACCTTGTACGGAAGCCAAGAAAGTGTGTACGGAAGCCAAAATAGTGTGTACGGAATGGTAAAACCTTGTACGGAAGCCAAAAAAGTGTGTACGGAAGGGTAAAACCTTCTACGGAAAGCTAGAATAGGGTACTTGCTTAATTTAAAATATTTCAGGAATAGCTTATTTAATTTTGTAGAAATAGATTAAAAGTAATTAGTTGGCAAAACCTAAATATACACAATAGACCCTTTGAATTAGTGCAAACATAACAGCAGATATCCGCAAATAAAATAAGAAAACGTTTGTTTGTTGAAATTTATAAGCATATTTTTACTTCGTATTAAAAATGAATATACATGATTCGATTTTGGAAATTTGTATAGAGGAATGATATGGCTTATTGAAATAAAATGCAAAAATCAATAATACTAATTTTGGGGATTTTATTGTTATGTTCAAATTGTAGATTTTCAGCACCTTTGATCAAATTTAATAAAGAGATTATACAATCCAATGAATACGACTCTGGATTGAAAGAGTCTGAAGCCATTGAATATTGCTACTTTAGGATTTCTCAATATGGAATTTTTGGTGGGTATAGTGTTTACAAAGACTATGATGAAGAAGGCCAGCTAATAAAATTATTTACGGAAAAACAAAAAGCATACAATGTTCAGGATGGAACTCAAAGAACCAAAGAAAGAACTATATATTATGAAAATAAAAAAATCTATAAAGTAGATCATAAAATTATTCAGGCATATGGAACAGCAGGAATATGCATTTTAGATAAAACTGTTCTTTATAACAAAGACGGAACAAAAAGAAGAGTTATTAATAAAAAAGATAAGACGACCTATAGGAAAATCAGAAAAATTTGGAAATAAATTTAATAAATCTTCTGATATTCCATTAATGAATATAAATAAACAAAGCCACATAACATTGTTTAACCAACCATTCGCCCTTTCATCGTTTTTTCGCACGCAAAACCATGCAATAAAACTATGGTTAACAACTTATGTTATGGCATAAAAATAGCTAAGAATTGTTCTGGCCTGATGATAATTTAATCTCCATTTGTTTTTGCGGATTTTTACTTTTTCAGGAATAGTTCCATCTAAATAGTTGATAAATAGGATTGGGTTTCTATGATTTGCAATTTGGGAAAGTGTGTATTTACAAATAGGCCTTTTAATGGGGCATACAGTCAATCTACGTTTTAAAAGGATGAGGTTAGTATATGCAAATTATGGCGGTAATTATAAAGCAACACTCACCGATTCACCGAAAATTGAAAATATTGATTTAAATTTGATTACATAAAAAAAAATTAATATGGCCAATAACACTGTAAACTTACATCGGGTTTTTACAGCTCCTGTAGAAAAAGTATTTAAAGCATTTTTAAATGCTGATGCAATGGCTTCGTGGTTGCCTCCTTATGGTTTTGTTTGTAAAGTGCATAGTTTAGATGCAAAAGTTGGGGGAGGCTATAAAATGTCGTTTATCAATTTTACCACAGGCAATAGTCATTCGTTTGGAGGCGAATATTTAGAAATAATCCCCAATGAGTTATTGAAGTATACCGATCAATTTGATGATCCAAATTTGCCCGGACAGATGATTACCACTATTCAACTAAAATCTGTTTTATGTGGAACAGAACTTTTTGTAACTCAAGAAGGTATTCCCGATTTAATTCCAACTGAAATGTGTTATTTGGGTTGGCAAGAATCCTTGGAAAAATTAAAACGTTTGGTAGAACCTAATATTCCGGACGTATAACAAAATAAAATTTTCAAACATTAATACTGAAATATATGGCTCAAATAAATCCACACATCAACTTCAATGGAAATGCCGAAGAAGCTTTCATATTTTACAAATCGGTATTTGGCGGAGAGTTCGCAATGATTATGCGTTTAAAAGACCTATCAAGTCCCGAATTTCCAGTGGCAGAAAATGACGTGAACAAAATAATGCACATTGCTTTGCCTATTGGTAAAAACATTTTAATGGGAAATGATGTTCCTGAATTTATGGGACGGGTAAACGAAAACGAAAACAGAAGTAAAATTTCAATAAGTGCTGAAAGCAAAGAAGAAGCGGAAAAATTATTTAATGGGCTATCGGAAGGTGGGCAAATTGAAATGCCTATTGCCGACAGTCCTTGGGGTTCGTATTTTGGAATGTTTAGGGACAAATTTGGAATTGAATGGATGGTGGACTTTGACCCAAAATATAACAGTCAAAAGTAACTGAAGAAAAACAAGGAATGCTTAGCAGTGTGTAAGCGGGCATTTGCCATTTATCAGGCGCAAAGCTTAAGGGCAAAAACTAGCAATAGATATACCCTATCACGTAGAAAATCCCTAACAATAGGAATTAAAAAGAAATAAGATACATTAGGGATTGAATTATCCGGATTATTATTGAATGAAACGCAGTGCAAATATTAAATAAGATGCAAGTTGATGGAAATCCCGATAAGATTTCCATCAATTTTTTATATTTAGATTTTATTTCCAAATGTTGAATTTTAAATAATAGCGTATATGAAAGCAGTACTTATTGGTGAATCGTCCGGTGCAAGTATGGATGAATTAATGGCCGTTTATCCGCGCCACAAAAAAGTATCAGAAGATTTTATTGCCAAAGGCGTTATTTTGGGAATGGGGCCGTTTGCCGATAGAGGAAATATGGCAATATTCAAGACTAGAAAGGATGCAGAGGACTTTGCCAAGGTTGATCCGTTTATTTTAGAAGGCCTTGTAAAATCATATGTAATTAGGGATTGGAACGACTCTTTGTTGCCTGAATAAACAGGATGGCTGGATTATTATAAAGCAAAATAGGATTGTATCATTATTTTTAAAGAGGATAAATGTAGGATTGGATTGTTGGTTTCTACATACTCATATCGAACGTTTTGTTTCTGCTATATTTTAAAAAACAAATCAATGGAACATAAAGCAAAATCAATCAGACCATTCATTGGGGCCGAAAACTTTGAATTGTCGCGCAGTTTTTATCGTGACCCGGGTTTTGATGAAAGTATTTTGTCAAATAATATGTCTTATTTTAAAACTCAAGGCATAGGGTTTTATTTACAGGATGCTTATGTAAAAGATTGGATAGATAATACAATGGTTTTTTTGGAAGTTGAGGATGTTAGTCTTTATTGGAAAGAACTTCTGGCTTTAAACCTGACCAACAAATATAAAAATGTAAAACTAATACCAATTCGTGAACAGGATTGGGGCAGGGAGTGTTTTTTGCACGATCCATCCGGAATCCTCTGGCATTTTGGAGAGTTTTATAAGTAAATTATCAATCAGCTACCAATAGATTTACCTCCGCTATAGACAAATAAAGGTATTAATTGAAAACTGCATTTCTAATGTACGGATGCCAAATATTTGCAATAACAAAAACAGCCTAGCAGCAAACAACCACCTAAGAAAGAGAAGGAACGATTACTTCCATACTTATTTGTTTTATAACATTATTTAAGATAATGAGAAAGTCTTGCGTTACTAATAGAAAATAGTTGACTTTGAATAAACAAATTCCAACCATTTCCATATTCCTATTGGAGAATTTGATTTTTATTGATTAAACCCAGTTTTAAGTTAAAGTAAACAGGTTGCGATTTACGAAATAAATGAATTGGACTATTAAACAATTGATCTGATTTTTAAAAACAAAAGACAACATCTGGCATACAAGAAAATCGCTGTTATACTTTATTTAATGCCCATTTATAGCTTAAACTTTATGTTTTGATTTTGGTTTTTATACCTTGATATAAATAATAAGTATTTTTTTAAAATAATATTTAAAAATAAAAATGTATTTTGATGAAAATTGATATCAATAAATTGTTTTTTCAGAAGGGATTTAAAGTTGCTTAACAGTTTAATATAATTAATAAATTAAAGTTTCATAAAAAGCATGAATATTCTATTAACAGGTGCTACAGGATATATTGGAAAACGATTGCTTCCGGTTTTGGTTCAAAGAGGCCATAAAGTTTATTGTCTGGTCAGAAATAAAAACAGGTTTTACGCAAGTGAAGAAATTTTAAGTAAAATCGAAATAGTTGAAGCCGATTTATTATACAGATCTGAAATCAAAAAATTACCGAATGATATTGATATTGCTTACTATTTGATACATTCTATGTTGTCGTCGGGCTCTGAGTTTGTTTTGCAGGAAAAACAAACAGCAATTAATTTCAGGGATTACCTGGAAAAAACAAATGTAAAACGTGCAATATATCTTGGAGGAATATACAACAGTTCTAATCTATCAAAACACCTTAGATCTCGTCAAAACGTTGAAAATATATTATGTGCCAGCCATATTCCGGTTACTGTATTAAGAGCGGGTATAATCGTTGGTTCAGGAAGTGCATCTTTTGAAATAATCCGAGATTTGATTGAAAGGCTGCCTATTATTATTACTCCCAGTAAAATCAATACTCGGACTCAACCCATCGCTATTCGTAATGTGATTGATTACCTTGTTGGGAGTATTGAAAAACCTGACACAACAGGAAAAATTTTTGAAATTGGGGGACCGGATATCTTGACATATAAGCAAATGTTGAAAATATTTGCAGAAGAACGGAAATATAAACGCTATTTTTTCTCTATTCCATTTTTGCCTGTCGGCATTACTTCGTATTGGTTGTATTTTATTACATCTACACCCTATCGGTTGGTTTTGAACTTGATGGAAAGTTTAAAAAACGAAGTGATTGTGAAAAATCCTGAAATTCAGAATTACATTCCAACCGAAATTATCGATTACCGAAACGCAATAAGGCTGGCATTTGATAAAATTCAGCAAAACATGGTGGTTTCTAGTTGGAAAGATGCTTTGGCTTCAAGCCGTTCCGGTGATAATTTGTCATCTTATATTGAAGTTCCAGTTTTTGGTTGTTATATTGATAAGCGCGAAAAAACATTTACCAGATCTCCAGAAGAAGTCTTATCTAATATTTGGAATATAGGAGGTGATAACGGATGGTACAGTACACAATGGCTTTGGGAAATTAGAGGGTTTTTATCTAAACTGGGAGGTGGTGTTGGCCTTAACCGTGGCAGAAGAGATTCCGGAGACCTGCATATGGGAGATGCCCTTGATTTTTGGAGGGTTTTGGTTGCTGATAAAGAGAAATTCAGGTTATTGTTGTATTCAGAAATGAGTTTGCCCGGTGAAGCCTGGCTCGAAATAAAAATAATTACTGGAAGCCCTAATAAATTGCAGCTTACAGCCACATTCCGGCCAAAAGGGATCAAAGGTCGTTGGTATTGGTACTCTGTTTTGCCATTTCATTATTTGATTTTTGGTAAAATGCTCAAGAATATGATATCCTTATAGTTCAATTTGAATAGATTAAATTCCAGTTTTATAATCCCTTGGTCCGAAAAAATAAAATATATTTACAAATTGAAAATCTTAATGAAAATTGGCAGGAGAAGGCATGAGAATATTGTTAATAATTGGCTCTGGAGGATTTATTGGCAGCATTGCCAGATATGTTTTGTCGCAATGGATGCAGCGTATTTTTGAAACTACTTTTCCTATTGGTACGCTAACAGTTAATATTATAGGTAGCTTTTTGATTGGAATCATTTATGCGTTATCCGAAAAAGGTGGGATTTTATCTCCCGAATTGAGAATGTTTCTTGCAGTTGGAATTTGTGGTGGATTTACTACTTTTTCATCATTTGCTTACGAAAATTTCAATATGGTTGGTTTTCAACAATATTTGTTTAGTGCAATTTATATTGGTGCAAGTTTATTTTTGGGATTGATAGCGGTTTATTTGGGCAATTTAGCAATTAAATTTTTCTAAGGATAATGATTGTTAGTCATGGAATGATTTAGGAAATGAAATCCATGTCTGATTTTACAGATAAATCTTTTCTTGAAAAGCTTAGTTTTTGTTTCTGATAATATATTTGTCAAATTTATAAGTTAAGCGTTCTCCTCCTTCACTGTCAGGTTTCCAATAGAAATAGCTTTCAATCTTAATCTTATAATTTTTAAGGACTTCTCCTGGTTTTTTATTTTTTTTCAATTTTTCAATAATTATGATTACTTCCGATAATTCTTCAAAGTTTTCTTTTTTCAGAAGCTCTTTTTGGTAATCTCTAAATAATCCCACAGAGAAGTTACGACGCATAAAAAGTTTTATAATCGATATGGTAAGAAAAAAAAGCAGTATTAAAGCCCCAATGGCAATTATCAATCCAAAAATAAATCCAATACCAAATCCAATACCTTTTATCATAACTAAAAATATAGGCAAAATTAAGATTTTTCTATGGGAAAAAAAATTAGTTTAGAAATTTGCTCCTTACAATAGAGCCAAAATATATGAACAATCATGAATAAGTTGATTGTTTTTGTGACATAAATGTGAAATCTATTTCCACAGAATAATAATATATCAACGTTATTAAAAAGAGAATATTTTAACCACTTCTCATTTTAAAATCAAAAAAAGCATATTTTATATTCTTTTATCTTCGTACTTTTGTTTTTATTTTTAAACTTTTGTCTTTGCACTTTTGTCATTAGAACAAAATGATTGGAGAAACCAAAATTTTATGCATCTACACTGGTGATCTTGAAAAATATAATCACCGACCACTTTATGAAGCAATAGTGTATGCAGCAAAAAAATCAAATTTAGCAGGAGCAACAGTTTTGCGGGGAATTATGTCATTTGGAGCTAACAGCCAGATACATTCAGCAAAATTATTTGAATTATCGTCTGATTTACCTGTAAAAATTGAGATAATCGACACTGAAGAAAAAATTGAGCTATTTGTTGAAATCGTAAAAAAAATGTTTGATAAATCAAAATCGGCAGGTTTGATTTCGGTTCAGAATATTGAAGTAATTCGTTATATGTCAAATAAATAATTAAACAATTTAACTAAAAGGAGAATTAAAATGGAAATTATTGCAGTTAAAGCTTTAGAGATTCTTGACTCAAGAGGAAATCCTACTATAGAAGTTGAAGTAACACTTGATTGTGGTATAGTTGCTCATGCAGCAGTTCCTTCAGGTGCTTCAACAGGTGAAAATGAAGCATTGGAGCTTCGTGATGGTGATAAAAAAAGATACCTTGGTAAAGGCGTTTTAAAAGCGGTAGCCAATGTTAACGAAAAAATTGCACCTGAGTTAATTGGCATGCCAGTTACCGATCAGGTTGGTATTGACCATTTAATGTTGAAATTGGATGGAACAAAAACCAAAAGCAATTTGGGTGCCAATGCCATTCTTGGGGTTTCGCTTGCCGTAGCAAAAGCAGCTGCCGAATATGTTGGTTTGCCACTTTATCGCTATATTGGTGGTGTTAACGCAGTTACCCTGCCTGTTCCAATGATGAATATTATCAATGGTGGTTCACATTCCGATGCGCCTATTGCATTTCAGGAATTTATGATTCGTCCAGTTGGTGCTCCAAGTTTTCGTGAAGCATTAAGGATGGGAGCAGAAGTTTTCCATAGCCTTAAAAAAGTATTGCACGATCGTGGATTAAGCACTGCGGTTGGCGATGAAGGTGGTTTTGCACCTGCATTAAACGGAACTGAAGATGCTTTGGAATCTATTTTGAAGGCAATAACCAATGCAGGTTATAAGCCAGGTGTAGATTTAACCATTGGACTTGATTGTGCTGCTTCTGAATTTTTTGTAAACGGTATTTACGATTATACTAAATTCGAAGGTGAAAAAGGAGCAAAACGAACCAGTGTCCAACAAGCGGATTATATGGCTGAATTGATTTCGAAATACCCAATTGATTCAATCGAAGATGGAATGGATCAGAACGATTGGGCTGGTTGGAAATTGTTAACTGATAAAATCGGTAAAAAATGCCAGATTGTTGGTGATGATTTATTCGTAACGAATGTTGATTATCTTGCCCGTGGTATTAAGGAAGGCTGTGCAAATTCAATTTTGATTAAAGTAAACCAAATTGGAACTTTAACCGAAACCTTAAATGCCATTGAAATGGCTCACCGTGCTGGTTACACTTCAGTTACATCGCATCGTTCCGGCGAAACAGAAGATGCAACCATTGCCGATATTGCAGTTGCAACCAATTCAGGCCAAATTAAAACAGGTTCTATGAGCCGTTCTGATCGTATGGCTAAATACAATCAATTGTTGCGTATTGAAGCAGAATTGGGCGAACTTGCCATTTATGGATATAAAAAGTAACTCAATAGATTTTTGATATTTGAAGAGCCGGGTAATACCGGCTTTTTTTGATCTAAACTTCGTTTTAGTAGATGCAAAAAAAAAACTGCCCAATTTCTTGAGCAGTTTCAAACCTAAACCTAACCTGTTATGAAAAAAAAATCTTTTGTGTTTATCTCTGAGACAAAAGTATATCTAAACATCGTTAAGCGATCATAACGAAAGTTAAGTTTTGTTAAACTTTTATTAAAATGGAATCTTATTGAAAAATTTCAGCTTTAGTATCAATTGCAGATTAACTTTACGGCAAATGCTTCAAAACTGTCACATCCAGCACCCCTTTCATATCTGCATAATTTCTTGCAGAACTGAAAATATAATCAGTAGATTTGTCCACAACCATTTCATCAACAGGATCATTGTGGATAATATTCAATTTTTCGAATAAAAATTCATCACTGTAAAGAAGTATGGCATGGTTGCTTCCTTGCCAAACCTTGTATTTTTGAATGGGTGACAAATGATCAAAAGCTTTGCTGAATATTTCAAGCAACCAACTTTTTCGTTTTTCTTTGCCTTCCTTAATTTCTTTAATAATAGATTTTGAGGTTCGCTTTTTTAAATCTTTGATTATAGTGGATAAATCAAAGCCTTCTTTTGCCCGACAAATCATATGCAAATGATTGGACATCAAGCAATATGCATAAATTTCAATGCCTTTGTTTTTTTTGAAATCGTTTAACGAATCAATCATCAGCAATTTCTGTTCTTTTTTGGTGAAAACATTTACCCAACCAACAGTTGCCAATGTAATAAAGTAAGATTTATCATTATCCTTTATTTTGAATTTGTCTGCCATTTGAATTTCATTTGTATACAAATATACAAAAAATGATTGAATCAATTTTGCTTATCTATTAATGTTTATTGGTAAAAGCATTAGTAATCAGAATCCATTTTGTTCAAAATTCTTTAAGTGAGTAGTATCACCATACTTCAAAACATTGAATTTTTCGTCAATCATTTCTACAAGGCTTACACTAGTTTGATGTAACATTTTTTCCCAGAATTTCTCGAGCGGACGGTTTTCGATTTTGTTTAAAATACTCATGGATGCCGCTGCATGGCTCACTATCAATATCCTTTTCCCTGTGTTTTGTTTAACTATGGATAAAAAGGCAGGGAAAGTTCGGTTTGTTAAATCGGTAAAGGATTCAGAATCTTTAGGCTTATATAAATGTGGGGCATTCCAGAACCCGTTGTACAATTCTGAGCTTTCATTTTCCATCTCACTATATAATTTTCCTTCCCATTTACCCAGTCCAATTTCCCGAAAATCGTCGATTGTAATGATTTCAGATAGTGGTTTTCCTGTCACTAATTGTGCAGTATGCTTTGCCCTGTTGGATGGGCTTGAATAAATGCAATCAAATTTAATATCTTTAAGATATTCGTTCAATGCTTTTGCTTGATTGATACCTCTTTCTGTCAAAGGAGAATCTCCGCTTCCCTGGTATCTTTTTTCAATATTCCATTCCGTTTGTCCATGGCGGACAATGTATATTTCTGTTTTTGTCATGGTTTAAAAGTACATAAATAAAGGTGAAACCTTTAAAAAAGGTTTCACCTTTATAAGAAAAATATAATTTAAGCCTGCGATAAAGCAACCGCGACTGCTACTGAAGCTCCAACCATTGGATTGTTTCCCATTCCAATCAAACCCATCATTTCAACATGGGCAGGTACCGATGATGAACCGGCAAATTGTGCATCGGAATGCATGCGTCCCATTGTATCTGTCATTCCATAAGAGGCAGGGCCTGCACCCATATTGTCAGGATGCAATGTTCTTCCTGTTCCACCTCCAGAAGCAACCGAAAAGTACTTTTTGCCTTGTTCGATGCATTCTTTTTTATAGGTTCCTGCAACCGGATGCTGAAAACGGGTTGGGTTGGTAGAATTTCCTGTAATGGATACATCAACTCCCTCGCTGTGCATGATTGCAACTCCTTCGCGAACATCATCTGCACCATAGCAATTTACTTTTGCTTTGTCGCCTTTAGAATAAGCAATGCGCCTAACTACTTTTAACTCACTTGTGTAATAGTCAAATTCTGTCTGCACATAAGTAAATCCATTGATACGGGCAATAATCATAGCAGCATCTTTTCCCAAACCATTTAAAATAACCCTGAGTGGTTCAGTCCTTACTCTGTTTGCAGACTTGGCAATACCAATGGCACCTTCGGCAGCGGCAAATGACTCATGCCCGGCGAGGAAAGCAAAACATTTTGTTTCTTCCCTTAATAGCATGGCGGCTAGGTTTCCGTGTCCAATACCTACTTTTCGGTCATCTGCAACTGAACCTGGTATGCAAAATGCTTGAAGTCCAATGCCCAAAGTGGATGCAATTTCAGCGGCATTGGTCTGACCTGTTTTGATGGAAATGGCTGCTCCTGTAATATAAGCCCACATCGCGTTTTCAAAAGCAATGGGCTGAATGTCTTTAACAATTTGGTAAACATCAACATTTTTGGCATCGCAAATTTTCTTTGCTTCTTCAATGGACAAAATACCATAATTGCCCAATACTTTGTTTATCTGTTTTATTCGTCTGTCGTAACTCTCAAATAATGACATGATTTATTCCTCCTATTCTTTACGTGGGTCAATAATTTTAACTGCGTCTTCCATGCGGCCATATTTGCCCGAAGCTTTTTTAATCGCTTCGTTTGCGTCCATGCCGGTTTTAATCATATCCATCATTCTTCCCAGGCTGATAAATTCATAGCCAATAATTTCGCTGTCTTCGTTCAATCCCAATTTGGTAACATAACCTTCGGCTATTTCTAAATATCTTGGTCCTTTTGCCGATGTGCCATACATAGTTCCGGTTACTCCTCTTAATCCTTTCCCTAAATCTTCAAGACCTGCACCAATAGGCAGTCCGCCTTCGGAAAAAGCAGTTTGCGTGCGACCGTAAACAATTTGAAGAAACAGTTCGCGCATGGCGGTATTGATTGCATCGCAAACCAAGTCGGTATTCAATGCTTCAAGAATGGTTTTTTCAGGTAGGATTTCGGCAGCCATGGCAGCAGAGTGGGTCATTCCTGTACAACCAATGGTTTCTACCAAAGCTTCTTTGATAATACCTTCTTTCACATTTAATGTAAGTTTGCACGCACCTTGTTGTGGAGCGCACCATCCCACGCCATGGGTTAGGCCTGAAATGTCTTTAATCTCTCTTGATTTTACCCATTTTCCTTCCTGTGGAATAGGGGCAGAGCCATGATTTGCACCTTTAGCGACGCACATCATGCCTTCAACTTCATGTGTAAACATAATGATTAATTTTAGTGTAAATTTGATTTTGATGCAAAAATAATTAAAAATATAGCTGTCAATCGTCAAATGGGATAATCTGTTGGTAATTTATAATCATTCTAGATTTAGCCCTAAGTAATTAGAATATCTGCTTTACAGCGATAGTTCTTGGTTATTTGAAATGCATCGAATATTAAATCGAACAAAGTTTAACTTTGAATTGTTAAAACAACAAATACATTTTATGATAACTATTAAAAGACATTCAGGAATTTATACTTTAACATCGCAACAGCAATTGCCTATCAATATGGATAAGGCATGGGAATTTTTTTCCGCTCCAGATAATTTGGCAAAAATGACACTAGGCAATATGAGTTTTATGGTTACCTCTGGCCAAATAGATAGCATGTACGAAGGACAAATCATTAGTTATAGAATTGGGATTTTATCGGGTATAAAAACAAATTGGGTTACGGAGATTACTCATGTCAAAGAGCATAAATACTTTGTTGACGAACAACGGTTTGGCCCTTATAAAATGTGGCACCATGAACATTTTTTCGAAGTGAATGAATTAGGGGTTTTAATGACGGATAAAGTAAGTTATAAAATTCCATTTGGTATTTTTGGGCGTTTGGCAAATTCGATTTTTATCAAAAAAGAACTATTAAATATCTTTACTTTCCGTTTTAATAAAATGATTGAAATATTTAGTTAATTGAGATGATTTGGTATATCATTTTTACAATAATTTTCGTAACCTTTATCATCATGGAAGGCGTGGCTTGGTTGGCCCATAAATATCTGATGCACGGTTTTTTGTGGTATTTGCATGCAGATCACCATTTACCAACCTATAAAAAATCGGATTCGTTTTTTGAAAAGAACGATTGGTTTTTTGTGATATTTGCCTTTCCCTCCATGGTAATGTATATTTTGGGAAGTATATTTCAAGATCCAATTCTTTTTTCCATTGCCATAGGAATAACCGTTTATGGTTTTGCTTATTTTGTTTTCCACGAAGTAGTTTTCCATCAACGCTTAAATTGGTTTAAAAAGTGGCGAAATACATACATTCGTGCGCTTAGGCGTGCGCACGGGATGCACCACAAACATCTTGGAAAAGGAGATGGCGAATGTTTTGGGCTTTTAATTTTTCCTTATAAGTTTTTGAAACTTGAAATCGAAAAAAACATTCGGAATAGTTAAAAAATGATTTCAAGTTGTTTTTTTTAAATTAATGGTTAATTGGATATCGTAATCCCTCGTAAGTATTAAGAATTACCTTAACTGAACCTATAAACAATTCCGCTTCAGCCATTATTGGTAGTTGATTTTTATCGTTACTGAACCAAACAGTAAGTTTGTCATTTCCACCTTTAAACATTTCTGTTTCAGCAATTGCCGGTTTTATTTTAAGGCAATTAAATGATTTATCGTTGTGAGTTTGAATAGTCTCCTTTCCAATATATTTAATTTCCAATTTTTTAATTTTATCACCTAATACTGCACTATACGGAATTTTTTGATTCGGGTAATAATCGGAATAATTGATGTTACGGATATAATAAATTGAGGTCAATAAATCAAAAATGCAATTGTTAATTGCAATAATTTGAGGGTTTTCGATTGATTTTAAATTTTCGATCCAAATATGAAGTAAATATCCATTTTCAGAGTAAATATATTTTAAATTACTTACATATTTATCTTCCTTTATTTTTTGGTTGTAGGTATATGGAATAATACTGTCTTTATCAATTATGGCTTCATATTTATCATCCACATTCATTATCCAATTGTATTTTAATCTTGTTTTCCATGTGCTATAAAGTTTGATGGCATTTTGATTGGAATAATCTATTTTGCTTGTTGATAACTCAATATCAGCTATTTCGAGCCAAATAAATTTAAAATTGTAGTAAACTGTATATTTCAATTTTTCTCCTTCTTGGAAAGTTGTGTTTTGCAAATGACATTGAGATTTAGCTGGATTAATAAATATTATCGAAATAAACATAAATTGAATAAGTAATTTCATTGGTCACGTCCGAGTTGGTGAAAAAAAATATTGAATAAAATTAGAATAAGATTTTCATATTAGATAATGGACTATGTCAAGAATTGAAAAGAAAATATTATTGAATTTCAATTGTTTATACTTTGTTGATGAACCTTAACCTCAAGGATTGCCTATATATATAGTTATTTTTTGCGAAATCTATCGGATTCAACATTAATAAGCCATTGATATTATAATCTGTTTATAATCAATCTAAATAGATTTCAACATATTCACTTTGTGATATAAATATATATCTTTAAATCTCAATTTTTAGTATTCTTTCTTGTTCTGATTCAAATGCTTAATCTTATGAATAATGAACTTGTAATTTTGATTGTTACGGCTACCAGTATTGGTTTTATTCATACAATCCTTGGCCCAGATCATTATCTACCATTTATTATGATGAATAAAGCTGGTAAATGGTCGAACAAAAAAACCTTTTGGGTTACCGTGCTTTCTGGATTTGGTCATGTTGCAAGTTCGGTTCTTATTGGTTTGGTAGGTATTATGTTGGGAATTGCGGTGAATAAACTCCAAATTTTTGAATCCGTGCGCGGTAATTTGGCTGCCTGGTTATTTATAGCATTCGGGCTTGGTTATATGATTTGGGGATTAAAGAAGGCTTATCGTAAAAAACCACATACTCATTTGCATTATCACCCCGAAGGTCATACGCATTCACATCAACACATGCATTTTCATGGACATACACATATTCATGAAGAAGCAAAAACAGCCAATCTTACTCCATGGATTTTATTTACCATTTTTGTGCTTGGGCCTTGTGAACCTTTAATCCCAATCCTGATGTATCCGGCAGCAAGTGTAAATTATTCATCACTTTTTTTGGTAACCAGTGCATTTGGAGTTGTAACCATTGGCACCATGACAAGCATCGTTTTTCTGACCATTTTTGGCCTTAACAAATTAAACCTAAAAAAAATTGAACCCTATAGCCATGCATTGGCAGGTGGAACCATATTTCTGTCAGGTTTGGGTATGGTGTTTTTGAGTTTGTAATTTCATTCTGGTTTTTTCAACCAACTGATCCATTTGTCGAATCCTTCCAAGGTTTTTGCTGAGATTTCGAAAAAACGAATTTTGGGATTTACGACCCTTGCATATTCTTTGGCCTTTTCCATCGAAAAATCTACATAAGGCAATAAATCTATCTTGTTGATGATGCAAACCTGTGCATACAAAAAAGCAGTTGGGTATTTGGCTGGCTTGTCGTCGCCTTCGGTAACGCTCATCATCACAATACGGAATTGTTCGCCCAAATCAAATAGGGAAGGGCAAACCAGGTTTCCAATATTTTCGATGAACAGCGTCGAATTTTCAGCCACTTCCAACTTTTTATAAGCGGTACTTATCATTTGGGCATCCAAATGACAACCGTTGCCCGTATTTATTTGAATTGCAGGTGCTCCAGCCTTTTCAATCCTGTCGGCATCGTTACTTGTTTGCTGATCGCCTTCTATAACAAAAACAGATGCATGGTTCAAGGCTTTTATCGTTTTTTCAAGAAGCGTGGTTTTTCCTGATCCAGGCGAACTGATAATGTTTAATGCCAGTATATTTTTGGCTTCAAAATAACCGCGGTTGCGTTCCGCAAGCAATTGGTTTTTCGATAGAATATCTTTTTCAACAGTTATTGTTTTTGATTGATGATGATTGTGATCATGTCCATGATGGTGAGGATGAAAGTGATCATGTGTGTGCTCATGATCGTGGTCATGATGTTCATGTTCATGATCCAAATGAAGATGAAAAGTTGTTTTGTTGTCCTTATCGTCGCAACCACATGTTGTACACATAATTATCCTCCTTTTATTTGATTTAGTACTTAATAGAAATTAGAAAATAGAAATCAGAAATTCCAAACTAAAAACTTCAAACTCCAAACTCAAATTTACTGTTCAATTTTTAATGATTTTACCTGTAACTCTTTGCCCCTTAAAACCTCATAGCCAGAGTTTTTACATTCTGGACAAGGAGCAAAATAGTTTTCCAATTCAAATATTTGATTACAATGTTTGCATTTGGCTTCTGCTTTTATTTCAATAATTTTGATTTCCGCCTTTTCGGAAATGGTGTTTTTACAAGCCATTTCCAACGCAAAAACCAGCGATTCGGAAACAACGCCTGACAAAGAGCCTAGCTCAATTTCAATTTCTGTCACTTCCGTTGCGTTTTCTTTTTCGGCATAATCTTTAACGATATCCAAAATACTCATTGCTATTGATAACTCATGCATGATGTCTGAATTGATTTGCAGCTATTGCCAATTGTCCCAGTGCTATTCCTCCATCTCCGGCAGGAATAGATTTATGCGTAAATAATTCAATTTTCTGATATTTTCGGAATTTATTTTCCAGATTTTCAAGTATATATTTGTTCTGAAAAACACCTCCTGATAAAACTGCTTTCTTGATTCCTGATTCCTCTGATATTTTAACAACAGTTTCAAATATACAATTTATGATTGTATTATGAAACTTGGCCGATAGTTTTCCTACTTCCAATTTGTTTTTTAAATCTTCCAACACTTCAACAATCATGGGCTTGAACGAGATTGTTACATCCAATAAATAAGGATAAAACGCTTTGCAATTATTGGCAATTGCGGATTCCAATCGCATCGGGGCTTCGGCATGATAAGTGGAATGTGCACAAATATTTAATATTGAAGCCATTCCATCAAACAATCTGCCTGTACCTGATGAAAGTGGACAGTTCAATTTTTTGTCAATCATTTGCATTATCAATGAAATATTTTCGCCTTTTAGTTTATCAAGAAAAGGAATCTCCATGTTTATAAAATCCTTTCCAAAATATTGATAAAGCATCGAAACTGCAATCCTCCAAGGCTGTTCATTCGATTTGTCGCCACCAGGCAATGGCAAATATTCAAAATGCGTATATCGTTTAAACGATTGATAATCACAGACCATAAATTCACTTCCCCAAATATTTCCATCAGTACCAAGACCTGTTCCATCAAAGGCAACGCCAATTACTTTTTCATCAAGCCCGTTTTCGGCCATGCATGAGGCAATGTGTGCATGATGATGTTGGATTTTGATATGCGGAATTCCGTTTACAATGCTGTATTGTTCTGCAAATTGCGATGAAAAGTAGTCGGGATGCAAATCTGAAACGATACAAACAGGTTCTATCCTAAATAATTTCAAATATTTATAAAAAGTTTCCTGATAAAATTCAAAAGTTTCCATATTTTTTAAATCTCCAATATGCTGGCTGAGAAAAGCTTTTGATTCTTTTCCAACTGCAAAACAATTGGCCAATTCCGCACCTGTTGCCAAGATTCCATCCACATCGAATTTCAAATTTACAGGAGAAGGAACATATCCGCGGGAACGACGAATTAATCTAGGTTCGTTGTTAACAACCGAAACCACAGAATCATCTGTTCTGTTATAAATATCACGATTATAAATCAAAATACCGTCCACCAAACCTTCGAATTTTTCTAAAGCCTCATCATTTGAAATAACAATGGGTTCATCTGTAATATTACCACTGGTTAGAACCACCGAATCAAGTTTTAGTTGGGAAAAAAGCAAATGGTGAAAAGGCAAATATGGAAGAAAAGCGCCAATTGTGTTGATTTCATTACAAACACCAGAAGCTATTTTATATTCCGAAGAAACATTCAACCCTTTTTTATTCAGCAATACAATTGGACGTTGCCACGAAAGCAAAGTTTTTTGCTCACTTTCATTCACTTCTGCATATTTTTCAAGCACTTCCAAATCACGAAACATAACGGCAAACGGTTTCCCATCACGCTTTTTAATTTCACGGAGTCTTTTGACTGAAGATTCGTTCAAAGCATTGCACATCAAATGAAATCCGCCAAGGCCTTTAATTGCTAAGATTTTCCCCGATTCAATTTCATTGCAAATTTGCTTCAGTATTTCATCAAAATTTAGATGAGTTTTACCTTTAGAAATGAATTGGAAAGTTGGTCCGCAATGGTTACAAGCCACTGGTTGTGCATGAAATCGTCGGTTGAGAACATTGTTGTATTCATTGCTGCAAAATTCGCACATTTCAAAAACCTTCATGCTTGTGCTTGACCTGTCGTAAGGCAAATCCATAATAATGGTAAACCGTGGGCCACAATTGGTGCAATTGGTAAAAGGGTATGAAATGCGGTTTTCCTGAGTTTTGATGTCTTCAAGGCAATCTTCACAAACTGCAATATCCGGGCAAATACCCGTAATTTCGTTGGAAGTATTCTCGCTTTTTTTTATGTTGAAATCTGTAAAATTCTGAATAGAAACCTGATTGGAATGAAAGGATTCGATTTTTGAAGCTTCAGGGGATTGATTATGAAGTGCTTCTGAAAATAAAATCAAGTTTGTTCTTTTACCTTCTGCACAAATTTTTACACCATTGTTGCTGTTTTCTACCCAGCCTGTAATTTCATATTTTTTAGCAAATCGATACACAAAAGGCCGAAATCCAACCCCTTGCACCAAACCTTTGATATGAATCTCAACAGCTTCTTTCAAAATTTCAGTTGATTTAAAAGTGATAATAGGCTAAAATATAAAAGTTTTCAGGATATCAGAAATTTGCACCAAAATATCTTTAATTCCGATCATCTAAAAGAAAAAATTAGTATCTTGGCATTTAAATCAACCAGACCTAATCCTGATCAACTATGTGTAGAGCCATTCCCGGAAAAATTATTTCAATTGATGATTCAAATCCCGAATTACGCATGGCAAAAGTTAATTTTGCAGGTATTATCAAAGATGCCTGTTTAAATTGGTTGCCTGAATCGAAAGTCGGTGAATATGTAATTGTCCATGTAGGTTTTGCCTTGAATACGATCGATGAGCAAGATGCTGAGCAAACATTGCATTTGCTGCGCGAAATGGGCGAAATTCCTTAACCAATTCAATCCATCAAAATGAAATATATTGATGAATACAGGGATAAAGAATTAGTTGAAAAGATTTCGACTAAAATACATAAAGCAACTACCAAACCATGGGCAATTATGGAAGTTTGTGGTGGGCAAACACATTCCATCATGAAATACAATTTACTGGAATATCTACCTTCCGAAATTGATTTTATTCATGGCCCGGGATGCCCGGTTTGCGTAACTCCCATTGAGTTAATTGATAAAGCCATTTCCATTTCACTAATAAAAGATGTTATTTTAACTTCTTATGGCGATATGTTGCGCGTTCCTGGTTCAACAATGGATTTGTTTCAGGCAAAGGCAAAAGGCGCGGATGTCCGAATCGTTTTTTCACCTTTGGATGCCATAAAAGTAGCGACTGATAATCCTTTAAAAAAAGTGGTGTTTTTTGCTGTGGGTTTTGAAACTACAGCCCCAGCCAATGCAATGGCCGTTGTTGAAGCAAAAAGGAGAAATTTGACTAACTTTTCTTTATTGGCTGCGCATGTTTTGGTTCCACCGGCCATGGAAGCGATTTTGTCATCGCAAAATTCAAGGATACAAGGGTTTATAGCCGCCGGGCATGTTTGTACGGTAATGGGTTATAAGCAATATTTTCCCATAGCCGAAAAATATAAAGTACCGATCGTGATTGGTGGATTTGAGCCTGTTGATTTGATGGAGGCAGTTTACATGCTCATTTCTCAGCTCGAATCCGGAACTTATTCAGTTGAAAATGCATATTCCAGGGTTGTGACAAAAGAAGGAAACTTGCATGCACAAAAAGTTTTGGAAGATGTTTTTGAAATTTCCGATCAGAATTGGCGTGGAATCGGGCTGATTCCCAATAGTGGATTTAAAATTAACCGTTCATTTGAAAGTTTTGATGCCGAAAAAGTATTTTCACTACAAAATTCTAAAGTGTCGGAATCACCACTTTGTATGGCTGGCGAAGTTTTGCAAGGCCATATAAAACCAACGGCATGCAAAGCTTTTTTGAATATTTGTACACCTGAAAATCCTTTGGGTGCGCCAATGGTTTCTTCCGAAGGCGCATGTGCCGCTTATTTTCACTACCACAAATAGTATTTTTTAGATGAACGAAGAACCAGTAACATATAATTTGTCTTGCCCAGTGCCACATTCACGCTATGATTCAATTATGATGGCACATGGCGGAGGTGGCAAACTTTCGCAACAACTTATACAACAAGTATTTTATAACGCATTTGCCAATGATGAGTTATTGGTAAGCCACGATGGAGCGATGCTTTCGATAAATGGAGGAAGATTGGCTTTTTCAACGGATTCCTATGTAATCCAACCCATTTTTTTTCCTGGTGGAAATATAGGGGATCTCGCTATCAATGGAACGGTAAATGATTTAGCTTGTTGTGGTGCAATTCCTCAATATTTATCGGTAGGTTTTATTTTGGAAGAAGGATTTCCCATTTCTGAATTAGAACGAATTGCCCAATCCATGAAAAAGGCAGCGAATGATGCTGGAATCAAAATAGTTACTGGTGATACCAAAGTAGTGGAGCGCGGAAAAGGTGATCATGTTTTTATCAACACATCAGGAATTGGTTTAATTCCTGATGATAGAAATATTTCACCACTCAATTGCCAGGTTGGAGATGTAATTATCATCAATGGAACCATTGCAGATCATGGCATTGCCATCATGTCGTCGCGTGCAGGATTGGAATTTGAAACCACCATTCAAAGCGATACTTGTGCTTTAAACGGATTGGTAGAGGAAATTTTCAAAGCCTCAAAAAATATCCATGTGTTGCGCGATCCTACCCGTGGTGGTGTTGCTAGCGCATTGAACGAAATTGCACAAAGTTCCAAAACAGGAATTATCATTGAAGAAGAAAAAATTCCAGTAAAGGAAGACGTTAAAGCGGCTTGCGAATTGCTTGGATTTGATCCGCTTTACGTTGCCAATGAAGGAAAAATTTTGGTATTTGTGGCAACTGATGATGCTGAAAAAGTGCTAGAGGCAATGAAGCAACATTCTGCAGGAAAAAATGCTGCAATTATTGGAAAAGTTACGAGTGATTATCAAAACAAAGTAAGGATGAAAACCATTCTGGGGAGCCAGCGGTTTGTTGAAATGATGAGCGGTGAGCAGTTACCGAGAATTTGCTAAGTTTGAAGAGGTTTTGAGTTTACAGTTTTGAGTTTGATGTTTATCGTCTATTATTTAGGTGGAAGTAAAGGAAAGTTCTAATTTCAAAGTTCTAATTTCTAATTTCGGTTGCTGAGCGCAGTCGAAGCACTAATTTATAAATATAAAAAATGTCAACATCAGTAACATTAATCACACAAAACGAACAAATGCGAAGCATTCTAAACATGCTTGGGCGCATCATCGATTCCGATGGTTCTGTTCTGTTGATAGGTGAAACCGGCGTTGGAAAAGAAATATTTGCCGATTATATCCATAAAACAAGCAACCGCAGCTTAATGCCTTTTATGAAAATTGGATTATCTGCCTTGCCGATTGAACTGATGGAAAGCGAGCTTTTTGGTCATGAAAAGGGCTCATATACCGGTGCGATAAATCAGAAAAAAGGATTGTTTGAATTGGCCAACAAAGGCAGTTTGTTTTTGGACGATATTGATGATGTACCTTTAAATATCCAGGCCAAATTATTACGGGTATTGGAGTCGCGGGAATTTATGCGAATTGGTGGAACTGTGCCCATCCCTATTGATGTACGTTTGATTTCGGCTTCTAAAGTCAGCTTAAAAGATTTGGTTGACAAGGGACAATTCCGTCGCGATTTATATTATCGCATCAATGTTATTCCTGTTGAAATACCCGCTTTACGTGATCGCAAGGACGATATTGTATTACTTGCAGAGCATTTTATTCACAGATATGCTCCCGAAAGAGAAATCAAAATTTCGGAACAAGCTGCTGGAGCATTGGTTTCTTACCCTTGGCCCGGTAATATTAGGGAATTGCGGAATGTGATACAGCGAACAGTTATCTTTTGCAATGGCGAAATAAACATTGAAAACCTGCCTCCTGAAATCAGCAATCTTCATTCATTAAACACCGTGGTAAAAGCTTGTTTGAATTGTTGGCTAAAAAATGGAATGTCATACACCCAAATTGTTCAATGCCTCGAAAATACACTGATTAAAGAAGCTTTGCAAAAAACAGATGGAAACCAATCTGAAGCTGCAAGAGTTTTGGGATTGAGCCTATCCACTTTCCGTGACAAGATGAAAAAATCAACACCCGGTTCGGACCCAAACGGAAACCAATGTTGCGAAAAACCGTAAACTACAATACGGAAATCCGTGAGATAATGGTTCTGAAGTAGAATTCCACTAAATTAATCCAAATTTATATTTTAGATATATTGCTGATATCCAGTTGTATATTCATCGAATTTTCAAATGTTAAAGTTTGTTAATATCAGGCATGGATGTTGCCTATCCTATCTTTAATTATGAAATTTATTAGATATGTTGATAAATACGATTGTTGATCTAAGTTAGAAAAGACAATAATAAAAAGGTTCAAATTCTATCTAGCTATTTCATTATATTTCAATCTGTTTCATTATAAAAATAAGGAGGTTGTATGAACAAAAAGCCCAAAACAGTTTATGAAGAATTCCAGGCAAAAGGCCACAGTCGTCGCGATTTTTTAAAGTTCTGCACCATGACTGCCGCTTTCTTAGGCTTAGAGTATTCTGCGGTTGGCAAAGTGGTTAAAGCCCTTGAAAACAAACCACGTCCGGCAGTAATTTGGTTGCATTTTCAAGAATGTACCTGTTGCAGCGAGTCATTTATCCGCTCGTCCCATCCTTTGGTAGCCGATATTGTTCTTGACAAAATTTCCCTGGATTATACTGAAACATTAATGGCTGCTGCAGGTCATCAGGCCGAAAAGTCCTTACAAGATACCATGGCGAAATTTAAAGGCGAATATATTTTATTGGTTGAAGGTTCAATTCCTACTGATGCCAATGGTGCTTACTGCTGTATTGGTGGAAAATCGGCCATGCAAATAGTAGAAGAAGTTGCCGAAGGTGCAAAAGCTGTAATTGCGTGGGGGAATTGTGCATCATCAGGTTGTGTTCAAGCTGCCAATCCAAATCCAACCGGAGCAAAACCTGTTCATAAAGTGATTAGTGGAAAACCAGTAATTAATGTACAAGGTTGTCCTCCAATTGCCGAGGTTATGGCTGCTGTTGTTGTTCATATTCTAGTATTTGATACCATTCCTCAATTGGATGGATTGGGCAGACCAAAAGAATTCTATTCCCGCAGGGTTCATGATACTTGTTATCGTCGTCCAAACTATGATGCAGGATTATTTGTTAACTCTTTCGATGATGAAAATGCCCGAAAAGGCTATTGTTTATATAAAATGGGATGCCGTGGTCCTGTAACCTACAATGCATGCGGTGTTACCAAATGGAACAATGGTGTTAGTTTCCCAATTCAATCCGGGCATCCGTGTATTGGGTGTAGCGAGGCTAATTTCTGGGACAACGGACCATTCTATCAACATTTACCTTCATTCCCTGGTTTTGGAATTGAAACTACAGCCGATGAAATTGGCGTTGGACTCGGACTTGTTACTGTCGCCGGTATTGCTGCACATGCCATTACCACAAATGTGCGTAAGCGTAGGGCACTTTTTGGAAAGCGTGTGGATGATAGTAATGTTGACATTTCTAAAGAATAAAGAAAGGAGAAAATTATGGCAAATAGAATAGTAGTAGATCCGATTACCAGAATTGAAGGCCATTTAAGGATAGAGGCCGAAATTAAAGATGGCAAAATTACCGATGCGTGGAGCTCCGGAACCATGGTCCGTGGAATTGAAATTATCCTTAAAGGAAGAGATCCACGCGATGCCTGGGCATTTACCGAAAGGGTTTGTGGTGTTTGTACAACCGTGCATGCGCTTGCTTCCGTTCGCAGCGTTGAAGATGCTTTGGGAATTGTAGTTCCACCAAATGCCGAATTGATCCGTAATTTAATGTTTTGTGCACAATATATGCAGGATCATGTGGTGCATTTTTATCACCTCCATGCATTGGATTGGGTTGATGTGGTTTCTGCGTTGAGCGCTGATCCGGATAAAACTTCTGCAATTGCACAGAGTATTTCAAATTATCCAAAAAGTTCTCCAAAATATTTTGCCGATTTGAAAAACCGATTGAAAGCTTTCGTCGATAGCGGTCAGCTTGGCATATTTGCCAACGGATATTGGGGACATAAAGCATATAAATTGCCACCTGAAGTTAATTTGATTGGAGTAGCCCATTATCTCGAAGCTTTGGAATGGCAAAAGGAAATCGTTAAAGTTCATACCATCTTTGGTGGAAAAAATCCACATCCAAATTATTTGGTTGGAGGAGTTCCTTGTTCCCTGAACCTTTCCGAAGTTAACGCCATCAATACGGAGCGTTTAGCCTATGTTGGAAAATTAATTGATGATGCAGCAACGTTTATTGAACAAGTTTATATTCCCGATTTGCTTGCTATTGCTGGTTTTTATAAAGATTGGGGTGCAATTGGCGGTGGATTGACAAATTATATGGCTTATGGCGATTTACCTGTTAACGGAGTTGGCGATCCAAAATCGTTCAAATTTCCAAGAGGTATTATTCTTAATCGCGATTTAAGCAAAGTTGTTGAATTAGATGCTAAAAATGCAGATCAGATTCAGGAATATATTTCACATTCTTATTATGATTATTCCGATGGTGATAATGCAGGAAAACATCCATGGGATGGTGAAACCAAATTGAATTATACAGGTCCAAAACCACCTTATGAATTTATAGATGTCGAAAAGAAATACAGTTGGCTGAAAACTCCACGCTGGCAAGGCAAAGCAATGGAAGTTGGTCCATTGGCGCGTTGTTTGGTTGGATATGCTTCCGGTCGTAAAGATTTTATTGATGCTGTAACCGGCGTATTAACCGCACTAAACGTTCCTGTAGAAGCTTTGTTTTCTACACTTGGACGAACTGCAGCTCGTGGAATAGAAACCAAACTAGTAGCAGGCTGGGCAAAAGAATTCTATGGAAAACTATTAGAAAGCATTAAAGGTGGCGATACCCGTACTTTTACCAGTGAAAAATGGGATCCCGATACTTGGTCCGCCGAAGCAAAAGGCGTTGGATTAACCGAGGCTCCCCGTGGTGCACTTGCACATTGGATAGTGATCAAAGACAAGAAAATTGATAACTACCAAATGGTTGTTCCAAGTACATGGAATGCTTCGCCACGCGACGCCAAAGGTCAACGTTCCGCTTACGAAGAATCGTTGATTGGAACCCCAATAGCCGATCCTGAAAATCCACTTGAAATATTGCGTACCATTCATTCATTCGATCCATGTATTGCCTGTGCAGTGCATTTGTATGATGAAAAAGGTACATACGTGCATCAGATTCAAACCTTCTAAATAAACTGTTATGACGCAAGTTAGAAAATTATACGTATGGCAGTTGCCGGTTCGGTTTTATCACTGGAACAATGCAATTTGTATTGTGGCTTTGTGTTTGACAGGTTTTCTGATTGGTAAACCTATTGCACTGCAAACCGCTGCCGAAGCTTCATCTAGCTATTGGTTTGGGATTATTCGGTTTACCCATTTTGTTTTTGCTTTCCTGTTTTTCTTCAATTTTATGTTTCGTACATTTTGGGGATTTGTAGGAAACGACTATGCAAGGTGGTATCATTTTATACCGTTGAAAAAGAAACAATGGCGCGAAATTGTTCAAGTTTTGAAAATTGATATTTTGCAAGCAACAGGCAAACCAATTGAATCGGTTGGGCATAATTCACTGGCAGGTTTTACTTATTTTATCACTTTCCTTTTCTTTACGCTTCAATCATTCACTGGTTTTGCATTGTATGCAGATATGAGCACTTCGTGGTTTCCACATTTGTTCGCATGGATAAGTCCTATTTTGGGTGGTGATTTACTCACACGCCAAATTCATCACATATTGATGTGGGGATTTATCATTTTTGCCATCATCCATGTATATCTTGTTTTTTATCACGATTATGCTGAAAAACGAGGCGTTACATCGTCAATGATTGGCGGTTGGAAATTTATTGAAGAAGAAAAAGAAACAGAAAAATAGATTGATTTAAATTTAGGTGAACAGTAAAAGCTGCATTTCAAAATTTGGATTGCAGCTTTTTATATGAGAATAACAAGGTAGTAGCAATATGGAAAATTAAAAAATAAACGTGAATAAAAGTTGGATGGATCTCAAATGATCAAGCGACCTTGAACCGCATCCGAGAAATTGCGTTAAGAAACTACAAAGAAAAAGGCGTAAAAAAAGATTGACGTTGCCGATTGCAAATATTATGCATAGCAATAATATTGCCTGGCAACATTCAAGATTTTAGCCTTTTGCGGCGTAGTTTTAGCAAATTTATCGGCAGCGGTGACTTTTTGCTTCTTTTTTGTGGTTGAAAAAAGAAGAAAATAGTTTATTACTACCGAAGATTAGTCTATTGAAATTAAGTTTACTAGGTATAATTCCGCATAAATTCAATAAGCCTCCTACAAATAATGAATTGTTATGTTGTTTTTAATTATATTTGGAAATTGTCAAGCTGCAAGCCTGAAAGTAAATATTAATTTAAGGTAACTTTCTAATTATCTTAAATTTAGATTATAACATTTAGAATCCATAATTTATGAACGAAAATAAAATCCTAATTTTAGGAATTGGAAATTTATTGCTTCAGGACGAAGGAATTGGTATCCATACCATTGATTATTTAAAAAACAAAACCTTACCAAATCATGTCGAATTGCTCGATGGAGGAACAGGGGGCTTTCATTTACTGGAACTATTCCAGCGATACAACCAAATCATTATTATTGATGCAACTTTGGACCAAAACGAACCCGGCACCGTCAGGCTCATCGAACCAAAATATTCCACCGATTACCCCAAATCATTAAGTGCCCACGATATTGGGTTAAAAGATTTGGTCGAATCAGCCATGCTTCTTGGCAATTCGCCCAAAGTTTATCTGATTGTTGTTTCAATCAACAACTTTCAGGAATTGGGAATTGGAATTTCGGAAGTTTTAGAGCAAACATTCGAAGCAATTTATGGGTATATTAGAAAGATTGTTGAATAAAAGTTTCGAGATAATTACATACCTAGAATTTATATTAACTTTTTAAGGCTGAAGGCCTTCAAACACTAGCACAGGGCAACGCCCTGTGTTGATTAAATTGTTGGATTCCAGCCCTGTAAGGGCGCAAGCCTAAGCCCTTTCAGAAAACAAAAATATCCACCATTGGGATAATAAAAAATACCCATTTAAATTGTTGGATATTAATTAATTAAAAACAAATATAATAATGAAGACATATATGGATTTATTCGTTGTTACTTATAGAAATAGATTATATTCGTGGCTAGGGAATTTTGAGGAATTACGCAACATTAAAATAGACACTACGATAACAATATGAAATTCGGAAAAACGATAAAACTTTTTTTAATTGACGGTGATACTAATGGTAGACTGACTTGTGAATTATCAAATTGGACAGGAAAAGCTTATAAGATTCCACGTAACTCTATTAAAATATGCTCTGACAGACCGGAATTACAAACAACTGGAGTATACATGCTTTTAAACAAAAATGCGGATCTATCTGAAAAAGGACAATTATATATTGGTGAAGCAGAGGATATATTTAAAAGATTGATTCAGCATGTTAAAGAAAAGGATTTTTGGAATGAAGCGATTGTTTTAATAAGCAAAGACGAGAACTTAAATAAAGCACACATTAAATATTTGGAAAACAGATTGCATGAAATAGCCTGTAATGCCAATAGATTTGAATTAATAAATACCCAAAAACCCACACAGTCAAGTATTTCGGAATCAGACAAAGCTGAAATGGAAGAATTCCTTTCAAATATTTTGACTCTTGTAAATACGCTAGGATACAATGCTTTTGAACAAATAAGACAAGTAGACAAGAAGGAAATTTCTGTAAGCGAAGAAGATTTATTCTATATTTCAGCTGTTAGAGGCGCCTCTGGAATTGGAAAGACTACATCGGAAGGATTTGTTGTATTTGAGAATTCGCAAGTAGCTGACCCGGTGACAAATTCATATCCAAAGACAATGCAAAAATTGAGAGATATTCTTATTTCTGAAGGAGCTATAGTCAAGGATCAAGATAAAATGATTATTAAAAAAGATTATTTATTTACTAGTTCATCAACTGCGGCCATGATTATTATGGGCAGAAGTGCAAACGGCTTGACTGAATGGAAATTGAAATCAGGGAAAACATTACAAGATTATGAAACTGGAAAAAATAATTGATTGTCGCTGCTCATTTAAAAACTAAAAAAAAACAAAAAAAATCCCACCCCAATATAACTTAAAGGATTATCAAATCAAATTGAGTGTCCACTAAAAAAAGACACCAAAGAATTGAATCGTTTTGAATGTAAATTAAATCATTAAATAAAAAATGCCAATCCCTTTCAAAAAGCCATCTCCTCATGCCTTTCAACGGCCAGTATTAAAAACACAAACCAAACAACTTGATTATTGTCCCATAAATGCTTACTTTTGCGCTTTAAAATCTAAAATTATTAAATATCATGGGTTTAAGTTGCGGCATTGTAGGACTAACAAATACAGGAAAATCAACCATTTTTAATTGCTTTTCGAATACAAAAGCAGAGATTACAAATTATACTTATAGCAGTTCAAAATCAAATATTGGGCAGGTAAAAGTACCTGATCCGCGCTTCAAACAACTTGAAAAAGTGCAGCCAACCGAAAAGTTTGTACATGTGGTTGTCGATATTGTTGATTTACCCGGTTTGGCCAAAGGTGCCAGCACAGGTGAGGGAGTTGGTAATAAATTCCTTGGTGAATTGAGGAATACCGATGCCGTTATCCATGTTTTGAGATGTTTCGACGATGAAAACTTACCCCATGTTGAAGGTTCTGTAAATCCTGTTCGTGATATCGGAATCCTTGATTTTGAGTTGCAAATCAGCGATTTGGAATCGATTGATAAAAGAATTGCCAAAAACGAAAAACTTTCTAAAACCGGTGATAAAGATGCAAAAAGAATACTTGAGATTTTGGCTAAAATAAAAGCCCATCTTGAAGAATTGCAGAATGTCCGTGCCATGGAGTTTACCGAAGAAGAAAAAAATTTAATCGGCGATTTGTTTTTATTGACAACCAAGCCTGTTCTTTATGTTTGTAACGTGGATGATGCTTCTGCTGTTAGTGGAAATGCTTATGTTGAGCAAGTAAAAGAATTCCTAAAAGATCAGGATCCTGAAATTATTGTAATTGCAGCTAGATTAGAATCTGAAATAGCTGAATTAGGCAATGAAGAAGAACAATTGGAGTTTTTACAAGATGTGGGTTTAACCGAGCCTGGCGTAAACAAATTGATTCGTTCTGCCTATAAAATGCTCAAACTCGAAACTTTTTTCACTGTTGGGCCAAAAGAAATACATGCATGGACAATTAAACAAGGTGCTACTGCCCCAGAAGCTGCTGGTGTTATCCACAGCGATTTGCAACGTGGCTTTATCCGTGCCGAAGTGATGAAATATAACGATTATATTGAATTGAAATCAGAATTGGCATGTAAAAATGCAGGTAAATTGCATATTGAAGGGAAAAAATATATTGTGGAAGATGGAGATATTTTAAACATTAGGTTTAATGTTTAATTAAAGATTTATGCGTGGATGTTTATTCAAATTCATGCACCTAAAACAAATGATTAAGATGTGTGGGGAATTCCCCGCACATCTTAATTTAAAAACAAAGACCAACCATAAGCCTAGCCTGGTTTATTTTATTTCCATCTTCTATTATTTTCCTTTTTAGAATTAGTATAAATAGTAAATCCTTGGATTTATAAATTAAACGGTTCTACATTTTTGCTATATTTGGCCTCAAATTTTGAGTGTCCTGAATTATTAAAATATTGAATATGAATGTTGTCGTTGAAAAAATATTTTTTTCGGAGAAAGTAGCCAAGCTTGTTATTCAGGCACCAGAAATTGCACGGAGCCGCAAAGCCGGTCACTTTGTGATAGTTAGAGTTGATAAATTCGGCGAACGTATTCCTTTAACCATTGCTGGTGCAAATATTGAAAAAGGAACCATCGATATAATAGTCCAGGAAGTTGGTGTTTCGTCATCAAAATTATGTAAGCTAAACGCTGGCGATACTATCCTTGATGTAGTTGGTCCCCTTGGTAAAGCTACTCATATTGAAAAAGTTGGAACAGTAATAGCTGCTGGTGGTGGCGTGGGAATAGCTCCTTTATTTCCAATTGTGGAAGCCTTTAAAAAAGCTGGGAATAGGGTGATTACCGTATTGGCCGCCAGAAATAAAGATTTAATCATTTTGGAAGATCAAATGCGTCAATTTTCCGATGAGGTAATTGTAATGACTGATGATGGTTCTTCGGGTAAAAAAGGCCTTGTAACGCAAGGGATAGAAGAAGTAATTGCAAGAGAAAAGGTGGATTTGGCTGTTGCCATTGGTCCAGCTGTGATGATGAAATTTGCTGCATTAACAACAAAAAAATACGATATACCTACTTTGGCTAGCCTAAATACCATTATGGTTGATGGAACCGGAATGTGCGGTGCTTGCAGGGTTAGTGTTGGTGGCGAAACCAAATTTGTTTGTGTGGACGGCCCTGAATTCGATGCCCACAAAGTTAATTTTGATGAGATGCTTTTCAGGTTAAGTGCCTATCAAAAGCAGGAAGTTGAAGCGTTTCAGTCATTTTTAAACAAATAATGGTTGATAATATCAGAAATTAGGTAAATTAATTGAAGATTTTGAAATGGAAAACTTAACAACATATTTAACACAGGAACGTGACCAGGAATGGAGAACTGAGATTCGTGCTAAAATTAAATTAAAAGAACGTACCCTTAAATTGAGGGTAAAAATGAATGAAGTAGATCCTGATATCCGAAATAAAAATAGTGTTGAGGTAAATAGTGGATTAACTGTAGACCAAGCCCTTCTTGAAGCGCAGCGTTGTGTTGATTGTATCGATCCAACTTGTATCACTGGTTGCCCTGTAGGAATCAATATTCCAAAATTCATTAAAAAAATCGAAATAGGAGATTTTTTATCAGCTGCATCAGTTTTAAAAGAAACCAACACATTGCCCGCGGTTTGCGGTCGTGTTTGCCCTCAGGAAAAACAATGTGAAGCACAATGTTATTATACATTGAAATTGAAGAAAGAACCAGTTGCCATTGGTTATCTGGAGCGTTTTGCCGCTGATTATGAACAAAATAGTGGTAAAATGTCAATTCCTGAAGTTGAGAAGTCAAACAACTTAAAGGTAGCTGCAATTGGATCTGGCCCTGCGAGTTTGGCTTGGGCTGCCGATATGGCCAAATTTGGTTATGATGTTACCGTTTTTGAAGCCCTTCACGAAATTGGAGGTGTATTAAAATATGGAATTCCTGAGTTCAGGCTTCCAAACACTGTGGTTGATGTTGAAATTGAGAGCCTCCGTGAAATGGGTGTAAAATTCATAACCAATTTTATTGTGGGAAGAACAGCTTCTTTCGAAGATTTGAGAACGCAAGGATTTCAAGCGTTTTTTGTTGCGAGTGGTGCCGGACTGCCTAGGTTTATGGATATTCCTGGCGAGAATTACATTGGTGTTTTTTCATCAAATGAATATCTGACAAGGGTTAATTTAATGAATGCCGCCAATCCTGAGTACGATACCCCGGTAATGAGCGGAAAAAATGTGGCCGTGATTGGTGGTGGCAATACTGCCATGGACGCAGTTCGAACAGCTAAAAGGCTAGGAGCAGAGACTTCTAGGATTATTTACAGGCGCTCACTCAATGAAATGCCTGCTAGGGTTGAGGAAGTAAAACATGCGATGGAGGAAGGAATCGAATTCCTGAATTTGAATAATCCCCTGGAGTATTATGCCGATGAAAATGGACGTGTTAACCGCATGAAAGTTCAAAAAATGGAATTGGGAGAACCTGATTCAAGCGGTCGCAGAAGCCCTGTGCCAATTGAAGGTTCTGAATATTTTCTGGATGTTGATACTGTAATCGTTAGTGTTGGAGTTTCTCCAAATCCACTAATCCCTGCATGTTTGAGCGATCTAAAAGTAAGCAAGTGGGGTACGATTATCGTAGACAAAGAAACCATGCAATCTTCTATCCCTGATATTTTTGCAGGTGGTGATATTGTTCGTGGAGGTGCTACCGTAATCCTTGCCATGGGCGATGGCAGAAAAGCCGCCGCAGGTATGCATCAATATATTGCGGAAAAAGTGAAAAAGTAATGATTGGTTTACAGTTTTGAGTTTTCAGGTGGCTGAGCAGAGTCGAAGCCAATTTCTATTTTATTGATGGCTGAGCAGGGTCGAAGCCAATTTCAAAGTTCTAATTACTAATTTCTAGTTCATGATTGATTTATCTGTTAAATATTTGGGATTATCTCTTAGAAATCCTTTGATAGTAGGAAGTTGCGGTCTTACAAATTCTGTAGAGGACATAAAAGCACTTGAGAAGAACGGAGCTGGTGCTGTAGTACTTAAATCAATTTTTGAAGAAGAAATCCGTCTTGAGTATGAGAAAGAAATGAACAATGTTTCATTCGACGATAGCAACTTGGAATATTACGATTATTTTGATTATCAGATTAAAGAAAACAATATCAAAAAATATATTGAATTAATTGCTGCATGTAAAAAGGAAATGAAAATTCCTATTATTGCAAGTGTAAATTGCACTACGTCCTCAGAATGGACATTTTTTGCAAAGAAAATTCAGAATGCAGGTGCCGATGCACTTGAATTGAATGCGTTTATTATGCCTTCAGATTTAACAAGGACTGCAGAAGAAACCGAAAATATCTATTTCAAATTGATTGAAAACGTGAAAAAGGAGGTAAATATACCTATTTCACTAAAAATCAGTTATTATTTTTCAAATTTGGCTTCAATGATTAAACGACTTTCCGATACTGGAGTGTCTGGTATTGTGTTGTTCAATCGTTTCTATAGCCCCGATATTGATATAGAAAACCGTAAAGTTATATCGACCCATGTTTTAAGTTCACCTTCCGATCTTTCAATTTCGTTACGGTGGATTGCCATAATGGCTAATAGAGTTAACTGTGATTTGGCTGCTTCAACGGGTGTACATGATGGGAAAGATGTTATCAAACAGTTGTTGGTTGGAGCAGATGCTGTTCAAGCGGTTTCAACCTTTTATAAAAATGGTGCATCATACATTTCAATTATGCTAAATGAAATTGAGGATTGGATGAAAGATAATAACTATAAATCAATTTCTGAATTTAAAGGTTCAATGAGCCAATCCGCTAGTCAAAATCCTGCTGCAATAGAAAGAGTTCAGTTTATGAAGTACTTTGGGGATATGAAGAGATAATTGGCAATTGGAAATTAGTTATTAGAAATTATATATCTTTTCTTTTTTGTAATTTGAAGTTAGGAGTTTGAATCGAAACCCTTCAAGCGGTTGGAGACCCTTGAAGTGGTTGAGTAGCAAGTTTGTAATTTGAAGTTTGCTATTTGTTATTTGAGTTTTGTAATTTGAAGTTTGTCTTACCTTTTGTCTTTGTTCTTTACCCTTTCATTTTATGGAAATCTATACAACATATTATAATTCCCCTTTGGGAGAAATTGAGATTTCTGCTACAAATGAGCATATAATGAGTATTATGTTTAAGGATGCGGAAAAAAAGCCATCCCCATCCTTAACTGCAAGTGATTCGATACCAGAAATTATTGCGAACGCAACCACACAATTGAATGAGTATTTTCAAGGAACCCGTAAATCTTTCGAACTTCCATTCTCTCAGGATGGAACCGAATTCCAACAAACTGTTTGGAATGAACTTTTACGTATTCCTTTTGGTGAAACTATTAGCTATGAAGAGCTTGCAATCTGCTTGGGCGATAAAAATAAAATCCGTGCTGCAGCCTCTGCCAACGGTTTGAATAAGTTAAACATCCTCATCCCTTGCCATCGGGTAATTGGTAAAAACGGAAAACTTGTTGGCTATGGCGGCGACTTGTGGCGCAAAAAATGGCTGATAAACCACGAATTCAAATTTTCTGAAAAAAAAGGCCGGCTCTTTTAAAGGGATCTCCAAGTTTTAAATGTATATATGTTTTTATCAAATCCAATTGTTGAAATTTAGGTATTTGGCAAGCTTTTTTTTCTAAATATCCAATCTAAATTTGAAAACTTACTTGTTGTCTTTATCAATGTAGTATTCTATTCATTTTTTTGAAAGAACATATACAATTTTATCGATAAATGGGTATTTCTCATTTTTTGTAGCATGAAATTATACTAATTTCGCATGCTTATTTTTCATTCGATTTAGAACATAAATGAATTAAAAATTGAGAACCAAGTACGTTTAAAATAGTAATCAAATACAAACAATGATTACTTTTAACTTACCGTTCCAAAACGCATTAATAACATAATAAAAAATAAGCTATGAATAAATTGGCAGTAGTCGCCTTAGGTGGCAATGCTCTTTTAAGAGGGACCCAAGATGGAACTATCGAAGAACAAGAGCAAAATACCAAAGATACCCTTGAAAATCTTATTTATCTGATTAAAGAAGGTTATAGCCTTGTAATTAGCCATGGAAACGGCCCTCAGGTAGGCAATATTCTCATGCGCAACGATGCAGGTTTCGAAAATTATCAAATTCCACAAATGCCTTTAGATGTATGCGTTGCAGACTCTCAAGGTGGCATTGGTTACATGATTGAACGAATGCTACGAAATGCATTGGTTGATCACCATATGGTAAAAGATGTGGTAACTATTGTAACTCAGGTGGTTGTTAGTAAGGATGATCCTGCATTCAAAAACCCTACTAAAAGAGTTGGCAGGAGTTATACAAAAGAGCAAGCAGATGAACTTAATAAAACCAAAGGTTGGATATTTAAAGGCGATACTAAAGTAAAAGATGGTTACCGTCGTGTTGTTCCTTCCCCTGAGCCAATTGAAGTTTTCAATGCAAAATCAATTGAAACCCTTGCACGACAGGGAAATATTGTAATTGCTGTTGGTGGTGGTGGTATTCCGGTTTATTATGATGAAAAAAACTATGTTCGCACCTTGGACGCCGTAATTGATAAGGACAATGCATCTTCATTGTTGGCAACAATTATCCATGCCGACGAATTTTATATCCTTACCGATGTTCCTTATATTTATTTGGATTATAACAAACCAACCCAACGAATTGCAGAATTTTTAAGCGTTGCCGATGCCAAAAAGTACATGGCCGAAGGTCAGTTTGCCGAAGGAAGCATGGGTCCCAAAATAAAAGCAGCCATCCGGTTTGTTGAAAATGGTGGAAGCAAAAGTGTAATCACCGAAGCCACCAAGCTCGAAGATCGCAAATATGGTTCTAAAATTTCAATGGAATATGACAAATAAGTTTGAAGTTTGGAATTTGAAGTTTGGAGTCTTGGGTTCAGAGTTTGAAGTTTCGAATTAAATACAAAGAATTCGACAAACAATAATCAATAAAAAATAGTCAATAAACAATAAACAATAAAAATTATGGCATTCAATTTAAAAAATAGAAATTTTCTTAAGTTGTTGGATTTTACTCCAAAAGAAATCAAGTATTTACTCGATTTGTCAATGGATTTAAAAAAAGCAAAATACAGTGGCACCGAAGTGCAAAAGATGAAAGGAAAAAACATTGCATTGATTTTTGAAAAAGATTCAACCCGCACCCGTTGCGCTTTTGAAGTTGCTGCCCTTGATCAAGGAGCACACGTAACTTATTTGGGCCCTTCAGGATCTCAGATTGGCAAAAAAGAATCAATGAAAGACACTGCTAGGGTTTTAGGCAGAATGTATGATGGTATCGAATACCGTGGATACGGCCAGAAAATTGTTGAAGAACTTGGTAAATATGCAGGTGTTCCTGTTTGGAATGGTTTAACCAATGAGTTTCATCCAACACAAATCCTTGCCGATTTCTTAACTATGATGGAACATTCAGACAAACCGTTAAACAAGATCGCATATTGTTATTTTGGCGATGCCCGCAACAATATGGGTAATTCATTAATGGTTGGTGCTGCAAAAATGGGAATGGATTTTAGGGCTTGTGCTCCTAAATCGTTATGGCCCGAAGAAGAATTGGTTGCTAAATGCAGAGAAATTGCAAAAGAAACCGGTGCAAAAATTACCTTAACAGAAAGTGTTGAAGAAGGAACAAAAGGCTGTGACTTTTTATATACCGATGTTTGGGTTTCAATGGGCGAACCTGCTGAAGTTTGGGCAGAGCGCGTTAAATTATTGAAACCTTACCAAATAAACATGGATGTTGTTAAAAAAACAGGCAATCCAAATGTTAAATTTATGCATTGTTTACCTGCTTTCCATAACAGGGAAACTGTTGTTGGCGAAGATATTTTCCAAAAATTTGGATTAGATGGAATGGAAGTAACTGATGAGGTTTTTGAATCGCCAAATTCAATCGTTTTTGATGAAGCCGAAAACCGTTTACATACCATTAAAGCGATTATGGTTGCAACTTTAGGTTCGTAATAGCCATTTTTAGTAATTTAATCCTGGCTATTTGTTTAATAGTCAGGATTTTTTTTGTAATAATTTGTTATCACCTTATAATATATTTATAATCAGCGTATTGCTTATTAATTTGAATGATAAGCTACCAGATAATTTATCAGGTTCATTCAAAAAATATTTTAATAGAATGTTTATTCCCATCCCTATTTTTATTTATTCTAAATCTATATTATAGATCCCAATACGAACTCGATGCAGTCTCAATAATCTAATTATTATATTTGCACAATTAAATTGATTGAAAATATTCATTTAATAGATTATTTTAGCTATTCTGTCAAAAAAATAACAACATTAATCAATTTAATAACATTCAATTTTTTGTCAATTCTCATATTTTTACTTTATCTTCGTTAGATGATGATTTAAAATGAGTTTTTAATTTTGTATAACCTTGACTACTAATATATTAAAACTAATTCTATGAAGAATGAAGAAAAAAAACCAAAATCCAGAAGGGACTTTTTAAAACTGGGTCTCATGGTTGGTGGAGGTATTGCCGGTGCAGGCATGCTGTCTTCCTGTGGAAAAGACGAAGCGATAAGTTTCAACTGCAAAAAAGTTAAAGTTCTTACTCCTGAAGGAAAACTTGTTGAAGTTGACGAATGCAATATGAAGGAAATGGATACTCCTGTTAACGAAAAGGAAGTTCGTGAGGGTATTGCAGGTAAGAAATTTACAATGGTTATTGATTTGGCAAGATGCAAAAACGCCCGAAAATGTGTCGAAGGCTGTCAAAGAGAACATGATTTGCCTGTTAAAGACGAGTGGTTAAGGGTATATTTAATGAAAGACAGCAAAGAAGAAGGATATTATTGGTTTCCTAAACCATGTTTCCATTGCGATAGTCCTCCTTGTGTGAATGTTTGCCCTGTTGGAGCTACTTTCAAACGTCAGGATGGAATTGTACTCATTGACAATAATGAATGTATTGGCTGTAAGTTTTGTATGGCTGCTTGCCCTTATTCATCAAGGGTTTTCAATTGGAAAGAACATGATCAAAGTGAAATGAATAAAGGTTGTTTCAATCCTGAAGAGAATATTCAACATCAAGTTGGAACAGTTGGTAAATGTGATTTTTGCCCAGATATGGCAAAACAGGGAGTTCTTCCTTCATGCGTTACTGCTTGCCCAAATGGAACTATTTTCTTTGGAGATATAAATGAAGATATGGTTACTAACGGTGTAGATACATTTAGGTTTAGGCAATTATTGCAAGAGCGTGCCGGATACAGATACATGGAAGAATTAGGAACAAGACCAAGTGTATATTATCTGCCTCCAGTAAATAGACAATTCCCTGTTGAACGCGGATTAGAGGGGCTTGACAAAGAAGTTAGTGATCGATATAAAAATGAACGCATTCAAATTACTAAATAATTACGGCTATGGAAACAGAAAAAACTGAAGTTGGAATGTTAAGGGAATTTATCCCTATTTTAGATAGATTTAGCCGTAAAGAAGTGTTTTTTATGTCCTTTTTAAGTATCTTCCTTATTTGGGGATGCGTGGGACTTATTTTTCAAGTTGTTTATGGGCATATTGTTACCGGAATGAGAGATAATGTAATGTGGGGAATATTTATTTCAAACTTTATATTTTTTATGGGTTTGGGTTATTCTGGTGCCGTTATTTCAGCCGTATTCAGATTATTCAGAGTAAAATGGGCTATTCCATTAGTTAGAATGGTTGAAATAATCACTGTGATTTCTATACTTATCGGTCCGGTTTATGTTTTACTTTGCATGGGGCGTTTAGACAGGTTACAACATTTAATAACTGATGGAAGGATACAATCTCCAATTTATTGGGATTTTCTGGCAATCAATACCTTTATAATTGGAAGTGTTATTTTTCTTTATGTTACATCAATTAGAGACTTTGCCCTTCTGAGAGACAATTCTAACCTCTTGAAAATTGGTAAATTCAGGAAGAAATTATATAAAATACTTTCCTTGAACTTTAAAAACAAACCAGCCCAAATTAAATACCTTAAACAAGCAATTAATATCATTTCCACCATCATTATTCCAATTGCTATTATTCTAAGTACCATTCTTTCATGGATATTTGGGATGACACTTCGTCCAGGTTGGCACAGCACTATTTTTGGACCATATTTCGTTTTTGCATCTATATACTCTGGAACAGGTTTGCTCATAATTCTGATGTTTATTTTTAGAAAAATTTATAAACTTGAGAAATATATCGAGGAAAAACATTTCAAATATGTTTCCATAATTTTAATGATACTTGGTGCATTTTATGGCTATTTAACATTTACAGAATATTTAACTGGTTGGTATGGTTCCGAATCCTGGGAATTGGAATTGATATTTAAATTTTTTACACCAACATTTTATGGAATCTTGTTTTTCTGTTCTTCATTATTCGGTATCATAATTCCAATAATAGTTGCTGCTATACCAAAACTCAGAACTATTAGAAATGTTACTATAATTGGGGTGTTTGTTGTAGTTTCGCTTTGGATAAAAAGATATATATTAATTATCCCAACTCTTGAAACTCCGCTTTTACCAATTCAGGATACAAGGCCTGAATATATTACTTACAGTCCCACATGGGTCGAACTTTCAATGGTAGCAGGAGGGTTTGCTCTTTTTATTACTCTTTTTATCATCATTTCTAAGTTTATGCCTATTATATCGGTTGCTGAAGTTAGCGAAGCTATTGATAACGAAAATCTAAATCAATCTAAAATTTTATAGAAATGAAGACTATATATACAAAGAAACTGCAAAGTCAAATCAGGATTTTAGGCATTGTTTTCTTTCTTTTGATATTAATAGTACCGGCTTTTGCTCAAGGTGATACTGTTGAAAAGAAAGAAACTAAAATGAAGTTTTATTACTTGAAAAAAAGTGATGATTCTAAAAACTTGGTTTGCGAAATGAGTGTTAAACAAGATAAAGAGCGTTTTTTTATCAAAGATTTACCAATTAAATTTTATTATTCTGGGGATAGTTCTATTAATTTAGGAACTGTAAAATCTAATAATACAGGTGTTGCTTCTTTTACTATTCCTACAGGTTCTAAAATAGCACCTAATAAAGATGGTGCTTATTCTTATAAGGCCGTTTATGATGGAAATGATGTTTTTGAAGGAGTTGAAGCAGAATTGCTAATAAAAGATGTTCAATTAGAAATGGTGCTGACTGAAGACTCTTTGAAATATATTACAGTCAATGCTTCTTCAATTCTAGGCAATGAGAAAATTCCGGTTGAAGGATCATCCGTTGTACTTTATGTAAAGAGATCTTTAGGGTTATTGAAGATTAAAGATCAAGAAATGACTGCGGGTACTGCGCAATTCGATTTTCCTGGAGATATACCCGGTGATAAGGATGGCAATTTGACGATTATAGCAAAATTTGAAGATGACGAAAATTTTGGTACTGTTGAAAAAGAAGTTGTTAAAAAATGGGGAGTTCCTACTTCAATTCAATCGTCATTGAACGCCAGGGAGCTTTGGAGTCCTGATGCCCCTTTGTGGATGTCAATTACACTCTTTATTTTAATTTTGGCAGTTGTTATTCATTATATTATCATTTTTTACAAATTATATCAGATCAATAAAGCAGGTAAAGAATAATTTCAACTATTTATTTAATAAGGCAGTACCAGATAATTTATTATTTGCTACTGCCTTTCTGTTTTATCTAAAATCCAATTTGTAATTTCCTTTAAAAGTTAAGTTTGGATTACTTTATATGATGATTGACTTTCAATTTATTGAAAAAAATCAGGTGAAAAAAGTTATTTAAAAAGTTGATTTTGGTTCTCTTTTTTTTAGTATAATATTTTTTCTGCTTTTGGAGGTTCTCTTTAAATATCAAATTTTCGTGTGACTATAAATTTAGAACTCAAAGTGGTATTGAAATTATTGAGGTGTTTACTTATGTACTAATTATTATTTGTTTATATCCAATGTGCGCATTGGATACCATTCTTTCAATGAGTTTATGAAATATTGTTTCTTTGAAAATCGACCTATTTATACGAAATGAATATTCGCTCAAAT
>JANYKN010000092.1 GCA_025361565.1 Bacteroidota bacterium | reverse complement strand
CTTAATATCAGCCAGATACTCTAAACAGGCCTTATCTGTGGAAAATCTTTGAGTAAACTTTATAAGCTCTTCTCCTTCAAATTTGTTCATAAATTATTATTTTTGAATCAAATATAATAGAATTTATGTAAACACCTCAATGAAATTATTCAGTCGAACTGATCCCGAAAGCGAAGCTTGTGGTGATCTTGGGTTTTATTCCCCGCTGCTTGCAGCGAATATAAGAGAATCTTTTCACTTCAATACCTAGTCCGCTTGCAACAAGGGCGTTTATTTGGTAGATGTGCTTGTTGTTTTACAATATCTTCTGAAGTATTTATTTAAGATCCACATTATGAGATATATAATGTCTGTGAATTATTTTTTATCAAATATTGTGCTAAATATTGATATTTATAATTGATATATTACAGCTTTTCAAAAGATTTATTTAAACCTTTATAATTTGTTAATCTATTTTTAGTTATGTAATTTTCCTTTCAATATTTAAATCCTTAAGCTATGCCACAACATTTAAAACGCTTAATCTCTTTTTTTGCGATATTATTGATTCTATTCCTGATCATGAGGCAAGTCTTAATTCCCAAATCTTTTGGACAGCTTGGGCATTATCGCGCTGATGCAATCTCTGAAAATCAGGTCAGGGAATTACATTATGCAGGCTCAGAAAATTGTACAAAATGTCATGATTCTATTCATATTGAAAAAGATGAAGGGTATCACAAACAACTCAAATGTGAAGTATGTCATGGCCCCGGTTTAAAGCATACACAATATGCGGATAAATTCAAAGATGGCCATTTACCGGATTCACTTTTGCTCCACAAACCTATTGAAAGAAAGGAATGTGCTTTGTGCCATCAAAAAAATGCAGCACGAACAAAAATACTGTTTGATACCATTGACAATACAATGATTGTTCAAATTGATGCGATGAAGCACAAGCTTTTGAACAAGAAAACCAAAGAAGAACAAAAATGTATAAAATGTCATAATCCTCACCAACCATGAAAAATAATAAATCCAATTTATCCAGAAGGGATTTTTTTAAAAACGGGGCAATTATCGTTGGCGGAATCGCTGTTGCTTCGGCCATCACTACGTTTGATAGTGTACTTTTTGCTCTTGAACCCCCAAAAGGCAAAGGAAAATGGTATGGAATAGGCATTGACATAAATAAATGCATTGGATGCGGAAAATGTGCCAATGCTTGTAAATTGGAAAACAATGTCCCCAAGGAACCTTTCTATTTCCGATCCTGGGTTGAACAGTATACCATCAAAAATGACGGTACTATAAAAGTAGAATCGCCGAATGGAGGAATCGATGGATTTCAACAATCGATTCCAGATGAAGAAATATTCAAATCATTCTTTGTTCCTAAAATGTGCAATCATTGTGCTAAATCTCCATGTACACAAGTTTGCCCGGTTGGGGCTACATTTGAAACCCCGGAAGGTATAGTTTTGGTAGATCCAAATTATTGTATTGGATGTAGGTATTGTGTTCAGGCGTGTCCATATGGTTGTAGATATGTTCATCCGGATACAGGAACGGTTGATAAGTGTACATTGTGCATTCATCGTCTTAAAAAAGGGTTACAACCAGCTTGTTTTGAAATCTGTCCAACCGAAGCAAGAATTTTTGGAGATTTGAACGATCTGGAAAGTAAGATTAACTACTTCTTAAAAAATCATACTTGCATGGTGATTAAGCCACATTTAAATACAGGCTCAAAATTATTCTATAACGCTTTAAGCTCTGAGGTAAGATAATATGGAACCACATTTACAGAATTTATATGAAGTTCTTTCTAAAGTTGATGGATATGTTTATCCGAATGAAATTGAACTCAATTGGAGTATACTCATTGTACTTTATCCTTATATTACCGGATTGGTTGCAGGAGCCTTTATCCTTGCCTCCCTTGAACGCATATTTAAATTACATATTCTTAAGCCTACCTATGGTCTGGCATTGCTAACCGCTTTTTCATTTATGTTGGTTGCTACGATGCCTCTAATTAGCCATTTGGGAAAACCGCTTAGAGCTTACGAAATCATGATTACACCACATTCAAGTTCTGCAATGGCAATTTTCGGTTTTGTTTACTTATGGTATCTGATGGTTGTTTTATTGCTTGAAATCTGGTTCGATTATAGGTGTGATATGATAATATGGGCGAATGAAACAAAAGGATTTAAGCGATTCTTATACAGAGCCCTTTCGTTATGGACAACTGATATTTCTCCCAAAGCTGTGGCTCTTGATAACAAAATTGGTTATATAATTACGGTTATTGGTGTGCCATCAGCATTTTTATTGCATGGATATGTCGGATTTATTTTCGGATCGATAAAAGCAAACCCTTGGTGGTCCACAGTTCTAATGCCGGTAATTTTTCTTTTTTCAGCAATGGTTTCGGGAATTGCGTTGGTTATGTTCATATATATTATACTAAATAAAATCAGGAAAATTTCTGTTGACATGGCTTGTCTCGATACAATTGCTAAATATTTGTTCTACATTTTAATCATAGATTTTACGCTTGAAGGTTTGGATCAGATTCATCGTATATACGAAGCAGAAGAATCTTTCGAGGTTTTGCATATGCTGGTTTTTGGAAGACTATTCTTTACCTTATTTATTATGCAGGGATTATTTGGAACTGTTATACCATTAATTACATTGGCAATCTTGCAGTTTTATAAACCAAAAGTGCAAATCAGAAAAATAATTTATTTTATTATTGCAACACTTATTCTTATTGGTATCTTCTTTATGAGATGGAATGTGGTTATTGGTGGCCAATTGTTTTCAAAAAGTTTTTATGGCTATACAAGTTTTAAAATTGGACTTATTGGAGCAGAAGGTTATTTAATGGCTGCTGTTTGGATTATTGTTCCATTTCTGATATTGACATTCTTATTATGGCTTCTACCTCCGTGGAAAAAGAAAGAAGATGAAATTCAGGTAATTTAACTGTAAATTTAAAATTTAGTATTGCTTTTTTTTTAATATTCGCTTGATAAAGAATAGCCTTTAAGTGGTTATTCTTTGTCAAGTATATTTGTTTCAATTTTTTCCTTTTATTTTCAACTTTTAATTTTGTCTTTACAGAACTTATCCATTCAAACTTATTTCCTCAAGTCTTTTAATATCAATGATTTTAAATTCTTGGTTTTCACATTCAATCAATCCATCACTTTTGAATTCTTTAAGAATCCTTATCGCTCCCTCTTTCGACATTCCAGTGAAATCAGCTAACTCCTGTCTTGATAAAACTATATCGAACTCATATTTTCTGAAAATTGTCTGTGCCAGATAAAGTAGAATTTCTGCCATTCGACCATGTGATTGCTTAATCGTTGTGTTTACTAATTTTTTCATTAATTGGTAATCATTTAGGCTTATGTCTTCAATAAATGATTCTGCAAAATTTGGATTGCTCCGGATTAACTCTTTAAAAGGTTTTATATCGATAAAACAAACATTGCAATCCACTAGTGCAGCCAAAGAAAACTTATGTCTCCCGTCCAGATACAATCCTGGGCCACCTATCAAACTTGTTGGTTGTACAAGTGAAATAATAACATCCTTATGGTTGTTCGCTTCCATATAAAGTTTAGCAAGACCAATTGAAAAGGATACAATATGAGAAGTAGGGCTTCCCTGTTTGAAAATTGTCTCACCTGCTTTAAATTTAGCTTCATATCGGCTTTCATTTATATATTTCATCTCATCATGAGAAAGATGATGAAACATATTGCACCTTTTTAAGCAATCTGCACACTCATTCCCATTAAAAATATTCTCACTAAACATGGTTTTTTTATCTTTTATAATACTTGGTTTAAACAATGTGTTTCAAATGCATTTTGCTCGTAAAAACTGTAGATATTAGTTGTAATATGTATTAATTAAATATAAGATTAATAATGATTTAATTAGAATTAGTTGATTTTAATAAATATCTTGCTTTTACCAGAAAATTTCAATAGCGTTGTATGCAAATGTATTGGATATAAATTAATATTTATTTGATAAATATCATAATAATTGCGAGATAAATCAAATGCATTGTTAATAAATGTCAATTAATATCCAAAATATATCATTCTATGCTTAGAATATCTCAATGTGATTTTCTATTTATATATGTAGATATAAGATACTTTTACAACGCAAATAATCGCAAAACGACCATTGGTTTTTGTTGTAAAAGGAATAAAAACTTAAGAATGGATTTTGCTAAAGTGTAAATTTTTAAAACAAAACTCTTATGAAAATAAAAAACTTTTTTTTCAGAACTAACATTCTGGTTTTCGTTGCAATCTTAGCATTTTTGGGTTCTTGCCAGTGGGTAACAATTGATTTGCCACCAGCAGAAGCAACAGACATTCCAGAAGGAGACACTATAAGTTTTAGTGCAGACATTCAACCAATTTTTTCAAGATGTACAGGATGCCATGATGCAGAAACTGCTGGTAATGATTATTTAGATTTAACTGCAGGTAAATCTTATGTAAGTATCAATAAGCATGATAGGATTAATTTAACAACGCCCGAAACAAGCCGATTTTATACATGGCCTTCAAGTGGCGACCATACTGGTCCTGCATACAGTACTAGTGAAGCTGCCAAGATTTTAACTTGGATTCAGCAGGGAGCATTAAACAATTAAACTCCTTTTTACTTTAGGTTTCTTTGTGAAAATAAATTCTAATAAAAACAACAAATATGTCGACCTAAATTTAGAACAATTTTTTTTACAAATATTCTGAAGGATTTTAAAAATATTGAATACGATGTTGTTTTCTCTAGCATCATCGAAAAATAAAAAATATAAAAATAAAAAACATGAAAATGACTGCTAAAATAAAACTAATTATACTAAGCATTGGTTTTTTTATGATTGCCAATGTAGGATTTGCACAGGAAGATACAACTGTAGTAACAGAGGAAAATGTAGTAACTGAAGATGAAGGCAATTTACCCGTTCGCTCACCTTGGAATACTGCATTATTAATTGACAATCAAACAACAGAAACCCCAAGTGCAAAATCTTTGGAATTCAGTATTCATCATAGGTTTGGTAAAATTAAAGAGTTATCAAACTTATATGGTATCTATGCTTCATCAAATATTCGTTTGGGTATCAATTATGGTATAACTGAGAAACTATCTGTTGGATTCGGTACAGAAAAAGACAGTAAAATGCAAGAGTTCCAAGGTAAATATAGGATTATTTCGCAAACAAGGAACGGAAAAATTCCAGTTTCAGTTACCTATTTTGGAAATATTGTAATTGACGCAACAGAAGAGGCAAATTTTGGAATAAACTATGAGTTTAAAAACAGATTATCTTTTTTTAACCAGATTATTATAGGACGAAAATTTACTGATGCGCTTAGTGTTCAGTTTGCCGCTAGTTATTCTCATTATAATGCAATTAAAGAAACAGGACAAAATGCAAATGGGGACACCATTGGTTTATGGAAAAATGATTATGCAGGTTTAATGATTGGTGGAAGATATAAGATTACAGATGTAATGTCTGCAATTATTGAATATCATTATCCGATTTCTGTCAACAAACCATGGGAAGGACAAAATGAACCTTTGCCAAATATTGGAATTGGTCTTGAAATGGGAACAAGTACCCATGCATTTCAAGTATTTGCATCTCAATATCGTGGCATAATTGCTCAGCAAAATTATAGTCGAAATTTAAATGATATGGCTTTTGAAGGCTGGTGTTTTGGATTTAATATTACGGTTAGGTTCTAGGAAAATATTATATTTAATCGAGCCTTATTATATTCCAATTTATTTAGATAAGAAAGCTTGGTAATAATCAAAGTTTAGCTTCGTGAAACCAAAACAAAAAGAGATACCTATCTTAATTATGATTTGAGTTTTACGAAGCTTAACAATTCATTTTTATAAATGGACTTTGAATTTTAAGTTGAAAATTGAAAACATAGAATAGTTTTAACAAATAAGCTATGGCAAAAAACGAAAAAAGTAAAAATATATCACGGAGGAATTTTTTAGGAACAGGTTTTTTGCTTGGAGCAGGAGCCATTACCGCCGGAGGTGTAGTTTTAGCCGCTGGTAATGCAATACCTGAAATTTCTGGTAAAAAGATCAAATTATTAACTCAGGATGGTAAAATTATAGAAGTAGATGAAACTGCTGTTTTAGACGCCGAACAAAATCTAAGTGAAAAAGAAATCAGGGATGGAATTCCAGGACGTAAATTTGTTATGGTTGTTGATTTATCAAAATGCAAAAATGTAAGAAAATGCATTAGTAAATGTCAGGAAAAACATGGATTACAACCTGATCAGGAATTCATGAAAGTTTTATTGATGCAGGATGATAAAAATTCGGCTCCATATTGGTTCCCAAAACCATGCTATCATTGCGATCAACCTGCTTGTGTAAAAGTTTGTCCGGTTGATGCCACATACAAACGTCACGATGGAATAGTATTGATTGACAATGAAAGATGTGTAGGTTGCAAATTTTGTGTAGCAGGTTGCCCATATTCTGCCAGAATATTCCATTGGAAGGAAGTTGAATTACCAATTGAATTGGCAAATCGTAAATATTCTTCTGAAACTAGTGTGCCCGCAAAAAAAGGAACAGTTAGTAAATGTGATTTTTGTCCGGATCAATCCCGTCAGGGAAAGCTTCCTCATTGTGTTACTGCCTGCCCGATGGGTGTCATTTATTTTGGCGATATGAATGAAGATACTGTAACAAATGGTGATGAAACTATACGATTTACAGATATTATCAGAGACCGTGCCGGATACAGGTATTTGGCTGATTTGGGAACGGCTCCACTGGTTTATTATTTGCCACCTGTAAACAGACAATTCCCTTTTGAAAGTGGTTTGGAAAGTGTTACTGATGAAGTAAAAGAACGGTATAAAAATACCGAATATATGAAAAGTAAAAAAGAATAATCGATCGCCTATTTATCGATTACTCTGAAATACAAAATTCAAATGGAAATACAGTTGTGATGAACTCTGAGGAGTTCATCATAAATTAAACCTAAATCAAAAAATTTCTAATGAAAATAGCTCAAAAGAATTTAGATAACCTGAAAAAATTTGCTCCATTTTTGGAATCTACTACAACAATGGGATGGATTTGGATTGCATTCCTCGTTTTGATAATATTTTCTGGTTTTGCAGCAATTACATATCAAATATCAGAAGGACAGATTGTTACTGGTATGCGTGATTATGTTTCATGGAGTTTATATAAAGTAAATTTTATATTTTTCATGGGTGTAGGTTTGGCCGGTGCGCTTACTTCTTCTGTTCTGCATCTGGTAAATCCTTCATGGAAAAAACCACTCGTTCGAATTTCCGAATTAATGGCAATTTTTTCACTTATTATAGGTCCGGTATATATTTTATGCGATGTAGGCCGTCTTGACAGACTTGCTAATGTGTTTATCTATGCCCGGTTAGCATCACCAATTACCTGGGACGTTATTGCAATTTTAATGGAATTAATAGTTTGTATTGTTTTCCTTTATCTGGGATTGATACATAATTTTGCAATCCTAAGAGATTACGACCAATTAAAAGTATCTAAATTCAGAAAGAGATTGTATCGTTTTATGGCGATAAATTATGAAAATACTCCCGAACAAAAAAAACATATCACATGGTCACAAAATGTACTGGCCGTTATGGTAATTCCTATGGGTATCATTGTTTATTCAGTTATTGCATGGTTATTTGGAATGACCAAACAAGCTGGATGGGATAGTACTATTTTTGGCCCTTACTTTGTAATTGCTGCATCTTTTGGTGGTATTGCTGCATTAATTATTGTTTTGGCTTCTTTCCGTAAATTTTTCAGATTTGAAGAATACATTACTTTCAAACACTTTAATATATTAGCCAACACATTGCTAATATTGGCTTTCTTTTATGGATATCTTTCATTTAGTGAATATTTTTCAAAATGGTATGGTTTTGGAACTTTTAATACTGAATTAATCAATAGGCTTTTTGACTTTTCCGGTTATGGTCCCTGGTTTGTTTATGCTAATTTTATTGCCATGCTGGCTCCAATGTTAATACTTGCTGTACCTAAATGGCGTACAATTACAAGCATTACTCTTTCTGCAATAATCGTTGTTACTGCTTTCTGGGTTAAATGCTATTTAATTATAATCCCAACACTTGAATCACAGCATTTACCAATCCAGGATTCAAGACTTGAATGGATTCATTACACGCCTTCTTTGGTCGAAATTGCATTAACAATGGCAGGATTCGCAACTTTTTGCCTTTTTCTCACTCTGGCAGCAAAATTTGTTACCGTATTGCCTTCAAGTATTGATATTGAAGAACCTGTTGATACAAAGTTATAATAAACCGGATCAAAATTAAAATAGACATGATGAAATCAAATCGAATATCTACAATAATAGTTTTATTGATAAGCATGTTATTTGTGCAGGCATTTTCCTATGCACAGGAAGATGAGGCAGAATATGATGGCTATATCACAAAACTATCTCTCTCCTATATTAAAAACACCAACAATGTTAAAACATTACGTTGTGTAATTACAGCAAAAAAGGGTGAAATTAATTTACCACTTGAAAATGCCGAATTGAAATTTTATGCTGGAAATGAACAATCATTGTTATTGGGTGTTCAAAAAACTAATAATGAAGGATTTGCATCATTGGACATAAACAATGAATTGAAATTACCACAGGATGATAGTGGTGCAGTTCTTTATCGTGTGGAATATAAAGGGTTGGAAAATAGTAAAGATGTTACAGCCGAAGTTTCGGTAGTTGACATTAATCTGGAATTATCACTTGAGGAGATAGATTCTGTTAAAACAATTACTGTAAAAGGTACAAGAATAGGGAAAAATGGTGAAATATTGCCTGTTAAAGGTCAGGATTTGACCATATATGTTAAAAGGCTTTATACAAATCTTAAAATTGGTGAAATAAATCTCAGTGAGGATGAAGGAATAGGCAGTACAGAGTTTAAGTCTATCCCTGGCGATTCAGTTGGTAACATTTTAATTATTGCTAAAATTGAAGACAACGAGCTTTATGCAACTGTTGAAAAAAGCAAAGAAATAAAATGGGGTTCAATCGTTTCATATGATAGGACGTCAAAGAAACGTGAACTATGGACAAATGAAGCACCAATCTGGATGGCTATTACACTAGCAATTTTCTTATTAGGTGTATGGTACCACCTTGTAAGAGTTTTTATCAAAATGCGTAAGATTAAAAAACTAGGAGAACAAATTGAGGGAGTAGCCTAATACTATTTGTTTGAATAGCATATTTGATATTATTATTTTTTCAAAAAGTATTTTAGAGCTTAATTATAAATATATTATTAACCTAATGTTTAATTTATAAAAGCTCATATTGTTTAGATTGTTAATGATGAGAATACTTCATTTTTCAAAATTTCTGTAATAACCCGATTTTATTGAAATTAATTAGAGGTTTGAAAAGATAGAAATTTGAATTTTATTAAAAAGATGAAATGATGGAAGAAAAAGATGAAAATAAAGGAAGTAGAAGGAATTTTTTAAAACTGGGACTTGGTGTTGGTGTTACATCAATATTGGCAGCTACAAGTGCATCACTTCTAACGTCGAATAAGGCATTTGCCGGGAATTCTGAGAAAATAAAGGTTCTCACCCAGGATGGAAAGCTGGTTGAGGTTAATAAGGCAGACCTTGTTCCTGCAGACCAAATTGTTAGTCGGGAAGATTCTCATAAAGGGCTTCCAAACAGGAAATTCGCTATGGTAATTGATTTAGGTAAGTGTAAAAATGCCAGAAAATGTATAGAAGCTTGCCAGGAGGGACATCAATTGCCAAAAGAACAAGAATGGATGCGGGTTTTTTTAATGCAGGATACTGAAAAAACTGCACCATACTGGTTTCCACGTCCATGTTTTCACTGCGACAATCCACTTTGTGTTAGCGTTTGCCCTGTGGGAGCAACCTATAAACGCTCAGATGGAATAGTCTTGGTTGATAATGAAAGATGTATTGGATGTAAATTCTGTATGACTGCTTGTCCTTTTTCGGCCAGACAATTTCATTGGAAAGAACCTACAACTTACACCGTTCCTGAAGAAAAGTATTCGCCTGAAACAAATATGCCAGGAAGAGAAGGTACTGTAGGGAAATGTGTATTTTGTCCTGATAAACTAAGAAAAGGTGAACTTCCTCGCTGCGCCAGTGCATGCCCAATGGGAGTTATATATTTTGGAGATATTATTGAAGATACTGTTACGAATGGTGATGAAACAATCCGTTTTAGTGAATTAATTAAAAACAGGGCAGGTTACCGGCAATTTGAAGAATTAGGTACTGAACCAAGTGTTTATTACCTCCCTCCTGTTGACAGACAATTTCCTTTGGAACGAGGACTGGATGGCCTTGATGAACAACAAATTAAAAAATATGACAATGTTCCTTATATTAAAAACTTAAAAGAAACTAAAGATGGAATATGATAGCTCGAAATTAATGCGCGAATTTGCGCCTCAAATAGAAAAGACCTCAAAAAGCTGGTATTTGGTTTTCGCTACATTGCTTGCTTTCTTTCTATTTGGCATCTTTGGTTTGTATACACAAATAACAAAAGGACATGTAGTAACCGGAATGCGTGATAATGTGGTTTGGGGAGTTTATATTGTTAACTTCATCTTTTTTATGGGAATGAGTTATGCCGGTGCTTTAATTTCTGGTATTTTGTACTTGTTTAAATCGAGTTGGCGAGGACCTGTTATCAGGATGGCGGAATTAATAACAATCATATCTCTTTTTATAGGACCTGTATTTATTTTGTTTTGTATTGGACGTCTTGACAGATTGTATTACTTAATTCTTTTTCCAAGAATTCAATCTCCAATAACATGGGACGTGATTGCTATTTCAACGGACTTAATAGGATGTATTATCTTTTTATACTTGTCGTTTATTGAGGATTTTGCAAAATTGCGCGATTATAAAGAATTGCAGTTACCAAAATGGAGAAAAAGATTGTATAAATATTTAGCCCTCGGTTATCAGGAAACTCCGTGGCAATATAAAATTATTTCGCATACTAAAAATATCATGGCTGCCATGGTTATTGCTATTGCAATCATAGTTTATTCTGTTTTGGCATGGATCTTTGGCGTAACGCTTCAACCAGGTTGGCACAGTACCATATTCGGACCATATTTCGTTATCGCTGCTGTATATTCAGGAACTGGTATGCTCATTGTTGTAATGTGGATTTTTCGTAAAGTTTATAAATTGGAAGAATATATTACAGAAAAGCATTTTGTTAATGTTGGAGTTTTGTTGCTTATTCTTGCTGCCTTTTTTGGATATTTTACCTTTAGTGATTATCTTACCAAATGGTATGGGTCTATTAAAATGGATAAAGTATTGATTGATAAACTTTTTACTAGCGAATACTATTATATGTTTATTGCCAGTAATTATTTGGGTGTTTTAGTTCCAATAATTGTAGTGGGTATTAAAAAATTCCGTACAATAACCAACATCACTATTGCGGGCTTGATTACAGTGGTTTCCCTATGGTTTAACAGGTACCTGATTGTTGTACCAACATTAGAAACTCCATATTTCCCAATACAGGATGTTCGTTCGGAGTGGCTATCATATTCCGTAACTTGGGTTGAAATGTCTCTTATTTTGGCTGGTATATCGGTTTTTTGTATGCTGTTTATGCTTGCTTCTAAGTTTGTGCCAATTATTTCCATTTCTGAAATGGAAAAGCATACTGGTGAAACAAGAGGATTAATGCGCGATTAGAACTTATAATATGATAAGAATGAAAAAGAAAAAAACCAACCATATCTTGAACATATTCAAGACCGTTTTTATAGCTTTAATGATATTGCTGTTTGTGCCTGAAATATTTATTCATGCGCAGGACGGTGCTGATTCTGTTTCCGCAAAAGCAGAAAAGATCTCGCCAAATTTGAAGCTTTTAACAACCAAGAACTCTGATGAAACCAGATCTTTAATTGCTGTTTTTAGCTATAAAGATAGTGAAACAAAGCAATCTTTTGATATTAAAGATGTTACCATAACATTTTTTGTTGGAACAGATTCTTTAATTAACCTTGGAACTGCTACAACTGATGAAAAAGGAAAAGCAATATGTAGTATCAAATCAAATTTTGATTTTCCCAAAAATGAAGAAGGTTTTATTCATTTCACAGCAGAATTTAAAGGTAATGATGTTTTAGAAGATGCATCCGGTGAAGTTGATGTGAAAGATTTAAGTATAAGCCTTACGTTGGAAGAGATAGACTCTGTAAGAACAGTTTCTGTAAAAGTGGAACAAATTCTAGCCAATAATGTTAGGGTTCCATTAAATGAAGTTGATATGCAAATTTTTGTGGGAAGAATGTTCAGTCATTTGCCAATTGGCACAATTTCACTTGCCGAAGGTATTGGAACATTGGAATTTCCTGTTAATTTGCCTGGTGATACAGCTGGAAATGTTATTGTAATTGCAAAATTTGAAGAGCACGAAGAATTTGGCACGGTTCTAAAAAGTGATACAATTGCCTGGGGTATAAAAACAATGCATTTTAATGCTTATTCACCAAGGTCGCTATGGACGCAGGTTGCTCCGGTATGGATGATTGTAACTCTAAGTATTATGTTACTTGGTGTTTGGGGTCATTATATTTATGTAATTATTCAGCTCATATTGTTAAAAAAAGGAGAAAAGAAAATTGCTTAATATGTGTTTAGCTTGATTTGATCTAGACAGTTAGTTTATAAAGGGATAATTCTGAAATTTCTCTGTATTTAGTAAATGTTCATGTATTCAATTTCTTTAAACACCTTATTTTGGAATAATTTTTGATATTAAATTAAAAAATCATTGTTAAATTTTAAAAGGAGATAGTACTATGAAAAAATTAATGAAGTTTAATTTGCTATTTATTGCTACAATGTTGATTGGTGGAAGCTTTTTATTGTTATCAATGACAAGCTTGGCTCCAAAACCTTGGCCTGTTCCTGCTAAATACAAAAGCATGAAAAATTCAAAAGCAGGAGTTAAGGATGCTGAAAATATTGGTAAAAGCTTGTGGGCTCAACATTGTAAATCATGTCATGGTGTTAAAGGTGCTGGTGATGGTTCAAAAGCTTCCGGACTGAAAACACAAATGATTGATTTTGCAACTGCTGCTGTTCAATCTCAAAATGACGGCGAACTTTATTATAAATCTTTTGTTGGTAGGGATGAAATGCCAAATTTCGAAAAAAAGATTACTGCTGAAGGCGACAGATGGTTGGTAGTTAACTATATCCGAACTATGAAAAAATAATTCTGAAAATAATTATAAGATAAAGAAGGGATATTCCCTTCTTTTTTTTTGTCTTATTCCGTTATACTTTGTCAAATTAGAGTTTGTTATTACCCCTAAATTTGAAAATAAGGCATGAAACTAAATTAAAGTGATTTGACAAAGTTGCTGTTAATTAATTATTTACAAAAATAAAAATCTCGTTTTGCTATTTGTATAATAGTTAAAAAATGATTATGAAATTTTTTAAAACAATTTGAAGATATTTTTCTAAACTTTTATTGTTTAAAATAAAAGTTAATTATCTGTATGATTGCATATAATGGTATTGCTTTTGATGAAGTAAATTTGAATTGCAATTAAAAAGTAATAATTAATTGCAATAATCGTTATATTTGCAAATATTTTAACTTTAGAAGGAGATAATATTATGAGAAAATTAAAAAATCTGAATTTATTATTTATTGTAACCATGATGGTTGGTGGAAGTTTTTTACTGTTATCGATGACAAGTATTGCTCCTAAGCCTTGGCAAGTACCTGCCAAATATAAAACCATGAAGAATGCAAAAGCTGGGGCTAAAGATGCTGAAGGTGTTGCAAAGGCTTTATTTAAGCAACATTGTGCTTCTTGCCACGGTGTAAAAGGTGCAGGTGATGGTAAAAAAGCAGCAGAATTAGAAAGCGAAATCAGAGATTTTGGTACTGCCGCTTTTCAATCACAAACTGATGGTGAAATTTATTACAAGGCCATTATTGGAAGAGATGAAATGCCAAATTTTGAAAAAAAGATTACATCTGAAGGTGACAGATGGTTATTAGTAAACTATTTGCGTACATTGAAGAAATAAGTAATTCAAGGATATAAAAAGAAGGCTGTCTGTTTTAGGCAGCCTTCTTTTTTTTTAAATTCAAAGCTATTTTGACCTTTTATGAATTTACATTGTTTTCCTTGAAGGGTTTTTTTAATTTTCAACTCATTATTAGCTCTTTTCTAAGCAATGAGATTTAACCATTATCAAAATATACCTCTGATTTTGAACTGTTAATCTGGCATAATTGAAAACAATAGGGATTTATCCCTGTGTGCCTTAAAATGAACACTTAATGTAGCTCTTTATAAGTATCGCAAAATTAAATCCTTCGATTATGAGACCGATACACTTAGTTATTTTGCTTTTTAAAAATATTTTTGATAAAGAGTACTTAATATTATCGCAATATTAAGAATAGCATTGTTAATCTGATAACACAAGTATTACCTGGTATTCCTGTTTTATTCAGTAAATTTGTAAGAAAAGTTTTATTGATAAATTTTAGTTGTTGAGCAGAGTCGAAATACTAATTTCTTCACCTCTAAAATGAGCTAATTACTTTTTAATCCCATCCTCAATCAAAACATCATATTTATAGCCATAACCAAAATCTTGATCAAGTAATACTTTTCCTTGCAATGTTAGAGTATCTCCTACTTGGCAATTAATTAGCGAGGTAACCACCAGGTCAAAATTTCCTTTATGCTCTGTTCCATCCTGCAAATGAATCCAGTTTTTATTCATAATGCCAGCATTGTATTTAGTAACAACACCTTTAACTGAAATCTTTGTTCCTTTATATTTATCTTTATTCTTAAACAAGTCTGCAATGCTGGTTGCTCCCGATGGAATAACTATATTAATATTTTGCTTTTCAATTTTTGCTTTTATATCGGTGTTGCTCATTGAATTGGTTTTCACTTTAAAGTCTTCTGGGTTTTTACTTAATTTCGTAGCAAAAATGACTGTCTCAAAAAATCTATTCAATTCTTTACTTTGAAAATTCTGCATTCTCATGTTTTCTTCGTAATAGAATAATTCACCCACTTTTGCTTCGGTTTTAGGTCCGGCAATCCAAATTTCATTACCATCATTCTCTGCCAGAATGTATGTGTAACTACTGGTTTGTAATACTTCTTTTACTTTACCTTGCAGAAGGCCTGATGCAGAGTCAGTTTTTTTATCTTCAGGTTTATTAAAATGGCAAGAAGTTAAAATTGCAAATACTGCTGTGAGTAGGATATAATTTTTCATAAATTTATTTGATTGATGGATTTAAAAAGTTGCAATAATATAAATCAATTCTGAAAAACTTAGGAATATTTTTTTTGAAATGTAAATACTTGCAAAAAGAAAAGAATTGACATTATATTTAAATAAAACAAGTTTCGAAAATTGTAGATAAAATTATTTACCCCGAAATCATTATTTTTCTAAGCCTTGCTTTATCAAGGATTTCAATACTCTCACTTTCTATATTTATTATTTTTTCATCATTAAATTCTTTTAATACCCTAACCACACTTTCTCTGGTCATATTTGTCAGTTCGCCCAATTCCTGTCGTGATAAAATATTATCGAACTTATCAGATTCAAAAATGTCATTGGCAAGAAAAAGCAGCCCTTCAGCTAGTCTACCATGCATTTTCTTTTGTGTACTACTAACAAGTTTGTTGAAAATGTTAATAGATTTTTGGCTAACAAATTTGATATATCCCTCTGCAAACTTATTGTTTTCAAGTATTAAATCTTTTAATACAGTTAAATCAATAAAGCAGGCTAAAACATCCGTTAATGCTGTCAATGAGTAATAATTTCTATTATCTACATAGCTTCCAGGGCCTGAAATTAGCCTTTTAGGTTTTACAATATTAAGGATGATATTTTTACCATCATATCCTTCTATATGAACTTTGGCAATGCCTGTTGCCAATATAATAGCGTTTGATGTGGGTGAACCTTGTTTGAAAATTACTTCGCGTGCTTTAAAGCGTGCTTCAAACCTGGTTTCATTAACTCTTGCTAATTGCTCCTCGGTCAGGTTCTCGAAGTTATTCCAGTGTTGAGGACAATTAATACAACTTTGACTTTGTTCTGTAACCATGGGTTTATTTAATGTAAATTTTAAACATATCTAAAGATAATTGATTTTTATCAATTACAAAAGTGATATTAATATTTTGAATAATAAAAAACAATCAATGGAATCAAGTTTAAATTCCTATGCCGATTTTTATTTCATACAGCTAGAGCATCTATCTTTACACCTTTATTAATCTAAAATACTTTATATGAAAATAATGAAAAATTCTTTCTTAAGTCTCTTAGCCATAGCAGCTTTGGCTTTTATGACCAGTTGCGAAGGCCCTATGGGACCAGTTGGTCCAACAGGTGCTAATGGTACAAATGGTGCTGATGGCCTAAATGGCGTTGATGCAAATGAAACTTGTAAACTTTGTCACAATCCTAATTCAGTTGATTTAATTGCAAGCCAATACGAATTATCTAAACATGGTTATGGTGAAGCCGCTTTTGCAGAAGCTGGAAACACTGGTTGCGGTCCATGTCACTTATCAGAAGCATTCAAATATGTGTGTCAAAATAATGTTTCTGCAGCATTTATTCCAGATCCGGCCAACGCAGGAAAATATCTAAATGGATATGCTTCAGTTTCCACAGCAGCTTATGGTGATATTACTTGTAATACTTGCCATAGTGCGATACATTCAACTTATGGTTCATCAGATTTGCCTTCTTTAACCACTGTTGCTCCTGTTTCTATGACTTTCTTTGGTGGTACTAAAACTATCGATCTTCAACAAGATGGTGGAATTTCTAATCTATGCGTAAAATGTCACCAACCAAGACCATTTACAAATAGTAATACAGATAAAAATGTACTTGACTATGCCAATTTAATTGCTAATCCTACTGCTCTTTTTTACAGTGCTGCTGATCCAGGTGTAGATGTACTAAAACCTAGTTACAGAACTCATACTCATTATGGTTCTGTGGGTGCCGTATTTGCTGGAAAAGGTTTGTGTGGAGTTGAATTTGCAGGTACTAAAACTTATGCTAATTCAGGACATACTACTCTTGCTTCTTGCCAGCAGTGCCATATGGTTGAGCCTGATGCAGTAAACAGCAAATCAGGTGGACATACATTTTTTGCCAAAGGAAACTTTAATGGATGTAATGTTACAGGATGCCATACAGGTGTTGATGCAAACAATACAACCTTATGGGTAAATCCAAGAGCTGCTATCAAAACTTTACTTGACCAATTGGGTGCTAAGTTAAAAGTATTGAATTCTATAGATGGCGTTTCTTATGTGGAAATTTTGAATAGAAACCCTAATACTTCTGAAACAGCTCAGGTTGTTGTTAATGGTGTAACTGCCAATGTTGGTGTTAATCTTTGGGCATCATTAACTACCAATAAATATGATGGTTATTTGAATATTTATGATCCTAACAGTAATCCTGCTGGCCCAACATACAACACTGTACAATTTAAATCTCCTTCAACAACCAATTGGACTGCTGCTCAAATTGCAATTAACAATACATTACCTGTACTTACCTTAACCAATGCACAAATGGGAGCAATTATTAACTTCCAGTTGTGTTTAAGAGAATATAGTTTAGGTATTCACAACTACAAATACGTAGAAGCTTTGTTGACAAATTCAATTGCTGCAATACCGTAAGCTTTTGGTTTAGTTATTCATATAAAAACTGCTGGCTTTTAGCCGGCAGTTTTTTTTTGCTTAAGATTTATTTATTTAAAATAAGGATGAAAAGATTTATATTAATCTGCCCAGAATAGAATAAAAAAGGGGGGGAATGATTATTAATCAAGTAAATAAATTTGAATTTTAGTTTAGGTTTAATTTAAAATCAATAGAATACCACCGAACTTGGCTAATTTGTTGAATTTTAAATTTAATTAATCTTTGTATTGAAGAGAAATAAACTTGTGGGATTTAAAATTTCTTGATTAAAGTTTATTTTATTTTGAAATATTAAAACGGAAAATGAAATAGAAATCAACGCTTTTCAGATTCAAATATCTTTTATAGTTTTAAGCCTCAATTTTATATACAAAAATGTGATATTATGGCATATAAATATATAAATTTGCTGAAATTTAGTTTTATAAAGAAACGCATTTAAGCATTAATAAATAGAATAATAAGACAAACATGAAAAAGATTCTAAAATTATTTATTTCAATGCCATTTATGGCAGTGGCATTAATTATCTATGCAATTGCAATGGCAGTTGCAACCTTTTTGGAAAGGGATTTTGGTGCTCCTATAGCAAGGTATATGGTTTATGACTCCTGGTGGTTTGAATTGATTCAATTAATATTGGTAATCAATTTTATTGGGAACATTTTTAAATACAAACTCTATAAAAAAGAGAAAATAAGCATTTTTATTTTCCACTTTGCTTTTATTGTTATTCTGTTAGGTGCTGCAATAACCAGATATATAGGTTTTGAAGGTACTATGCAAATCAGAGAAGGAGAAACAACAAATAAATTTCTTTCTGATAAAAGTTATCTTCAGTTACGGAGCGTGAAAAATGAAGATACATTAGTAGTCAATGATGAATTATTTATATCTCCATATCTCAAAAAAGATTACAATAGAAATTTTAAGTTAGATGGCAAAGAGTACAATCTTGAATTGAATGGTGTTTTACCCAATGCACAAAAAACCTTTATTGAAGATCCTGATGGACAACCTTATATGGAGATAGTGATAGCATCCAAATCTGGTATGCAAACTTATTTTATTCAAGACCAATCTCATGTTTCATTCCAAAATATAATTTTCAAATTGAATGAGACTCAAAAGGACTCTTCAGTTATGTTTTTTATTGAAAAAAATAAACTTTTTGTTGAGTCTCCGCTTCATTTGATAGGAGTTTCAATGCAAACCGGTAGTGATACCGTCACACTGCAATCAGGAACAAAAAATGAACTAAAAAAGAACCAATTATACAAGGTCGATAATGTACAGTTTGTTATTAAAAGTTTCTCAGAGAAAGGTAAGTTGACCTATATACCTGGTGATTGGACCAAAGGTGTTGAATATAATGTATTGGCTTTTACTTTAAAAAGTGGAGATAAAAAGAAAGAAGTTTTTGTTCCTACGGTTGAAAAGGATAAAGGAGAAACGGTTTCTTTGCGAATGAATGATGAGGATTTTTTAATTTCATTTGGCTCAGTAGAAGTTGAATTGCCATTCGAATTAAAATTGAAGGATTTTAAACTTGATCGTTATCCAGGTTCATCCAGCCCTTCGTCTTATTCAAGCGAAGTAACATTGATTGACTCTGCTAATAATATAAACACAGATCATCTCATTTTTATGAATAATATTTTAGAACACAAGGGATTCCGGTTTTATCAATCATCATACTCACCTGATGAAAAAGGTACTGTATTGTCTGTAAACCATGATAAAGCAGGTACTTTTATTACTTACCTAGGTTATTTTTTACTGGCACTTGGCATGTTCTGGTCTATTTTTAACAAGAATTCTCATTTTGCTGAATTGATAAGGAAAACTTCCGAAATCAGAATAAAAAGAAAAGGATTTGGCAAGGCCTTAATGATTTTATTGCTTTTTGCTGCACAACAGTCTTTTGCTCAGGAAGATAGTATTACCAATATCGACAAGGAACATTCAAAGATATTTGGAACTTTATTATTGCAAGATCCTGAAGGTAGAATAGAACCTTTTAATACCCTGACAAGTGAACTATTGCGAAAAATATCAAGAAAAGAAGAGTTTGAAGGTCAGACTCCAAATCAGGTGTTTTTAGGTATGATGTTTAACCCAAAACATTGGCAAGAAGTAAAAATGATAAAGATTAGTCATCCTGATTTAATGAAATTAATTGGTACAGAAGAAAAATTTGTATCTTTTAATCAATTGGTTGATCCTGAAAAGGGCGGATACTTATTAAAAGATCAAGTTGCTAAAGCTTTTGAGAAAAAACCTGCTGAAAGAGATAAGTTCGATAAAGAAATTATTGCAGTTGATGAGAGATTAAATCTGGCTTATCAGATTTTTTCCGGACAATATTTAACTGTTTTTCCTGATTCTACCGATATTTCAAAGAAATGGATGCTTCCAAATCAGACATCAGGAATGAAAAATAAGGCAGCAAAAGATTTTGCCATCAAGGTATTTTCAGATTACTATAATGCCATACTTGACGCCCAAAAAACAAAGGATTGGACTAAAAGTACAGAAATATTAAAATCAATCATCGCTTATCAGAAGGAAAATGCCAAAGGAATTATCCCTTCTGACACCAAAATTAACCTGGAAATTCAGTATGTAAATACAGATATTTTTAATTTGGTTTACGAATTCTATGGTTTAGTTGGATTTATACTTTTAATTGTATTATTTGTTGAAATTCTTCGCCCAAAGATGAAGGTGAAAATACCTGTTATGGTAGGCGCTATCCTCCTTGGATTATTGTTCCTTTTCCATACTTATGGACTTGGTGTTCGTTGGTATGTTTCGGGTCATGCTCCCTGGAGCAATGGCTATGAATCAATGATTTATATTGCATGGGCTACGATGCTTGCTGGTTTCATTTTTATGAAGCGTTCTCCAATTGCATTAGCTGCCACTGCCTTACTTGCTTCGGTAACCCTTATGGTTGCCCATTTAAGCTGGATGGATCCAGAAATGACCAATTTGGTGCCTGTACTTAAATCATATTGGTTAACAATTCACGTTTCGGTTATTACTGCTAGTTATGGATTTTTAGGACTTGGAGCGATACTTGGTTTTTTAAGCCTTGTTTTAATGTTGTTCAAAAATAAACAAAATAACGAACGTATTGATTTGACAATAAGTGAATTAACAAACGTTAACCACATGACCCTTATTTTAGGATTATACCTGTTAACAATTGGTACATTTCTCGGTGGAGTTTGGGCCAATGAATCCTGGGGCCGCTATTGGGGATGGGATCCAAAAGAAACATGGGCGTTGATCACTGTAATCGTTTATTCATTTATTTTGCATACCCGTTTTATTCCATCATTACATAATAAATTTACCTTTAATTTGTTTTCATTGCTTGGGTATACTTCAGTGATGATGACCTATTTTGGTGTAAATTATTTGTTGTCTGGCATGCATTCCTATGCAAAAGGAGATCCTGCACCAATTCCTACTTATGTTTATTATACACTTGGTGTGGTGGTAATTGTGGCCATATTAGCTTTTATCCGAAATAAAATGGCAGAACCGGCTTTGAAGAAAGTAGAATAATGATTCTATTTTGCTTTTAAAATTGCTCAATATTAATTAAAAAAAAGAAGGCTGCATTTGTGGCCTTCTTTTTTTATGGTATCGCAAAATTCATTTTGCTTTTTTTATATTTTGGACATAAAGATCAAAGAAGATTTTGAAAAAAAATGAAAACATTTATAAAATGAATCATATCCATATTTTTTATAAAAAATAGATTACCATATAAAGAATCTCATTTACCCGAAACTTCTAACAATTCAAAATCCTAACTCCCAACTTTAAGTACCCCTTAATCCAAACTATAATTTTAAAATGGAAAAATCAACCCTTCTGTTTTTTTTGCGCCCTTCTTCGGTGTCATTGGATACCAAAGGTTTTGTTTTGCCATAACCTTTTGCAATCAGGCGTTTTTCTTCTATTCCATTTTTAATTAAATAATCACGCACGGCATTTGCTCTTTCGAGCGAAAGCGAATTGTTTAATTTGTCCGATCCAATATTGTCTGAGTGGCCTGAAATCTCAACTTCCATTTTCAGGTGTAGTTTCATCAGGTCAATTAATCTTTGAAGTTCAGGATACGACCATTTATTAATTTCTGATTTCCCGGTTACAAAAAACAAATTATTCATTCTAACTGTAGAACCAACCTGTATTGGAGTCAAATATAGATTGCGTTCCATTTCAGTATATTGTTTAATGTCCTTTAAATCAATATTTTGACTTACCGAGTATATGTTTTCTTTGGAAGCTAAAAAGCTATACACCGCACCAGCTGGAAGAATTATTTTATAGCTTCCGTCCTTTGGGTCTGAACTGGCAGTACCTACTTCTTCGTTGGTTTCGATTAGCCGGTAGGTTATATTGGCATCAATACCCTCATTTGTTGCACTATTTAGCACTTTCCCATAGATAAGCACTACCGGATGCGGTTTTACAGCTTCCGGTAATTTTAATTTCCAGATATCAGCTTTTCCATAAGAATTTTCACCTGATACAAGATAGGCATATTCACCAGAAGCAGGTATTGTAAAATAAGCATCGAAATCTTTAGTGTTAATAGAAGGCCCTAGGTTTTCAGGCACGGACCAATTAGTCCATGTTTCATCCAATCGGCGGCTCATGAATATATCATTTAGTCCATAACCAGCCCTTCCATTTGTTGAAAAATAAAGTGTAACTCCATCGGAAGCTAGAAATGGTGAATTTTCAGCCTTTAATGTATTAATTGTTTTGCCGAGATTTTTTGGTGCAGACCAGGTTCCGTTACTTTGTTTGAAACTTACATATAAGTCCTGATCACCATAGCTATCAGCTGATTCGATGGCATGAATTAATGTTTTTTGATCTGCTGACATACAAAATTCGCCATATTTATTCGTGTTTATGAAATTATTAACGATAACTTCTACTGGTGCGCTCCACCCTTCTTTTGTTCGTTTTGATATTGAAAATCCTTTTCCATTATCTACTATATTTTTACCTTTTGTCTTATATTTCCTAGACAAAAACAGGGTATTATTATCCGGGCTTATTGAAATAACAAAATTGCTGGCATCATTATTCAATGGATAACCGATATTTATTCTGGGAGTCCAACTATTTTCACCTATGCTGTTTGAATACCATATATCTCCGTCACCAATATTATGTGGATCGTCCAATACAAACATATAGAGTGTTTTACCATCTGGTGAAATAACGGGTACGTATTCTGAATATTCGGAGTTTATGTTTTTACCAAGGTTTATTTTTTCAATCTTCTTATCAGGCAATCCTTTTACTAAATTGATTCCGTTTTGAGCGTAATTTTTTGAAACAATTATCAATAAAAAGGCGAATACAAGTATAAGTTTATCTGATTTACAGCGTGTTTTCATAATTCCTCAATTAGGTTATTTATTGGTTTTTGAATGCTATTCTTTTGGGTATTCGATGCGTGAATGATAAATATTATATAATTTTTTCTTAAATATCATTTTTGCCTGACTAATTTCATGAAATGTGATAGGAGCATGGTCAAATTGTTTTTCTTCAATCTGAAAATCAATAATATTTTCGACCAGTTCATCCAACAAATCATGGTTGTAATCTTTGAGGCTTCGAGATGCTGCTTCAATAGAATCGGCCATCATTAAAACAGCTGTTTCTTTTGTAAAAGGTTTGGGACCCGGATAAGTAAATTTTATCACAGCTTGCTTGTCATCTGGATTTTCTTTTTTATAAAGACGATAAAAATATTGTGTTTTAGTGGTACCGTGATGGGTAAGTATAAAATCAATAATGGGTTTGGGAAGTTTTGCTTTTTTTGCCATTTCGTGACCCAAACTGATATGGCTAATAATAGTCGAAGCGCTTTCTTTATATGAAATTAGATCATGAGGATTCTTTCCAAAAACTTGATTTTCGGTAAAGTATTGAGGATTTGACATTTTTCCGATATCGTGATAAAGTGCGCCAGTTCTTATCAACAATGTATTGCCACCTATTATTCGAATTACTTCTTCCGATAGATTGGCCACTTGAATGGAGTGTTGAAAAGTTCCTGGAGCTTTTTCTGCAAGTTCTCGCAGCAATTCCTGGTTGGTATCCGATAATTCCATTAAAGTAATATCCGAAATGAATTTAAAAGTTTTTTCGAAAACATAAACCAGTGGAAAAGATAGCAGAATCAATACTCCATTTCCTGCAAACCAGGCAAAATTAATCCATTCAATGCTGTGTATGTTTCCCTCGCGGTTAATGGCGATTCCAAAATACAATAAAAAATAGCTAAATACGGTTAGTATTGCCGAACTGAAAAACTGACCACGTTTTTGTATTTTTTTTAAGCCAATAATTGCTATTACTCCAGCAAAGAACTGGATAAAAACAAATTCAAAGCTGTTTGGGGCATAAAATCCGGTAAGAAAAAGAGTTATCATGTGGACAAATAATGCCAGCCTCGATTCGTAGAAAGTATTAACCAATATTGGAACAATAATGAAAGGTATCAGATAAATACTTAAAATATTGAAATGATGTATAATACTGGTAACTGTAATGGTTGAAACTACCAGCATTAAAATAAATAATGTTTTTCTGCGGCTGTTCAGAACGTATTCTCTGAACCTGCTCATGAAAAGATAAAGAATTAAAAATGCAAAGAGTACAATGATAAATCTTCCAATAAATAAAAGAGAATGATTAGCTGATATGTCAAGTGAACTTAGATATTCTTTTTTAAGAGATTCAAGCACCCTGTATTTGTCCATATCTACCATTTCGCCTTTTTGTACGATACGCTCGCCTTCGCGCACCATTCCTCTGGTTGTGGAAATATTATCAAGCAGGTCTTCTTTAATTTTTGTTGATGTTTCAACGTCATAAAATATATTAGGCTCTATATATTTATTCAGTTTAATATCTTTGATAAATTGAAGATTTTGGCTTAAAGTATTTTTGTTGATGGAGCCATCCATGGCTTGAATCAAATAATTATATGCCGATTCCGGGGTAAAAACAGTTGAAAAGTCTATTTGTTTAGCAACCCTATGGGTGAGTATCCAAATAGATTCGGGAGCTTTGTTTTTATATCCAATTTCTTTATCGTATTCTAATATACCCCGATCATAAATATTTTCTAGTAAGCCGATTGTTTTATTGAAATGAAATTTAACCGAATCCGGTTGATAAATAATATTGTTTTTTATTAGCTTGAACTTTTTCAGCGAATCGTATTGAACTTTCCATTCGCCCCATTTGATATCAAAATCTTTTTTGAAGTTGTTAATTTCTTTGTTTTTGATATCATCAGATTTTGTAAAATATGGAGTGAAGCTTTCAAGCACTTCTTCTTTTTCATCTGCAATTTCCTTGTCCATTTTAAATATTGCAAAATCGAATGGTGCAATTAAATCTTCGTGCAACCAGGGTTGTCCTTTTTGAAATTCATACCTGAATTTTCTTTCACCAGGAAATAGAGCAACAACTATAAGATAACTAATAAGAAAAAGCCCGATAATATATATTTTTTCGAAATTTGCAAACATCCAGTTTAAAAGTCTTTTCATCTTTATTGATTTCAAATTTATCTAACGAATATGATAGGAAATTATTTATTGATAAATTTCGATTGAAACTCATTCAATCAAATTTATATTTCAAATTGTGAAATGGAATAAAATTAATTCAAAAATATACTTATTCGTATTAATTCTAAGCAATATTATTTTAAATTTTAATTTAAAATGGTTTTATTATAAGCATACTTCTAAGTTTCGGTATAAATTGTTTTAAATATTAAATTGAATTACTATTCGTTTTTTATAGAATTGAACCTTGAAAGTTATCACAATATTTTGGAGTATTGGCTGTGTAATGAAATAAAATTGTGCTAAATTTGAAGGAAGTATGATGCAAATCTTATATATAAGATATGGGTCATGTTAATAATTAGACTTACCAATATGAACAGAAATCGGGCTTTATTGATTATAAATTGCATTTCGGTATGCTTGTTTTTTTCTTTTTATTCTTGTAAAACTACTTCAGTAAGCCAATTAACAGGTGTTTTGGAAACTGTGAAAACCATTTGCGAAAATCCACATAAATACTTGAATAAAGAAGTACAGCTGCAAGGTGCTTTTTTAGGATGGTCGGGCAATGATTGTCATTTTGTACCAGATTTTGCACATCAAATCATGCGCAGCGATTGGGTTTTTTCTGATATCGATTCAAACTGCATTTATGTTACAGGAGGAAAACCTGATTTTTTGGACCCATTAAGGGAGGAAGATATTGGAAAAAAGATTCAACTAAAAGCTAAACTGCTCAAGAATAATGAAAATAAATTATATCTGGAATATATAAGTGCCTATATGTCAACTATAAATAATTAAAAGATTTAAAAAGCATCCAATCATTTACTCATTCAAATATTTACAAACTTGAAAACCAAAAGAAGATATTTACCCAAAGATTTTGTAATAGAAACATGGATTTCTATTGAGCCATATTTTAACGTATTGCAGAACTGGAAATTCAATTCTGTAAAGGATTTGAAAAATTGGTTATTATATCGAAGTGAAATGGAAGCAGCCTTGAACGAAGATATGGGATGGCGCTATATCAAAATGAACTGTAACACTGAAGATGAAAAGCTTTCGCAGCATTTCGAATATTTTGTGTCAGAAATAGAACCAAAAATTACAGAGCTTGATTTTGAGTTGAATAAAATCCTTAACAATTGCCCATTTACTGAGGATTTAAAAGGAAAAGAGTACGAAATATTGGTTAGATCAGTTAAAAATGAAATTGATTTATACAGAAAAGAAAATGTGCAGATTCAGGCTGAAATCCAGAAAGAGGAACAGGAATATGGAAGGATTGCAGCCGCAATGACCATTCAATATCAGGGAGAGGAAATAACATTGCAAAAAGCCTCAAATTTTGTAAAAGAAATTGATAGGAATGTGCGTGAAGAAGTATATACCCTGATTTGGAAAAGAAGGTTACAAGCTAGTGCAGCACTTGACGAATTATTATCCCTGCTGACGGTAAAAAGACAACAAATGGCAAAAAATGCCGGATTCAAAAATTTCAGGGATTTCATGTTTAAGAAATTGGGAAGGTTTGATTATCAGGTTGAGGATTGTTATGATTTTCATGATTCAATATTATCTGAAGTAGTCCCACTGAGTAATGAAATTCAAGAAATAAGAAGGGAGAAGCTTGGACTTGATGTATTAAAACCATGGGATTTAGACGTGGATATTGACTTAAAGCCTCCATTAAAACCTTTTAAAGGGGGAGCGGAATTGGTAGAAAAGACCATTAGATGTTTTAAAAAAGTAAAGCCGGATTATGCCGGTTATATCGAAATAATGAGTAAGGAATCTTATCTGGATTTGGATTCCCGAAAAGGGAAAGCTCCTGGAGGCTTTAATTATCCATTGCATGAAAGTAATATTCCATTTATTTTCATGAATGCAACCGGTAATTTGCGCGATATAGAAACTATGGTTCACGAAGGTGGCCATGCCATTCATTCATTTTTATCTAAAGATTTGGAGTTGGTTTCATTTAAAGAAACTCCTTCTGAAATTGCTGAGCTTGCTTCGATGTCAATGGAATTAATTTCGGCGGAGCATTGGGATGTTTTTTTTGAAAATAAAGAAGAATTGAAACGTGCAAAACTTGGCCTTCTGATTGGAACTATACAAATACTTCCATGGATAGCTATGGTTGATAAATTTCAGCATTTATTGTATCTCGAACCTGATTTATCGCCAGAAAAATGGAAAGAAATGTGGCGTCAGGTTTCGCATGATTTTTCGGGAACTATAGTAGATTGGAGTGGGCAAGAAGATATATTTAATCATTTATGGCAAAAGCAGTTACATATTTTTGAAGTTCCATTCTATTACATTGAATATGGATTTGCACAACTTGGAGCCATTGCTGTTTGGCGAAATTATAAATTGAATCCTGAGAAAGCATTGATGGATTATGAAAAAGCTTTAAAATTGGGTTATACCAGGTCAATTCCAGAAATATATGAGGCTGCGGGCATTCAATTCGATTTTAGTAAACCATATATCAAGGAGTTGATGAGTTTTGTACAATCAGAAATTGTTAAACTAAATAATGGATAAATATATTTACATCAGGTTGTTTGCAGACTTGAATTTTTTTGTACCCGAAAAACTGAAACATAAAAACATCAGGCTTACCGTGTTTGGCAAACCTTCCGTTAAGGATGTAATTGAGTCTATCGGTGTGCCACATAACGAATTTGAGTTGGTAACATTGAATGGTGAACCAACTGAATTTAACAGAAATGTAAATCAAAACGACCAGTTGGTAGTTTACCCTCACTTTTACCAATTGTCGGTTGAGGTTCCCATGGACTCTCAAAAGCGGGACATATCCCAATTTAAATTTGTACTTGATGTTCATTTGGGAAAGTTGGCAGCCATGCTCCGATTATTGGGTTTTGATACCGTTTATAATAACAAGCTCCAGGACCATCAAATTATTGAACTCGCAAATTCAGAAGGCAGGATAATATTAAGTCGGGATTTAGGCATTTTTAAGAATTCAAGAGTAAAAAAAGGTTATTTCCCGCGTTCGCAGGATCCAAAAATTCAAATCAAAGAAATAGTGGACCGATATGGACTTAATCAATTAGTTAAACCATTTTCGAGATGTATTAAATGTAATGGAAAATTAGAACCCATAGATAAAGATTTGATTAAAAGAAAAATACAATAAAATACCAATTTGTATTATCAGGAATTTTATAGTTGTGACAATTGCAATAAAACCTATTGGAAAGGCTCTCATTATGATAAAATGATGGAAATTGTTGAAAAGTATTCAAAAAACTAAATAAGATAATTCGTTGCATCAAATGATAAATAATCTCGATTACATCTATGTTCCAAAAGCAGATATTAATGAAGGTGTTTCAAAAGGAACGATAACCAAAGCGGAATTATATTTTACAAAAGAATATTTATTTGTTCTTCCGTTTGAGAGTTTGCAGGTTTTGTTGGCCGGAATGGAAACAAAGAATAATAACAAAAATGATTATTGGGGTAATATCAATATTCAAATCCCAAATTTGGATATAAATTCCTTTCACAACTTGATGTTAGGCATGTTAAAACCAGAAAGGATTTACCGTATATCAGAACTTGAAATTTTTTTGATTCAGGTTGGTTTCTGGATTTTGGGAGGAATACGTATACGAAAAAAGGGCGGGGAGTTGCAAACGTTTAATGTGCAACCCTCTGCCCTAAGAAAGGAAATCAAGAAGTTTTATGGTTTGGTTTGATGCAAATCACAAAACATGAGCAGCTTGGGTATATTTTTAAATGAAAAAAATAATAATGGTAAAAATTAGTATAAAAATTTTATATTTGAGGTAACCTGTAATTTAATATATTTTGCTGTTTGCAGGCATTCAATTTTATAAAATGATTTTTGTCTTTATAAAATAAGAATTATTTAATCTTAAAACAATTTTTATTAATATAGCTGTCAGCATATGGAAAGTTTTATTTTACAATCCACTCATCTTATTCCATCAATTAATTTTGATCCTGTCAGTGGTGATTTTAAAATTGGGGGACGTCTAATTTCAGTGTCAGGACAAGAGTATAAGTATTTCAAAGATTTCATTGAATGGATAACTGAATATGCTTTGAACCCTGCAAAAAAGACCACTTTGGATATTGACCTTGAATATTGTAGTTCCGGTGGAATGAAGTTTATCTTTCAGCTTTTTAAAATTCTTGACAAGATGCATACCATTGGCAATGATGTAGCCGTTACCTGGCATTATTACCTGGATGATGAAGACAGTTGGGAAAAAGGTGTTCAATTTCAGAAATTATTCAACCTTCCATTTGAAGTTGTGGCGCATCATAAAGATTTCTGATTTCTTTATCTGAATTGCATATCCGCTTTAACACAAATAAGTAGTTTAACTTTTTGATATTCAGAAATATAATATATGAAACTTCCACTTTTTAATAGATTACACCAGTTAATGTTTTAAGTGCTTATAAATCATTATGCTATGAGTGATCGAAAAGTAAATATTCCTTCTAGCAATTATAAAACGATTAAAAATAAACAGATGAATAAGTATTTTCTTGTAGTATTCATTTTGTACTCGGTGAATTTATTTTCGCAGCAAAATGGGCAAAGTTTAATTCCTTTTTCCGAAGGAAGCAAATATGGATTTGCAGATGCTGAAAAAAAAGTGGTTATTCCTGCAAAATATGATTTTGGTTTTCCTTTTTTTCCTGGATATGAATTAACCATGGTGATTGTTGATGGTAAACCTTTTATGATAAACCGGAAGGGTAAAAAAGTATTTCAGGGTTCGCTGGATTATTTAAAATTAACCGATTTTAAGAATTTTCGGAATTTAATTCCTGCCAGACCCGAAATAATCGATTTACAGAAAAATTGTCAGCTCGATACCTGTCCCTCATTTAATATTTCGGCAAAATTGAATAACGGCAGAATATTCGATAAACTGGGTGATTTATATGTGGTAAGTGATTTGAAAAAAGTTTTGTTGATTGACGAAAAAGGAAAACGTAAATCTGATTTATACGACAATTTAAGACATATTCCTTTCGGTGATTATGAATATTGCATTACTGAGGATTCAACCCTTCACAAAAAAGGATTACTGGATAAAAATGGGAAAACTTTGTTGAAATGCACTTATGATGAAATTATTTACCAGGGCAAAGGCATTTTTCAAATCACGGATAATAGTGCAAGTCATGAGTTTAAAGTGGTGTTGGAAAATAATATTCAGAACGGAACAGTTGATAAAAATGTTATAAAAGACAATGGACTTCAGATAAAAAGGAAAGGTTCGAAATTTGGGGTTATTGATTCTGAGGGTAAAACTTTAATCTCATTTTCATACGACAAATTATATCCGATTTCGGGTAATAAGTTCCTCTTTTTAAATGGAACTAAAAAAGGGATAGTCAATGCAAAAGAGGGCTATTTATTTGTTGATAGTATTTCAATACGTAATGTTCCTGTTCCGTATTTTCCATTCACCGATAGTTTGTTTTTCTTTAATATCAACAATAAATGGAATTTAGTAGATATAAATGGAAAGCGATATGAACAAAAATACGATGGTATTTTCGTTGATTACCAAAAACTTACAAAGGGTTTCGCAGGCGTAACTGTGAATGGTAAATTGGGTGTAGTTAATAAAAATGGAGCATTTTCAATTCCTCCACTTTATGATGAAATAGTATGTTTATCTGAAAACCAGAGCTTTTTAACCCGAACCAATAATCAATGGATCTGGTCTGATGCCACAGGAAAAGTGATTATCAATAGCATAGATGATTTTTCATATATGATCAAAGATTATCTATTTGTGTTGAAAGGCGGGAAATGGTTTTTTGTTGATGGGGTGGGGAAGACGTTTATGAAGGAATAGTAGGACTTGAATACTAAAAAGCTGAAACCTTTTTTAAAGATTTCAGCTTTTTAATAAATAAAACCTGCCTCTCAAAAGAAAACGGAATTGTATCAAAAAAGCTATAAATGCTGGATATTGAGCTTATCAAAATGCGATGTGCTGAGTTTGTCGAAATATATAACATATTGAAAATCAGTATGCGTTTCGGCAAACTCAACGGCTAATAAAAAGTTTTGATACAGTCTTGTGTACTCACTCATCAAATTTTCAGGAACAACCTATTAAAAAAGCTGTCAACCAATAGCTACAAATTGATTTATTGTTTTATGAAATTTTTGGTTACAATCTCATTTTTATCTGAAATTTTAATTGTATAAAAGCCGTTTGCCAAATTGCTTATATCAATCTGTTTATCTTTAATTGGCTTGTTAATTAACATTTTACCACTAAAATCAAATACTGTTACAAATACATTTTTTGGCAATCCAGTTATGAACAAAATTGTTTTTGCTGGATTTGGGTAAATATTTATGTTTAGATTTTCTAGGTTATCTATCCCTACAGTACTTTGAAAATTCGCAACTAATGAACGGTTTACAATTGACGTGAAAGGATAAGTTGCATCTGTAGAAATCTGTATTCCATTTTCAGTCCAATCTTTGAATGTATATCCAGTTTCGGGTGTAGCCGTTAGTGATATATTTGCACCATAATTGTAATTTCCTGTTCCTGTTATCGTTCCAGAATTTGCTGGCAATACACTTGCTTCTATTGAATACGAATTAATCGTAAAGTTGGCAACCAAAGTTCGGTTTGTACTTGCGATAAAAATATAAGTTGCATCTGTAGAAACCTGTATTCCATTTTCAGTCCAATCATTGAATGTATATCCAGTTTCGGGTGTAGCCGTTAGTGATACATTAGCACCATAATTGTAATTTCCTGTTCCTGTTATCGTTCCAGAATTTGCTGGCAATACACTTGCTTCTATTGAATACGAATTAATAGTAAAGTTGGCTACAAGGTTTCTATGTGCAATTATATTAAAAGTATAATTCATATTATTTGAAACCACAATATTGTTTTCTGTCCAATTAACAAAACTGTAACCATTGTTTGGTGTTGCAGTTACAGTAACAGACTGGTTATAAGTATAAGTTCCTGACCCTGCTGAACTGGTGAAGTTGATTTATCTCTCACATTCTTATATTGAATAGTACAAACCCTGTTCGGGGATTCGCCTGTAGTATAAACCCTATATTCAGGGCTTGAACTACCAGCTGTTAAATCAATAGTAAAAGGAGAAATAATGTTATTATCCAATGAATTGGAACTACTAAATACCCCATTGTTTGTGTTAACTCCCGAATAGAAAAGCGATGATGAAGATGGAGAAGTATCGCCTAACTTTATAAAGCCATAGGTGTTTAAAACAAATTGAGTAAAGTCTTGACAATTATAGCTAAATATAAAACCAATATTTTGGGGAACAGAATTAGCATCATCGAAATTATCAGTAATTATAGGCTCTCCATTAGATTCTAAATCATTATATGTTCCTGTTGAATTTTCAACATTTTCAGTGAAATATTTTAAATTTGTGCAACCTTGGGTAAGCATAAAAGTTGCATCATCACCAAAAGATGTTCCGGAAGAATTAACTGCTTTAACCCTGTAATGATAAACAGTATTTAGCGACAATCCATTTAAATAAGTAAAAACTTCAGAAGGGGTAGAACCATTTATACTTGCAGGAGACGCAACGATGGTGCTTCCATAAGAAGTTGTTAAACCATATTCAAAAGAAACTGAAGTTAATGCACTATTTGGATTTACGTTACCATTTAATGTTGCTCCCGATGAATAAATATTTGTTGCAGGATATGTTAAAGCAACCGGTTTAGCAACTGATGCATCAATAATAGAAACATCATCAATAAATAAATCCGGACCATAACCTGTAATGCCATTAAAACGTATTACAACATTGGGTTTGCCTGCAAATTCTTTAAGATTTAATGATGTTGGGATATAGGTTCCCGGAGTTTCGTCAAGAGCACCATCTTTTGAATCAAGTGCCAATCCTACTTTATCCCAGAGCGTTATCCATGTCTGTCCATCGGTTGTAATTTCAATCTTTAATTCATCAGGATAATTTGCTACATATTTATGTGACCAATTAAAGGTCAATTCAGGGTTATTTAGTCCGCTGAAATTAAATGCTGGAGTAGATAGTAATGCGTTGTTTTCAACATCATTATTCCAGAAATCGACATAAACAGAATTTGTTTGATAAGGCAGCCATTTTAAAGTGCCTCCTTCAAATACCCAATTATCAATAGGCCAGTATGTAAAATCCATTTGGTAAGGAAATGAATTTAACGGAATACCATATTGGGTAAATTTTATGATTCTGGTATCAATTCCCGGTATTGTAACAACAATGGTTGCATTTCTTGGATTGGCTGAAGTATTTGCCTCTGCATTAATTGTAATGGTTGAATTGACTGAACCAGAATTTGTATTTGTTGTTAACCAGTTTTCTGAACAAGTTATTGTCCAATTCGCACTTGTCTCTATATCAAAAGTGTTTGAACCTTGAGAGGCGAAACTTGTAAAAAAGTTTGGTGTAACCGATAATTGACCATTTAGTTCAAAAACAGAATTCACATCACGTTTAGCATTGGTTACATCATCTTCATGGCCACAAACCGAAACCAGATATTTTCCATCTTCTACTTTCCAACCAAAACGATTATCCAAATTATTATTTCCGTCATCTATCCTCCATGTTAAATTCCATTTATTTAGTGCATAACAATTTGTTCCGTCTGATGCCGACATGTCATAATAGCGAACCTTTGTTTTCTGGCTATTCAACAACATTTCAGCTCCACCAAAATGCTCCTGGTGCAAAACCAGCGGATCTGTTGAACAGATATATTCAGCATATTCAATAGGCAAATAATAATCTGCAACATCATAAACAGTTCCATTGATTTCGACTTGAAAATTCCAAATCACAAAAGTTCCGGATAATGAAACCCAATTTCCATTGATGTCTTTCGATAAATTTTCGGAAGGATCAGTAACTGTTCCTCTTTTATTAACGATCCATTTAATTGAAACCGGATAATTTATGTTGTTTTGAATGAGATTAACCCTTGAATAAATATTTTTACCAGAACCACCTAAATTATCTATGTTTTCAAAAACCCTGGCAAAATATGGATATAAATTGTTGTCAGCTAAACATTTAACGCCATTTTTATTATTGGTCCAATCTGCATGAAGCGATGAAAAATACAATCCCAAAGAAGGAAAATCTGTGATGGTAGCAGGGTCTGAAAATCTGCTTCCTGCAATATCAGGAACAAAATTGTGAGCTACATTTTGTATCATGGAACCAACGTAGCAAGTCCCCTGGCTGCCTTGAAAACCAACACTGTTAAACTCAATCCTCAGGCGATATTGATTCGCAAGATAATCATATTCAATAATATCCGATTTCCATGTAAGATTAATTAGTTTATCATGCCTGAAAAAAGCGTTATCAACATGTAGCATGCTGCCAGAAGTATTATAGGCAAAAGTATTATTTGATAGGCAACAGAATATGATTGCAACTGTTATTAGGGCTAGTGTTCTCATTTTGATTAAGTTGAAAATTTAAAACTAAACTTAAAAAAATCACATTTTACTTCGATTGTAATAATTAAACCCAAAACCGATATCAGTTTATAGTTAATAAACAAATACCGGTTGGAAAAAAAATCGATAGTCAATTAATTGTCAATCAATATTTTATTATATAAAGTACATTTGCATTTACAGGGCGAGTTTCATTACCTCCGCTATTATATATACTTACATCATGGGTGTGAGTACCATTATAATTAATAGACAAAGAATGGCTATGGGAACCATTTGTACTCGTACTTACGCTATTGGTGCCACTTTCAGCTCCTGTATTAACTGATTCTATACCATTTCCACTATTTAGTGGGATGTCATGTGCATGTGCGCCAGCAGTAGATGTAGAACCTGTATGATTATGATTTCCATTGTAACCAATGAGACCTGTATGACTATGGACTTCAAATGCACCTAATTGATAACTTCCTACATTATTTCCAGAACTTCCTCCAATATACTTTTCAGTCCTGGTCGATTTATCAAGGTCTACATTTGCGTCACCATCCAAACCACGTAAAAATTGGCCTCGCAAATCTGGTAAATTAAATGTAGTTGATAAGTCACCACCGCCCCAGTTAACAGTAATTGTGTTAAATAATTCAGGATACTCAGATCGGTTTATAGCTCTACCATCACAAAGTAACCATCCATCAGGAATTTTATCAACATTACCACCAAAAGGCATAATTAAACCTGCAGGAAATGTAGAGCTACCTGCTTTTACAGCATAATTTGCAACCGGGACAGAAAGTATAGGAGATGTTCCCAACAATGTGTAGGTTGTACCACCAGTCATATCAATTTCTACTTGCAATTGGTTGTTTAATGCACTCCAATTAATTGTTAAATAGTTACCGCTTAAAACTGAACCGGTTCCAACTTCGATATTGATGATCCCGAATTGATCAGAAGTTTTATTATGCCCTTCACTATAAACCGTTGTTGGTGTAGTTCCTTGCATTATTGAGACACGTAATCCTACATTTTTATTTATTAAAATATTCCCATTGATATCACGCATTACTGCTTGATATTTAAAGGGACTTTGAGCAATTGATATCGATAAGATGCAAACTGCAAAAACGAAGAGTAAAAATGTTTTTTTCATTTTGTTTTGAATATTTGATTAATAATTATTTGATTTTTTGAATTTTATATGATCCTAATAATTTACCAGATTGGGTTGAAATATTAATAATATAAAGATTCTCAGGGCAATTTGAAATATTGATTTGATTTTCAAGTACATTGCTTTCCATCATTTGTCGCAATTTCCTTTTTCCGTTTAAATCAATCATTTCTATAATTGCATTTTCTGAAATTCCTTTTTCGAATTTGATATGAATAATATCTGATGTGGGATTTGGATACAACATTAATGAGTTATTATTTAAGACATCAGAGAATCCAGTAGATAATATAGTCCAATTTTGCTGAAATCCCTGGGTAAATTTGGCTGAATTATTAGAAATATTTCCTGAAACTGGTTCTCCAATTGTGAAAGTCATTTTTACATCCGCATTGCTCAGTAAGTCTCCACCACTAGAAATTGTAATTGGTGTAAACTTCTGTGCAAATAAAGAATTGCAGATTATTAGTCCAAAAAATGTCAAAGTTAATCGTGTCATAATTTTATTTTAGAAGTTTATTAATAATTTAATTAAATGGAATAGCTAATTAAGAACTAAGGATGATGTACTGTTATACAAATTGAATTTACGTACTTCACATAAAATATATAGGATATTAAATCTCATGTATATATCATTCAAGTTTAGAATATTAACATCAAATTGTTTAATATATAATCTCATTTCTAAAGAATTATTTGCCCAAAAGTATATTTTGCTTTTCATCAGTCCATACCCCCTTTCTGGGGGTGTTTGTGAAAGCGCTAAATTCTTTGACGAAAGTTGTTTATTTATTGACGAATTGGTCAATTGTCAGATTAAACCAAATTCTAAATGGTCTATTTTATGATATGGAGGATTTCTAACTTGTGATTCCAAGTTATATTTTCAGTATTCATTAATGACAACTAATCATTCAATATTTATGCTAAATCAACCTATTTCGTAAAGCAAGTGTTAATAATTCCGCAGAATTCTCGCACTATTGTGTCTGTTATTAATGTGCAGTATTCATTGCTGTCAATATTGGAAATGCTGGTAGTTTATCCATTAGAAGAAGTAGTGAAAATTTAAAGGCTTCTATACACTGTGCTTGCGCCATTTGTTGCATAAACTTTAACTTGATATTTTGTATTTGCAATTACACTAGTGCAGGAACTATTTTTAACAATATCGTCATTAATTGTTGGAACTTAGTTGTTTTATAGCATACACCTCTTTCTAATATATAATTATGGATATCCAATCTATTTTTGCTTGAATAATGGCGGAAACGACCTATAATTGGACCTTAGGTTGGTTTTTCAATAATTGTAGGTGGAACCTGCAATCTATAAATTACAATTGATATACATTTCAATATAATATGTTGTAGGAGTATTTGAGTTACTTGCATCACTAACTGATACTTCAATTTTACAATGCTGGTATTGTCCACCATAAATTGCATCAGTTTCGCAATTGGTTGTTTGTGATGGGGCTATCCATACAACTTGCGATTTACTATCAGAATTATTTTCAAATGAACCAGAAGTAGAAGTCCATTTATATATAATTGGGTCATTTTCTTTGTCGACAACAATTATAGAAAGTGGCACTTTTTGCAGTTTATTGCAAGAAAACATTGCATGTGAGGTTGTTCCTTCAAAAATAAAATAAGGCAAATTACAATCAATTCCAAATGTTGGAGCATAAGGTCTTTCATTCACTAGTTTGTCATCTTTTGTACAACTAAAACAAACTAAAAATAATAGTAAAACTAACGATATCTTTTTCATAAAATTTGAAATCAAGAAATGCCTACTTGTTTCCGGCTTTGGCAATCCGTTGTTAGCAAAGTGTTGACATTATTCACTTTTAGGTAAATTCCCCGCAGCTTGGGCGCTACATAATAATTTTGTGCATAGCTCCAAGCGAATGATTATCGAATATTTTCATAGTGAGGATCTTCTGATACACCATCAGCTTGCTGAGGGGCTGTTCATTTTTTATATCACAGACTCTTGTATTTTTCGATTAAAACAACTTACAGTTTTTAAGGATTTCCAGAACTTTGCTTACCAAGTTTTTCAATAAATCATTTTGGAAAACAGACTTCATTCAATTATTCATTTTTTGAATGAAGTCTGTAGATTTAATTGTTATCTCAATTTGTTCATTTAAGCATAATTCCTGCTTTTTTTAAATCAGGATCAACAGCAATTTTTTCAGGGTTTTTATAAATGGGTTCAACCCTCATTAGTTTGGACGATTGCGATCCGCTTTTTTTTGCGGTATATTCAATATAAAAATTATATGAATTCACTTCCTTGGCTACCAGCGTATTTGTCATGTAATTCAAATTCCAGTTCGAATAATAGTCAGAACCTGTGTAACCTTCCATATATGTGTCGACATAATATATAATTGGTTGTAAATCAGAAAAAGTAATCATCCCGTTATAGTCAGTATACCCTTCAGCTACCGTATTTGTCCAATAATTCCAATCATCCAAATTAGTAAATAGATGAACCCAGCAATTTTCTACAACATTAGAGGTTCCATCATAATATACTGTAATTTCGAGGTCGGTTGTTTTTCCTTTGAAAGGCCCAACAGATTCCCACCAGTCCCCAATTACTATATCTTGTGGAGGATTATTCGTGTATAATGTCACATTGTCAACATCGATATCCCCGTTATCCAAAATTGAACCTGACTGTAATGCCACTACATCTGCACCTGATGATTGATGAGCTTCGATCCATAGTGTGAAATTATTACCATTACCTGTAATAAATGCACCCATACCCTGAGCATATTCTCCATTGTCCCCCGTTTCAGAAACTTCAATTAAATCAGATGTTTGGTTTGAAAATTTAAATGTAGAACCTAGTGGCAGACCAACTAATTGACTTAAATTTTGACTTGCGGCGACAACATTACATTCATCTGTACGGTATTCACCTTCTATTTGTGGAGGGTTTGTTCCTTCGTAAATTGTTAGTCCTGATTCTTTTATTACTTTTTGTATGTCAGGATTATCAAGAAATTCAGAAGGCGAATTAAATCCACTTTTTTTATAGTCATTCTTTAATTTGTCTTTTGTGCACGAACTGATAATAGGTAAAATAATGACAATTGCATAATAAAATAGTTTTTTCATTTTTTTTGATTTTTAGGTTAACATTAATTTAAAATATTTAATGAAGAAAATTTGATTTAATATTTCACTTATATCTATTTTTTTTTCAACTTTATCTACTCGAATCTCTTAGATGTTATAGATATTAGTAGTAATGTAACCAACCAAAATTTGTTGAGATTTTTTAAATACTTCTTCATAGATTTATTTGGTTAATATTATTACTAATGATTAATTTATTTGTCTTATTAGCCAACCAGGATAATAATTGTTATCTCCTTTGAACAAAGTGTAGTTTTTTGAATCAGAATGGCTGTCTATTTCGCTTGCCATAAAGCGATTGTCCCAAATTTGGTCCTTTTCTACTTTAATAATCCCCTTTCTTTTATACTTGGTTTTACCCGCATTATCCATAATCTGCTCTAAAACTTCAAATTTGTCCCCTTTTTCTAAACCTTCTTTTAGTCCAATTTTTGCAGTAAGGGGAGAAGTGCTATTTAATGGAGTTTTTGTTCTGAAAACTTCATATTTACGTTGTAATTTTGCAATAACAGCATCAATTGCTCTAACAGTTGCAATGGAAACAAGATCTTCCTCTGTGTTGTCAGCATAAACCGTTGACTGCAAATCTGCCCAAGCTACTTCGTGACCAATATATTTAAGCTCAAAAATATTTGAATTCTGAAATGCTATTTTGCGAACATTATCTATCGAATTGTTATCCATCCAGTAATCGTTATAAAATATTGAAGCAATTGAATCATTCCAAACCAATTGATACAATAAGAGGTTGTTTTTACAACGTACCCTTTCCCAAATACTGTTAATGTAGAAGTTGCAGCTTCATTTTCAACATTTTCGTCAACAAGGCTTGCAATATCCTTAATAAATGACAAACCTCCTTTGATTTTATTTGCAACTTCTTCCTTATTTACATAATCAAAATCACTTACTATGATGAAAGTATTGTTTATTAATTCTTCTCCAGCATCAGACAATAGAGCGAATCCCCTCTTACTGCTTTTAGCGATATTTACATCCATTTCAGAAGCATTATAGGTGCCTCTTTCAGAAATTAAATCCATATTAAAAGTACCGTTTTCATTGCGGTTAAACCATTTAGCAATCATTGCTTTGGCAACTTGATTCTTCTGTAAATAATCACTAATATTATTTTCTTGTAGATGAATTTTTTCTTCTTTTGAATTGTTACTAAATTGTATTCCACTTTCAATAGACCGCTCAGATAAAAGATGGTCGTTGAATTTATCAGGAATAGGTGAATTGATGAATGTTTTAGCTATGATATCTGCATATTGTCTGTTAGGTTCATTAATCATCATTGTATACAAAGAACTTCTTCTGTAAACAACCTCTGGCTGAGATTTTTGTCCTAAAATCAATGTTGGAATAAACAACAACATACTAATAATAGTACAATGTTTTTGCATAGTTCAATATATTTAACTTAATATTATAAGGTTATACATCAAAATGGGAAACATCTTAAAATAGATTAACAGTGACTGATCCAAGCAGTTTATAAATGAGGTCATCATTAAGATAACTTTGTGTTACTATCGTTTCAGTTTCGTCATCATATGTTCCACCGTACATAAAGCCCCAGTCAATACTACCTTTAATACTAATATTCACCCTTGATTCAAAAAGCGGTATATGAAAACCCATGCCAGTACCCAATTTATAATGAAAAAACATCAAACTTTCAGAATCCTTAAGAACCTGATCTTGTCTTAATTTTACCCATGCAGCTCCATAGTTCATTTGCATATCCCATGTAAATATTTTCCCGTAATACCCATATTTTTCAACTAAGCCAACAGCATTAAACTTGGCTGCATATATATAATTAGATTCTCCAGTTGTGGTTCCATGAGTCGATACCTGATCAACCATATAGGGTTTTTGAAAAGTTGAATAATAGGCTCCCAAACGAGTATCAAAACCATCCATTTGTAAAACATCGGTAACTGTTCCTCCTGTAAGTGAAGAAACAATAAATGGAAGAAGAGCAAATCCTCCCGTATTAAATGTCCCTTGTAGCTCTTCGAACTTAGTAAACATACCCAAAGTTTCTCCAGCATGTAATTCTACGAAATTATTTGATTCAAATGGTGCATATATCAGGGTTGGCACAGTTGGGGTAACTTCTATAAAAAAAGCTTCTTTCGAATATGACAAATCAAATACACTATTAGATGTCCATGGATTAAAATCACCATATTTTTCACCCATTCCAGCTATTATTTTGATTTTTTTATATGCTTTTTCTATTGGGGTCTGTGCGCTGTACACCTGTAACAGTTCTTCCTGATGAGTAGCATGGAAATTAGTTTCCCATTCAAATTTCAGTTCTTTAAATAGTTTGAGGTCATGTGTTAATTTGGCTTCAAATTTAAAATGCTGAAAACCTTCAGTATAATATTGCAAATTATAAGATTCATCAGGGTTCCAACCGTCATATACTAATTCAGTTTTAATATTTAGATTAAGACCATCGGTGAACAAATGATCGAAATCTTGTGCAACTGTTAAATTTTTAGGTATAAAAACTATCATAAGCACTGGAAGTAATAATAATTTTTTAAAATTCATTGATATTTTTTTTGATAGTTAAACATTAATAATATAAATAATTGCTTATTGATTGCGGTATATAAAAATAAAACCAGATTTCGATAATATATAGACAAATATCAACAGCATCCCTATGGGGAATGAGTCATAATAAACTGTTCCTGAAATTTTCAGCTGAAAAATTATTCGAAATCTTTTACAAACATAGCTTTTCAATTCGAATTGCCCATACCCCCTTTTTAGGGGTATTTATCATATCAAGAAAATACCTGATGAATGTTTTGTATTCTTTGACGAATCGAGATATACTGTTGACTGGATGAATATATTTGTTGATAAGATTAGTGAATATAGACGTATTGCATTAATGGATTTTGAGGAATTTCTAAATAAGAATTTGTTTTTTAATAATTGTAAAGTGTTTAAACAAATTTCAAGTGTTTAGCAAATTACCTTCTACTTTTAAATACGGAATTAGATCAACTTATTCCGCAACGTAAATAATTGCAATTCATAGATTTCCTTCCACCATATTATTGTTAATTTTTTCAATAGTCCTGATTGTATTTTTATATAAAGATTTTCAATTTCGCTATTTTATCTTAGAAGCGGCTGCCCTATTTTTTTAACAGAGCAGCACGTAATTCTTTAATAAATATAAACATCATAATCTTCGACCTCACCATACGTGAAGGCATCACAAGCATCAGTTTGTAAACTATTAAATTTCATACTTACCCGCATACGTGTCCAACCTGAGGTTGCAGTTGATGGAATTATAATATTATTACTATAGTTCGCAGTGTTAGAGGTCATACTCTGGAGTGCTTTTTCAGAACTACCAAAAACTCCATTATGATTGTAGTCAATCCAGACACACCAATATTCAGTGGCAGAATAACCACTTCTAAACCCCGAACTAAATATTAATGTATAATTATAACCCTTTGTGACAGTTGCGTATTGAGATATTACATAAACATAACCAGTTGAGCTGCCAGCAGAACTGTATGAAATTCCGGAAAAAGACACATAATCAATCCATTCATCATTGGTGTTGTGGTTTGAAGTACAATAAGATGTAGCTGTTACAAATGTATACTCTTCCCCATATACTGTGCCACCTTCATTGGTGGCGTAAGCACGAATATAATAGGTTGTATTGTTTGCTAAACCAGTTATATTACTGGTATAACTTCCTGTGCCTGTTCCATCGCTAGTTCTTGAATCAAAAATGGTTGGATTTGAATAGGTGTTCCAGCAAACTCCCCTCTCATATATTGCTTCGCCTCCTCCATATGAAATATAGCCTCCACATGTAGCTGTTGATGATGTTATACCTGAGACAGTATTTGTCGAAACCTCAGCGAGGGTTGTGAAATTTTGATTTTCTCCATATTGGGTTTCATTATCTTCGGTAGCATAAGCACGGACATGATACCTGGTATTTGAAGTCAGATTTGTTATGTAGCTTGTAAAGCTCAAGTAGTCATTTACACTTGTGCCATCGGTTGTCTTATCGTTATAAATTGAAGGATCAGAGTATTTATCCCAGCAAACGCCATACACAATATTGGGTCGAATACCTTCTGCATTAATTTCACCCCCACATGTTGCAGCATATTCACTTATCCCTGTAATTGAACTTGTTGTAATGTTTGCCTGAGATAATGTCTTAAATGTCATTTCATTACCATAAGAGGTGCCTTTGCTATTAGTGGCGTAGGCTCTTACATAATAGTTTGTATTAGATTCTAGGTTGTTCAATTCTGAAGGAAAAGACCCCAATCCAGAACCATAAGATATATAGTTGTTTGATATTAAAGGGTTTGGGTATGTGCTCCAGCAAATTCCTTTATCAATTATATCTGCTCCACCATCAGATTGTATTTCTCCTCCTGTTGACGCTCCATATTTAGATATATTAAGTACATCTAGAGTAGTAAGGGTAGGTTTTTCAACTGCAAATTCATCCTTTTTGCAACCAAATATTATTAACACAAATATTATAATTATATTTTTAAATTTCATTTTAAATAAAGTTTAGTTAAATTTTAGAATAAGAACCCAACGCCAATTGAATTTAGCCTCATATAATTTTCACTATCAGATGAATATCTCGTTCTTTTATAAAAAACAGTAAATTTATTGAATCGAAACCCTGCTTCTGCCTGAAGTTCTGAGTACTTACCAATTCCTGCCCTTAGGCCAATATAAGGTGTATTTGTAGATTTCGACAGATCTAATTTCGATACCAGCCCACAAGTATAACCTAAACCTTCTTGCGTATAAATTTCTGAGTATCCTCCAATAACAAATAATCCAAATTTTCCTCCAAATTCTGCAGATAATTGTATTATTGATGAGGACTTTTCCCTCGTTACTTTATCCTGTTCTGTATTATATGCCCAAACATACTTTTTTTGATAAGAATCATATGTATAATAGCCGCTTTCAAAATTATCATTATACGAATACATTTCTTTTCCAAAGGCATAAGATAAATCTAATGCAAAATAAAACCTGTTCTTTTTATCGGAAATAGAGATTTCATCACGTTTTTCAATATTGGAATTTATTTTATTACTACCGCTTGAATTATCAGATACATTAGTAGGGCCAGAGCCTTTAGCCTCCCTTAAAAGCATACCTGGTTTAAGTTTTCCACCATTGATTTGTTTAAAATAAGTACCATCAATGTATGTGTTTCCTTTGTAACTGCCTTTCCCAAAATCAGCCATATAGCGGTTATCCCATATGTATCCTTTAACAGGTTTGACAGAACCAACATTTTCGAATTTTCTTACTCCATCCTTGTCTTCAACTACTTGGAATACATCAAAACGGGTTTTCGAATTAACCCCTTCTTTCATACCTATTGGAGCTATAATATTTGGTTCTATTGCTATAATTGGAGTTTTGACTTTAAAAACTTCAAAATTTTTCTGAAGTTTTTGGATATTATTATCAATTGCCTCATACATGGTTTTTACAATCAATTCATTCTGCGTGCGAGCAGAGAAAGTGGTGGATTGAACGCCAGCTCTTGCTTTGTAACTACCTATGTATTGAATATTGAACTGAGCTTTATTAAACTTCTTAATCTTATTATTGTCGATTGAATCTGTATAATAATTTAAGTAAAAATTAGTAGCAATTTCTTCATTCCATTCTAATTTATATAGGTAAGATTTTATTGTAACAAAAAAACCTTTAGCCAAAATGTCGGTAGTTAAGGCGCCAATATCTGATACTTGCTGAACCCGATCCGTTACTACATTGACATTTATCCCTGAAAGGTCACCAACCGATCCTGCAATTGAACTAATACTTTTAAAAACACCTGAAGCTTTTTTTCCTGATTTTTCTTTATCAAAATAAGAAATCTCATTAACTACAATGAAAGTATTACCAATCAGATTTTCACCATAATCACCAATAGCAGCAATCCCTCTTTTCTGAAGGTTTGCAATAACCAAATCCTCTTGTGTTGCGTTGTAAAAGGCCCTGTCTTTAATTAATGACATATCGAAAATGCCATTTTGATTCCGATTGAACCATTTTGCAATTAATTCCCTTCCAACTCCATCAGCTTCCAACTTTGATTCAATCTGACTTTCGCTAATTTCGTCACCTCTCAGGTCTAGGAAAATATTATCAGTGCTCATTTCATCATATTTATCAGGCATCTCCAAAAATTCATAACAACTATCTATTTCACTCTGATAATCAAGCGTTTTATCAGTTTTCCTAACTAAAAACATTGTTAGTGCGCTTCTATCATATTTTTTAACTTCTTGTACTTCATTTTTTACATTGCTTATATTTGAATTACTTATTGAATACTCATTTTGTATCTGAGTATTCTCAATTAAAATTTTCTCAGGGTTTATCCGATTTATTTTATCTAATTCCTTTTTAAGACTGTCATTTTGAATTTCATTTGATAAATTGTTTTGCTGGAGATTGATTGAAACACTTTCCTTTACTACATTTGAAATACCATTGCCATTAGGATTAAAATATTTATTTTGTTCCATCACATTTACTGGCAAAACAATGTTATCAGTACTAAAAGTCTGGGTTGAATAAATAACTGAAGCGATTGATGAACTGTCCTTAGGTATAAATATTAGGATTTTTCCAAGTAGTATTTTATTTGAATTGTGTGATTCGCCTGTAGTGGGGCTTATATATTGCCCTTTACCAAATACTTCAAATTTATCGTTTTTGCTAAATCCTTGATTTTTGCCTAAGTTAATCTCTATTGTTTTTTCGTTTAATATTTTAGCTACATTTCCTTGGACATTTTGTAAACTTGCATCTGGGATTTTCTTTACTACTAAACTCGATGATAGAGGTTCACTTGAAGAATTTACTGTAGCGTAAGAAACATTATCGTCTACCGAAACAACAGTTATTTCTCCAAACAGAATTTTATTGCTTATTATCAATTCACCTGTTGTTGGATGCTTATACTGGGCCTTTCCATATACTTCCAAAACATCATTTTCTGCTATACCATTATTCTTTCCTAGGTTGATTTCGACAGTTATATCATTTATTACACTTGAAATTTCACCTTCTTGTGCATAAAATATTGTAGAAATGCACATTATAATTATTATTAAAAATTGTTTCATTAAATCTTTTTATTTATTTTAAGTTACATTAACTCAATGTAGTTTACTTTAGAAATTATTTAAATTACATGTATTTTAATTAACATCCTTTTTGAGAATGAATCAGATGAAACTCCTGAAATTTTAAGCTTAAAAAATTATTCGAAAACTTTTGCAAACATATATTTTCGGATCGAATTGCCCATACCCCCTTTTTAGGGGTATTTACTATAGTGAGGAAATACCTGACGAATGTATTATATTCTCTGACGAATGGAAATGTATTATTGGTCGAATGAATGTTTTAGTTGATAAGATTACTGAATTTAAATGTAATGATTCAATGAATTTTTAGGATTATCTAAATAATCATTTGTTTTTTAATAATTATTAATTTGGATTTTGAAAATTTTAGATCTTGTTTACATATTAATGTAATTATTTTCCTTGAGGATCACTATATCAGTTTATTCCTCAGTGCAAAAGTCAACAATTCAGCAGAATTCTCGCACCATGTTTTTTTGAGCATCTTTTTCCGGTAGTCTTTTATGGTGAGTTCGGTCAGGCTCAATTCCTTGGCTATTTGGCTATTATCCATGCCTAGCGCTAATAATTTGAGTATTTTTAAATCGGTTTGATTAAGAATATTCAGGTATTCAGGTTCATATATCTCAGCAAATTCAGTTTCGTATTTACCTAATTCTCTGTTAAATTTTAAACGCGAAAAGTATATTTTGTCGTCTATAGTGTATGATTCCATATTGCCAACTATCGAAACCAAAACCCAAGGTTCATTTCTGTCATCATGCGCCACAAACATCATGCGGTTATGCATGAATCCATAATAACCACTTTTTTTTAAAAACCTGAAAGTAGTAATATATTGATAGAGGTTCTTGTCAGTTAGTCCCAATTTTTTTTGATGTGAAGTTACTTTGTTTAAAATTTTCATGCTGTTTATTCTATCCGCAGGGCAATAATTTTTTATAAACTGCGGAACTCCTCCTGTTATAAATTCCATTTGTGAATAACCGGTGGCCTGAAATACCGAAGGTGTTACATGTAAAAGCCGCAAAGTTTTTAGATCGGATATAAGAACAAAAGAATGTGTATTTACTAAAAAATCATTTGCATTTCTCAAAATCTTTATAATCATCCCAATATCAGCAGCCTTATCGGTCAGCCTGCTGCCAAATACTTTTAATAGCTCTAAAAGATCGAATTGTTGCAAACTTGTAAAAAACGAACTAAATGTATCCTTCTTTGTGTGCATGGTAAATTAATTGTAAAATATTTTTGGCTTTGAATTTTTCAAGTAGATCTTTTCTAACATCGTTAACGGTATGCTTTGAAAGACAAAGAAGTTTAGATATCTTTTCTGATGTATATCCTTTAGCTAAAAGTTGTAATATATCATATTCATTGTTTATTAAATACATGGTGCAATTTTCTTGCAATGATGTAGCAAAAGCTATTCTACCCTTAAAATCACCAAAAAGCTCAATGATAAGTAATATTTTATTATTTAATTGTGCGATTGCATCTGCACGGCTTAAAGTTAGCAAACCAATATTATTGTTATTATTAATATATACATGGACAAATATGCCAGGGCTTTCTGAATCTAAAATCCCATCATTATTAATAGCAAATACGACAATGAATTGTTTACTGTTATTTTTTCTCCGGTTGTAATAATACCTTAATGCTATATCTCTTACTTTGTTATAAATTTCAAGTGGAACACAATCAAAAATAAATCGCTCCTTAATATCTATATTTTGTAAATATCTTTTAAAGATAACTACAAATTCATGCATGCCTGTTACGGATATTATTTTCCCTGATAATAAATTCCAATGAATAGAGGAAGCTCTGGTAGAAATTTGTATGAATTTTTGCTGCGGGAAAAAATTATCTTCAATGAATTGATACATAAGACAAATCAAATATATAGAATGATAAATAAAATCGTTGCTTAATTGATTTTATACTAATTGCAAAGCATCATTTTGAAGCAACCAGATTAATAACAAGAAATTCTCTTGTTTTAATCAGAATTGTTAATTATACTAAATAAACAATCGTTTCTATGATGAATTTATTGTGACAAATTAAACAGAACCATTGTCTTTGTTATTGTCAAGTTATCAGACACTTTAAAAGATAAGTAACTTGCATTATTTTGACGTTATGTAAATATAGCTTTTATCTATTTATTATGCAATAATTATTCGAAATATCTGGCTATAGATGCTAATAATTTTTTTTCAATCAATAATAATATATCGAATTATCAAACTTCACCCCATCATATACATCAATCCACCCCATCAATGGCCTCTATCGACGGCATCTTTTACCATGGTCGGCGGCATCATTTACATCAATTGATGGTATCATTTTCAAGGGTTGGCGGTATCAAGTACTTTCGTTGATCTTTAGTGCAAATAATGGGAATATAAGTTCTTTAATTGTATTGTAATTAGTGTCTGCTTTAAAAGTCTGAAAGACTTTAACCGTGAATAGCCGCCGGTGTAACCGGTGGAAGGGATGATTGCACACAGCAACCCTGAAAGGGTTGAACCAATGACTGTTCAGCCCTTTCAGGGTTCTCTTCTGTATCATAAATTTAATTCAAGCAAAAAAAAAGCGGCAACATTTCAGGAATGTTGCCGCAAGAATCATTTTTTAAATGAATAAAAAACTATTTCACGGTAAGCAAAGATGATAGCAAGTAGTTTTTCATAATCAGGTCATTTTTATTGGTTTTGTTCCTGATTTCGAGCTGATATTCACCAGGGGTTAAAGTTGCAGGAATATTAAAAATGATATCCGAAGGTAAGTTGCGCATAATTACCTGCACTTTGGTAGCAATGCCTCCCTGCATAAAAAACAATCCTTGCAATGGGTATGCCACATCAATTTTTAGGAGTTCTCCACTAATTTCGGCTGCTCCACCGGGAGTTATGATTGAGTTTTCTTCTTGTGTGGAATAATTGAGTATACGGTCAATATAAGGAAATGCACTTGTATACTTCACTTTTTCAAGTGGAATTTTAAATGTATCGACTATGATTTCTTTTCCTACCAGGCAGCTGATATTAATGGTGTGACGACCAGGATCAAAAACATCGTCATTGTTGTAGAAAACCCCACCAATTGATGGACGGAAGCGGGCAAAAGGGGTTTCTACGGCTTTTCCACTATTCAACAAATCAATAATGGTATACTTAAGTTCATTTAAAGCACTTGTCAGTTCTGTGTCTGTAAGGCTCAATCCTCTTCGTGTAGTTAATTTAATTACTTCTGTAAAATTTGCTGTTTCCTGTTGTGTAACTCGTGCTACTCGATCTTCTGGGTCTGGAGTCAATTGATTCGGAATCAAAAAATACTTCATAATTTAAAGTTTTTAATTTAATTGATATGGATTAAGAATAATGCCCTGTTTGCTAAGGACAATTGAATCTTAAACGCTAAAATGTATGGAATGTGGTAGATGATGACTGTCTTTAATTAAGACTATTTATATGACTATAATTAAGACTATGATCTTACTTTGGAGTTAAATAGCTCAATATCAAAGCAAAAAAGGAAACACCCTAAAGCATTTCCTTTCACAATATTTTAAATTGGAATTTCCTAATGCGTCTTATGCGCCAGACTTTCCTGTAAATAAGGATGGTTTTGAGGTATCAGTGATGCTTTTGACAAAGAACGTGTCACCACAAAGGCAAATATACCAAGGAATCCCAAATAGGTTCCTATTTCAATGTATCCAAAAGCGTTTACATTTGTTGAGCCTGGCATAATCTGAAGATACAAATCAAGCCATTGTCCAATAAACAGAATAATGACAGTAAATAATAAAGCATTTTTATTCTTTGCAATTTTATTGAGCAATAGAAAAGAGAATGGGAATGCCCAGTTTATAATAATATCAAGATAAAATGGAAACAACCATCCACCTTGAACAAGCTTTGTGTAATAAATAGTCTCTTCGGGGATATTTGCGTACCAAATCAGCATATATTGTGCATACCACATATATCCATACATAATACTGAGTATGAAAATGTATCTTGAAAAGTCGTGCAGATGGTATTTAGTCAATTGAGGAAAATATCCAAATCTGTTTAAAACTATTACCATGAGTACAATAGTTGCACTTCCATGATAGAAGGCTGAAACGAAATTTTTAATTGAAAATAAAGTACTAAACCAATGTGCGTTGATAGACATAATCCAGTCAATGGTTCCAAGGGTAAATGAAAACCCAAGAATAAAAATAAATACCTTTGAATAGAATTCGCTTTTTACAAAATATTCAGTTCCACCATGAATATCTTCCAATAAAGAAAACTTTCGGAGCAAGGTGATCATAAATACCCAAAGTCCTACAAAAATCACATACCTAATAAGCATGAAAGGAATATTTAAATAAGGAGATTTATGTTGTAGAAGTTCATCTTTAGCAACTTCTTCGGCATGAGACCAGTGATAGATTGAATGAACACCGAAAATCAACACAAGTGATAATAAAATGGCTCCAACTGGAACGAATGAACCTATTGCTTCGGGAACTCTTCTAAACATGGCAGACCATCCACTTTGTGAAATGTATTGGATTGCAAGAAAGAATGATGCTCCAATTCCTAGTGACAAAAAATAATAGCTGTTTAACAGGTAATTTGCCCATGTGCGTTGAGGATTATCAATAAAACCAACAATAAGGGCAATTATTCCAATGCCGATTAAACCAAATGTTATATTTTTGAATTTCGATGATATGATAACTTTGTTTTCCATCTTATGATGCTTTTATTGTTCTATTTATTTGGCTTTACTGAGAAATTGTTCTTGATATAATCGACAATCATCCATCGGTTTTCAGGTTTAATCTGAGAAGCATGCGAACCCATCAATCCGGAAACAGAACCGCAAGTAATAACATGAAAGATTTGTCCTTCAGGAAAATTCCGGACCCTATCGGATGTTAAATCAGCAGGAATAGCTGTAAACTTTCCGCTTGTATAAAGTGTACCATCGCCTTTACCTCCTTCTCCATGACAAATGGCACAATAAATTGTAAACTGGGCTTTGCCTTTGGCAAGAGTAGTTTCATTTACCATTGTTGGGTTAACAAGTTCTTTCCCTGCACGTATCTGCTCATCAGCTGATTTTGCAGCGTAATCGTATGGCATATGTCCACGAGAAATGGTACCGGCTAAAGGAAGTTGATTTGTTTTCCCATCCTTAAAAACAGGATTAACGCTATAAGTTTCATATGCCAGTGAAGTAGTCATATCACTGAAATATTGTCTTCCCGGTTTTTTGCTGGAATGGCTGCATGATACTAAAAATATTGCCATTACGATTAAACTAAGTATGTATTTTTTGTGCATTATCATGTTTTTTATACAATTCAATTTTCAAATTCCAAATCCCAAACTTCAGGCACTTCTTAATCTTCTATAACAATATCTATTTCCTCAACTTCAACAGCTCCAGTGTTTTTCAGAATTTCTGTTACTCTTAAAGATTCACTATCAATCTTTTTTACTACCAGAACAAACTTGTCGTCGTTAATATCCATGTGTGGTTCGTTAGCCACTGCGCCTGGCCCTTTTTTTTCTCTGATAAAAAATGCAATTAATGAACAAACAATAGTAATATTGATGGTCATTACAAACATAATTACAACAAATGCAAGGCTGAAAATTGGTTTTCCACCAACTACCAGAGGATAACTAATAACCGTTGACCAATAAAGAAAAAGAAAGGTCAAACTAAGCCCCATCACGCCAAAACCAAAAGCAAAATAAGGGAAACGGGTTTTTAATCCCATTGCTTCAAAAATTTCAAAAACAGGGAAAGGTGTATGAACGTCCTTTACTTGGATACCATTTTCTTTCAACTGATTGATAGCAACAACCACTTGATGTTCATTGTCATATACTCCTATTATATTTTTTTCCATCTTAGTGGTATTTATTCTTTTTCTGATGTTGGTTTTAAAATACTTTTCACTTCACTGGCTGCAACCATTGGTACATATTTAAAGAAACTAAGTACACCTAATGCAAATAATCCAATACTACCTATAAAAAGCATTACCTCAATATGTGTCGGAGAATATTCGGCCCAATTTGATGGCAGGTAATCTTTTGACAAAGAGGTAACTACTATCACATAACGTTCGAACCACATTCCGATATTTATAATAATCGAAATGATGAAAACAAGTGTGATATTCTTTCTTAATTTTTTAAACCAAAATAATTGCGGCACAATTGCATTGGCAGTGAACATAATCCAGAATGCCCACCAATAATCACCTGATATACGGTTTACAAAAAAAGTATAATATTCATATTCACTTCCTGAGTACCAGGCAACAAAAATCTCAGTCATATAAGCTGTGCCCATTATTAAACTGATGAAAACCAGGATTCGTCCAATTGCATCTAGATGTCCAACTGTAACATAATCCTGATATTTAAATACTTTTCTTATGATAATCATTAAAGTTAAAACCATAGCAAAACCTGAAAAGATTGCACCTACCACAAAATAAGGAGGAAATATGGTGGTGTGCCAGCCTGGCATGATTGAAGTGGCAAAGTCCATGGATACAATGGAGTGCACCGATATTACAAGCGGAGCGGTTAATCCACCTAAAATCATAGCTAATGCTTCATATCTGAACCATGTTCTGCTGCTTCCATTCCACCCCATTGATAAAAGGCCATAGATTTTCTCCCTTATTTTTTTTCCTTGCTTTTTTGCCCTGTCCCTGATAGTAGCAAAATCGGGAATCATGCCAACGTACCAAAATGTAGCTGATGCCATTAAATAGGTACTTAAGGCTACAACGTCCCAAAACAATGGGGAATTAAAGTTTACCCATAATGGGCCTCTTGAATTCGGATAAGGAAGAATGAAAAATGCCAACCAAATACGTCCCATGTGGATTAGTGGAAACAATCCGGCGCACATAACCGCAAAAACAGTCATTGCTTCAGCTGCCCTGTTAATTGATGTCCGCCACTTTTGCCTTAAAATAAGAAGGAATATTGAAAATGCAGTTCCTGCATGTCCAATTCCAATCCACCATACAAAGTTTATAATTCCCCAACCCCAGGCTACTGAGTTATTTAGTCCCCAAGTGCCAATTCCTTGGCTAATGGTAATATATCCGGCATAAACACCACCAAGTAACATGATGGTTGAAATGGCCATGGAAATATACCACCATCTTTTTGGTTTTTGTTCTACCGGAGTTGAAATATCCTCGGTAATCTGATGATAACTTTTATTGCCTTCTATTAGAATTCCGCGTACTCTAGTATCGTACATAATCTTATATTAATGTTCCTTTATTCTATTAATTCTAGTATTTTGTATTTAGTCTTTAGTCATTGGTAGTTAAAATTTCCAATTTCCAGGTTCTAATTTCTAATTTCAAGCTTCTTTTTCTGTCTTGTTTCTAACTTTAGTTAAATACCCAACTGATGGCAGGATATGCAATTCTTCAAGTACATGATAATTTCTTTCATTTTCAAATGCTTTTGAAATATTGCTATCTTTGTCGTTTAAATCGCCAAATACAATTGCATCAGCAGAACAGGATTGCAGACAGGCAGTTTTAATTTCACCATCTTTTAATGGCCTGTTTTCTTCTTTTGCCAATAATTTCTTTTCCTGGATACGTTGTACGCATAGTGAACATTTTTCTACTACACCTCTTGTTCTTACTACCACATCAGGGTTTAGAACCATCCTCGAAAGATCTATATCATCGGTAAACGAGTATTTTTTATTGTTTGTAAATTGATACCAGTTAAACCTCCTTACGCGATAAGGACAGTTATTCATACAATATCTGGTTCCAATGCAACGGTTGTAAACCATTTGATTCAAACCTTCGTTACTGTGGGGAGTCGCAGCAACAGGACATACATTTTCGCAAGGTGCGTTATCGCAATGCTGGCACATCAATGGCATAAAATATACTTCAGGATTTTCAACCTTGTCAGAATAGTATCTGTCAATCCTTATCCAATGCATAATCCGGCGGTTAATCACTTCTTCACGCCCAATAACTGGAACATTGTTTTCAGCTTGACACGCAATAACACATGCGCTGCAACCTGTGCAGGCATTCATGTCAATAGCCATTCCCCAATGATGCCCGTCGAATACCGGTTTTGAATAGAGTGTCACTGATTTTTCTTCAACTTCTTTATGTTTTTCGTTTCCTGCCGATGCATTTGCCTTATATTGAATTAGAGTGGTTTCGCGCACAATATCGCGTCCTTCCATTGAATCATGCTCTTGAGTTAAGGCAAGAATATGTTTGCTGCCAACCGTTTTGATTGTTATTCCTGAAATGGAGTGAATTTTATTTTTGCCTTTGTTGTCAATCAACATATAGGCATTCTGACCAACAAGGTCGCCTGCCAAACCAGTATTTGTGCGGCCATAACCCAGAGCAATTGAAACCGTATTATTAGCCTGTCCGGGTTGAATTAATACTGGAAGTTCAAATTTATCATTAACTTTTACTAAATCTCCAATTTTTAGTTTGTTTTCTTTAGCGTAGGCATAAGAAACAGCCAGATAATTGTCCCAACATACTTTAGAAATTGGATCAGGCAATTCCTGCAACCATGGATTGTTGGCATGTTTTCCATTTCCTATTCCAATATTCTCATATACTTGCAATTCAATACCTTGAGTTTTATGATTAGCAATAGCTGATGAAGTTTCAATTAGTATTGCATCATTATACGTTGCAATTTGGATTGGTTTTAAATCTTTGATTTCATAGGTTCCATCGTGAAGCGATTGTTCCCAAAAAGAGTTAAAACTTGCAAATGTTTTCTGTGTTGGATATAGTTTTAATTCCCAATATCTTTTAAGGTAGGCATAGTAATCTATTTCCATTCCTGCCCATTTTAAAAGGCTTTCCTGTGCTTGACGGGTTTCAAATAATTTTTGAATCGTTGGCTGGGTAAGACTGAAAACTCCAAATTGAGGTTCTTCGTCATTCCATGATTCGAGATAATTGTTATCCGGACAAATATATTGGCACAATTGAGCAGATTCACTCTTGGCTTCGTCGAATGAAACTGAAAGCTTTGCTTTTGCCAAACCATCTGTGAATTTTTTAGCTTCAGGATAATCATATGCAGGATTAACATGATAAAGGAAAATTGCCCCAACTTTTCCTGCATTTAGCTCATCAACAAGCGTTTTCATTTTATCATCATCACCTTGTTTAAAGTTCAAAGGTTTTTGCAGATTGATAGTTGTACCGTAGTTGCCTAATAAATAATTGATTGCATTAACTACTGCCTGGTTATTAAAATTGTTTGAACCAGAAATTACCAACGATTTTCCTTTGTTTTGCCAAAGTTCATCAGCTAAAGTTGTAACATCAACTTCAGTATTGATATTTGCAAGAGCTGTTTTACCTGCTTTTGCTGCAATTTTATTGTATAATTGTAACAGCAGAGCTCCTTCTTCGGATGGATTAATAGGAATTCTGTAATCTGCATTGCTTCCTGTGAGACTCATATTAGATTCAAACTGAACATGTTTGAGCATTTCAGGTTTCTCTTTTGTCAATTTCCTTTTTGAGCTGTATTGTTTGGTGTATTGAATTGGAGATATCCAGTTTCCTAGAAAATCTGCACCAAACGAAACCACCAATTCGGCATTATTGAATTGATAATCAGGTAATATCCTTTGGCCAAACATTGCTAAATTTGCATCTAACATAGCTGAATAGGAAATTGCATCGTAATACACAACTTGTGTGGTTGGATATTTAGTACTAAAATCACTAAAAACTTGTTTGGTCGAAGGGCTAATAACTGTTGAACATAAGATAACAATATTTTCTCCAGCACCAGCAATCTGACTTAGCTGATTGGAAATTTCACTATCAATTGTTTCCCATTTGGTAGCTTTATTGCTTTTTTGAGCACAGCTATAACGGGCAGAATCATAAAGATTTAAAACAGAAGCTTGTACACGCGCTGTAGTTCCCCCTTTTGTAAAACTTGAAAGTTCGTTTCCTTCTATTTTGATAGGCCTTCCTTCGCGGGTTTTAACTAGAATACTGCAATAATCATGTCCGTTGTAAAAAGTTGAAGCATAATAATTTGCAATTCCTGGCGTAATTTCGTTTGGTTTAATTAAATATGGAATAGCTTTGTTTACAGGCATTTCGCAGCTTGCTGCAAGAGTGGCATATCCCACACCAAATCCTAATAATTTCAAAAAATCACGTCTTGATGTATAACTTTTGCTTTCTATTTCTTCTTTGGGGATTCCATCGACTGAAAACTCGCCTTCAGCAACCCTTAATGAATTACTATCAAATTCTTCAATACTTTTGTAGTACTTTTTCATACCTGTATTTTATATTGAGTTTCTTATCATTACAAGAAACTTTTATTTTTTGATTACTTTATTAATATTTTAATAATGGCATTTAGCACAATTTTCGCCACCAATTTCTTTTACAGTCACACCTTTTATTTTTTTGCTTTTTAAGTCTTCATGTAATTTTGCAAATTGGTTATCATAATACTTATTATCCATATTTACGAATTTTGTGCGGTGGCAATCCAAACACCATCCCATACTTAAATCATTTTGCTGCTGAAGTCTACCCATTTCTTCAACTTTGCCATGGCATTCATCGCATTCAAGCTGACCGGCATTAACATGTTGGGCGTGGCTGAAAAATACATGATCAGGCAATTTGCTTACCCGGATCCACTCAACTGCTTTTCCATCCTGCATGGCTTTGTAGATTTTAGAAATTTCAGCATCACCGGTATTTGTACCTTTTCTAATAACTGTATGACAATTTAAACAAACATTGGTAGGTGGAATTCCAGCATTTTTGCTTTCCATAGCTTCGGAATGGCAATATTTACAATCAATTTTATTTTGCCCGGCATGCACCTTGTGCGAAAATTTAATTGGTTGATCGGGTTCGTAACCAGGATTTCTTCCAAGATTTACAGCCTCTGTATAAATAGTCATGAAAATTAAAAAAACTGAAGCAGAAATAAGCATTACATGCACAAACACTGCTTTTTTTAAGAATTTGGTAACCGCTAAATCAAAAATTGAAAACAACAGAATTGCAATGCTGATATAAAACAAGCCATTGGTGGATTTAGGTAAAGTACTTTCCTGATTCTCTAAGAAATTTGGATCAGCAGGTACAACAACTTTTTCAACAGTTTGATATGCAGCCGGGTTTTCGATGTATTTCAACACTTCTTTAATCTCTGCTTCTGATAATGGATTATCAGGCATAGGTATTTTATTGTTATCGTTGAAAAGCTTTACTGCAACTTTATCACCCGATTTTACAACCGTTTGCGAAGACCTGATAAATTTTAGCAACCAAGGTAAATCATGTCGTTGGTTGACCCCTTTTAAATCTGGTCCAACCAATTTTCCTTTACCAATAGTATGACAAGCCGAGCAGACTTTGAAATTTTCCACTGGGCCTTTTTGTGCCAGCAATCCACTAGTAGTGTATAATACGATTACTATGAATAGAAGTAAAGTTTTGTTGAATTTCTGATAATAAAGTAATTTATTATGCATATTATTAAATGATGAGATTAATTTATTCGTCCAATTCTTTTATTGGCGGCAAAAATATATAATAAGATATTAATATCCTAGATAATTATTTGATTTTGTCTATAAAATGATTGTCTACGGTAGCTATAATTCTGTATTACAGTCATTTGATCGTGTTAAAATCTGTTAAATTATTTCATTAAAGTAAATAAATTTACTGAAAAACAAAAGTAATCCTGAGATTTTAATCGATATTTTTTTAAGATATTTTAACTCATAAGATTTGATTTATAGTCAGAAGTAGTGAATATGCATATTTAAATGATTTAAATTAATTGAGGTGTTTACTTATGTACTAATTATTATTTGTTTATATCCAATGTGCGCATTGGATACCATTCTTTCAATGAGTTTATGAAATATTGTTTCTTTGAAAATCGACCTATTTATACGAAATGAATATTCGCTCAAAT
>JANYKN010000088.1 GCA_025361565.1 Bacteroidota bacterium | reverse complement strand
TCTAGAAGCCTTGCTTACCTGAGCCAGCCCGTGCGAAACCTCGAGTGCCATGGCCTCGGTTTGTGCAGCATTTGAATTGTTGTTTTCGATATTGGCAGCCATTTGTTCCATGGTTGCCGAAACTTCTTCAACAGACGAGGCTTGCTCGTTGGTTGCTTCAGCCAGATTTCTTGAGTTGTTGCTAAGATCATTGCTCGATGTGGAGAGGTTTTTGGCACTTTTTTGCATTTCGCCAACAATATTGTTCATGGTTTCCACCATTTTTTTCATTGATGCATTAAGAATTCCAAGTTCATAAATTGCATCAGTTTCCGTAAAAGCCGTATCCAGTTTCCCTTCCGATACCAGTTTTACTTTTTCTATCATTCGAACCAACGGCATTTTAAGAATTTTACTAAGATAAAGATAAACCGCGGTTCCTATTGAAAAACCTACCGGAACCGACCAAAAAAGGCTGTATACCCCTTTTGAACCAGCTACATAATATGAAAAACATTCTAACAGTGTAAAACTCACAGTCCATATACTTACAGTTAACATGATGGATTTTCCAAAAATAGCCTTTAATATAATGTAAGCTGGAACTATACTGCCCAGAGTAACCAGGAAAACTATTAAATACTCGTTCATATTCGGATTATTTTAAGTATTACTTTTCAAATAATCCAAAGATAGTTAATTGTGTGAATATAAAAAACTGATTTGTCTGTTAAATACGATGATATATAACAATTTAATGATAACTGCCGTTCAATGGAATAACCTATTTAATCAATTAAACGGTAATAGAAATTGTGGTTTAGTATTCCAAATTTCATAAGAATGTTTTACTTTTATTGCTTATCGGGCTGAACTTTAAGTTTAAACCATCCATTCGGTTGATTATCAACTTATAAATATTATTGCTTCTGAAAAGAACTTAGTTATTATCCAATTGGAGTCCGGTATAATTTTTAACTGGAAATGTGATAAAATGAATGATATAGCGCAACTTTCTGTAAAGTACATACTTAATAAATTGCTGATACAATAAAAACTGAAATAAGAAGTGTTTGATCTTTTTAAACTACCAACTTTGCTCAAAAAGGAGAATTTAGCCAAAGCGCAAATTCTTTATAAACTTTTAGCTGGAACTATGGCTATTGCAACCATTTTATTATTGCTTTTATGGATTGCGTTACCACAAAATTCCATGCGCTGGATATCCAGTATTTTTGTTTTTGACTTGATATGTCTTGGTTTGTTATTTTTAAATAGAAAAGGCAATACATCAATTGCTTCCGGATTATTTATCAGCTTATGTATTTCCACTATTGTTTTCCTGGCTTTGTTTGGAGGAGGCATTCGGTCAGCAACTATTCAAATAATCCCTGTGGTTGTATTAATGGCTGGACTTGTGCAGGGCTGGAAAGCAGGTTTATTTACAGGATTGGTGACCGCAGTTATTGGCCTTGGATTGGTACTCCTTGAACTTTGGGGAATTTTGCCCGCAAACTCAGTGGTTCACAATTCTTTTAGTTTATGGTTAATATCACTTTCGTGCATTGCATTGCTTACATTATTGCAGTTTTATGCGATTGAAAGCCTCAATTCAGCTTTTAAAAAAACACAGGAGGAATTGTTTCTTCGCACAAAAGCAGAAGAGGAACTCAGAAAAAATAATGTTTTTCGTAAAATGGTATTTGAAAGCTCCAGAATCCCAATTGTGGTGATGGATACAAAAACTTTTCAGTTTATCGAGTGTAACCAGGCTGCAATTGATATTTACTGTTTTTCAACAAAGCTCGAAACCATTGGAAAATCTCCTGCCGATATTTCTCCGCCCTTGCAATATGATGGAACAACTTCTGAAGAAAAAGCTAAATACTATGTAGAGAAAGTTTTATCTCAGGGCGAAATTGTTTTTGAATGGCTGCATCAAAGGCCAAATGGCGAATTATGGGATGCAGAAGTTCATCTGATGAGATTTGATGCTGACAACCGACAACTTATGCAATTTACATTGCTTGATATTACCGAACGGAAAAAGGCTGAAAAATCATTAAAGGAAAGTGAATCAAGGATAAAGTCGATAAGCAATAACTTTGCAGCCGGCATGATTTATCAGGTAATCATTAATCCGGATGGCAGCAGAACATATAGCTATTTAAGCGATTCAGTAAAAAAACTTTATGGTATTTCTCCCGAAGAAGCTATGGCTAACTCGTCGCTCATATATAACAGGGTACATAAAGAAGATATTGAATTTTTATTGAAAGCTGAAAATGAAGCAACAAAATCGTTTTCAACCTTTAAAGTTGAAGCCAGGATAATTAACCCGGACGGTGAAATCAGGTGGTCGTCGTTTGTATCAACTCCTAAATTAACAAACGAAGGTTCAGTTTGTTGGGATGGAATTGAGTTTATTATAACTGACAGTAAGCGTATTGAAGAAGCTTTAAAAGAAAGTGAAGAACGGTTTCGTTTGCTGGCCGAAAATTCAGTAGATATGATTTCACGCCATACTGCGGAAGGAATTTATCTCTATGTATCACCAGCCTGCCGGGGAATCCTAGGTTATGAGCCTAAAGAAATGATTGGACATTCGGCCTTTGAGTTTGTTCATCCCACAGATCTTGCAAAATTAGAGGAATCACGAAGCATGGTTGTTGAAGTTCCAGTGACTGACGTGGTTACTTTTCGGGTGCGTCATAAAAATGGAAATTATATCTGGTTCGAATCTACCAGCCATTCCATTAAAGATAAAAACAATAGCGAAACAATTGAAATTCAGGTAACCAGCAGAAACATTACCGAACGTAAACTGGCTGAAGAAGCTTTGAGGATAAGTGAAGAAAAGTTTCGAGGTTTATTTGAAAAATCGGGTGATGCGTTGTTAATTATTGAAAATGGAAAATTTATAGATTGTAATCATGCTGCTGTTGAAATGCTTCAATATAAGTCGAAGGAAGAATTTCTGTATTCCCACCCTTCAAAATTATCTCCTAAAATGCAACCCGATGGAAAAGATTCATTGGAAAAAGCAGACGAAATGATGGAACTTGCCGTCAGAAATGGAACACATCGTTTTGAATGGGAGCATATAAAAAATAATGGAGAGATTATACCTGTTGAGGTTTTACTGACTTCCATTTCAAATGATCCGACCAAAATAATTATACATACGGTTTGGAGGGATATAACCGAGCGTAAATATGCAGAAAGTGCTTTAAAAGAAAGCGAAGAAAAATATCGCTATCTCATGCAAAACATGAATGAAGTGGTAATGATGGTTGATAATGACGACAGGGTTCAGTTTGTCAATAAAAAATTTACGGATAAACTAGGTTACACACCCGATGAAATTATTGGTAAAATTGGCTATGAAAAACTGTTGGATCCGGTTGATAGGGAAATAATTATTGAAGCAAACAAAAAGAGAATTGACAAAGAAATAAGCCAATACGAAATATGCTTTATTGCCAAAAATGGCCGGAAAATTGATTTTTTAGTAAGTGGTGCACCAATAATAGACAATGAAGGCAAAACCCTTGGTTCAATTGGTACAATGACAGATATTACTGAACGAAAATTAATTGAAAGTGCATTAAAAGAAAGCGAAGAACGTTATCGGAAATTAGTCGAGGCATTTCCTGATATTATTATGGTTTATGATAAAGAAAGGAACGTTCTTTTCGCAAACGAAACTTTTGAAAAAATTACCGGTATTTCGCCCAAAGATTATAACAATGCAAATCGAAATGCCAGTATTCATCCCAATGATATGAAAGTGATTGATTCTGCCATTCAGGATTTAATTGATAGCAAAATATCGCAAACCGACCTAATTGAATATCGATTTACTGATGTATGGGGAAAACTGCATTGGTTTAGCGGAAGAATTGCAAAATTATATATGAACGGTCAAATTGCATTTCAAGCAGTGATCAGAGATATTACAGAAAAGAAAAAGATCGATGTTGAACTTGAAAAATATCGGAACAAACTTGAAATACTCGTTAAAGAGCGAACCGAAGAATTAGCTGCTGCAAACGAAGAGCTTTCAAGTATCAATGATGAATTATACGATCAAAGAGAAGAATTGCAAACTTCGCTGAATAAACTTTATGAGACCCAAAAACAGCTAATCCATTCGGAGAAAATGGCTTCACTGGGTATACTGTCAGCAGGAATTGCACACGAAATTAACAATCCACTAAACTTTATACATGGTGGTATTTTGGCAATTGAAAATTATTTCAACGAAAATCCACGCGAAAATGCACAACTAATAAATCCTTATATAAATGCAATAAATGTTGGTGTTAGCAGGGCTTCTGAAATTGTTAACAGCCTCAACCATTATAGCAGACGAGATGATTTGCCACAAGTAAACTGTAATATTCATGCAATAATTGATAATTGTCTGGTTATGCTCAGAAGCCAGTTGAAAAATAAAGTGGAAATTAATAAGCAATTTACCGAAAAGTACTGTTCCATATTCGGAAACGAAGGAAAATTACATCAAGCTATTTTAAATATCATTTCCAATGCCGAGCAATCGATAGAAAACAAAGGAACAATTGAAATAGAAACGGAAGTAATAAAAAATCAACTTACCCTTAGTATAACTGATACCGGATGTGGAATTAGCAAAGAAAACCTACAGAAAATTTTCGATCCGTTCTTTACCTCAAAAGATCCGGGAAAAGGAACAGGGCTTGGGTTAGCAATCACTTACAACATTATTCACGAACACTTGGGCACAATTGAATTCGAATCGCAGCAGGGAAAAGGTACAAAAGCAATTATTAAATTACCAATTAATAAAATCGAATAAAAATGGCGAAAGATACTAAACTGCTATATGTTGATGATGAGCCAATTAACACCATGATATTTGAAGCCAATTTTAAGCGAAACTATCATGTAATTACTGCAAAATCTGGTATCGAAGGCATGGAAAAACTCCATGATAATTCGAATATCTTAATCGTAATCAGCGATATGAAAATGCCAGAAATGAATGGTCTTCAATTTATTACACAGGCAAAGAAATATTATCCTGATATTCAATATTTTATACTATCAGGATATGAAATTACTGAAGAAATACTCGAAGCCATTGATAACAAATTAATATTCACATATTTTCGCAAACCGTTTAATATGAAGGAAATAGAAACAGCGGTAGAAGATGCATTGAAATAAAGCACATATATTAGTTCATCTTTTAAATTGAAAAATCACTACTTATTATTAGATTGGATTTATTTTCCAAGAATTGCTATTTTTCAGAATCCAACAATGTGACAGCTTTTGTAACAATCTCAACATCAATAAATCCTCGAAATCCACTAAAACCAATGGAAAGTTTGGTGCCGTCCTTCAAAAATATAGGCTGACCACCTTCCCAGCCAACAAAATCAGGTTTGAGAATTCCGTATTTTTTATCGTCAATTTCGCCGTTGAAAACCTGTTTTTCAAATGCGAAGGTAGCTATTCCGGTAATCCACACCTGGCTCGCTTTGGTCCATGCCACCTGGTACGAACGCCGCGAACGGATTTTGTCTTTTCCAAATAGGCGACCGTATACATTGCCTTGCTCATCCATAATGCAAACGGCAACATTTCCTTCCGAAATCGTTTTATCAATCGTATTTTCCATATAAACAGGAATCAGACTTTCAATTTTAGAAATGATATTTCCTATTTTCTGTGCTAAGTTCTTGTTTTCCATATTTGTTGCTTTTTGGTTATTGTATCTCTTATATTTGCTGTTTATTTCAGATCCTTTTTCATCAATTGATCGGTCTGCACATCATTTCCCATCACAAAATCATGTTCGCCAAATTTTACAAAACCCTTTTTTTCATAAAAACGAATGGCCCTAAAATTGTTTTCCCAAACGCCAAGCCAAATAAAATCAGCTTTCATCTCTTTACCTTGGTCAATGGCTTTTTGGAGCATTACATCGGCATAATGTTTCCCCTGAAAATCTCTTATCAAATAAATCCGCTCAAGTTCAATGGTGTGCTGTTCAAAAATTTCAGTTTGTGCAGCCCCGGTATTAATTTTCAAATAACCAATCAATGTATCATCAACATACGCAAGGTAAAATTTGGATTCTCTATTGGCCATTTCTTTTTCAAGAACGGTTTTGCTTAAACAAGTTTCGAGATAAATGTCCATATCTTCTTCGCTATTGCTGGCAATAAAGGTTTCGTAGTATGTGGTGCGCGAAATCTGGACCAGTTTATCCAAATCGGCAACTGTGCACAATTTAAGTTTCACGGGTATATTTCCTTTATTCATTTCTGTAATTGTTTTAAAGTGAATGAATGGCAATTTGATAAAACAAAAAAAATTCTTCCCTTTGGAAGCCAGTAAAAACTTCACAATTTATAGATTTTAATGCCTGCTTTTCATTAAATTATAACCAATTATAAATGAAATTTTTTGATAATTTGATGCCCATTCTGAATATTTACTTAATATATCCTGAGTTGTATAATATCGTATTTCAACATTCAGTCTTTTATAATCTATTCCACAACCTAATTCAAAATTAGGTTTACTTTTAATTTCCAAAGTGGTAATATATGAAGACGAAGTAACAAACTTAATCGTTGAATTAAAATCTACATTTGGAATTGAATTAATAAAACCATCGAGAAATATCTTAGTATTTTTATTTAAAAAGAAATAGTGCCTAACCCCTATTGCGAGTTCTATTGAATTATAATTTACGGTTACATCACCATCAACAACACTTGCAATTGGCTTTTGAGACTTGAAATATTGATAAGCAGGTTCAAATGCGATTCCCCATTTATTTTTATTAAAAGGCAAAATAAATTCTGCTTCCAGTCCAAGCCTAAAATTGATTTCATTACCAAAATCTGTACTTCTGTAGTTGTAAAGATCATTGGATATTGCAAATGATAAGTAATTTATTCCTGGGGTAACTCTGAGATTAAAGCTTTCTCTTTCTTTTTTATTATTGTAAACTAGAAAAGAATCCCCTTTGCATTCATTGTATTTTTTAAAATATCTTTCAAGTTCCTTTTGATTGCAATTAATTTGCTTGGCAGTGCTTGTAGTTTTAGAAGTACATTTTACATCATTCAATAGTTGCTGACGAAAGCTAACATTGGTAGCAATTTGACTGTTTTCTAGCAAATATTCCTTATAAATTAATTGTTGAATAAGAGAATCATTTACTGAATAAAAAAATCTGGAAAAATTCTGTTCCATATAAGAGTACAGTGAGGCTTTACCTTGTACAAGCACTTTTAAAAACAATTGCTCCTGATTCCATATTGGATTTCTTAATCCCGAAAGTTGAGATAAATCTGTAGGTGAACGATCAATTTTTATATTGACCCTGATAAATTTTGAAATACCTAAAATACCAAACTCTTTAACCGTTGCTAAATTTCCTATTTTAGTATCCTCATTTTCAGTTAGTTTATATTCAAATTCATTTGGATTTTTTTCCCAATCATAGTTTTTTATTAAACATTCTATTTTACGATTTTCATTGTCTATCAAATAACCTTTCTCAAAATTGATTTGTCCATAAAAAGTTGTAGTGTTAATAAACAGAATTAAAAATATTAATTTATTTTTCATAATTAGATATTGGAATAAAGGTTTCATTTTTATTTGCTATGTTCCTATAAATAAGCCATAACAATCAATTAATGTAAATTGTCAACTTCTTGATATGAATAGTTATTTGATTATTTAAATATATGCCTGCCAATTGCACGACCAATAAACCTAATTTTTTCACTTAAAGGGAAACGGCTAAGATTGGTTTTTACCACTCCTTTGGTTAGCATGGTTTTTTTCGAATAATCAATTTTAACATCAACAAGAACAGGTTTTCCTTCAGCGGAATATTTAATGGCATCCTGAATAACGGATTCAATCTGAGAATCATTATCCATGGAAATGAAATGTGCACCTGTTGCAATGGCAATTCCTTCAACGTTAAGCTTTCCAATTTTTGTGCATGTTTTTCTGTTCAATGGAATGGATTGAAACTGACTGATTTGACCCAATTCACCATCGTGAAAAACAAAGACAATTATCGGTAATCCATTGGTAGTAGCTGTAATCAATTCCATCCCGGTCATCATAAAACCACCATCTCCAACTATGGCAACAACCTGTTTAGCAGGATTACTTAATTTACAACCGATTGCGGCGGGTACACAATATCCCATGGCGTTGAAATCGGTTGGTGAAATAAAATGTCTCGGATGATAAACATCAAACAACTCGGCTGCCAGGAATGTGTGAATTCCATCATCAACAACCATAAAAGCATCACGCTCAAGCTTGGATCTCAATGCCTTAAAAAAATGTCCGGGAGAAACGATGTCGGCCTTTTTTGTGTCCAACCATTTTTCATAATATTTCTGATTATCGGCTCGAATTTCTTCTCCCAATTTCTGAAAGTCCCTCGTCGATTGGAAATTTCTCGATCCCAGTTCATGGATAATAGCCTTAAGTACCTCACTTGCATCACCTTCAATCGAAATTTCAGATTTATAATTCTTATCAAAAACCGTTGGGTTAATGTCTATGTGAATCAAATTTTTGGGTTCTGGAATTCCATAACTTCCTGTTGCCAATTCAGAGAAACGAACACCAACGGCAAGCATACAATCGCAATTTGAAAAAGCTTTTTGCCCGGCAGGTTTAGCAGATGCACCAAAACCAACACCAGTATGCATAGGGTGATCGGCAGGAAACGAACTTTTTCCCTGAAGCGTAGTTGCCACAGGAGCTACCAGCAATTCGGCAATTCGTTGCGTATGTTCTGAAGCATCAACAGCACCCCAACCTACATAAATTCCTGGATTTGAAGATTTTGTAAGCAAATCAACTGCCTTTTTTATTTTGTTCAAATCAATTTTTGATGATTTAGGTTTTTGGGTGTACAAAGGAAGTTCGCTTACTTCGCCCCTAAACAATTGAAGGTTAACCGGAATTTCAATAAAAACAGGCCCAGGTTCGCCTGAAGTTGCGATATCATAAGCTTTATAAATCATTGGAATGACATCTTCATGCTTTTTTACCAGAAAAAAAGCTTTGGTAATGCTTCCAACCAATTTCTCCTGATCCAATTGGTGTAATTGATAATGCCTGCCACTGTCGTTACGGGTTCCACCACTAATGATAAGCATAGGGATTCCATCGAGGAAAGCTTCACCAATACCGCTCATGGCGTGTGTAGCACCTGCTGCAGGTACAATTAACAATGTTCCAATATTATTGGAAGTTCTCGAAACACCATCGGCCATAAAAGAGGCGCCACCCTCGTGGGTAACTAAAATTGGTTCTATCTGAGTGCTGCTGTTCAATCCATCGTAAATTTCGGTATTGTGTACCCCAGGTATTCCGAATGTATTTTTAACACCTATTTGCTCAAGGGCAAAAATGGTTAATTCTGCTGCTGTTTTTGAAATGCTCATAATTTTTTTCCGTTAATAGATTTTGCTGCAATTCTTGCTGTAAGTACACTGGCACCTAAAAATGTTCCTTCCAAAACACCTTTTCCGTGAAGCCCGCCTCCTCCAAAACCTGCAGCTTCGCCAATGGCATAGAGGCCAGGAATTGGCTCCTGATTTCCGTTAATAGCTTTAGTCAATACTTTGCATTCCAAATCAGTTTGTATACCTCCGAGTGTTTTTCTGGAAAGGATAGATTCCCTAATAGCAACAAGCGGTAAAGCCTTGGAATCAAATATTTTCTGGAACTTACAGGTTCGCACCTTGTCTCCCCTGTATTGGCGTGTGTGCGCAATCCTTCTCAATTGATCATCGTTATGGTATTTTGGTCCGCGATCAATTTGCTGATCATATTTTAAAATACTTTCTTTTATTGCGTTTATTTGAACATCATTGTTCCCTTCCAAATTATTCATTTTGTCTACCAATTCTTCAATTGAGTTGGCTGTTACAAAATCAGGACTGTTTATCATATCATTAACCAGTTTTTTGTTTCCAAAAAGCGTGTCTTTCAGGAACAATAGCAACTTTTTATCGCGAAGGGCTTCATTGCTTTCCGATCCACTTATGGCGAATTCTTTTAGCATGATTTTCATATTGAGCACTTGCCAGCTATATTTTTTTTCCTGCTTACAAATTTCTTCAACTGTCCAACGCGTATCATAAGCGGTAATCAAAGGTTGAGGACCAAAACGCTCACCTTTGTAATTTAACCAAAGTGCCGATTTTGGCGGAACAAGGCTTAACCCATGATCCTTCCATTTTGGCCGCGGATGGCGCACTCCCGCAGCATAATGCCAATGCCAATCTAAATGTGTGACGCTTCCATTCAGCTTCTCCACCTCATCGTGCATATCGCCAAGGGCGTAAATATGTGAGCCATTTAAAATGGTTTTTGGTGGTTCTCCCCAAGGCTTGTACCAATGTTCGCGCACCTTTTCAATGTTTCCACCCATGCCTCCGGTTGCTACAATAACATTTTCACCAATAGCACGAAATGTCTCATTGGTTTCTTCATCAATACCATCAACTCCAATCACTCTGTTATTTTCAACAATCAGGTTTTCAGCTTTGTGCCTGAAATATTGACTCAGTTTCTGTTTGCTTTTTGAATGCCCATTCATACTTTTTATCAGGTTATCCGTTAGCCCTTGACCGGTGCCCCAAACAATATGGAATCGTGGATAGGAATTGCCTGGTTTAAAAAGCCCACGTTCAACCCAATGAACCACCGGAAAAAATTTGATAGCGTGTTCTTTTGTCAACCAATTATAAACTTGACTGGTACACATATTCACAAATTGCTCTGCCCATAGTTTTGGAAGTATATCATCAACTCCAAATCCGGCAACGGAATGCCAATCTCGAAGCGCAATATCCACATTGTCTTTCATACCTGCTCTACGTTGCTGAGGAGAATCGACAAAAAACATTCCACCAAAACTTAAGCGGGCCAAACCACCAAGTTCACTTTCATGGTCGCGATCAAGCAGTACTATACTTTTTCCTTCGTTCAACAACTCAATGGCAGCAGATATTCCTGCAATTCCGCCCCCAATAATTATTACATCGGCTTTGTATTCCTTCGTTGGCATGGTTTATTACATTTAGGCATTAATCTATAAATTTAGCGAAAGATATAAAATGGGAATGAAAAAAAGATATAAATGAGATGCAGGTAGAAATTATTATTTTTTATTCAATTTTCAAAAACCACTTATCTTCAATTACATAGTTAAATATTTCGCCAGTTTCGATGATATAATACCAACCCAATAAGTTGATTTCTTTTTTGATAAATTTATCCCAGATATAGGGATAAGTCAATAAATGGTTCATTTGTTCGATAATGTTAAGTTGTTCGGTCATCCACTCGCGCCGGGCAAGATCGTGATGTATACCTGGTTCCCTTTCCACTTTTTCTTTTACAGGACGGGCAAGATCCAGCCATCTTTTTGTATGTGGAATTTCCTTAAACATTTCTTCATTGGCATATAAAGCATTGCACCCTCCACAGTTTGAATGTCCACAAACCAATATGTTTTCAACATGAAGTATTTTAACAGCGTATTCAATTGCTGAAGTGGTAGCCAAAAAATCGCTTGATTCTCTGTAAAAAGGAACAATATTGGCAATATTGCGAATTACAAACAATTCTCCGGGCAAAGTATTGGTAATCAGGCTGGGTACAATCCTGGAGTCGGAACATCCAATAAACAAAGTATGTGGATCTTGTTTTTTGCTCAAATTTTCAAATAACTCTTTGTGTTCCAAAAAGTCGGTTGAGTTAAATTCTTTTACGCCATCGAAGAGGTATTCCATTATAATTATTTTTAAACCGGGATTCGGAATCAATAAAAGTAATCGAAAATATGGTTATTTCAAATATGTGGAATAAAAGTGGGATAGATTAATTGTTATTTTATTTTTTTGATATGGCATAGAATGTAACTTATTATCTTACTAAATTACTGGTTTTTTAATAATTTCATTTGCAATATGACTTCTCAGAAGATCCAATCATTAGCTTGTTTGTAATTCAATAGTGAGTAATGAAATATTGCCACAAATACTTGAACCTAAATAATAAATACTATTTTAGCCGTAAAATACCAATTCCAAGAATTTATGAAAAACAAATATGTTGACTTTATTTCTGATGAACATTTTTTGGATTGCCTAGCAAATCTGCATAAAGCATACTTAAAAGCAAAAAACAATATTGCCAAGAAGGATTTTTACTCGAATAAAGTTGACACTTTTAAATTAACAATTGATGCAAAATTCAATGCTATTGATGAAGAAAGTTTGATCCAAGCTGAAATTTTAAGACAAATAGACAAATCTATTAATAATTCTATTGGAACTTTCCACGAGCAAATTTTAGGAGGAATTAAAGATTTTGAAGTTGGAAATTTAAGCGGATTTGATATTAAAGCAAAAGATGATACTTTATTTGCCGATATCAAAAATAAACATAACACAATGAATAGTAGTTCTGCTGAAGCACTTTTTCAAAAGCTTTCAAGATATGCTGATACCTATAAAAAAGCCAAATGTTATTGGGTACAAATTTTAGCAAAAAATAGTTTTTGTGAACTTTGGAAAGGTGAAATAAATGGGAAAGAATATAGTCATAGTAGAGTTTACAAAATATCCGGAGACCAATTTTATGCATTGCTTTCAAATAAAGAGAATGCACTTTTTCAACTATATAAAATTCTTCCTGTTGCTGTGAAAGATTATCTTAATTCAATTGAGAAAAGTAAGCCAATTACTGAAAACTCGGCATTGGACGAAATTAAATCTGAAATTGAGTCTTCAAAAAGAACCATTTTAGATCAAATCACTTTTGAAAATTACAGTTATTATTTAGGTTTTGACAAATTGTAATAACTATTCAAAAACTTAACAATAGAATAACCCACTTCTTTTCCCAAATTAACAGGAACTGCGTTGCCAATTTGTTTGTATTGTTGTGCTATAGAACCTTCAAATTTCCAATTGTCAGGGAAAGTCTGGATTCTTGCATATTCACGAACTGTAAAAGGTCGAGTTTCATCGGGGTGGCATCTTTCTGTTTGTTTTTGTGCAGGACTGCATGTTAAAGTAAGACAAGGTTCGTCCCACCCAATCCTTCGTGCAATTCCAGTTTTTCCGCCGCCCAAATAAAAACTTCCACCCATGAATGTTTTTTGGATTTCAATAGGCAAATCACGCCAATATCCTTTCTGTGGAACTAAATCCAAAACTTCAATTTTGGTTTTAGGATATTTTGAGCCTTCTGATTTTGGTACGTCGGAATCAAACAAATCGCCTTTTTTCAAGGCATCTGCTAAATTATATACTTTTTTATAAGGCTTTGGATATTCGAACTTCAAATCGATATCTTTTCTAATACCTACTAAAATTAAACGCTCACGCTTTTGTGGTACATTAAAATTAATGGCTTTTAAAACTTGAATTGGTGCTACGTTGTATCCAATCTCATCTAAAATTGAAATCATTCCTTGAAGTGTTTTTCCATTCTCGTGACTTAATAAACCACGAACATTTTCACCAATGCAGATGGGAGGATTAACTTCCTTTACGACTCTTGCAAATTCATAAAACAATGTTCCTCTTGCATCGGCCAAACCCAATTTTTTTCCAGCATAACTAAATGCTTGACAAGGAAATCCACCAGTTACTATGTCAACTTTATTTTCATATTCTGTAAAACTAAAAGACTTGATATCGCCTTCCAATATATTCCAATTAGGTCTATTTTTTCTTAATGTTTGGCAAGCCCATTTATCAATTTCATTCAATGCAACACATTTTAAACCAGCTTTTTCCATTCCTACAGCCAAACCACCGGCACCTGCGAAAAGTTCTAAAACTGTGTACTCATTTTTTGGTTCTACATAATTTGAAACTGTTTCATGTGTTTGTTTATTAAAAAACTCAGCAAAAAGTGTATCTACATCCGATTTTCTGTATACCCTATAATTACTCAAAGGTTCGCGAACAGCAGTCAATTTGCCCTCTTTGTCCCAACGCCTTAAAGTTTCTTTGCTTTTACCAATATATTCAGATGTTTCGGAAAGTGTCATATACTCATTCATAACCAAATTATTTAACCTTACACAATGGTTACAAATTTAGAAGAATAAATTGAATAAACAAACGAACGAATCTAAGCGCTTATAAAATTAATGTAATATAGAACCGCTATGAATATATTGCCTTAAATTTCTCAACTTCCCTCTCTACAAATTCTTTTAACGTGGTTGGTTTCCTCCCTGTCAATCCTTCAAAAAAATTAGATATTTGTGGCTCTTTTTGAAATATGGGCAAAAAATGCAGCATAATCATTACGATAATCATCCCCTTTGGTATACCTTCCTTTTTCTTCACGTTATAAAAACGAATTGGATTGGTGTTGGCAAATTCAATTTTATTATCCATCGATTGGTTAATTATATCTGTGACTGTATAGAAATCCAGATTTTCTGTTCCTGTTAGCTCAAATGATTGATTTTTATATGCTTCGAAATTATTTAAAAGCATGGCTGCAACTTCTCCAATATTTTCAACATCAATCCAATTGAATTTGGCCTTTCCGGCAGGCAAAATAATTTTCCGTTTGGTTTGAATGTCTTTGATAAGCGTGGTAGTGAGGTTTTGCATAAAATAGGATGGCCTCAGAAAAATATAATCGATTCCAAATTCATTTATCAATTTTTCAATTTTATGATGGGGTATAATACTACTTTTTTCAGCTCCTTGAACGGAAAGAAATAGAATTTGTTTGATTCCTTTTTCTTTTATTTTTATTAACAGTGGTTTAAAATGAGTTGCAATATCGGAAATATGAGGTGGTCTCAAAAGAAAAACAATGTCGATGTTTTCCAATGAATTATCAAAGGATTTCGGGTTTTCAAAATCAAAATTTACATAATGAAGTTGTGAAAAATCTTTAAAAACCTGTTTTGCGTTTTCAATATTGCGAACTCCGGCAATTATTTGATTACCCGTACCAAAATTATAAAGAAACCGGATTACTTCTACCCCAATGTTTCCGGTTGCTCCTGTTATTAATATTCTTTTCATTTATGTTTTTTTGTGTACTCAAGAATAATAGTAAAACACTTAAATTTATGGCATTAATGTTTTATTGTATTAAAGTTTCAGCATTATATTTCCAAATCTTTCCTATAAGAAATTAAAAAATCCAACATCTTCAAAGGTTATAAACCGTTTGAAGGGATTGGCTTTGGTACAATTAATAAGCTTGAAATACTTACTTTCTCAAATCATTAAAACTCCACAAAAAAGGCAAGTAAACCCAAACAAACGAGCACAATTCCTGTAATTAATTTTTCATGGTGCTCTAGTGTATGCGATCTGAATTTTTGTGTACCTCTTAATCCGGCATAAACCAATATAAGCATGAGTATTACAGTTGTTAATGTGTAAACTGCCGAAACTATAAAAATACCTGTCCAACCAATTTTTCCGGCCTGAAAATAATATGCTTCAATTTCAATGCAAGGTGTAAGGAACATGGCTATGCTCAAACTGGTCAATATTGCCACCTTTGATTTTGACTTCGCCTTGTTTTCAAAGTCCTCAAATTCTGCATGATGGTGATGTTGGTGATCATTTCCACGAATATCAAAAATGAGGTACACAACGCCAATTCCAATTAAAATAGAAGGTGCTATATATGTCATAATCAAACTGTAGCTGCTTGAAAGTTTGTACCCAATAAAACCTACAATAATTCCGATGAATATGGTGCTCAATGTATGCGCAAAACCCGTTATTGCTGTGGCAACGAGGGTTTCTTTCACTGTCCACTTTTCTGCTTTACCAATTGCAATCAATGGTATCCAATGATTTGGAATGGAGGCGTGTATTAAACTTAAAACGAGACTTCCTATAAATATTTGCCACATATTTGAAAAAATTAGAATTTAGTGCTTCGATTGCGCTCAGCAACCGAAATTAGAAATTATATCGAAATACTTTTTATTAAGAAATATTCATTACTATCTTTTTTCAACTAAAAAATAAACCCCTGAATTGATTGCTCCTTCTTCCTTTAAATTGAAATTGCTTTGATTAAATAAATTACGCCATCCAATGCGCGAAGTTAGTGAAAAACACATGATATTGAACACAGAAAAAGTTGCAAAATTTGGAACAAATACAATGAGGAGAAACCTTCCTCCTGGTTTTAGCACCCTGTAGGTTTCTTTCAGGGCATCGAGTTTGTATTTGCCAAGGTGATCCATCATGTAGCTGCTAATGGAAGCATCGAATGAATTATCGGCAAATTCCATCGCGGTTACGTCTCCTTGCTTTATTTGAACCCTGTCGGTAATTCCTGCGATTTTAAGGTTTCGTTCAATCAGCGATTTTCCGCCATTTTCAATATAATCGCTATCGAAACGATCGAGTGCAGTGATTGTTCCGTTTTTCATCACTTTACTTAATTCGAGAGTTGTTCTTCCAGAACCACAGCCGGCATCAAGCACTTTTTCGCTCCCAGATGGAAATAAATCGACAAAGGGAAGCGTCATATAATCGTTGTTTTTGGATGTACGGACTACAAAATTACCTGCCCATAAGTTCAACGAAACCAAAAATAAAATGAGCGAAAGCCAAAGCAGTTGCGGATTTAATAAGTATACCCAAATTGCTGCTATCAACATTACGCTTGCAGCCATCCAAAATAAATTCATCCAGCCAAATGACCAGCCAAAGTAGAATTTACCTTCCATTTGTTGCAGTTTTCTTCTCTCGAAAAGAAAGTAAATCAGCTTTTTAGGTGCAACCATGTATGCCGAAATCATAATCAAACCAGCAATTATGATATGTGCCAGTGCAAAAAGCAAAACTGCTCCCGAAAGCACATTTAACTTTGGTAAATGAATATAGAGTGCAAGTGCTACAATTATTCCTACAATACCAACTATCCATGGATGACCATGGCCTTTTCCTTTTTTTGTTGTTTCCATTTTTTTGTTTTTTAAAATCAATTTTTTTAAGTTCTATTAGCGATTATAAATTATTGACGATTTCTGATAATAAATCATCAATGCCCTAACCAATGCAGGGATTGTTAAGCATGAAAAATGCCGCTTTTATCAGCAAAATTTCAGAACAACATAAATGTTGCGATACCAAAAGTTAGAGATTTTATGCAGGAAGGACTGGAATCAGAATTTCGCGCTCAATGAGTTCGGATGGCTTGTTGGCAGGGTTTTCGGAATAAATTTCGTAACCGAAAAGTTCTTTCATCGAATATCCACTTTCGGCAAGCCAAACATGACTAAAATACATCAGACTTTTTAAGGTTGAAAGCAAGTTTCCATTTAAATTGTAATTTGCATATAAACCCATTGGTATTTCGGTGACGCTAACTTCCTTTGGCAATTTGAAATGCCCGGGAAAAGTAATACCGGCCCAATACCTGCATTTTTCGAGTGGAGTGATAAAAGGGATATCAAGTAACATTCCCACAAAGCGGGTTTCGGACAAAATTAAGCCCCGTGGTTCTGCCCATTGACAAAGTTTACGGAAAGCAAGCGAAACTGCATCACTTGTATCAAGACAAGTATTCAAATAAATCAACTTTGTTTCCTGAACTTTTTTTACCGAAATATCAACTTTGTTTTTCCAATCCATGATCTCTTCCATTGCAAAATCTCTGTGCCAAAGGTCGGGAGTTTTTAGCTCATCAATTTTGCATTTCTTGCTATCTGTTTTGCAAAACTTGCGGAATTCATCATTGGGCATTTTTCGATACGCTTCGGCACTCATGCCAAAATAGTTTTTAAATGCACGCGAAAAGGTGGATAGTGAAGAAAGTCCGCTTTTATCGGCAAGTTCTGAAATGCTTAGATTCGGAAAAACTTTAAGGTAGTGTGCAATGCGCTCAAGGCGAAGGCGTATGATATATTGTTTGGGAGTTTCGCCTACAAATTCAGTAAAAACACGGTGAAAATGAAAAGGTGAATAATTGGCAATTGCTGCAATTTTTCCCAACGATAAATCACCCGAAAGGTTTAACTGGATGTATTCCAGTACCTTGCGGATGTATATGACGGTGGTTTTATCGTGGGAGGTGTGGTGCATTTTTGTGTTTTGGTCAGTGGACGATTTTTTGATCAACGTTTAACTATAGGTTGCAAGTTAAAATTAATGCTTGAATATCAAAAAAGCCGATGATACCAGCCCTATAGTCCTCTTTTCGAATATTAATTTCGATACGAGTTTACAGGATATTTGACAAAACGTCAAATTGTAGATAACCAGCTTTTTGGAATATTATAAATTGGCTATAGGCTTTCTTTTTATTCTGCTGCCAAAAAAATTTCAATCTCCTTTTTCAATTTGGGGAGATGATTTGAGATGATTCCCCATATCACAACATCATCCACTTTGTCGTAGCCATGAATTACCCAATTCCTGGCATCAACTATTTGTCGGGCATTAGTAATATTAAAATCAGGATCAATTGCAAGAATCCGATTCATGGCTTCACCAATAATTTCAATTTCTCGTTCTATGCCTCTACGTAAAAGCTTATTCTTTTGGTATTCAATGAAATTCCGTTCTTCACCAAGGTAATCAAAGATTGAATTAATTGAAGTATTTATATCGAAAAGGCACTTTTTTATTTCACGCTTCATAAATCAATTCTTTATTTTCGTTTATACTCTCGATGAAATACGGATTTGACAAGGTCCTTTCTGTAATTATATCAATTTCTCTATTAAAGAGATCTCTCAGCTTATAATGAAGTGAAAAGTAATTATTGGTGTATTCCTCAACTGTTAAGTTGTCTGCAAATGAAATCAAAAAATCAATATCACTTTTCTCAGTAAATTTATCAGATACAACTGAACCAAAAGCATAAAGTCTTTTAACCTTAAGCGTTTGACATATAGACCTTATGTCCTCTTTACTTTTTTCAAGAATCAGATGCATTTTGTTTTTTCTTCAAATTTAATGATTTTTTTTGAGTTTGCGGTTTTAGTCCTGTATCGAAAGTTGTGCAGGGCCTAAAGTTTATTCAAATATACATCAAACTCCACCAAAGCCTCAGAAAAATTCTTTCTTCCAAATCCTATTCGAATGTATTTTCCAACATATTCAAACATTTCAGCAGGAACGGTCATAATTCCTGCTTCCTCAACCATTTTGTTGCTGAAATCCAAAGATGAATTTTCAATGTTTAATTTGACAAAAGCGGTTGAACCAGCCTTTGGAGGAATAAAACCGTTTATCTGTTTGTGCTTTTTATAAAAATCATCGAATAAGCGAATATTGCTTTTGATTTTTTGGATATTGGGCAACAGAAATTTATCGAAATGATTTAAAGCTATAATTGATAATATTTCGGAAGGGGCACTGTTGCAAATACTTAAGTAATCTTTATAGGATACCACACTATGTAGAAACTTTAAATCTTGCGAAACCAACCAACCTATACGTAAACCCGCCAATCCAAAAGTTTTAGAGGTTCCCCAAAGGCTAATCCCTTTTTTGTATACATCGCAAATTGGAGGCAATTCCTGCATATCACCAATCATTAGTTTGTGATACATTTCGTCCGAAAAGATATAGAGATCGTGTTTTTCGGCAATTCTGACAATTTCATTTAATTGGGAAACTTTCAGATAACTACCTGTGGGATTGTGCGGAAAGTTGATGATAATTAATTTGGTGTTTTTTTTGATCAGCTTTTCTAAATCGTCGGTATTGAATTCCCAATTTTCAGGTTTTGGTTTCCAATATGAAATTTCGCAGCCAATTGTCTTAACAACCTCTGATAATGATTGATAGCAAGGCGAAACAGTGACAACATGATCAGTTGAATCAAGCAGAACATTCATGGCAATGAAATTAAGTTCGCCGGGTGAGGCAACCACCACATTTTCAATCGACTTATTGTTATAAAATTGAGCTATTGCATCGCGAAGCAAAGGGTTGCCTTCACTTTCTGTGTACCCCAATTTCATTCCTTCCCATAATTCCATTTCACTTTTTGAGGCACATTCCAACACATATTTTAATTCGTAACCATCACAATCGGAACTTGATAGCAAATATTTTGAGGTAAATTCGTGCTTGGCAAAATAACGTTCGAGTTTAAAATCAGGTATTTTCATTCGGTATACTTTTAAGACTTTCCAAGTTTTAAAAACTTGGAAAGTCTATCGTAAAAAAATTATTTCAATTTCACTTCCGTAGATTCCTTTAATTCACGCGAAAATTCAGAAGGTTCCTTATTTACGGTCAACTCTGTACTATTTAAAACTGACTTAATGGATTTGTAAATAAAGTAATTGAGGTGTTTACTTATGTACTAATTATTATTTGTTTATATCCAATGTGCGCATTGGATACCATTCTTTCAATGAGTTTATGAAATATTGTTTCTTTGAAAATCGACCTATTTATACGAAATGAATATTCGCTCAAAT
>JANYKN010000074.1 GCA_025361565.1 Bacteroidota bacterium | reverse complement strand
CACAGATTACGGTTTTAAAAGACTATTCGGCGAAGAACCTAACAAAGACTTATTGCTTGACTTCCTCAATGAACTGCTCAAGGAAGAACAAGGACAAATTACAGAACTGACTTATTTAAAAAACGAAAACCTTTCAACAACCGAACTAAACAGGAAAGCAATTTTTGACCTATATTGCACAAACGAAAGGGGTGAAAAATTTATTGTTGAGCTCCAAAAAACAAAACAAAAATTCTTCAAGGACAGGACAGTTTATTATTCGACTTTTCCAATCAGGGATCAAGCAATAATAGGCAGTGAATGGAATTTCGAGCTAAAAAAGGTTTACACCATTGCAATCCTCGACTTTGTATTCGACGAAGACGAAAACCAACCTGAAAAATTGAGATATGATGTAAAACTGACTGACATACAAACAAAAAAAATATTTTATGACAAACTGACTTTCATTTACCTAGAAATGCCCAAGTTCAATAAATCTGCGGATGAACTTGAAACAAAGTTTGATAAGTGGCTGTATGTATTGAAAAACCTACATAAACTCGACCGAATCCCCGAAAAGTTCAAAGAAAATATCTTTTTAAAACTATTTGAAACCGCGGAAATTGCCAAATTCAGCCAGCAGGAATATCAGGAATACGAAGACAGTTTGAAATACTACAGGGACATTAAAAATTCCTTAGATACTGCCAGGGAAGAAGGAAAGATAGAAGAAAAAATGAAAACTGCTAAGACAGGATTAAAGGAAGGCTTGCCTGTAGACTTGATTATGAAATTAACTGGACTGACAAAGGAAGAAATAGAAAACCTGAAAGAATAACAAATGGTAACACTTTGTAGCCGGTCATTTGCCCTTGAATCGGTTTCGCGGTGCGAAACCGCTGTACAAGGGCAAACGACGGCTACAAGTTACCGTTAGTAGCCATTTTAAAGAAGCGTCCTACTATTGATTTAAGAACCAAATTCGAGCTTTAGTTACTATCGCATTTTTGACTTTCTTTTCATCAAGTCCGCTTGCTTCTAATGTATCTTTTTCCTCTTTTAAAACATCTTTTACAATCCACCCTAAAAATTGTCCTGTGTTTTTAGCGTCAACTTCGATGTTATTTTCTTTAAAGTAAGAAATTCCTTGCTCTAATCTGTTTTCTGTAACTGCGAGTTCTACAAACTCGTTAATACTTGCCATCGCTTCGGTATCAACTGTATTTAGTGTTTTTACTTTTGAAGCAGAATGTTTTTCTCCTTTAGATTTGAACTTTAAATCTTGGTTTGTTGTGCAAGTAAAAACTATACCTTCCCCAACACCTTCTTTATTAAAAAATTTACCAACAGGGCAACATTCTTCAACTGAAATAGTCATTTCAATAATTTTATTTTGCACCAATTCAGGGTTGTTAAAGTCAATTTCAACCTCGTAAGTTGGAAATTGTAAAATGTTGTAAATTCCGTTTTCGTTATCGTACAAGTGTTTTGGTAATTCAACCCAAACATCATCTACTTTAATACCAAAAATTACAAACATTTTTTCAAGTTCATTTATAGCAACTCCTTTTTGAATATTGCCGCCACACCATTCACCATAAACAACGGCATATTCTTTAAAGCTCAATCCGCTAAACAAAAAAGTTAAATCTTTAGTCATCATTGTAGCCATAAAGCCAGCGTTATCTTGTTCTAATGATAATACTCTTTCTCTCGATTGAAATTCAATTCTACCATCAGAGTATGCTGCAATACCTGAATTTGTTCCGTGCAATTTTACCGTTCCTTTAAATTTCAAAGTTGGGTAATTGTCTTTATGTTGGTAAATTGCTTTACCTTCTTCATCTTTACCTTGGTAATCGTGAATAGCTCTAACATCTCTAATCACATTTCTAAACTGTTCAATACTTGGATACTTTTTCATTTTTCTATATTTTAAATTATTAATTTGAAATTCAATAAAAACGGCTACTAACACACGGTATAAAACAGTTGGGTTTCAGTGTGTTGTTCAAGTTTTTAGCCCATTGCAATCGTTGTGGTATTTTGATAGGTGATAGCATGGCAGCCCAACCGATTTCATACCGCCAACGTTATACCCAATTGAACTAAATGGAAATAGCAGAAAAATTTGAAGGCTGTATAATTGGAGGTGCAATTGGTGACGCTTTAGGAAGTGGTTATGAAAATCTTCTTGAAGAAAATGATAAAAAAGTATTTTATCCATTTGGAAAGCCTGAAAAGAAGATTCCTGAATGGAAAATAACTGATGATACACAATTGACTTTGGCAACTTGCGAAGCCATAATCGAAAATCAAAAAATTAGAACCGAAAACTTTGCAGAAAAGTATTTGGAATATTATAAACAAAGAAAAATATCAGGAATTGGCTCTAGTACTTTGAAAGCATTAAGGGAATTGGAAGTTGGAGGGCATTGGAGTCAGGTTGGCAGAAAAGGTGAATATGCCGCTGGAAACGGAGCTGCAATGAGAATTGTTCCGATTGCATTTATAGAAGAAATCACTAGGGAACAAATAAGAGAAATCTGTTTTATCACACACAGCAATGACGAAGCATATGTAGGAGCCTTAAGTGTTGTAATTGCTGTTAAATCCGCTCTGAATGGAATCTGGACTGGGAAAGAAAATTTAATAGAAATAATACTTGAACAAATTCCTGACACAAGAGTGAGGGACAGATTAATTGAAATAAATAAATTTCCCATTGGAGTAAAACTAAGCGAAATAGGCAAGTTGGGAAACTCTGGATATGTTGTAAATTCAATACCTTTAGCTATAGCGGCAGCAAACAAAATCAATGAACTTGGTATTGAGAAAATGTTTCTGGAATTGATTGAAATCGGTGGAGATACAGATACTAATTGTTCCATCGCAGGACAAATTGTAGGAACTTTAATAGGAATAAACAATATTCCGAGTAATCTATTGAAACAATTGAAAGTTCTTGATGATTATGAGTGGATTAAAGAAACTATAATTAAATTTGAAAAGAATAGAAAATGGGTATAACATTGTGTAACCGGCCATTTGCCCTTGAATCGGTTTCGCGCCGCGAAACCGCTGTACAAGGGCAAACAGGCGGTTACACATGTACGTTAT
>JANYKN010000073.1 GCA_025361565.1 Bacteroidota bacterium | reverse complement strand
ACGTCAATTTTTCTTAACGCCTTTTTCTTTGCAGTTTCTTAACGCAATTTCCCGGATGCGGCTCCCGCCCGTCGAATCTGCGCCTGTTCTTTTTTCTTTTTTTTCTCGCGTCAGCTTTTTTTTTGCCCATGCTGCATAACGTACATGTGTAGCCGCCGTTTGCCCTTGTACAGCGGTTTCGCGGTGCGAAACCGATTCAAGGGCAAATGGTCGGTTTACACAATGTTATGTTCACTTAATTATTTCAGCCGACTCATAGTCTGCCTCTGTAATAGTATAAGTATAGGTACAGTCATGCTCCCCGCAACTTTTTTCATAATAATCGTTATAACCCAATATATTTCTTTTATCAGCACAAAAAAAATAATTATCATCGCATTTATATTTAATTATCTTCTGATTATTAAATATGATATTTACTGAATCAATCCAATCTACTTCAAAAATCCCTCTGGGCTGAGAGTTTTCACCAAGACCCTTTAGAATGGTATATTTAGAATTTGGTTGAATTTCAATAGCTTCATTATAAATAAAATTCTCATTGTTTTCTTTTGAAATTTTTACAGTAAATCCTTCAATTTGAACATTCTTGTTGGTATTATTTACAACAACATAGGTGTCGTGATATGATTTAAGACAACCTGATAATAAAATTACAATGGCTACAGTAATGATATTTATTGATTTCATTTGATTTTTATTTATAGTTAGCAAATAATTCTGATAATTTATTCTCTGTGGGGTTATTGTAGTTGTCTCGTATTGCATCTCGCCAAGATCCCCATGTATTATGCCCATATAGAGCATTTTCCAATTGAGTTAATGTATAACCACTTACATTATCTATTGGACACCTTGTGTCTTTGATATTTTGATTTATGTTATCCATCATGTCCCAAACTATCGGCGTATATCCTCCATTACCCAAAATTGAACTCAGAATGGAAGTCTGATTTTGTTGCCATGGATTACCATATATTTTTGAAGTAATTACAGTTTCTACACCTTGTGCCCAACTTTCAGGTAAAAATGGTTCTGAAAAAATTGCATCAATAATATATTGTCCATAGTTATAACCAATTTCCCAATGAGAGGCGTGGGCTAATTCATGAACTGCCGTACCAAATATATATTCTCCCGAACGCCAGTTTCCTGAATCATCATAAGCATAAATTTTAATTTGAGGGCAAAGCCAAAACTTATTGAAATCATAATAATGAGCCCTGCCTGACTTGTCCATTGCGCCTATATGAATACGTTGTTTAAACAACTTCCCATCTTTAGGAGGTGTTTTAATCCCGAAAGTATTAGCATAATAATAGGTATATGCTCCTCTATGAATATGCGCATATATCCATGACATTCCTCCTTTTTCAATTGTAAGGTTCCAATCACCTTTTTGTTTAGGCCCATTATACCAAGCCTGACCCCAATTACCACTCCTTATATCAAAATCAGCTCTTTCCCATTTAATAGCATAATTAACTTCATACCTAAATTGGCTTGTTTGAAAATTTCCATTTGCATCCGTCAAACATCTTTCTATATGTGTAAACCAACGTGCATGAACACTTGCCTGGACCAATGGTCTATAATTGCTTGTAGCTGTTGAGTAAACGGTACGATATACAGCCCTTTGGCATTGTTCTTGCTGTATTATAGGCATAGCGCCTCCTCCTCCGCCACTGCAATCATAATACTCCCAGTGGTCAAATACTTGAGAAGAAGTTGTTGTAGTAAAACCTATTTCATCGTAAACTTTTATATTCCCTTTTGGGGTCCATTTTGAAGGAAGTAAAGATTTCAGTTCTTTCAAATTTTTCTCACTTTCAGGCAAATTACCAGTTAAACGAACTGACTCATATTCTAACTCTGTCAGAAATTGGTCCATTTCTGAAGATCTTTTTAAACCAGAAACATCATCAGTTAAACACACTTCATAAAGAAGCTCATGTTGTATGTTTGGAATACTTTTTCCAATTGGCACAACACAATATTGCCACGTTATTGCTGAATCAGGTAAAGATGGATCGTGATAATATGTACCCAAATTGGCAATTTCATAATCTAAAGGAAAATCGTAAAGAATTAATGTGCTGTCGGATTTTAGTATACCCCATTCCGATTCATCTTTGGGTAAAAACCTTAAATATAGATGAGTTGCCTGAATTTCAATTGCTGGAACTTCAGTATTGGTTGATTTAAGGTTTTCATAAGCTTTTTTAACATTTGACAACTTATAAGGGTCTTCCAATTTTTCGCCTAATACAATTAAACCTTCATTTTGCCCTATGACAGGTCTGGTCTGAATATCATTAGTTTCAGGTTTAAAATCGTCTTTTCTGCATGATGATATAAAAAACGCAATTGCAAACATAAAAGTTAGTGGAAATTTTAATAGCTTCATTTTGATTGGGTTTAAAGTTAGTACTTTTTAAAATATATTCCTACTCTTTCGATTTTCGGTATCCTCGGCTTACTTTATTTTTTTACATTGCACTTCAGCTATCATCAGGCTTGTTTTTGGATGGCCAATCCTGATATAGCCTGAATTTTCTGCTTTGTTCAATTGAACATAACGGTAACTTGTAGCCGCCTGTGCCGCAAGTTGTACCGAGTTTTCAGTTCGACTACGCAGTTTCCCTGCGGCATGGTCGGCTACAAAGTGTTACCATTTGTTATCCTTTTAGTTTTTCTATTTCTTCTTTGGTCAGTCCAGTTAATTTCATTAGCAATTCTACTGACAAGCCTTCCTTTAAACCTGTTCTCGCAATTTCAATCTTTCCTTCAATCTTTCCTTCAATCTTTCCTTCAATCTTTCCTTCAATCTTTCCTTCTTCTTTTGCTGTATCTAATGAATTTTTAATGTCCCTGTAATATTTTAAACTGTCTTCATATTCCTGATATTCCTGTTGGCTGAATTTGGCTATTTCTGCAGTTTCAAAAAGTTTTAAAAATATATTTTCTTTGAACTTTTCAGGAATTCGGTCAAGTTTATGGAGGTTTTTTAATACATACAGCCACTTGTCAAACTTTGTTTCAAGTTCTTCTGCAGCCTTATTGAACTTGGGCATTTCTAAATATATGAAAGTCAGCTTGTCGTAAAATATTTTTTTCGTTTGTATGTCTGTCAGTTTTACATCATATCGCAATTTTTCAGGTTGGTTTTCGTCTTCGTCGAATACAAAGTCGAGGATTGCAATGGTGTAAACCTTTTTTAGCTCAAAATTCCATTCACTGCCTATTATTGCTTGATCCCTGATTGGAAAAGTCGAATAATAAACTGTCCTGTCCTTGAAGAATTTTTGTTTTGTTTTTTGGAGCTCAACTATAAATTTTTCACCCCTTTCGTTTGTGCAATATAGGTCAAAAATTGCTTTCCTGTTTAGTTCAGTTGTTGAAAGGTTTTCGTTTTTTAAATAAGTCAGTTCTGTAATTTGTCCTTGTTCTTCCTTGAGCAGTTCATTGAGGAAGTCAAGCAATAAGTCTTTGTTAGGTTCTTCGCCGAATAGTCTTTTAAAACCGTAATCTGTG
>JANYKN010000067.1 GCA_025361565.1 Bacteroidota bacterium | reverse complement strand
TATCACAGATAATAAATTTTTCCTATTAATTGGTTTTGGGATAAAGTCATTAAAACCAATCTCAAGACAGTATGCCGAATCCTCAGTTAAAGCAAATGCAGTTTGAGCAATAACAGGTAGCGTAGGGTTAAGTTTTCTTATTTTTTTGAAGGCCTCATAACCACTCATTTGCGGCAAACGAATATCCATTAAAACGACATTAACATCAGAATTTAAAAAGCAAATTGAAACGGCTTCTTCTCCGGAAGACGCCATTAAAATATTTGCATTTGTTGGCATAAGCACTGCATTTAGAAATTCTTGATTGATATCATCATCTTCAACAATTAATATGGTATACCCAGGCCAGTTAAAATTATCATTGTATTTTGTATTTTCAATTTTCTTAAGTGGTTCGTCGGACAATTTTAACGGCAAATTAAAATAAAATACGGATCCTTTTTGTTTTTCCGATTTCAACCATATTTTTCCCCCAAGCATTTTAACCAATCCTTCGCAAATAGAGAGTCCTAAGCCAGTACCTCCGAAGTTTCGGGTTAAATCATTGTTAACCTGATAAAATCGTTTGAATATAACCGTTTGCATTTCTAGTGGGATTCCAATTCCGGTATCTTTTACAAAAAATTCAATCGTATTATTGTTTTCAATTTTGTATCCAAAACTAATTGTTCCTTTATTTATAAATTTAAATGCATTTGAAATTAGGTTCATGAGAATTTGACGGAGCCTCGTTTCGTCCGTGTTTATCAAAATTCCGGGGTTTTCATTGTCAATTTCTGAATTTATCTGAATATGGCTCTTTCCAATATTGTTTTTGTCTTTTTGGTAAAACAGTTCTAATTCCATAAAAAGTGATTTAAGAGAAAAATCAGTTGGTTTTATCTGTATTTGGTTGGATTCAATTTTAGAGATATCAACAATATCATTAATGATATGGAGCAATTGCTCGCTGCTTTTTGAGATGATATTAATGTATTGGGAGCGACTTTCGTTTGATAATTTTTTAGTTTTAAGCAATTCGGAAAAACCAATAATACCATTCATGGGCGTGCGAATCTCATGTGAGATGTTTGCCAGAAAAGCTGATTTTAAACGATCGCTTTCCAAAGCATTCTCGCGGGAGGCAATAAGTGCTATTTCTGTTTTCTTTTGTTCGGTAATGTCGGTAGCAATACCAACTAAACGATATATTTTATTTCCTTTATAAACAGGTATTATTCTAGACCAAATCCACCTTATTTCTCCATTGGAATGGATAATTCTGTATTTTTCTATATGGGGTTTCCCTTTCAAAAAAAAGTCAAAGTCAATCCAATTGTTAAATAAATGTTTATCATCCGGATGTACCCAATCGTTTAGAATAGATGGATTTTGGTAAACGTCTTCACGGCTTCGACCCCACACTTTTTCAAATAAGGGATTAATATACAAAAGATTCTCTTGATCGCGAAGCCAGAATACATCAAGAGTATTCTCTGCCAATTGTCTGAATTTTTCTTCACTTATCTGAAGCTGATCATAAATGGTTTGCAATTCGTTATTTCGCAACTGCAATTCATCATTAAGGCTGGTAAGTTTATAGTTAACAGCTTTTAATTTACTTTCAGCAATAAGCAAATCTTCGTTTTTTTGTTTTAATATATGTTCTGTTTTTTTGCGAAAAGTCAGGTCGGAATGAGTTCCTACCATCCGCATTGCCTTGCCATTATAATCGCGTTGGAAAACTTTGCCACGGTTAAGAATCCAAATCCACTCTCCATCTTTTGATAAGAACCGATATTCGATTAACCATTGAACCGATTTTCCTTCAAGATGCTTATTGAGCAGATTTTGAACGTGTCCAATATCGTCAGGGTGAATTCTTTTCATCCATTCGCTAAAAGCTCCCGGAAATTCATATGGTTCATAGCCTAACATGGTATAAAAACGAACATCAAAATACACATCATTTGTATCCAGTTTCCAATCCCACATTCCATCATTGGTTGCCTCCATGGCCATCGAAAGGCGGTCTCTGCTGCGTTGTAAAGCATCTTCAACCAGCTTAATATCGGTAATGTCGCGAATGTTACCTATTAACTTAACTAATTGGTCTCTTTCGTTGAATATTAATAGGTGCTTATCGCTCAACCATTTGGTGATACCTCTTTTGGGTTTTATTCTGTATTCGAAGGTTTGATTGTGGCGTATGTTTCGTTCTTTAATTGATTCCCAATATTTTTTGTATCTTTCTCTATCATCCGGATGTATTATTTTAAGATATTCATCCCATTTCATTGAACTTATTTCCTCCCGGGAGTAACCTGTCATATCTATTACTGAAGGGCTAAGAAATTCGAAAGTAAAATGCTCATAATTAATGGTGTACAATACATCACGAGAACTTTCTAATATGGAAGTCAATTTGACAACAGAAGCCTCAAGCTCTATCATCCTTTCATTGTCATGAACTGTATTATTTGATTGATCAGATAGTTTATTTGTGTCCATCATTTTTTAACTATAGAACTAAACGTTAAAACGGCCGCCGATTACAAATACTTTACATTGAAATTATTTAATGTTAATTTACAAAAAAATACATCATCAACAAAATTCGGCAGTTAATATCTGAATAATTTTATGGAAGTTTTTTTTATTACACACTTTTAGTGAGATAATTGGTATACTTGCACGCCCATTAGTTCTGTTTCGTATAAATTCGATCTAACACATGAAAAGAACAAGATTGTTCTGGTTTCTTATATCGCTTTGCGGATTGACCCTGGTGTCAGGAATTACCGGCATTCTCACATTTCACCAATTATCATCCAATGGTTTACTTCCAAACTATACAATTAGGGAATGGGTTATCTCCAGTACACTGAAAAAATATGGTTATAATGATGTCGTTTGTTTCAAAAGAACACCAAATCATCAGGTTGAATTTTTACGATTGCTTGCCATCGCAGATGACTCTGTTGAAATGAAGGATGGATATATACTTCGAAACGGGATTCTTGCCGATGACCCGGAAAAACTGGTTTTTAGCTATTTCACACGAAAAGAGATTAAGGATTTTTCAAAATTTGAAAATCTTACCTTGGCACCAAAACAGATAGGCGATACCGTTATTTTTAATCTTACCTATGTCGAATACAAAGATCTTAGCCGCCAATATCTCTTGCGACTTTATCACCCAACGCTCAATAATTTTCATCCAATTATGATCCAAAAAGGTTATTGCATGTTATGTGCAGATAATCGTAGTTTGGCATCCAATAAAAACGGACCGAAATTAGTTCCTCTGAAATGCATAGTTGGTGCGGTGGTGTGGTAGACATTTTCTTGCATCCTTTAAATATTGTTTATATTTGCTTACATGGTTCGGTATCTCAAACATTACAATATTGATAAACAGCGTTGGAACGACACCATTGAGCAATCGCATAACCGGCTTGTTTATGCAACATCATGGTATCTCGACATTGTTGCACCCGGATGGGAAGCCTTAGTGGAGGACGATTATAAAAGTATCATGCCTTTGCCAGCCAAAAAAAAGTATGGTATACCCTATCTTATTCAACCTAAATTTGTTCAGCAACTGGGCATTTTCTCACCCAATAAGATAGATACTGACCTTGTAAATGATTATCTTCATAACATTCCACGAAAGTTTGTATGGCAATGTTTTCAATGGAACAGTAAAAATCCTATGAACGGAATACAGGGTATAGGAGTGCGATTTAATTATGAGTTGATATTGAAGGATAGGTATGAATCAATTTTTAGCAATTACAACGAAAATACACAACGAAATATAGTCAAAGCCAATAAATCCGGTATTCAGATAGAGCAAATGAATGATTTTTGCGGTTTTCATCAGTTATACCAACGTTACTCCAGGCATGCACCAAATGAAGGTGCTATATACCAATTGCAGCAGCTTATTGATGCATCACTTTCGAAAAGAATGGGACATATCATGATGGCCCGGAATCTAAAAATGGAAATTGTAGCCGGAGCTTTTTTTCTCATAGCGTTTGACCGTATCATCTACCTTACATCGTTTGTTACTGAGGAAGGTTACAGCAATTCAGCGATGTTTCTTATTATGGATGAAATGATAAAACGATATTCCTCAGGCTTGTCGGTGTTGGATTTCGAGGGTTCGATGATTCCTGGAATCGCACGATTTTTCGAAGGGTTTGGAGGAGTTAAGACGACATATTTTGAATATAAAAAACGGCTTACCTAAAAAACCTTATTTTTTCACAAACCTTAGTAGAATCTAAAGTAACTACTAAT
>JANYKN010000054.1 GCA_025361565.1 Bacteroidota bacterium | reverse complement strand
AGACACCCAAATTGGGCGTCTCTACGACATCCCGTTGCCGGGAATTTTGATCAACAATTGATTCATTGCGATTGCCATAATATTGTTTATCGATAATTATTATTCCGTGCACATGGGTTGGCATTACAATATATGCGTTTAAATGCACATTAGGGAAGTGGTGAGGTATTTCGCCAAAAAATTGATTGGCAAATTCACCAATATCCGACAAATGCATTTTGCCATTAGTTATTTCCCCGAAGAAGCATTTCTTGTGATCGGTACAGATAGTCACAAAATACCACGCATTTGATCTATAATCCCAGTTTTGCAGGCGGGTAGAAGGGATCCGGTATTTATTTCTGAATTTATCCATGACAAAAGATGCCGCTATTTAGTTCCTAATCTGACACAGTTAACATTCAATGAACCAACATGCCCAAATGATAATTTCATTTAACTCCTTCCAATAATTCTTACAAAAAGATTTTAGTCAGCGAGACTGTACCAAAAATACAAAAAATAATTCTAAAAAATAGAACTAGCAATGTCTTAAATTCAAACTATAATTTTTCAATATAGCTAGAATCTAAATAGGTGTAAATTTTAATTTTATCGATTGGAACAATTTTTGAACTAATTGACTTTGTTCCCTTCGTTTTTAGAACAAGATCAAAATATTCCTTCTTTGAAATATCAAACGAATAGTCAGAGGTATATGCCCAACAGGTGCTTTTCTTTTCATCGCAGTTTCCTAAATTATCAGCACCATAATCATTAATGTTTATTATTCTTCTACTATTTTTCAACCCTATCTCAAATATTAGTAATGACAATGAAGAATAACCCTGGCCAGTAAACCCATATCTGAAAGAAATACCAAATTTATCTTTCCCAATGTGCTCCAACTTTGGTCTAACTGCTCTACCCCATGATCCAATTGAAGTTAAATAGTATTTGCTTTTAAATTCCCAATAATCATTTTTTTGATTAAAAAATACTATCCCAATTAAAGGAGCACAGGTATGACAATCATATTCTTTAGGTTTTGTCTGGGTTATAATTAATAAATAATTAGCATTATTTAAAAGAATTGTATCTAATCTAAGAACTGAAGTATAAAGCGTGTCCTTTTTTGCAATTATACCTAAGTCTTTAAGAATACTTGTGTCTGATGTTACCCATAAGGATTCTGTTTGGTCTATATTGTAATTACCAAAAATGCTTTTTAAAATGCTTTCCTTATCAACCTTATAAATCGGTGAGGTTTGAGCAGATAAAATGTTTAGGAATATTAATCCGCAGATAATTAAAAATGTTTTTTTCATCTCATTTCATTTTTTCCTTTATCATATTTTTCGAGAACTTTTTTGCAAGCTTCATTCTTGGTAACTTTTCCATCTTCATTTAGGTCAAGTCCACTATTTTGTTCATAATAGATAGTGCCTTCTTCAAAAATTGCATAATTACTATCCTTCCCAATACCCCTAGGCCATAATACAGCCATATAAAAATCACAGACGTCCTTAAGTTTACCTTTATATGACTCAAAATACTTCTTTACGAAAAATAATTGATCTTCAGCCGTCATTTTTTTAAGTTTACCAACAGTTGTGCCGAGATTTTCTGCTGTAAATGACATAAATTGAATTAAGCCTACTGCACCTGAAGATGAGTTTTGGATATTAGAACTAAACGTGCCTCCCGATTCAAAAGCCATAATTGCCATTAAATAATTTGGATCACTTCCTATTTCTTTTGCGATTGCTAATACTTTATTTTTGAAATCATTTGAAACTTTAGTACCCCAGACTAATGGTCTAGATATAGCATTATTACTAGCTGTGTCCATCACAATTATTTTCAAATACTTCAGCCACTTCTCTTTTGTGTTTATGTTTTTGCTAAAATCGAATTTTTCAATCTGCATCATCAATACCGGTTCGGTATTTCCTTCCTCATAAAATGCAATTAACAAATATTTTATAAAAGTTTCCTCCGATCTCAGGTGTTTTTTGTTCTCCTCCTTTTCCAAATCATCAATATCACTAACCTGAACTTTTGTTATATTATCAATTGTAGCCCTTTCAGAGTAGATTGCTAATGGATACTCAACATCTTCAAGCTTAAATTTGCCTATGTATATGCCTTTATTATTCAAGTACATCCTCCCAATTTCCTTACCATTTTCTGCATTCTGTATCTTTTTAATAATATTCCCAAGTATTTCATCAGAAGTCGCAGTTCTTATTTTCCAGGAATCAATCCAGCTTTTTTCAGATGCTTCAGTATAATCTAAGTCCAGACTTGTTTCTGTTGGTGAAATCTTCCTTGAATTTTGAACTTTATCAAGATACTTCAGGTTCCCTTCATGATTACTTTCGTAAACATGATTGAAAAGAAGCGTATGCCTAGTATCCAAAATAGTAAGTTTCCCACTCCAGAAACTAGCCCCCTCCTCATCCCTCTCAAACATTCCGATAACTATTCCCGGATCGTGGATAGCATCCCACTGATGTTTTACGAGATCGGTGCCATCGGTATAGTCCATGAGGTTTTTGGTGCTGGCTTTGGGAATCTGGTACTGTGTATCAAAGGTATGATTTAGATGGAAAATTCCATGCGACAATTCATGGGCAATTGTGCGGCTCATAGCTTCGTCTGCTGCTTTCCCATGACCCACCGCTCCTGTAAACAGATATCCGAATTGTTTTATCATTATCGTGAACCACTGCTTTCTTGAATGCGGAATTATTTGGGAATTTATCTGCGGTTTTAATTGTAGAGACACCCAAATTGGGCGTCTCTACGACATCCCGTTGCCGGGAATTTTGATCAACAATTGATTCATTGCGATTGCCATAATATTGTTTATCGATAATTATTATTCCGTGCACATGGTTTGGCATTACAACATATGCATTCAAACGAACGTTTGGAAAATGTTCAGGTATTTCTTTAAAAAATCTATTGGCTAATTGGCCAATATCCGACAAATGGATTTCCCCATTAATGATTTTCCCGAAATAACAAACCCTGTGAGCCGTGCAGATGGTTATAAAATATGTGGCATTCCAGCCGTAGTCCCAGTTTTGCATACGGGAAGATGGGATACGGTATCTGGATTGGAATTTGTACATATTAGAAATGTTCCTTTTTCCTAAAAACTCAAACAGGAATCAACATCCGTCAACCTCCATTACAATTCAGATTCCCCCTTAGTTTCTTCCTTTATTATTTGAAAATACCCATTGCTATTTAACCTATATGTTCTGAAAGTCTCTAACCCATCTGCATTTTCATGCCATACAATATCTCCCTCTTTAGTGATTTTTGAGTCGACAATTGTAAAAGTAACTTTCTCATCTCTTGGTCC
>JANYKN010000044.1 GCA_025361565.1 Bacteroidota bacterium | reverse complement strand
GATGTTGTGGTATCAAATAAAACACCAGCAAACAGGCACCAATCTTGCGCCGAACACTAACAAGCATGCAAAAAGCTACAATGACAGTATGTTCATTTACTCCTGTTTTTCCCTTTGCAGCTTTTGCATGCCGACCGTTATCGGCAATTTTAAATAATAAGACCTCGTAATAATTAATTAAATAAAAGGAGATTACATCATGAAAAAAGCATGTTTAAGTCTATTAGTTTTGTTGTTTATTTCAAGTCTATCATTTTCTCAATCAATCGAATCTAAAATTAGAGATTTTGCGAAAAATGAGTATCCAAATGATATTGAAATGCAGAATTACATTTATAAACAACAAATGTCGGCATATAATTATATGCAAACTGTTTCCGATTCCGAAGTAAAAAAAATGGCTGAAAGAGAATATCCTAATGATTATTCTATGCAGCAGTATACTTATAACAATCAACTTTCAGCCAAGAATTACATGAAAACGGTTATGGATAGTGAAGTAAAAAACATTGCTTATCGGGAGTATCCGAATGATTATTCCATGCAGAAATATACTTATGACAACCAACTTTCGGCAAAAAATTACATGAAATCAGTAACCAATAGCACTGCTAAAGCACAAGCACAACGGGAATATCCCAATGATTATACAATGCAGAAATACACTTATGATAAATTAGCATATTGATTAGCCAAAAAATGCCGATAACAAAGTGTAGCAGCAATAAGGGTTTCAGTGGTAATTCAAGCATACTGCCCCGCATTAAATTATGTGTCGGTGGACAGGAAAGAAGCCCGCAATCCCTTACTGCTGCTACACTCAAACGTTAGTGTGCAGCGCTAAAAATTTATATAAAGGGGTTCTTTGAGACTTTGAAGTGAGAAAATCTGGTAAACTTGAAACAGCGCCGGCATTTCGGTTGGTTTTTTCTTTGATCTACAGGATTCAATTTTTACAAGCGCTCATAAACCGGATGAAGACTGGATTTTCTCATAATCATTGGTAGTAATTCAACAGCTAAAGATGTTGTGGTATCAAATAAAACACCAGCAAACAGGCACCAATCTTGCGCCGAACACTAACAAGCATGCAAAAAGCTACAATGACAGTATGTTCATTTACTCCTGTTTTTCCCTTTGCAGCTTTTGCATGCCGGGCGTTATGTGTAATTTTAAAAACCAAATTAAATGGCGAAACTAAATTATTTGAATGTGGGTTGTGGAAGCAAATTTCACAAAGATTGGGTTAACGTAGATATGACACCTAATTCAACGGATGTTATCGTTGCAAATTTGCTTAATGGGATACCATTCCCTGATGAATCCTTTGATGTGGTTTATCATTCTCAAGTTTTAGAGCATATTCCGAAAGAAAAAGCTTGTAATTTTATTAAGGAATGTTTTAGAGTGCTAAAACCCGAAGGCATTATTCGTGTAGTTGTACCCGATTTGGAAAATATCGTTAATGAATATAAAAAGTTTTTAAATGAAAGTCTTGAAAATCCGAACGACCTATCAGCAGCTAACTACAATTGGATAATGCTCGAAATGTACGACCAAACAGTTCGAAATTATAGTGGCGGACAAATGGCAGTATTTTTAAAACAGCCTCATGTGATTAATGAAAAATATATTATTGATAGAATTGGTTTTGTTGGCAGAAGTATTAGAAATAGCTATTTAAATGGAGATACCGGAAATACTGTTTCTGGCAATTTTAAAAAAGCTTTTTCTTCTATTTCATTATTTAAAAAGGCGGTTAGATACATATTTCGAAAAATAAGGCAAAAAATAAAATTTATTCAACCATCAGAAATATCAGAAATAGGAGCATTCAGATTGGGAGGAGAAATTCATATGTGGATGTACGACAGATACTCTCTTTCTCGATTGCTTAAAGACTGTGGGTTTGAAGAAATCTCAGTTAAAAGCCCATTTGAAAGTACTATACCAAAATGGAAAGAATATGAATTGGATGTTAAAGATGGTTTGATTTTTGACCCAACATCATTATTTGTTGAAGCCAGAAAAAAAAATACACATAACAAAGTGTAGCAGCAATAAGGGTTTCATTGGTAATTCAAGCATCCTGCCCCGCTTAAATCTCGGTGTAGCTTGACAGTGATGAAGCCCGCAATCCCTTACTGCTGCTACACTCAACCGTTAGTGTGCAGCGCTAAAAATTTATATAAAGGGGTTCTTTGAGACTTTGAAGTGAGAAAATCCGGTAAACTTTAAACAGCGCCGGCATTTCGGTTGGTTTTTTCTTTGATCTACAGGATTCAATTTTTACAAGCGCTCATAAACCGGATGAAGACTGGATTTTCTCATAATCATTGGTAGTAATTCAACAGCTAAAGATGTTGTGGTATCAAA
>JANYKN010000043.1 GCA_025361565.1 Bacteroidota bacterium | reverse complement strand
ATATCGTCAATTTATTACCAATAGTAAATTTATTTGTTCTCAGACAAAGCATTAAATTCCTTTTCTTTGTTTTCAAACCATTCTTTCATTGCTTCAGGTGTTTTCATGAGTTCTTGCATTTCATTCATCGCTTTCAGATGTGCTTGGTCACCACTTTGAAACATTTCCATTGCATGCTTTTTGCTCAACTCCGCAATTTCTTCAAAAGTATTAGCATGAAATTCTTTTTCACATGCTCCACCTAATTGATTACAAGTCATTGTTTTCATATTTATCGGTTTTATTAGTTAATAATAATAGAAATTATTTTTCAGCTAATGTTTTTATGTTCGAAAGAATTTCTCCCTGAATTTTAATCATCATTTTCCTCATCATAAATGCATTCATGATTTTAGCAATTAAATTTGCTGGTTGATAATAGGATTCATTTATTATTTTAGTTTCATTATCGCCTAGTTTTTCAAGATTGAAACAAAATCGGGGGTCTTTAAGCATTTTACTCATTCCCATTGTATCATTTTCGATTGCCCAAACTGTTTTCTTTTCATGTACAAGTTCAATGAGTTTTTCAGTCATTGTTCCTTTTCTGCCTTTGTTATCCATTTCACAAGTTCTTGTTTCGCCTAGCTTGTCCATTCGTCCAGATGCTTTAATGACTCCAGGGTTTATTTTGTGAAGAACATTGATGTCTGTTATGATTGCCCAAATGCTACTAATAGGAGCATTGATTATGACTTCGTTTCTAGCTTGTAATTTACTCATGATTTATTTATTTAAAAAATTTCTGTTTATTAAAGCATTATTGGTTCATTTCATAGTTGCCCATAACGGTAACTTGTAGCCGCCTGTGCCGCAGGTTGTACCGAGTTTTCAGTTCTGCACTGCAGTTTCCCTGCGGCATGGTCGGCTACAAAGTGTTACAGGCATTTTTCATTGTTCATCAGTCTTTTAACTATCATTTTATTATTGTCCGATTCTTTGTCAATCTGCAAAAACATTTTATTAATAATCTCAATATTAAAATAAAGTAGGCGGCGAAGCCGCCAACATTATTTCCTTTTTATTGTTTTTCTGCAAACTTTTTAATGTTTTCAACTAATTCAATCATTGCATTTGTATTTTGAGTATTATAAATCCAATTATAATCAAATTGGTTTATTACATTTTGATTTGAATTATTGCTAATTGTCAATGAATGAAATATTGATTTTCTTTCTTTTGCTGCTTCAATCTCTTTTATAGTATTATTGTCAAAACCTTGCATTATAAAATCAGAAATCATCAACAAATCTGCTTTTTTGTAATTTTCTGAATTTAGCATTTTAATAGCGTGTTTTACTGCTGGTGTTGCGTCTGTTCCGCCTCGAAAAGACATTTGCAGAAATTCTATTAATTTATCTAATGAGCTAGGCAAATCTGCCAAATCCATTGTTTGAATTGAAGTTGAAAAAGAAATTAAATAACATTTTCGTTTTTCTTCTATTGCTATCTTCAGGATTGCGAAACATAAAACTTTTGCAACATATTCAGGTGTTCCGTGCATAGAACCGCTCGTATCAACACATATAACAAATGGACCTTTATTACTTTCTTTGGCTTTCAATCGTTTATCTTTTTCTTTACTTTCTGTTGTATCTAAAAAATGACTTTGAAATTCAAATGTTTGTAGTTTCTTTTCTGCAAATTTTTTAAAGAAAATACTTTCAGTTGTGGTTTCGCTTAAAAGTGCTGTTTCCGATGGTAACATGCTACTTAAATCATCACTTTCGTGAACTCCAACAAATTCAGATTTTGAAGCATGTTGAATTTTCCATTCTTTTTTGAAAATAGTCTTTTCAAATTCTTCTTCTTCAAATTCCTTTTCTGTTTTACGAAAACGTCCAAGTTGTTCGGCTAATTCTTTTAACTGATTGTCCTTTTTTAGTAATTCAGCATATTTTTGTAAAATGTCAAAACCTGTTCTTTTCCATACACCACCAGATAAATCCCACAAATGACCTAATTCATTGGTAAATGGTTCTAAAATCTCTTTTAATTTATTGAATTGTTCAATTTTTTCGTATAATACTTTGCAGAATTTTTCTCTTTCTTTGTCTATTTCTGCCAATTCATATTTCAATTTTTTATCAATTAATTGAGCACTCCAAGTTTCAATAAAATCTTTTTTAAGTGTGTCAATTGGTCTATCTTTTTGTATAATTTTCCCCGTCTTTTCATCTAAATGACCTTTGATTTTTATTTTTTCGTTTTGAATTTCTTTCAACTTTTTGTCATAAAACGACAAATCAAAATCTTCTTTTGTATAGTTTTCTTTGAGTATATTTTTAATTTCTGAAAACTTCTCTTGTAAATACTCACTTTTTTCTTTATCGACTTCTGTCAATAAATCTTCTTCATCTCCATAAGGATTTGATTTACTAATTTTATTTGCAGTAGTTTTTGCCCAATGGAAAATATCCGATGCTAATTGATTAGATATTTCAGTATTTTCTTTTGTAAGTTTTATTAAATCAGGTTGATTAATAATATTATCAATACTTGTCGAATAATTTGCAATATCTTTGCTTTTAGGAAAACTAACTTTTTCTATATCTTCCGATGTTGTTTTGTCAATTACTGCATCAACCAATTGTTTTCGATTTTCGATTGTGCTTATTTTACTATAATTTTCAAAATTTTCAATAACTGGATTTGAATGATTTATTCCTGAAATTAAATAATTTATTTCTTTTTCTAATTGAGAAATATTTTGAATATAATCTTTTAATTTTTGATTTTCAATGTCCAATTTGTGTGCAATTTCGTTTCTGAAATTTCGATACTTTTTAAAAATCTTGTTTTCGTAAATATCAGATGAAAGTCGTTTAATTGTTTCTCCAATTTTTTCAAAAATTCGTTCTGCCGATAATTTTTGTGTTTTGTCGTTTAAGTCAATAGAGGAAATATTGATACTTTTAAGTTCAGTAATAAAGTCCTTAATTCTATGAAGGAAGCGTCTATTTTTATCATTTAATTGTTTCATAGAAATGCTTTGTTTTATCAACATCCAATTTTAATTTTTGAAGTTCATTTATTGCATCAGTTATATTGCCTTCAACATACTGACTTAATCTCTTATCTACGAATAAATTAGTTTGTAAAGTTTTAAGTTGGGCGTTTCTATAATTTTCCGCTTTACTAATTTCAGTATCAATATTTGACTTTATCGTGTTAATATATTTATTCCATTCATGAACAAGCCTCTGGTTTGGTTTTTTTGTAGTTTGTTGCTCTCTTTCTACTTCATGAGTTAAAAGTGAAAATTCGACTGGCTCATTGTAAGTGTTATAATTCCGCTTATTTGTTATCCGAACAATTATAGAATTTATATTTTCTGATTTTTTTGCATATATGTCTGATCTAGAATTTCCTTGTTCATCGAATAATGTAATATTCGCAAAATCAGTTGTTAAATTGTCATAGTTTGATTTTAAAATATAATTGTAACTGAAATGGTTATCTAAATCCTCTACTTGATAGTGTTTATTGTTAAATAATTGAATTTCTGTCGCTTTGAAAAATTTCGGAACTAATGTTTCCATTTTTACCTCACTATCGAAATCCATTATTTCGTTTTTTATTGTTCTATTTTTCAATTCCAAAGAATACCCAAATTCTTTAATTGATCTAGCAACTAACTCTTGCATTAATTTTAATTGCTTTGGCTCATTCCATATACAATGTGCAATAATAAAACAGTCCATTAAATCAATATTTTCTCGACCATTTAAAAAAGCTGAAGTTCTTAAAATTCTAACAATTTTACGCCAACGACGGTCAGATACATAAACTTTATCTTCATCTTTTTTAATATTATCAATAAATTGTCTTATTACTTGAATTACATTCAATACTTCATTTGGAACTTTTATTTCATCAATTTTTTCTGTCCAATGTTTATAATCATCATCTTTTATTTTAATGCTTTTACCCACATTGTCTTCATAGCTTTTTAATGATTTTGTAATCATTTCGTTGAAATTCTGAACATTTTGAATACTATCAACAACGTAACGTATAAGAAATCTGTCCCAAAGTGCTTCTAAACCTTGATTTTGTTCTGGTAATTCATTTGATGCAGAAATAATTGCTCTAATATCAACTTTCTCTTCTTTATTTCCGTTTCGGTAAATTTTTTCGTTTAGAATTGTCAATAATGAATTTTGAATAGAAGGACCTGCTTTCCAAATTTCATCAAGAAATATCACATTTGAACTTGGCAAATAATGTTCAGTGTTTCGTTCATATTCATCATTGTTTTTTAATTTTGAAATTGAAACAGGGCCAAAAATTTCATCAGGTGTACTAAAACGGTTCATTAAATAATCAAATGATTTACCGTTCTCAAAAGCAAATTTTAATCTGCGGGCAATTAAGCTTTTAGCAACACCAGGTGCGCCTAATAAAAAAATGCTTTCCCCTGCAATTGCAGACAAAAAAGTCAAAGCGATTACTTCTTCTTTTTCATAAACATCCTTGTTTAATTCTTCAAGTATCTTTTTTGCTCTTTCGTATATTTCCATTTGTCAATGTTTATTTGATGTTATGCTGTTGTTATTTTTAATCCTAAATAACGTCAAATTGTTTTAATTGATAGTCAACACTTTAAGCAATCTGCAAATATTCAATTTTATCACCCCTGATTTTGCCTTTTGACGTTATCTGAAAAAGTCAATCAAGAACTTTTTGATAGGGCGAATTGCCTGTAACGGTAACTTGTAGCCGTCGTTTGCCCTTTCACTGAGGTTTCGCGCCCGCGAAACCGTCAAAAGGGCAAATGACCGGCTACAAAATGTTAGCTGCTGGTTCGTTTTGTTATTGTCGTGTTATTCAATTGCTTAATGGTTCTGTTAATCCAATAATTACACCAAAGTTTCCTTCCTTCTGAATCCAATTTTTTCCAGGTAAAAATGTCCTTGACACAAATCCGTCAATATAAAGAGCATTTTTGCAACCCATATTTTTGAAATATTCAGCAAAGTCATAAAAGTTAATTTCACTCTTTGACATTGCAAAAAGTACTTTGTTGTCAGGTAAAATCCCAACACCATTTCTTATGTTCAAATTTTTCGATCCTTTTTTAAATGCTGGATGAATTTTTCCATTAATTACCAACATTGGTCCCGATTGTGTAGCATATTTTTCTTGTCCTGTTTCAATAAAGTCAGTCGTTTTACAAACATTTGCTTTATTCTCGGTTGTAATATAAAAAACTCCATTTGGTTTTAAATAAAAGTTCCCGCTACCAGAATCAGTATTTAAAGGAATAATTATTTTTTGTTCTTCAATAAACAGTCCTTGTGGCGAATGATCTTTCAAATACATTCCTCCATTCATAGCGAATAAAAGTATTTTTTGTTTGCTTTCAACATATATTTTTAGATTTTCAAAAGTATTTATTATTTCTCCTGTGTCATTTTTCCAATACAGTTTTAAATCTTCCTTTTTTGTATCAACAGTTAGAGTTATAAATCTGGGATCATCTGAGTCTTTATTTGTCTTAAAACCTATTAGTCCCGCAATAAGCAGAATGATAAGCGAAATTGATATTTTGGTCATATCGGGTTTCAATTCGATGTTTTTTTTGTTTTAAGTAGCAGCTAACGGAAACTTGTAGCCGTCGTTTGCCCTTGTACGGCGGTTTCGCGGCGCGAAACCGATTCAAGGGCAAATGACCGGCTACAAAATGTTATAGGGCTTTTTCGTTACCATTTGTTTTTAAGTTCTAATTTGTCACTTAATTGTCTATCTAATTCTGACAAAAGCCACTCTCCTCCATATGCAACTGTTCCTTCATGTGAACCGTATACTATCCATTCAAAATTTTTGTCAGTGTATATAATTTCATAACAGTCGGCTTCAAACTCCGATTTATCAATTTCGCAATCATATCGAGTTTCCGAAATTTCATAAATCCTGCCGTTAGGATAACTTAATATAATTTCTTCAATTTTTTTGAAATCGTCTTCGGTCAGGTTTTCTTTGTCATAGAAAACAAAAGGTTTTGGGCTACATGGAGTCAATGGTTCCCAATAACCTCCATCAAAATTCCAATGCTTATTTAATTTCTCTCTTACAGCATTGGCTTCACTCTCCAAAAGTGTCCGCCTGTATGGGAGTGGTTCAACATTGTCAAGTTGTTCAACGCTAATATTATCAATGAAGTCAATGAATTTTTGTCTTGCATCTTCGATTGCTTTGCTTTGAAGTCCATTAAGTTTTCCAGTTGTGAAATGAGATTGGCTTGTTTTGCCAAGTCTTTTTATCTCGTTTTGACAATCCTGAAGACTGTCAAATGTTTTTCCGACAAGAGATTCTATTCCTCTTAAAATAGCCTCAGCGGTCTGGTATCTAGGGAATACATTATAGTCATGCTTTGAATAATCATAAGGCGTGTCGTTACCAGTCCTTGTTTTCTGATAATAGTCAGTCCAGTATAGAATATTGTCTATACAAAATCGTCTTGCTAATGTTAATATTTTTTCTGTCTGTGTCATTTTTTAAAATGCCCTATAACGGTTGGCGGTATGGTTAGTTGCCGATTTCGAAGCACTTTCCTATCAAGTTACAACTACTTTTGATACGAGCTGTGCCGCTCGAATACGCACTGCACCGGCAATTAACTATACCGCGTGTTACCAACTGGCCTTTTTTGTTTTCTGTCATTTTATCTTTCAATTTGCTACATAGTTTCTGTCTGCCGTGCGTTGGGGTAGGCAAGCTCTTTGGCTGGTTTTGGTCGTGTGTTGGATTCTTGTGCGACCAGCCAATGTGCTTGACTACGAAGCGTGGGCTTTAGATGTCCTTAATTATATTTAAAAAGTCTTCCAATTTATATGCTCCGTCAACTGTCCGCCTTTCGTAAACCATAAAATAACGATAATTATTCCCTGCTTTACTTGCCCAAAGTCCGCCAAGTCTTATTTTTGGTTCAGCATCCAAATGGTCGCCCTTTGTTTCTAATAAAAGTGACTTACCGCTTTTTGTCTGAATTATGAAGTCAGGATAATGATTTACAAAACCGTTAATCCTAAATCCTTTTCGCTCAATATTCCTTGTCCAGAAAGCAATATTTGTCATGTTACCAATTTCATTGATTACACGTTCTTCAAATCCGTTCATATTGCCTTCCTTTTCGTAAAGCGATTTTGTAATATCCTTTGAAGTGTCGCCTGGCGAAATGTTTTTCGGTAATTGAAAAGATGGTTTTATAAATACTTTGTCGGTATCTAAAAAGTCTTTGAATTTCTTCTCTGCGAATAAATCTGAAAGTGATTTTATTTTCTGCTTAATCTTATCAGTGTATGTGTATTCGTTATTTGCAAAGTCGTTAAATTGCTCGTCTTTAAAATCTTCAAGTATTCGGTTTATGTATTTTTCAATTTCCTTATCGGGAATCGGATACATATTGCCGATAATATCCATAATCCTTTTTGTAAAGTTTTTTACACGACTGTCTTTTCTTGCAGGGTCGAGAATATAAGCCATTACACTCTCTTTTACCGAACCATCGAGCCGGACAAAAGATGGTGTGTGTTCTTTCTTTGTTTCGTCCAAATCTACTTTGTAGAGTTCGGAAGTAATGCTGTCAAATGCAATATTTGTATCTGCTTTGCTTAATGCAAAACCATCTAAAAGATTTTCCTTTTCCAAAGGCAATTCTTCTTCTTTTTGTCCGAACAAATCATTTGCAGGGACTTTCAAGTAAAACTGAGGTAAATTTATTTTTTCTGCTTGTTCCTTGAAAATGTCTTTAATACTGTATGTTTTCACAAGTTGTTGAATTTCGTTAGGCGAAGCCGTTGTATTAGTTGCGTCCATTTCAGAAACAGTTTTTTCAAATGTTTCATTATGTTGAATTGCAATTTTTTCAATTTCCGAAATTGTTTCACTCGGCAATTCAGTTTCCGAAGGAACTGAAATTCTTGATGTGTCAATATCAGAAGTAATATCTTCGGTTGTTTCTTCGGTTGTTGGAAATATAGTAAGTTGCTCTAATAGGTCTTGTTTTTGGGCTGGTTCCTGCACTGAAGTATCAGCAAGTTTACAATCTTTTTCGCTAAAACCCGCTTTATTTAAGCCTTTTACAATGTTTTGCAATGTGTCCATAAACTTAGACGATGCAGTTAAAACATAACTTAGATTTAAAAGCGGAAAGTTATGTTTCATCACATAGGGCTGACGTAAAACTCTACCTAAAATCTGCTCCACATCAACTGCCGAACTTTTGTCTGCTAATGATGCTAAAATATAAGCAAACGGGCAATCCCAGCCTTCTTTTAATGCGTTTATAGTTATGATGTAACGAACTTCACAATCACGGCTCATTAAATCAATTCCTTTAATCTCGTTGATGCTTGCGGTTTTGATTTTTATTTGCTCAACGGGTATTTTTAATTCTATAAGTTTTTCTTTTAGTTTTTGAACGTTCGATTTTTCTTCTTCTTCATTTAGAAAGTCCTTACCATTCTTAGGCTGTGCCTGAAAAAGAACAATTGGACGAATGTATTTCCCGCCTTTCTTTTCTTCTTCGATGGCTTGTAGTTCTAATCGTTTTTGCAATTGTAAACTTGAGTTGATTACTTCTGTTTTGTCCTGATGATTATAAACAATAACAGGAAGTTTAACCATGTTTTCACGCTTTAATTCCAAAGCATCAATAAAACTGATAATATTACTATTGTTGCGAGGCGTTGCCGTAAGATCGAGAATAAAACAAGGATTAAATCCCTTTAGCATTTCAACGCTCAAATCGGTTTCGGCATTGTGGCTTTCGTCAACCACAACCAAAGGATTCAAAAATTGCATAACCTTCATTAACGATATTTCTTCGTCTTTGCCTAAAAGCGTTTCAAAGGATTGTAACGAACCGTTTTGTGCAAAAACTTTTCGTCCTTCTTTATTTGCTGTGCGAATACTGTCGAAACTTAGAACGAAAATATTTAATTGCTCCTTTACCGAAGTGGAATTAAACCCGCTTCCTTGTAGCAATGCCGATTTGTCGAATACTTCTACTTTATTGCCAAAGTGCGAATTAATTTTTTGGCGGTATGGGTGCGATGTATCTTTAAGGTTTTTAATGGTTTGGTCTAAAATAGTGATTGACGGCACAAGCCAAACAACCGCCTTTGGGCGGTCATAATCAAAAGCATCAAAAACAGTTTTAATGGCATTGCAGGCTATAAAAGTTTTACCGCCTGCGGTTGGTACTTTTATACAAATATGAGGCACTCGTGCCACATTATTTTTATATGGTTCAATGGCAGTGCCAAAATATGGATAAAGTGGAGTTCTCGGGTGTTTTGCCCAAAAATTATAAAATGCTTCTTTCGTGTCTTTGGTTTCCTGTACGTGTTCCAAAAATGACGAAAGGTCGTTTATTACCTGCTGTTGATATGGTTTTAGTTCCATTGTTTATTTATCTAGCTTTTTAATTTCCTTATCAAAATCAGATATTATTTTTTGTGTTTTATTGAATGTATCATATTCCTTAACCGCTTTTTTATCAGCCTGTAATTTAGAAACCTTTCCTTTACCTTCTAAAATTTTGTATTTATTGAATGAGAGGAATTCATTTATACTTAATGCCAATTGTTCCATAGTAAAGGTATTTTCTCGCTCTATCAAACCTTCTATATAATCGAAATAGCCCGTAACGGTACGTTCAAGCTGTCGAATTTCTTTCTCCTGTAAATAATTTTTAGCAATTACCACATCCGACTTTAATACTCTACCATCGGGGGCATTTTTCCACGTTGTTAGCCCCATTGCTTGTTTTTTACTATCGGCTGTTTTATATATTATTTCAGCGGCTGTTTTGTCCGTTATTGCAAAATGAAATTTATTCTGAACCATGGCATAAAAACTCTTGGTTATTTCAGAGTTTTTATCGTAGTCGATACTGCATTCTGCAAAAATATCGGTAACCTGTTGGTATATCCTCCGTTCGCTTGCCCTAATGGAACGTACCCGAAGTAATAATTCTTTGAAATAATCTTTGCCAAAAACAGTTTGCCCTTGCTTTAACCTATTGTCGTCGAGTACAAAACCTTTAATAATATATTCCTTTAACGCATTGGTTGCCCAAATACGAAATTGTGTTGCTTTTGATGAATTTACCCGATAACCAACAGAAATAATTGCATCTAAATTGTAATATTCCAGTTCCCGGTTTACAGAACGGTCTCCTTCTTGTTGAACTGTTCGGAAATTCCGAACAGTTGATTGTTTGTTTAACTCATTGGTTTCGTAAATATTAGACAAATGCTCGCTAATAGTCGATTTTACAACGCCAAACAATTCAGCCATTGCCTTTTGTGTAAGCCAAACGGTTTCGTCTTCCAAATACACATCAACCCG
>JANYKN010000037.1 GCA_025361565.1 Bacteroidota bacterium | reverse complement strand
TTCTGCCTGAAAAACTGTTTCCTTTTTTTTGTTTTCATAGCTGCCAATTTATTAGTTTTCAGGCACTTTCTTAATAATTCTTATTTCCTGGAATTCCAGCAAATTGGTGCCTTCAGCTTTTTACGCCAGTGGCACATAACGGTAACTTGTAGCCGTCTTTTGCCCTTGTACAGCGGTTTCGCGACGCGAAACCGATTCAAGGGCAAATGACCGGCTACAAAATGTTATATGCTTTTATAATATTAATATTCACCAATTTAAAGTCTGATTGAAAGTTCCAAATGCCCACCAAGTCCAAGTTCTACAATTTTTTGAAGAGTCGAAATTCTAGCTTCTTTAATGTTATTTTCAATTTTTGATATGTATGATTTTGTTGTTCCGACTTTTTCAGCAAGTTGTTCCTGAGTTAAGCCTTTTTCAAGTCTTGCCTGATGAAGTAAAACTCCAATTTTGAAGTTTTCATAACCAGCTTCTAATTCATCACGCTTTTTAGTTCCACGTTTACCGTAGTTTTTTTCCTTGAATTCTTCAAGTGTCATTATATTTTTATTTTTTGTTTTCATATTCTTCTTTGATTTTTAATGCTGTTTCAATTTCTTGTTTTGGTGTTTTTTGCGTTTTTTTCTGAAAACCGTTTGCTAACACAACCAGTTTCCCTTGGTCAAAAAAGCAAAAAATACGAAAAATATCGCTTCCTATTTGAACCCTTATTTCGTAAAGTCCGTCAGCGTTTTCAATGTGTTTTAAATAAGTTTCAGGCACTCTTTGCAAGTCCTCAACCAAGTCAAAAGTCCAAACAATTTTTGCTTTTACTTTTTTGCTCTGTTTTTCAAAAAACTTTTGGAAATAGTCCTTGAAAAAAATAATGGTTCTAAATTTTGATTTTTTGTCCATGGAACAAATATACGAATGTTTCCCTAAAGTGAAACATTTTCCAAAGAATTTTTAGAATTTTTCGATGCACAATTCTGTTCAAATAGCATATAACGGTAACTTGTAGCCGTTGTTTGCCCTTGTACAGCGGTTTCGCGACGCGAAACCGATTCAAGGGCAAATGACCGGCTACAAAATGTTATAGCCACTTTTTCTTTGTTTTTTTTATAGTTTTCAATTTATTTATAAACTCGAAGTAATCAATCTTTTTTAATTGGTCTTCTCCATTTACCCAAAGGACGTGTCCTTTTCCTGAATCAAAAAATACAGGATATATTGTATATTCCCATTTTTGTAATTCAAAATTCCAATCAAAAGAATAAAGACCCTTATATTTGGTCATTATGTTGAGTTTTTCCTCACTATATTCTTTAATTTGAGAATTATAAAGTTTTGAAGTTGTTTCATAATCCTCTTGTAGTAAATTTAACTCTAATTTAGCATTTTCAATTTTCTGTGACAATGTTTCGATGTCGTTTAATAAATAAATTTGAATTTCCGCTTCAATTTTGTCATAAATATTCAGCTTTTCGCTTTCAATTTCTGCTTGTAAATCATCTAATTCCTTTTGCCTTTTTTGTAAAAGACTTATTCTTTGTGCATAATCACAAAGATAAACGTAATCATCAGGCTTATATAAAACATAGGGAAGTTTTTCTTTGGATACAATCTCTGGTAATAAAGTTCTAAAAGTTATTTTTGATATAATGGTGAATTTTTCAAAATGTTCTGTAATTGTGTTTTTATCAAGTTTGAACGGCAACAATTTTAGCATTTTCCCATTAACAGTTTCATCTTTATAGCTATTGATAGTATTTAAAGTTTTTGAAATTTCACTTAGTTCTCTTATTAGCGCATCATTTTTATTGTCTATTTCAAGCAATTGATCTTTAAATTTTTGGACTATAGTTGTTTTTAGATCATAGATTTCAAAATAAGCATTTTTAAAGATTGACAATAATACTTTTTCTCGAATTTCTCCAATAATATTCAATTTAGGCAGTTTGTCTAATTTTTGCTCTTCTAATCTTTCAATTTCTTCACTTTTCCATTTCTTTTTATTTTCCTGGCTTTCTATTCTTTTATTTAATTCATTTCTTTGTCTTTTGATATTTTCTTGATTATAATTTAATTCAAGTGTTTTCAAATGACCAGAAACTAAACTCCTAATTTCTCCTTTTTCAAATAAATTCTCAGCATTTATTACCCACAATAAATTAGAATTATTTTCTTCAATTTCCTGTATTTCAGATTGTGAAATATTATTCTCTGGAAAAAATACAGTAATTTGTTCATTTGGCCGAATATTAAAATAACAATGTTCGGTTAAAAAGTGGTTATTAGCCGTTTCATGATTATACATTTTTGTCAATACGTACCATTTATTTTGCCAAAGAGTTTCAACTTTTTTAATCTCCAAATCCTCTTGTAATTGTCTCTCAATTTCTTGTTGTTTTAGCTCTAAATCACGATTTTTAATTATTTGTTCCTTTGTCTTGTTTTTATTTCTTAATTCATTTGGATAATCGTAATAAAAAACTTGATAATTATTGTCGAATTTTAATTCATTAAATAATATCTGTTTTTCAATTATTTGGTCTTTAACTTCAAGATTATTAGTTAAATAAATTTCGGGATAGTAACAGAAAAACTTTAAATTATTGGAAATTTCATCTAATTTAAAAATGTTCTGATAATTGTTTAATTCTTGAATATCAACTAGAAACTGACGGTTATTATCAAATTCAAAATTGTCAACAATCCAAATTACATGAATATGTTCATTTTTGTAATAATTGTATCGTTCGAGCATATATCTTTGTGACAAATCAGATATTTGAACTTCAAACGCTATTTTTATCCCATCATAAACGCAAAATACATCAGGCCTTCTTTGTAGTTTTCCATCGAGAAAAAACCATTTTTCAATTTTAACACTTTCTTTATCAACTAATTCAATGTCTATTAATTTATTGTAGATAGATTGTTTTAAATCTTTATGCCGTTTAGTTTCTTTTGACGAAAATGTTCTATTTAGCTTATCAAGTTCATCTTTAGATAATTTTCCATTCACTAAGTCGCATTCGGAATAATTATTTCTGTGGTAAAAATAATAAGTTGGTAAATCTTTATTTTTTCTGTTAATACCAACTGCTAATTCATTTTCACATTCTAAGCATCTGATTTCTTTATCATTATTATTAATCGACTTTCTGAAATGATTTGCATACAATTCATCATTCAATGTTTTGGCATTGATAGATTCACCTGTTTCAATATCAACAGCATTTAGAATTGTCCGTTTTGGATTATGCTTAATCATTTCATTTTGATCAATTGGCTATAACGAAAAATGGTAGGCGGCGTTGCTTTTTTTTGTGGGATTTGAAAGTAGAATGTTCGTGTTACCGAAAAAGTTACTTTCTTGCACAAAAGTTTGAGTTACGCACATCTGCCCACAAAAAAATGCAATGTACGCTCTACCATATGTTATCGGTTTTTTCATCATTCATTATCAATTCGTTAATTAAATCATTATCGAATTTATTGTTATCAAATTTACAAATTGGTTTGTTAAAACCAAAATTATTATCATTCAAATTATTATTAAAAGTGGGTGGGCGTAGCCCACTCACTTTTAATCTTTTGTTTTTTGTTGGTGTTAGCACAAATGTAAATGTTTAGCACCAAAAAGTTTTGTATTTTTAAGGGCAAAAAATTATAAAAACCGTTTGCTCTTTTGTTTTTTGATTTAAAGCACAAATGTTTAAAATTTAGCACTTTGCAAAAAACAAAAGTGCAAACACAATGCCCTTAAAAATACTAAACTTTGTCAATTTATGCACAATGTATTAAGAACTTATAAATTGTTTTAGTTCAAATAATTCTACTTTGTCGAATTCTTTTATATTTGAAATTGCACCCGCTTTTACAGTTTCAATTTTTTCTAAACTGTGTTTTGCTTTTTTAATTTCTTTTTCACTTAATAATCCAAGAAATTTTGCAATCGCTTTTAAATTAATATCTTTTATTTTTAAAAGGAACGATAAATTACACATTGTAGAAAAATCAAAACTCGGTTGATTAAATTCTTCAATGCCTTGCGATAATAAAATTACAGAAACACCTTGCGACCTTATTTCTCGTAACATTTTTTCTAAAATGCTTTGTGATTTTCGGTCTTTGAAAATTACATGAGCTTCATCAATTAATAAAACGTATCTTAAAGCAATTTTTCCGTCTTCAAATGGTGCTTTTTCCATGTTCATAAATACGTTGTAAATATAATTGATTATCAGAAATGTAGCTGTAAATTGAACTGGTGTCGGCAAATCTCCTGAAAGTGATAAATAGTAATTTTTATTTACAAAACTTTCAAGATGATTTACTTTTGTTTGAAATAAGTTTAATTCTTGTAAGCTGTTTAAAATTCCTGTCAATCTGCTGTTTTTTCCGTCTTCTGCTGTAATTACATTTTCGTAAATTTCTTTAAATGAAGGATATTCGCCGTTTGTTTTGCTATCAAAAGCGTCTTTAACTGCTTGTTTTAAAGTTTGTTCCTTGTTTTCGCCAATATTTCCGTATTTTGCAATAATATCAACGAATTTATTAATTCCAAGTATTTTATCTTTTTGGTTAATTGTATCTATAAATGCAAGTGGATTTAGTGGAAATGTTGTTTCTGTGATATTTATGTAATTTGTTTTTGTTTGCTCAAAAAATGGTTTGTAAAATTTATTATTTTCGTCTCCTTTTTTAAGTCCTTTAAAATCAAGGTATAAAAATTTTACTTGTTCGTTTGATTTTATATGAAATTGGCGAAGTAATTCTAATGCAAATTGTGTTTTTCCTGAGCCTGATTCACCTGCAACTGCAATATGACAATTATTATATTTGTTAGTGTCGTTTATGTCAATTGTAATTATTTCTCCGTTGTCGTTTCTTTTTCCAATGTCCAAACGTAGTAAACCGTTATAAAATTCCTTATGAACTGTTTGATTTTTATTTTGAACTGCGTCTAAACTTACTTCTGTATCTTCCAATGTTTCAATTCCTGTTTCAAGATGTTTTATAAGAAAATCAAACATTGGATAATTTGGATTGTCCGTAAAAATTTTATCAATAAGTTGCAAACCGTCATCAAGATGTAATTTAAAATATTTTGGCAAATCTGGGCTTGATGGCGGAATTTCATAATGTTTGCACATTAAAGCAACGTAGAAATTTTTATAATTTCCAAGAAGTGTATGTTCTTTATATTCTTTTCCGTCCTTAGTTCCTGAAATGTCCTTAATTTCTAAATGTCTGTTTTTTGATAATGAGTAATTTATTGCAATTCGTGCAATTATATTTTGTTCCGAAATAGCTAATTTTGAAGTCAATCGCTGAACAACTTCTTTGTTTTCTGCTGATGTCGTTATATTTATTGGTAACATAATTATTTCATTAATTCGTTAGTTTCCACTTTTTTAAATGCTGATTTATCAACATTTATGTTTTCAATTAAATAAGATTTTGAAATCACTGGTTGTAAAATTTGAAATTCCTTAAATGTTAATTCTTTGTTTAACAATGGGAAAATTACAACTTGCTCTGAAACATTTGGATAAAAATGTCTGATTATGTTTTCAGAATGTGTTTCATCAAATTTTTGCATTGGACTGTCAATAAAAACTGGAAAACTAATTTCAGATTCTTCAACTAAACTTTTTAGTAATGAAGAAGCATAAATTTGTTGCTGTCCTTTTGATAAACTGTCTTTGCTAATTTCTTCTTTTCGTTTGTTATAAAGCAAAATATCTACATAATCGTTTGTTATTTCAACTTTTACATTACTTATTAAGTCCATGTGAAGTAAACTTTTTAAGTTTTTTAAAATGCTTTTTTCCAATGAAACTTTTTTCTCGCTTTGAAAATTAATAGTAAATGTAGTTAATTGATTAATAAGCGTTTTGTATTTGTCTGCTTTATCTTTTTGATTGTCTGAAATTTTAATCTTTTCCGATAATTTGTTAGATTCTTTTAAAATTCTAACATTTTCAGTTTCTAACCTTTCTATTTCTTTTTTAAGACTTCCAACTTTTTCAATTAAAGAATCTCGCTTTTCTGATAAATCTTTTTTCTGTTGTCGAAGTTCTTTAATATGTTCGTCTTGCAAATTGCTTTCTGCTTCTTTGATTTTTCTTTCTAAAACTGTTAATTCATAAGTTGAATTTTCATAATCGTTACTTATTCTTTTTAGTTGTTCTTTGAAAGACAAACGTAAATGATTTATTAAATTATCTAAATCTCTTTTTTCGTTTTCTGAAAATTGCAAAAGTGGTTCAAAACCAACAGGTAAATTGTCTTTTGAATCGTATAAATGTTCTTTTATTAATGCACGAATCGCACTATTATAAAATTCTTGTGTTTTCACTGGAATTACAAATTCGAGACCTGCTTTGCTGGTTTCTTTTTCTCGTAAATCATTGAGTTTGTTAATAATTTTTTCTGTTTTTTGTTCAATGTTGTCAATTTTAAATTTTTTCTCTTTGTATTCCTTTTCTAAATGAAGTTGCTTTGCAACTTCCATTACTTTATTTCCTGCAATACCAAAAGGAACATAATCGTAAAGTTTAGATAAATCGTCTTTTAATGTTTTAATTTTATTTTCTGCATTTGTTCTGACTGTTTTCATTTCTTCAAATTCGCTGTCAGAAATTGTATGTCCAAAACGCAAAAGTTTTGATTGGATTTGGTCTATTTGAAAAGCGTTTAAATTTATTTCTTCTGTTAATTCTTCGATTTCGTTTGAGTTGTTTTCTAAAATAAGTTTGTTATTTTCAATTTGTTGCTTTAAATCATTTAATTTTATTCGTTCTTCGGTTGTTGCAGATTCTTTTTTCAAATTGTTTAACAATTCTTTTATTTGATTTTTAAGGTCTTCGTATTTTTTTATTCCCAAAACTTCTGAATATGCTTTGCTTAATTCCTTTTTTTGTTCAGAAGTGTGAATCGTTGCAAGTGAAATAATTTTTTCTGCGTCAAAGAAAAAGAATTTTGCAATTTCTCGTGGCAAAATAAAATCAGTTATAAATTTTTCATAACCGTAATCTTTTGTTATTTCGCTTTTTACGCTGTTAATTAAAATTTCAATTTCTTCTTTTCTTGTTAATGTATCATAAGAACGAATAATTTTTAATTCTTTCGTTGGAATTTCAATAGGCAAATCAACGTCTGTAAATGAAACAGATACATAAAATTTATTTTCGCCTTCGGCTTTTGCAAGTCTATTTATAGAATTGCTAATATAAGTTTCATAATTTCCTTGACTCGAAATTTCATCAGCGTATAATTTATCAACTTGTTGCATTAAACGACCATACAAACACCAAACAAGCGACATTAAAAATGTAGTTTTACCATAACCGTTTTTACCGCTTATGATTATCATATTTCTATCATTATCAGGCATTAAATTTATAGTATTTATGCCTTTGTAAATGCGAAAATTATTTAATTCTATTTCTTTAATCTTCATTGCTTTCAATTTCTTTTAAAAATTCTTCAATTCTTGTTTCAATGCCTGATTTTAAGCCAACTTTTTTAACCATTAAATCTTTTGTCTTTTGAATTTTTAATAAATCTTCAATTAATTCAAAATGCTCAGGTGTTTCTTCCACTGCTTTTTTTAGCAAATCTTTTTCTTGCTTAGTTTTTTCACTATGATTTTTCATATTTAATTCTTTTTGAAAAATTTTATTATAAATGTCTGCAACTTTTGTATTATAATATTTATCACGATACCAATAAACCTGAATTGCAACAAGTTCTTGATGTGAAATTAATTCTATGTATGGATGTGTTTTTTGAATTTGTTTTTGTGCCGCTAAAACTTGCTCTAAAACTTTTGCTCTATAAAAAAGTTCATAAGGTCCACCGTTTTTTAATTCTTGTCCGTTTCTTCTTATATCTTGTCTGTTTTCAGGTTTATTTCGTTCTTCCACAAGCGAATTTCTTAATTCTAACAACGGAATTAACCACTCGTAACCATTTTTTATTAAGGCAGTTGTAGATTTATCTTCTTTTACAACTGTGCAAACCCAACAACCAAAACGACTTTGACCGCAAGACGGTGAATTTTTGTCTGTTATCATTGTTGGGCATTCATAATCATCTGAACTTGCGTCTGCGTAAATATTGAAAAGTGTTTTATTATCAGCTCCCCAAGGCGATGGAACGGTATTTATATAACCCCAAACTTCTTCTACGTGAAGACTTTTGATTGGCAAATAAATATAAGCGTTTTTTAAAGTTGAATGTTCGGATAACCGATTTCCGTAAATTTCGTGACTTTTTATTGTTTTTGCTCTTGATGCACTTTCTGATGACCTTGTCCCTAAAATTACAATTGCTTGTTGTCGTTCTTTTAAAATACTTTTTATATAATTTGAAGTTGGGTCAATTTTCAATCGTTCTGTGCACCAACGAAATTGATTATTTGGTGCTGGATAACCAAGTCCGATTAATTTTATCCAAAAAGTTTCATCTAATGGCGGAACACTTTTATGAACAAAAATTGGCAAACTTTGTTTTGTCGCTTCTGTTTGAATTTTATACAAAACATTGTTTACATATTGTTCAATTATAGGATTTTCTACAAGCGTATCATTACAAACTACATGAATATCTCTAATTCTTTCGTTTCTGTCGATTTTTAAAAGTGCATTCCAAATTAATTGTAAAACAACTGTTGAATCTTTACCGCCACTAAATCCAACAATCCAAGGTCTTGTTTTATTTTCGTCGTGTAAATATTGGTCAATTATCTCGTTTTCAATGTAGTTAATTCTTTGAGACATAATTAATTTTTAAATTCATTTTTCGCAAATTTATCATTATTTTTTATAATCGTGGTTTTTTTTATAACCGATAACGAATATGTGTAGCCGCCTGTGCCGCAAACTGTTACACTTTTTAAAATTTTGTTCTGCCGATTCCTGCGGCATGGCCGGCTAAACACTGTTATGTGCCTTCATTTTTCGGTTGTCAAAATGTCGACCGAAAAATGGATTTTCGCCCACGAAATAGTCAAAAAAGCTGAGAAACAATATTTTTCGTTCTTTTTGTTTTTCTGAATTAAGCCAGTCCAAATCTACTAAATTTTAAAGTTCCTGAAAGGTTTCACATTAAATATTTTTGCTTTTATTTTTCTTAAAGTCAAAATTTTCCTAAAACCTTCGCTTTTTCAACAAGAACGGCAAATTCTGCGTTTTCTGGTTATTTCAGTTGCTGAAAAATGTTATTATGCTTTAAGAACCTTGCTAAATTTTTACTCTGTCATGCTAAAAACCATTGAGTTTTCAGCCTGTGAAACCTTTTCAGAATGTTGTTTTTAGCGACAAATTATTAATTTTCATGCGTTTTTGAGATTTCGGGTTTTCTGATTTTTCAGCCGATGAAAATTGTTATTATGCTCAAAGAACCTTGTTAATTTTTATTTTGTCAAGCTAAAAACCGTCGAGTTTTCGGCCTGAAAAACCGTTTCAGAATATTGTTTTTAGCGCCAAATTATTAATATTCAAGCGTTTTAGAAATTTCGAATCTTCCAGTTTTTCAGCCGATGAAAAATGTTATTATGCTCAAAGAACCTTGTTTTATTTTCATTTTGTCAAGTTAAAAACCGCTGAGTTTTCTGCCTGAAAAACTGTTTCCTTTTTTTTGTTTTCATAGCTGCCAATTTATTAGTTTTCAGGCACTTTCTTAATAATTCTTATTTCCTGGAATTCCAGCAAATTGGTGCCTTCAGCTTTTTACGCCAGTGGCACATAACG
>JANYKN010000186.1 GCA_025361565.1 Bacteroidota bacterium | reverse complement strand
CGTGGGAATGGATGTGGTGAAACGAAAAATTGCAGACATTCGCGGCGAAGTAGATGTGGAATCCGAAGTAAATGTTGGAACAACGCTAACAATCAAATTACCGCTTACGCTTTCTATTATTGATGGACTATTAGTAAAGGTTGAAGATACCTTTTATGTGATACCACTGAGCGTGATAGATAAAATATATGCCGTAGAACATGAAAAATTAACAAACACTTTTAACAATGTTGTAGTATTAGATGGTGAACAGGTACCTTTCTTTTATTTACGTGAAGAATTTGCACTTTCTGAATTTGAAACAGTGTATGAACAGGTAATTGTTGTAAATTATGAAGACAAACGGGTTGGATTGGCTGTTGATGCGGTAGTTGGAGAATATCAGGCAGTATTAAAACCACTTGGAAAACATTACAAAAAACAAGAAATTATATCAGGTGCAACAATTCTTGGCGACGGGACAATTGCATTGGTTATGGATACAAACAAAGCTATTAAACAATTCGCTAATAAAACATTAATTACGGAGGATAATAAATGAAAGATGCTACAAAAATTAATTCCTATCTGACTTTTAAATTGAGGGATGAGATATTTGGAGCCAATGTTGCAAAAGTGCTTAATATTTTGGAAATGACCAAAATAACAAAAGTGCCTAATTCGCCTTCATACATGAAAGGCGTTATAAACTTACGAGGATCAGTGTTACCTCTCCTTGACACAAGGATTAAATTTGATATGGGAGAAACGGTTTATACCACCAACACTTGCATTTTGGTTTTGGATATTGAAATGGGTGGAGACACAGTGCATGTAGGAGCTTTGGTAGATTCGGTTTTGGAAGTAATTGAAATTGATAATGATCATATTCAACCGCCTCCAAGTATTGGAAGTAAATATAAAAGCGAATTTATTGATGGTATGGCAAAAATTGGCGACGACTTCATTATGTTGCTAAATATGGATTTAATATTTTCTACCAGCGAACTGACTCTTATTAAAGAATCATCTGGCGATTCTCAGGTTGAAGTAGAAACCAGAGTTTAGTTTTCGCACTTTTGGATTACTGATTGTCCCAAAGAATTGTCTTTATTGTCGAACAGGTAATAACTGAAATAAAGACAAACTTAATGGGATTTTTTATTTTGTAATTATTTGTAATACATTATGATACAGCAAAATGTAAATCTTAGCGATATTTACAAGGCAGTGATGACAAATGGTGAGTTTAAAAGGCTTAGTTCTTTCATTTTTGGGGAGTATGGAATAAAGATGCCCGAAGTGAAAAAAACAATGCTTCAAAGCAGGCTGCATAAGCGTTTGCGAGAGCTTAATATGACATCCTACAAAGATTATATTGAATACCTTTTTAGTAAGGAAGGTCAGCAAGCTGAAGTGATCCATATGATTGATATGGTTAGCACTAATAAAACCGATTTTTTCCGCGAACCGGTACATTTTGATTTTCTTCATTCCAATATATTGCCCGAAATGCTATTCGGAGATCGACCCAACAGACAAATAAAGCTGTGGAGTGCAGGATGTTCAAGTGGCGAGGAACCCTATACAATTGCAATATCTATCAGCGAGTTTATGGCGCAAAATCCATTATATGCTTTCGATTTTTCGATTTTATCCACTGATATTTCAACCCGTATGCTAAAAACTGCAAATGATGGCATATATAAAGAAGCGAGAGTGGAAATGCTTCCTTTAAACTTGAAAAAAAAATACTTGCTCCGAAGTAAAGATAAAATAAACCCAACCGTTAGAATTATCCCTGAACTTAGACGAAGAATTACTTTTCAGAGATTAAATTTTATGGACAATGTTTATAGTGTTCCTGATAATTACGATATTATTTTTTGTAGAAATGTATTGATTTATTTTGACCGTGAAACCCAGGAAAAAGTCATAAATAGATTATGTTCGAAGTTAAAACCCAATGGCTTTTTCTTTTTGGGTCACTCCGAATCAATAACTAATTTTGATGTACCTCTAAAGCAATTAAAACCCACCATTTTTAGAAAAATTTGAATCGTTTTTTCGTTTGAAAGCTGATGATTTTTTTGTAAATTCATCTTATTAATAAAAAAAATGGTTTTCAGCACTTCGGTAATATTTGATAAATAATGATATTATAAAATTGCAAATGATTATCGTGATTTAATAATTTTTTTTATATCAATTTATATCAATTTATATCGATTTATAATATATAGTTGTATTTAACAATATAAAACTAATTATGAGTAAACTTACTGATGATGAATTTATTGAAGAATTAAGAACCCGTTTCAG
>JANYKN010000162.1 GCA_025361565.1 Bacteroidota bacterium | reverse complement strand
ATAAAACTTTTTTGCATTGAAATCTTATTTTTAAGTTTTCTATCTCCTATATTGTATTCAACATCGTCAATACGAATGATTCCTTTGCCTTTGATATCTGCAAGTACCAACACATTTTTCAGTGTCCCTTCCCAGGAGGGTGGAATTTTTAGACGACAATTGGCAAAATATGGAACAGGAATTTTGTTGATTATTGGAGGATCTGACATGAAAATACCTGGAAACTCCAGAGAAGAAAAAGGTGGCAGTTCAATAATAAATTCATCAATCTCATCATTGAATTTTTCATAATCAAAAATTTTATTATCGTCTTTTGATTTGTATAAAGCAGCAATTTCTTTTGAGTATTTCAACTTAAATAAATAATCCTTGCCAATAACAGTTTTTGGATTTGCAATCAAATCAGGATTATCCATCAATTCCTGTACACTTGCAATTTCAGAATTAGAATTCATATAATAGACACTATATGTAGGGTCAAGCATATGCCAGGCTTCATTGAAGAATACTTCAGGCACAACATGACCATTCAGCCCCCAAATTCTGGTTTTATAGCCAAGCTCTTCCCACAGTCTTGACAAAACAATAGATTGTTTGCCACAGGTATTATAGCCAATAGAATTAATATACAGAATTGGTGTAAGTAACCAATTTTCTTTAGTTAACGAAGCTGAAAAATAAGTTGTGTTACATAAAAATTTCCATGCATAAAAATATGAACTATCTTTATTTTGATCAGACATTTTATAGATTTCATCTTTTATTTCATCTTCCGATGCATAAAATTTGTCATTTATTTTAAATGAAAATCTGGATAAAGTGCCTGAATTGTTTGTTATTGAAATATAGGCATTGTCAGGTTTAGAGGTCGAAAATTCTTTTACAATAATATTTTCATTTGAAACGGAGGAACATCCATAAACAACAAAAAATAAAATACTAAGAAGAGATAATTTGTAATTCATAATACTAAATAAATTTCAAATTCATAATTTCAACTCTAAATTCTTTCATTGGGGCATGGGGCTTGAAACTTAAAATTTGGTTCTTGGTTATTTATTGTTTTCAATGGGTATCTGCTTTATTATTTCATTTGCCATCATCCGGGCAACAAATTCATTTGCCTTAATTGTCATGTGGCAATAATCTACAAAAAACTCAAAATCTTTTCCCAAATTCTGCATTTCTTTATTGGCATCAATATAAACATATCCATTATCTTCAATCGTCTTTTTTAATGAATCCGAAAAGCCATCATCAAAATAATATAACAACATCAAATGTGCAATATCATATGGCGTAATATTAGTGCCAAATGCATTTCCTGAATACATTGAATTAACTTCATCAACAGCAGGAGAAACAGGATCAATTTTTTCAACAAAAAGCTGTTCAATTTTGCTCAATTGTTTATTTACTTTTTGTCTGTTTAGAAGTGGTTGCAACATAAAAATAAATTTTACAGAATCGGCTTTTAATATAGAAGAATATCTGTTTAATGTTCTGAGATAATCCTCTGAATTAATATTTAACTGTTTTTTTATTTTAAGGTATTGCCCTTCAGTATAAATTAATGAATTATAATTAAGTTTTTGCCCGGCTATTTCTGCTGATTTATTTTCTGATTTGCGCACATTCATTTTATTTTGAATCAATTGAATTAGTTTGAGAGTATTAATCCGGGATAAATTTTTATTCATGGATATTAAATAGGCAAAACTCTTAAACTTCGATGTATTATTCTCTTTGTCGCTTCCAAATGTAATATTTCCCAAATCATTAAAACCATCCATTTCTATAATAAAATCGGGTGAAAAATGACACACTTTATCAAGATAGAGCATCATCGACTGCTTTGTAGTAAAACCTGAACATCCGGCATTAATTACTTCAAAATTTTTATTATGATATAAAGAATCCAGTTTCCTTTTTAGACAACCGGCTATACTTGATTCATATGAGTAAACTCCATCAGGATATGCTTTAATTTTATCATAAGGTTTTGCTTGTCCTAAACCAAATAAAGCGGAACCGCCCATAAGGAATATTCTTATTGTATTTGAAGGTTTGGTAATACAGATTCTACCGGAATAAGCAAATCCATTGGAATCAATAGCCAGGTCTTTTTCTGAAAGCTTGTTTTTTATTATTGATTTGCTATAATTAAAACCCGGGGTATTATAATAAAGAGTATATCCTGAAGCAACTCTTTTACCCTTATATGTGGCATAATCAGGAAAAAAAATTTTAATCATAAAAAAACAAACAGTTTCTATTAATGCCAGAGTTATTATTATTAATAAAAACCGTTTGAAGTATTCCTTAAATTTGGAATCCCGTGATTTGAGTTC